>NZ_CP034346.1:2773750-3380312 GCF_003991425.1 Paenibacillus lutimineralis
TCGTATTATGAAAGAAGCGCTGGATCGCGGACATGAAGTTACTGCGATTGTGCGCAGTGCATCCAAATTGGACAATAAAGATGTGTCTGTGATCGAGAAGGATGTGTTCGAGTTAACAGCAGAAGATGTGAAGAGCTTCGATGTTGTTGTAAATGCATTTGGCGCGCCAGCAGGTCAAGAGCATCTGCATGTGGATGCCGGCAACGTACTGATTGAAGCGATGAAGGGAGCACCGAACACAAGACTGATCGTAGTTGGCGGGGCAGGCAGCTTGTATGTGGATGACGCGAAGACGACCCGGGTTATGGATACCCCAGGGTTCCCCGATATTTTCTTTCCGACGGCATCAAATCAGGGCAAGAACCTGGAGATTCTGCAAGCAACCAATTCAATCAAATGGACCTTTATGAGTCCTTCGGCTAACTTCGCGATCGGCAGACGGACCGGAGCTTACCAGACAGGGAAGGATCATCTTCTCGTCAACTCCCAAGGAGATAGCTATGTCAGCTATGAGGATTTCGCGATCGCTGTGGTCGATGAGATCGAGAATTCTGCCCATCTCAACGAACGCTTCACAGTAGTATCGGAAGCCTGATTCATATAGATTGCCCTTTAAATGCCCGCAACGTTAATAAGTTGCGGGCATTTATTTTTGTTATTTTATCAGATGGAAAGGTACCTAGAATAACAAAAAGTAAAATTCGTTCCAAAATGCACATTTCTATTTCTTATGAGGCAGAGTTAGCTTTCTTACAATGAAAGTACAACAGATACACATTTGCTAGACAACTGCCGAGGAGGAGAGAGAATGAAGCAGTCCAAAAAATCCTTACAGCTCAGCATGGGGATAAAGGAGCAGATCGCCGGGTATTTATTTGTCACTCCCTTAATGCTGGGACTGATCATTTTAAGTTTGATTCCGGTGATTGGTTCCTTGCTGCTTAGTTTCACGAATTGGAACTTTGTTGCTGGAATCGGCGCCATGAAGTTTGCCGGATTAGGCAATTTTGAAAAGCTGATACACGATAGTGTGTTTATGAAGAGCCTGGTCAACAATTTAATATTCATCATTATTGTTCCGGTTACCATGATCGTTGCACTATTCCTAGCCATTCTGATTGATAAACATATTTATATGAAAGGTTTCTTTAAAGTAGTTTATTTCCTTCCATATATTTCGAGTATCGTGGCTATAGCTATGGTATGGCAGGTGTTGTTCCATCCTTCGCTGGGACCGGTCAACAATTTGCTGATCTCCCTTGGTGTAGACAACCCACCAAAGTGGCTTGCCGATATCGATTACGCCTTGCCGTCGCTGATGATGATCCAATTATGGATTATGCTCGGCTACAACATCATTATTTACATAGCCGGATTACAATCCATTCCTAAGGATCTCT
Source organism: Paenibacillus lutimineralis (assembly GCF_003991425.1). Lineage (NCBI taxonomy): Bacteria > Bacillati > Bacillota > Bacilli > Caryophanales > Paenibacillaceae > Paenibacillus > Paenibacillus lutimineralis. Next base: position 2,775,151 of record NZ_CP034346.1, read on the forward strand.
ATGAAGCATCAGAGATTGATGGAGCAAATGCATGGGTGAAGTTCCGCAGCATTACATTACCTTGCGTATCCCCTACGACATTTTTCTTATTAGTTACAGGGATCATCGGTACGTTCAAAATTTTCGACCTGATTCAGGTGCTGACACAAGGGGGACCGGCCAATTCTACGACAGTTATCGTCTATGAATTGTATGATACAGCCTTTAACCAGTTAAAGACGGGGTACGCTTCGAGTATGGCGCTGGTTCTGTTTGTAATCTGTCTTATCATTACTACCCTGCAAATGCTGGCTCAGAAAAAATGGGTTAATTATTAAGAACTCAACGAGAGGAGGTACTCAAATTGAAAATAAATATGTCGAAATTAATATGGACGATTGTAATGGCTTTGATCGGGATTTTATTCGTACTGCCTTTCATATGGATGTTGTCGACTTCCTTTAAGCCCGAGACGGATGTATTTAAATTCCCGATTGAATGGATTCCGAAGCATTGGAACCTCGTCGAGAATTACAGGACTGTGTGGAGCGGTCAGTTTCTGCGCTATTACTGGAACTCTATATACATCACCATCACAACTACGGTTATTAATGTTACCGTCTGTGCACTAGCGGCCTATGGCTTCTCAAAATTACGCTTCTGGGGCAGGGATACGATGTTCGTATTTGTACTTGCCTTGTACATGGTACCGCCTCAGGCTTCATTGGTTCCACAGTTCTTATTGTTCAACTGGTTTGATTTGATCAATACGCATACGGGTCTTATACTGCTTAACAGCTTTAGCATTATTGGAGCTTTCATGTTGAAACAGTTCTTTATGGGCGTTAACAATGAATATCTCGAGTCCGCTAAAATCGATGGAGCGGGTTACTTCCGCACCTTCTGGCAAATTGCTTTGCCGCTCATTCGCCCAGGCGTGGCTACTTATGCAATCCTTCGTTTTATCTGGACCTGGAATGATTACCAATATCCGTTGATTTTCCTGAAATCAAAAGAGCTGTTCACTGTTCAGCTTGGTATCAGACTGTTTGGGGATCAATACGGAGATGTCTATTCCTTGATGATGGCCGGGGCGGTATCTGCCATTCTTCCACTGTTGATTATCTTTGCCATCGGTCAGAAGCAGGTTATTGAGGGAATCTCGCTTGGTGGTGTAAAGGGATAATGAAGTCAAAATAGTTTCGCTTCCGTAAAAATAGGAAACTTCGAAACAAATTTGAGTATGGTAGGCTGTTCATGTAAGCGATTACTTATTATGAGTTGAACTGATGATTGTACAGATGAATGCTTCGGGTGAATTGTTCTTCCGATCGCTGTTGTTCACGGATTTTCGCCTGTTCTCTGTGCAATCTTTAGTTCAACTATTATAGAAATCGCTTGAGTAGTTAGTAGTTATTAGAGGAGGGTCTATATGAGGATGAAAAGATGGTCAGTATTGTTGTTAAGCTTGTCTCTTGCTCTAACGGTTACAGCTTGCGGTGGTGGTAATGCAAAGAATACAGAACCTCAGGCGAATGGTGCGAACAACGCTGGGGATAAGCCAGCAGCAGAGCAGGTTACGCTGAAGCTTAGCACTTGGCAGACGGATGCAAAAGCACAATGGAGCAAGATCATCCCTGAGTTTGAGAAAGAGCATCCGAACATTAAAGTAGAACTGGATCTTCTGAATGAAAAGGGCGATTCCGTAGCTTCGATGCAAAAGCTGGATCTGATGGCAGCATCAAATGATCAGTTGGATATCGTTGAATTGCCTTATACGAATTATACTCAACGTGCGGATATCGGATTGTTCGAACCGTTAGATGATTATATCGCGAAAGACGGCTACAAATATGAGGATGAATACTTGGTAGATACGCAGGTGAACGGCAAGATTTATGCTCTTCCATCATCTATGCAGCGTTGGTTCATAATTTTGAACAAGTCGATGCTGGATGAAGCAGGCTTACCAGTACCAACGGATTGGACTTGGAAAGATTTTGAGCAATATGCGAAGACCTTGACCAAAGGAGAAGGTGCTGAGAAACGCTTCGGTGCTTATCTTCACAACTGGCCGGATTACTTCCAATTACAGTTGATGAGCAAACCTTCTGACAATACGTTCCTGAAGAACGATGGAACTTCTAATGCCAAGGATCCACTCTTGAAGTTAAACCTCGAGATGATGAAGAGAATGATGTATGAGGATAAGAGCGCAAATCCGTATGAGGATATTATTTCGCAAAAGTTAGCTTATCGTAACCAATATTTCAATGGGCTTGCGGCTATGCTGCCAATTGGTGACTGGATGGTAGCGGAATCCGGAGGAACGGATGCAATCCCGGCCACTTTTGAAACGGTATTCGCACCGCTTCCTAAATTGGAAGGAGAGAGCCAGCACTATTCTCCGGTTCAACCCACTTATATGGCGGTAGCGTCGAAATCCAAAAATAAAGAAGCTGCCTACCAATTTGTTAGATGGTATACCTCTCAAGGATTAGAGATTGGCGGAAGAGTATTCTCTGGCTGGGCTAAATCGGATACGGATAAGCTGGTAGATACCATCGTGAATTCGTCCAAGGATCCTTCGAAGATTAATGTGGAGTCGTTGAAATACACCATGAAGAATTCAGCTCCTGGATCTGCCTCTGTACCTGCCAAATATGCGGACGAAGCGAAGAATGTCGTTATCCCGGAAGCAGAACTATATCTGATGAATAAGCAGGATATCGATAAGACGATCGACAGTATTGATCAGAAGATTACTGAAGTTGTAAACAACAATTAAACTACCTCTTAAACAGGTAAAATTATTGCACTGGGGAAGTACAATAATAACTCTGGTTCTCCTAATAGCAGGACTATACAATGATGGTATAAGGGAAAACGTTATGTTTTCCCTATTCCAATTCATCTAAGATGTGGGGCCTGTAAATCATGAATAGGTTTAATTTCTCTTTGCGCAGAAAACTGATTTGGTCAGCATTACTTTGTTTTCTTCTACCGCTCGTCGGCATTTACCTGATGACCAATTATTTGACGAAGGATCTACTTCTAGAGCGTGCGGTCTCTAGCTCCGAAGATGGATTACGGGCAATACAGTCGGAAGTAAACAGCGTATTGGACCAGACCCTGGAGATATCCAATGTGGCTCTCATGAATTCGGAGATTAGGCAACAGATTCAGTGGGGCCAGAAGAAAAAGGGGTCGCTAGAGGAGAAAGACGACTATCACCTAAATTACAGCAGGCTAATCCGCATGCTGGATGAACTGTTACGTCAGTATGATGATTTTTATGTCACCATCCTGGGAAAGAACGATTTTACATATACCAATTATTCGTATAGCGATTACAATCCTTATAAGCTGTATAGTCAGCCATGGTTTGAGAAATTGGATCATGCCCCGGCGTTCTCCACCTATTGGGTTGGTCTACAGCCCAATTATTATGACGGGGTGGAGAAGAAGGAATCCTATGTAATCACCATCGGTCGTCCGATTCGAACTTCATCCAATAGTATTATCGGATATGTTGTTATTAGCGTAAATGAGCGCAAAATCAACAGCGTGCTCACAAAAAAAATGAACCAAAGCCAACAAGTCATGCTGCTGAATGAAGAAGGGATAGTGATGTCCCATACAGACCGATCATTTATTGGCAGCAGAATGGACTGGTGGGGACAGAGCGAGAATGACCGTACAGTCGATATTAATGGCAAAAAATATGTATATGCCGAGCAGGCAATTCATGCAAATGACTGGAAGCTGGTTAGTCTGATTCCGTTGTCATCGGCCATTTCCAAGAATAGACAAATCTTATTGATCAGCTTTGGGTTGCAGGCTTTGTTCTTCACTATTTTCTGTATTCTATTGACGGTATTAATAGCAACCTTTACCAAGCCAATACGCGATTTAAGCCGCTTTATTACTCATATCGGGCGGGGCAGACTGGATATGCGTTCCGGAATTCGTGGCAATAATGAGGTCACTTTGCTGGCACGAACGATTGATAACATGTTGGATCGAATTGAGTCCATGGTGGATCAAATCACGATCGAGCAGACCGGGAAGCGCAAGGCAGAGCTTGAGATGCTGCAGGCCCAGATTAACCCGCATTTTATGTTCAATCTGCTCAATTCCATCCGCTTCAATATTCTGAGCCGGGGGGACCGGGAGAATGCGGAATTGATTGAATCGCTGTCGTCTCTACTGCGTATGACAATTAACCGTGATAATGAGTTCATCACGCTACAGGAGGAGATCAATACGATTGGGCATTATACCCGGTTAATGAATTTCCGTCATGCGAATCAGGTTCGTCTTGATGTGAGCTTGAATCCAGGCTGTGAACGGGCACTAGTGCCAAGATTTATGATTCAGCCTTTTATTGAAAACGCAATCATCCATGGCTTTGAGCAATTTGATGGTGATATCTTCATTGAGGCAGAACTTATAGAGCAGCAGCAAGGCGCCAGTGATATCAAAATTACAGTTCGTGATAATGGAGCTGGTATGAGCAAGTCGAGGTTGGAAGAACTGCACGCCAAAATGGATAAGGATCAGGGTAACGCCAAGGATGGGCCAGGACAGGGATTCTCTGGAATTGGGGTACTGAATGTGTTTCAGAGATTGCGCCTGATCTATGGTAGGAAGGTATATACGGAACTACACAGTGAAGAGGATGTTGGGACGGTTATCGTAATTCAATTCCCGTATGAGACTAAAACGAGGTGAGCTGCATGTTGACAGCGATTCTGGTGGATGATGACTATCCGGTGCTGCGCTATCTCTCCGAGAACGTGGCATGGGCAGAGCTTGATATCGAACTGATGGGCTGTTATTCGAATGGCCTCGAGGCTTGGGAGGGATCGCAGAGGAGATGGCCCGATATCGTCATTACCGATATCGGGATGCCCAAGATGAATGGTCTCGAGATGCTGGAGAAGTTTAGTACAGTGAATCCGCAGCTTCGGTCGGTCATTCTGTCTTGCCATAATGAATTTGCTTATGCTCAGCAAGCGATGAAGCTGAAAGCGAGCGATTATATTCTGAAAGAGAGCTTGAATGTGGAACAGCTGCAGCAACTGCTCAGCCATATCTCAGCTGATCTGAGCAAGGAGAGAAAACAGACAGCGGAGGCTCTGAGATATATGCAGATCGAGGCGATGAATCGCTCAGCCCTCAAGGAGAACTTCCTGAAGGACACGTTATATCAGCTCTCCTGGACGAAGGAAGCGTGGCTCAAGCAAGCTAAGCTGAACGGGTTAATGCTTGATGCCAAGCACTATGTCCCATTAGTAGTGAGCGTGGATCGCATGTCCGATATGATTCGCACCCGCCAAATGAACGATCATACGATGGTGTTTGCGGTGGAAAATGTCCTGCAGGAAGTACTGGATGCGATGCACCGCAGTGTTATTTTTCGCTATAGCCAACATGAACTTGTCATTCTCGTCTGCTGTGTAGATCCTACCAAGGAGCAGCAGTTGTTATACTACTCTATACCGAAGGCGATTCAAGCGATCAAGCAATATGTGAAGATATCAGTCACTTGTCTGTTGGGACGCCAGGGAGACACGCCGGAAGAGCTGCGCCGCATCTTGCTGCCGATGCTGAACGATGGCAGTCAGCGCTTCTATTTAAGGGAAAATGAGCTGCATCGGTATGAGAAGGCTGTATTCTCAACGGAAGATATGTATGGGGAGTACGCTGCCTTTTTCTCGAAAATAAATGATAGTCTGGCGCTGAATCTACAGGAGCAATTGAAGAACATTATCGAAGAATGGGCACGATGGGTTGAGGATCATCGCTTCCATCCGGCGAATGTGAAGGAATGGGTGTTACAACTGCTCATGGAGCTCCAGATGAAGACGATGGTCACGCTTCGAGCCCAACCGAACCTATCCGAAGATAAGCTGTACGATGTCGTTAACAGTATCCACTCGATGGAGCATCTGAAGAGCTGGATTATGGAATATTTGCTGAAGCTATCCAGAAAATTAAGCATTCTATCGATCCGTTCCAAACGAACGGAGGTCATTCGGGCACAGCAGTACGTCATCCAGCATGTGACTGAGAAATTAACGCTGGAGGACATGGCCGCTTATCTGAACTTGAATTCCAGTTACTTCAGTCGCTTATTCAAACGTGAGACCAATCAGAACTTTATCGAATACGTCAACATGGTGAAGCTGCAGAAGGCGAAGCAGCTATTGGAGCAATCCAGCAAGACGATCGAAGAGATCTCGGATTATTTGGGGTACGCCAACAAGAGCTACTTTATAAAACTATTTAAACGGGAGATCGGTATGACGCCGAGCGAATACACATCCTGGAATGGATAAAATGAATCTAGAGGAGATGAGGAACGATGTGGAACGCAGCAATTGGGGACGCACTGGTTAAGCTGAAACAAAATATCGTCAAGCATCCGGGCAAGCTGCCTCATATCATAGAGGGACAGCGCTACGAATGGGGAGAGAATAATGATTGGATCGAGGGATTTTACATCGGTATGATGTGGCTTGCTTATGAATATGGGCAGGATACATTCTATAAGGAGTCGGCCGAGGATTATCTGACCAACTTCGAGGAGCGTCTGGAGCAGCATGTTGCTCTGGATCATCATGACATCGGCTTCTTATATTCTCTGTCGGCGGTAGCGGAGTGGAGAGTAACGGGAAATGAAGCGGCACGTCAAGTTGCACTGAAGGCAGCGGAGACATTATTAAAGCGCTGGCGCCCACAAATCGGTATTATCCAAGCCTGGGGACTTGAGGATGATCCTGAGAATGGGGGGCGGATGATTATCGACTGTCTGCTGAATCTCCCGCTGCTGTTCTGGGCATACGAACAGACTCAGGATCAGAGATATTATGATGTTGCTATGCGGCACGCGTTGATCAGTCAGAAATTCCTCGTTCGCGGGGATGGCTCATCCTATCATACTTTTTATTTCGATCGGGCTAACGGAAATGCGATTCGTGGGGGTACACATCAAGGTTATGAGGATGGCTCCACATGGACGCGAGGTCAAGCCTGGGGGATTTACGGCTTCGCTCTGGCTTATCGTTATACGAAGCACGATGCCTTCTTGGATACTTCTAAGCGTCTTGCGAAATACTTCATCGAGCATATGCCTGAGGATGACGTGGTGTACTGGGATTTTGATGTTCCGGTTGAAGCGGGAACGCCGCGAGACAGCTCGGCCTCGGCGATCACCGCGTGTGGATTGCTGGAGCTGCTGGAATTGACTTCGGAGGATGACTCCAGCCGTCAAATGTTCGCGGATGCTCTGGATCGCACAATGAGAGCGCTGGTAGAGAAATATGCGACTACGGATATTCCAGCTGCAGAAGGGTTATTGAAGCATGGCTCCTATCATGTTCGAGGAGATCGAGCGCCCGATGATTATATGATCTGGGGCGACTACTTCTATTTGGAGGCTCTGGTACGGCTAGAGAAGGGAATTAAGGGTTATTGGTATGTAAAATAAATGATTAATAAGTCCGGTTCGGGTGAATTCCCGGGACCGGACTTATTTATATTACGTATGCAAGCCATGCTAGAAAAGTCATTCAATAAAGTGGAAAATCGGCATTCTAGCGGGTTTAAGCAATAAGGAGTTGTTTTGTTTGACGTACAAGAACAATATTCGAATAAGGCCTGATTACGAGGTATCATTGAATGATAGAATTCTTTTCTGCGGTGAGCATATCAACAGTGGGAGAGCTTGAAAATTTATATTATCCGCTCCAAGCATAATCTTGGTTTTTCGTGCGTTTTTAAAACGAGTTTTTTTGGTTTCTCTCTTGACTTTAACGTCGCGTTAACCTGTATATTTTTACTCGAAAGGAGAGATAGTCATAGAACTGCAAACGATCAGTCAAGTGTCAAAGCAATTTTCAATCTCAACCCGTACACTTAGGTATTATGAGCAAATCGGATTGATTACTCCTGCGAAAAAGGAAGATTCCGCATACCGAGCATACGATGCTGAAACCATCACACGTCTGCGTCAGATTATCGTTCTGCGTAAACTGCGGATACCGCTCAAACAGATTGCCGAGATTTTGCAAAGCGCGGAAGCGCGCGTTGCAATCGAAGCTTTTGAGCGTAATCTTGCGGATATTGAGGACGAAATCACAGCGCTCTCCACCATTCGCAGCGTCATCAAAGCCTTTGTCGAATATCTAAATCTCAGAGGTGCGAAATTCTCGCTACCTGACGACGCAAGTTTACTGGAGGTTGTGGATTCATTGACTGTCTCTAAAATTAACTTCAAGGAGGAAAAGTCAATGGAAGATCTAAACAAGGCAAGTGAAAATTTGAACAAACTGGCGGACAAAGATGTGCGGATTATATATTTGCCGCCCATGACTGTGGCTGCTGCTTACGCAACGGGAGAGGGCTGCGAAGGTAAAGCGATTGACATGATAACGCAATTTGTAGAAGAAAGCGGATTGCTAAAGATCAAACCCGACGCGCGGAGTTTTGGTTTTGACTGCTCTAAGGGGGCAGCAGTAATCGGAGAACCTTCACATGTATATGAGGTATGGGTATCCATTCCCTACGACTTAGAAATACCCGCGCCATTAGTAAAACGAACATTTGACGGTGGGTTATATGCCGCACATGTATTGAGGGCGTGGGACTTCGAGGATTGGCGTTTATTAAAAGAATGGGTCGACGCAAGCGATAAATATGATAATGACTGGAATTCCCCACGTTGGACATCGCTGGAGACGGTTGCGGGGCAAGGATTTGAAGAAACGTTGAATTTTTATAATTTTATACAAAAAGGCGGAAAAATGGAAGATTTACAGCTTGATTTATTGTTTCCGATTAAGGAGAAGGGGTAAGAATAAGTTCGAAGGGTAAGGCAGATTACCTATTACAAAGAAAGAAGTGCTTAAATGGAAGATATAAAAATTGACTCATCCTTATCTTTCGGCGGCTATAATTGGCGTGTACTTGATATACAAAACAATAGGGCTTTGATTATCACCGAAGATATTATAGAACAACGCGCTTACCATGATGCTTATAAAGATATAACATGGGCAGACTGCGCGTTAAGAAAATATCTTAATGGTGAATTTTATGACAAATTCAGCGCAACGGATAAATCAAGAATAATTCCGGTAATAAATAGAAATCCTGACAATCAGTGGTATGGTTCAAAAGGCGGAGCAGATACGCAAGACAGTGTATTTTTATTAAGCATTGAGGAAGTAGTGTGCAAATATTTCGGTGATAGCAGTTCAAAACTGCATAACCGAGGAAAAAATCAAAGATATTGGTTTGAAAGAAAAGACGAAAACAACAGCAAGAGAAAATCAAAATTTGAGGGTTATGGATGGTGGTGGTGGCTTCGGTCGCCCGGCCGCGTTAGTGTAAAAGCCGTGTATATCCACGGTGACGGTAATATAGGTATCCAAGGCAACAATATATTGAAAGGCAACATCAGCGATGGCGAATGTAAAGGCGGCGTTCGTCCCTCTTTGTGGTTGAAGCTGTAATTTGAATCATTCTAATAAGCAAAACCAATAAGCAAACCACCAAGCAAGACTAAATACGGCACAACGCCGTGATTAACCGGATTAGATACGCTCCCCCATAGGACAAGGCTATTATGGCTTCGTCCTATTTTTATGCTCGAATGGTGCTATATATTGGGTAGAGCTAGTGGTTGATTCATACTGGGGCAACGTACACTACATAAGTGCTAATATGCAACTATTTTGGTCCTTCATAACCTCAATAGAGCAGATAGCTGTAAATATACAACTATTCGGACGAATTCTCTTTCTATCAGGGTTTTAGTAATGAAATAGTTGTATGTGCGCAGCTACTTCCTGAGTTAATTACAAATTATCCGGAATAAGTGCATTTCTGCATTAATTTAAACAAGGATGATTGGTATCTCCCACAATGTTACTCCATCGTCTGTGTAACCCCATTCAGAGATTGATAATGCATGAATCATCATGAATCCGGTATACATAGTATCTCATACCTGTTCATCCATGTTACAATATATGGAATCGAACAAGAAGACTCGTGATCGTGAATAAAGGAGGAACCTTATGCTAGAGACGAGATTGATTCAACTCTTAAGTGAGGAAGAACAGATCATCAAAGATCTGAAGCTAATACGGCAGCTGGATTTACCTCAGAGCTATATCGCAGCCGGATACATTCGGAATTATGTCTGGGATCGTCTGCATGGATACGGAAACCGTGGAACATACAGTGACATCGATGTGATCTATTATGATCCACAGGATGTATCTGAAGAACGGGATCGGCTGTTAGAAGATGAACTGAAGCGTAGCACTGGCAATGATAAATGGTCGGTGAAGAACCAGGCTAGAATGCATATTCGTAATGGTGAAAGTCCTTATCACTCTACGCTGGATGCAGTAAAGCGCTGGCCTGAGACGGCCACTGCTGTTGGAGCCATGCTTGACGAGACGGATCAACTTATGATTTGTGCCCCACATGGATTGGAAGATCTGTTCAAGATGGTGGTCAGAAGAAGCCCGTTCTTTGCGGATCAGGCTTATTATCTGGAACGGGTCGGGAAGAAAGAGTGGGATAGATTGTGGCCGTTGTTGATCATTATGAAGGATTAGTGTGAGTGTGCGTACACAATATTTAGGGGAGGATCCGAATGAAGTATTTTAGAAAAATAGAAGGCCCCCGTATTTATTTGTCTCCAATAAATGCTGAGGATGTAGAGACCTACACAAAATGGATTAATAACATGCCGCTGTCTTTAGGATTGGGGTCAGCTTCTCAATCCTATAGCTTGCTCCGGGAAAAGAATGTGCTTGAGAATCTGGCGAAAGAGAACCACAATTATGCGATTGTGCTGCAGGAGACGGATGAATTACTGGGGAATTGCAGCCTTTTTGCAATCAATGAAGTGCATCGAACTGCAGAGTTGGGTATTTTTATCGGGGAAGAGACGGCCAGAAATAAAGGTTACGGTACAGAGGCGATTCAGTTGTTAACCGAATATGGATTTAAAATATTGAATCTCAACAATATCATGCTTAAATTGTACGAATTCAATCACTCTGCCTACAAATGTTACGACAAGGCTGGATTTCGCGAGTTCGGGAGAAGAAGCAGAGCATGCCATTTAAATGGTGCTTTTTATGATGATATCTACATGGAAATGGTTCCCAAGGATATGACGACAAGTTTCTTGAACAGTATTCTTCCTAAGAAAAATATGAATTAATGGAGCGAGCCAATATGCGCCGATACAAATCTGAAGCAGGTCGTCAACTCATCTATCATTCTTATGAGAGGCTGCTAGAAGACTGGAACGTCGAATATGTGGAGCAAGATATCATGACTACTTACGGAAGCACCCATGTGGTGACCGCCGGTGCGCAGGAGAATCCGCCGCTATTATTGCTTCATGGAACTGCAGACAATACAGCGATGATGTGGATATACAATATCCAGCGTCTATCTGAGCGCTTCTTCGTCATAGCGGTTGATGCCATAGGGGGTTCCGGGAAGAGCGAGCCTAATGTCGATTATTATGTAAAATTCGATCAAACCGTCTGGTTGGATGAAGTACTAAATGGACTTGGTATCGAAAGGATATATGTGGCTGGGGTCTCTTACGGAGCGTATTTAGCCTATCATTATGCCATTATGAGACCGGAGAAGGTCATCAAGATCATATGCATGTCTGGTGGAATCGCAGCTAGCCAAGCTGAAGTGATGGGCAAGATGATGAAAGCCTTCCTGCCTGAGGCGCTGTTTCCAAGTGAGGGGAGCTGCAAAAGACTGTTAAGGAAGCTGTCCGGTCCCAATTATACAGTGTTTGAGAACAATGCGGAATTGATGAAGCATTGGTATTACTTGCTTAAATATTTCAATAATAAGTCTATGGCGCAGCACAAGCTGACGATATTTAACGATGAGCAAATCTCCAGTATTCGGGACAAATCGCACTTCTTAATCGGTGATCAGGATATGCTTAGCAATTATCCCAAATCGATTCAGAGACTAGAAGCTCACGGTTTGAATTATCGAATCGTTAATCATGCCGGGCATGCTATTAACCATGAGCAGGCAGAAGAGATAGACTCGGAAATCATTCGGTACTTTATTGGTTCGTAATGTTGATAGGTAGGCAAGGGAGGATCTGTCCGATGGACATGAAGCAGGAGGAATTGCTCCAGCAAATCGTTGAGCTTTTCCTGGAGGAAGCAGAGAGCAATCTAGTTGGTGTATATTTGCACGGATCTATGGCGATGGGATGCTTCAATCCGAACAAGAGCGATCTGGATCTTCTGGTGGTACTCCGCAGACCCGAGTCTGCAGAATGCTACCGCAGAATAGCTAAGCGACTGATCGAGATTGAATCTATTTTGCCTCAGGGTGCCGCAGGAATTGAACTCAGTGTAATATTGGAAATCTGTTTATCCAACTTTATTTATCCAACACCGTTTGAATTGCATTATTCAGCAGCTCACAGGGACAGATATCGATCGGATCATGGTTATTTGTGCGGTGGCTTTGAAGATCCGGATCTAGCGGCTCATATCATGATCACTTATTACAGGGGAATTACATTATACGGTCAACCGGTCAAAGAAGTCTTTGAACCAATAGATAGCAGATATTATGTCCAGTCGATACTAGGGGATGTTGAGGACGCGACGGAGGGCATCATAGAGAATCCGGTATATTTTACGCTGAATTTATGCCGGGTTCTGCTGTTCTTGAAGGAGGGGAGGATCTCCTCCAAACAGGAAGGCGGGGAATGGGGAGCTCAAGCGCTGCCGGTACAATACAAAGATTTGATCTGGAAATGCCTTACGGAATATAAAGGTACAGTTGACTCGGAGTTAAAGCATGATCCTGGGCTGTTGACTGAATTTGCCGGGTTCATGAAAAGGGAGATTATAAAGGCAGGCGAAGCAGAGCAATTTGACCAATGATTGCGAGGGATTTGTATGGGAGCTGTAGATGCTAGGTTACATGAATTGGGAATTATACTGCCGGAAGCAAGTGGTCCTGCAGCTAAATACGCCAACTACGTTATCGTAAATGGGCTTATGTTCGTGTCCGGCAAGGGTCCCGGTTCGAGCCCAAAAGGTAAGCTGGGCAGTGATTTCACTACGGAAGAAGGTTATCGTTATGCCCAAGAGGCCGGAATTGAGGTATTAGCTGTGTTAAAAGAGGCGTTAGGCAGCCTGGACCGGGTGAAAAGGGTAGTGAAGGTGCAGGGCTTCGTCAATGCGGAGCCGACCTTCGAAGAGCATCATAAGGTGCTCAACGGATTTTCCGATCTAATGTATGAATTGTTTGAAGTGCGAGGACAGCATGCCAGATCCGTGTTTGGGGCGGTATCGGTTAGAGATAATCTGCCTATTATTGTGGACTCTATTTTTGAAGTGGAATAGTTACTTATATTCGTTCTATTCCTCGATTTATCGATAGATTTAGTTGAAAATGGATATATCGACTATATGAGGAGTGAAGGAATGAACTTTACAGTTCGAGAAATGCAAACCCCAGACGATTATACCGAGGTTGCTGATTTGTTGAATTATGAATTGTCTGAGGAGACCCATGCGGACCATTTGGCCTTGGAGGATTCGAAGATCCCTGCAGTTGGTACCTTGGGGAAGAATGAATCAGGACTGCTGACTGGCCATGATCGTATGCGGATCGTTGCTGTGAATGAAGATGAAGCCATCATTGGATACGGTATATCCTGGAGAGCTCCATGGACAGCAGCCGGAGAGCTGAATCATTGGCTCATTGTGAATCCGCACTATAGGAATCAAGGGATTGGCGCAGCATTGTACAATACGCTGGAACAGTGGGCTAACGGTATTGGCGCCAGCAAGCTGAATTATGAGGTACACGATGATCAGGACAGCTCTATAGCTTTTTCTAGAGAGCATGGTTATGAACAGGAGAGACATAATTTCGAATCTGTCCTGGAACTGAACTCATTTGACAGGAGCATGTTCGAATATATCAATCTCCGTTATCCAATTTTACCTCTTACAGAAATCGATGATCCTGACCGGGAACAAAGGCTGTACGAGCTGTATAAAGAGACTACACAGGATATACCTGGCATCAGCGGAGATTATTTTGATTTTCACGAATGGAGAAAGTGGACCCTGGAATTACCGGAGTCTAAGCCAGAAAATATACTGGTGGCTCTGGATGGGAATAAATTCATCGGAGTCACTCATCTGCTGCATTTTGAGACTGCGAACAGCATGTATAACGAGTATACAGGTGTTCGGCGAGATTACCGTGGCCAAAGGATCGGGTTATCGCTTAAACTAAAAGCGATAGAGCTTGCGGTGAGTAAGAAAATAGAATATATGCGCACCAATAACGATTCATTGAATGCTCCTATGCTAACGATCAATCGCGACCGTCTTAAATTCGAGGCCGTACCGGGTCGTTATAAAATGGTTAAGTTTCTGCAGCAGGTATAATGATATTTTGGTGGAAATGATATACGAATGGAATTTGATTAGGCCTGCATCCGCAGGCTTTTTTAATCCTTATCTAGGCTTGTTGTTGTGTAAGGAATCAAGTAGAATGCACCTTATATAAAGTTATGTTGCTTAAGGAGTGGGACTATATGAAAACTCATATTTACATTGTCAGACATGGACAGACGGAATGGAATGTGATGCACCGGATGCAGGGACACCGGGATTCGCCTTTAACGGAATTAGGTGTTCAGCAGGCCAAATGGCTTGGTGAGGCGCTACAGAACGAGCCTATCGACGTTATCTATGCTAGTTCAAGTCCAAGAGCACTTAGAACGGCAGAACTAATCAGAGCGGATAGAAAGATTGATATTTTCGAGACGGATGAATTCAAAGAGATTAATCTCGGGGCCTGGGAAGGAATGACCCAGGAGGAGATCGAGGTCGTATACCCGGATCAGATGGAATATTTCTGGAAGGATCCAGGGAAATTTGGCGTGGTCGGAAGTGAGACTTATCAGGAGGTATTTAACCGTGCTCATAAGAAGCTTACGGAAATTGTGCACGAGCATGAAGGCAAGTCCATTCTAATCGCAACGCATACCGTTGTAGTTAAGCTGTTGATGGCCTACTTCGAGGAGCGTCAACTTCAGAATTTATGGGACCTTCCTTACATCCATCCTGCATGTCTCTGTAAAGTCTCTTTCGAAGGGAATGCGTGGGAGATTCTACTACACGGTGACATAAGCCATTATAAATAAACTGTTCTCGCACCGCGATTGAGAAGTCAGAGACAGCGAGGAACAGGAACATACAGGAGATATAGTGGAGCGTAGAAATAATAACATTCATTAGGGTCTTAGAAGGGGGATTGTAAATGCTCATTGATCTGACTCATTTAATACAGAACGGTCTGCCTGTATATCCCGGGGATCAGGAGACATCACTGCAGCAATCAAAATATATTAGGCAGGATTATTATAACAATCACCAGCTGGATATCAACATGCATGCAGGCACCCATATTGATGGTCCTATGCATCTATTGGATATTCAACGTTATTTAAGTGAGTTCCCGTTGGAATATTTTATCGGTAAAGCTTGTCTGCTAGATGTCACAGGACAAGAGATTATCGATTATGAGGAGAAGTATGAGTCGTTAATTGAGCCTCAGCAGATTGTGGTCCTCTATACGGGCCATAGTAAATTCTATGGTCAAGAGGAGTATTTTACGAAATATCCAATTTTAACTAAAAGATTTGCCGAGATACTAGTGCGTAAACAGGTCAAAATGATTGGGCTGGATACACCGTCTCCCGATAAGTATCCATTCGAGGTACATAAATTGCTGTTTCAACATAATATCTTAATCCTAGAAAATTTAACAAACGTAGAGCGGCTGTTAAATGTAAGCCGTTTTGAGATTATCGCATTGCCAATGCTTATTCAGGCCGATTCAGCGATAGCACGAGTTGTTGCCCGAATAGATGAAGAGGCACGGACATAGAGGAGGATGCTGCAGATGAGTTATACTTTTAAAGAAATGACCAAGGAGGCGGCCGTAATCATATCCCAATGGGAATATCCGTCTCCCTATAACTTTTATAATATGGACCCTGATGAAGAAGGGTTGGCTGAACTGATGAACGGTGATTATTTCTGCGTGACAGACGGAACCGGTCATATCGCTGGATTCTTCTGCTTCGGACTTTCTGCCAGAGTACCCGGCGGTTATGCGGCCGGCTTCTATACAGATGAACAGCGTCTGGACATCGGCCTTGGGATGAATCCTGCTCTCACAGGTCAAGGACTCGGAAGTGAGTTCGTCCAAGAAGGTCTGAAGTGGTTACAGAGGCAGCACGGGCAGAGTACGTTCAGATTGGTAGTGGCCAGCTTCAATGAGCGAGCCAGACGGGTCTATGCTGAGAACGGCTTTGTTCCGAGAGGAACGGTATTTTCCAAGATTAATGGAGAAGAAGTTGAATTTTTGTATATGGAAGCTGATTTATCAAGATTCGATGTCGAGTCTGCTTTCTGATTCACTTCGTGATCAAAGCGGACGATTTGCAAATGGGAAGTGGTAGGTTTGATTAGGACGATGAATAAGACGATTGGGCTGCTGGCACATGTTGATGCGGGAAAGACGACATTTGCCGAACAGCTACTCTATCATACGAGCAGTATTCGAAGTAAGGGACGAGTGGATCACCAGGACTCTTTTCTCGATACACATGAACTGGAGAAGGCGCGCGGAATTACAATATTTGCTGATCAAGCGATAATGAAGTATGAAGGGTCCAGTTATTGTCTTATCGATACGCCGGGACACGTCGATTTCTCGGCAGAGATGGAACGGTCACTGCAGGTCATGGATTATGCCATTGTGATCCTTAGTGCAGTGGAAGGGGTTCAAGGACATACGGAGACGGTCTGGCAATTACTGCGGAAGCATCGCATTCCAACTATGTTCTTCATAAATAAATTGGATCGAACCGGTGCGGATCTAGAAGCAGTTCTGGAGCAAATCCATCGGCAGTTAACCCCAGATGTAGTAAGAGTGAATGGACCATTAAGCGCTGCGAATCTCGAAGAGGAGCTAGTGGCTGCAGTCGCCGAGCATGATGAACAGTTGCTAGAGGATTATCTAGAGGGCGATTATGATGAAGATGCAATTGTAGCAGTGATGGCTAGACTGATCAAGAAGAGCGAATTGTTCCCGGTCATGTCCGGTTCGGCACTGATGGCTCAAGGAATAGACGATTTTCTTTATAATCTAGAGCTGCTAACCAGTACTACTTATAATCGGCAGGCTGCATTCGCGGCCAGAGTCTATAAAATACGGCATGAGCTGCAAGGAACAAGACTTACCTTCCTGAAGATTACGGCGGGTAATCTGAGGGTCCGTGATGAAGTAAATTATGTGAGCAGCAGCGGTGAAGAGGTACAGGAGAAAGTTACCTCATTACGTATCTATAACGGCGAGAAGTTTACAATTGTCGAGGAAGCTGAAGCAGGGCAGCTGATCGCGGTAACCGGGCTGTCGGCAGCAGCTGTCGGCGATGGATTGGGAGAGCTGCAGCAACGTGCCAAGTATGAACTCGTGCCGGCGCTCAAGTCCAAGGTTCTGTTCGATCCGAAGCTGTCTGCCCGAGAGGTACAGCGTTATTTTCAAATGCTGGGCGACGAGGATCCTTCGTTAAATGTCATCTGGGATGAAGCTCTGCAGGAGCTGTATATCCATGTGATGGGGGCGATTCAGCTTGAAGTACTGGAGCAGGTCGTTATGGAGCGCTTCAAGCTGAAGGTCACATTCGGCACGCCGGAGATATTATATAAAGAGACGATTGCGGACGAAGTATATGGTTGTGGCCATTTTGAGCCGCTGGGTCATTATGCGGAGGTTCATATGAAGCTTGAGCCTGGGCCGCGGGATAGCGGGGTAGTGTTCCAAAATAAGTGTCATCCCGATCACTTAAGCACAGGTTATCAGAATTTGATTGGCCAGCATGTGTTAGAGCGTGAGCATCACGGTCTGTTGACCGGATCGCCGCTTACAGATGTGGTTGTGACTTTGCTGAATGGACGAGCTCATAACAAGCATACGAGCGGTGGAGATTTCCGCGAGGCGACGCATCGAGCGCTGCGGCAAGGACTTGAGAAAGCTGAGAATATCCTGTTGGAACCTTATTATACATTTAAGATCAAGGTCGATTTAGATCTGATCGGTCGTGTAATGTCGGATATTCGTCAAGTACATGGTTCATTTGATCCCCCGGAGGCGCATGGAGATCAGGCATATATTAGTGGGACGGCGCCGGTAGCTACCTTTATGAACTATAGTGCTGAGATGGCTTCTTTTTCAAAGGGGAAGGGGGCATTGTCCATGCAGCTTGGCGGCTATCAACCGTGTCATCAGGCGGACATGGTCATTGAGAGCCGGCGTTATAATAAGAATGCAGATCCGGAGTATACCTCGGCATCGATCTTCTGCGCCAAAGGACAGGCATACAGCGTTCCTTGGAAAGAAGCGGATGATCATATGCATGTGCAGAGATGACGCAGTACACCAAATGTACTGCTCAAATAGATGAATATGATGTGAACGAATTCGCCAATAGCGATCTGAATTCGCGTAGAGTATGCTGAACGGCTTGTTTTCATGCTTCTGTACGATATATAATAAACTGGGTAATAATCATGCTTTTGGGGTTGAATATATGAACTTGATACTCAATAAATCGTCACCACCTGCCATTTGTTCCCGATAAATAAACATAAATAATAATGAGGTGTGAACAAAATGGGACGTAAGTGGAATAATATTAAAGAGAAGAAAGCTTCAAAAGATGCAAATACAAGCCGGGTTTATGCTAAATTTGGCGTAGAAATTTATGTGGCAGCTAAGAAGGGCGAGCCAGATCCCGAATCGAACCGCGCGTTGAAGGTCGTTCTTGAACGTGCGAAAACTTATAATGTGCCGAAGGCAATTATTGACCGTGCATTGGACAAGGCAAAAGGCAGCGCAGATGAAGTGTATAACGATCTTCGTTATGAAGGCTTTGGTCCGAACGGTTCAATGATTATTGTCGATGCACTGACGAACAATGTGAACCGGACAGCGTCTGCTGTACGCGCCGCTTTTAATAAGAATGGCGGTAATATGGGGGTCAGTGGTTCTGTCGCTTATATGTTTGATGCTGCAGCAGTATTCGGGGTAGAGGGCAAAACTTCAGATGAAGTGCTTGAATTGCTGATGGAAGCGGATGTAGATGTTCGTGACATCCTTGAAGAAGATGAATCGGTCATCATATATGCCGAGCCGGATCAATTCCAGGCTGTGCAGGACGCGTTCAATGCGGCAGGGGTCACTGAATTCACCATTGCTGAATTAAGCATGATCGCTCAGAACTATGTAACCTTGCCTGAAGATGGACAAGCTCAGTTTGAGAAACTGGTTGATGCGCTTGAAGACCTGGAAGATGTGCAGCAGGTATATCACAACGTTGAGCTTGAAGACTAAGATCGATTATATAATAAATAGCCATTACAAGAAATCCTTATTTAACAAGGCTTCAATAGGGATGGTAGGAAGAAACCATTAAAATCAAGGCTTTGCAGACAGGGATAGACAATGCTATTTGTAAAAACTGAGTATCAGATTGGGATATTGTACCAAAACAATATCCTTTTTTCTGTTCTCCGCTGTCTGTAAGGCGGGGCACTAACGCCATAGGCCATAAAAAACTTATGGCGCTTTTTTGCGCCTATTTTCAGGAAAGTTGTTGTCTCACATTAGTAAAAGTAAAACCATAGGCGAACTGTTGGAAGAAGCCAGCTAGAAATTCGGCGCCCCTTAAACTGGCAGGCCATGACATAGAAAAGCGGGAAATGAAATACTGTACCTGATTTCCAAAGGATACCTACTATAAGCACATTGACGAGGTGCAGACGGGCTGCTTCACCAGCTTGCTTTCCAGGCGGGGAAAGCGAAAGAGCCGGAGGGTGCAGAGAGGCCGATTGAAATCCGAACGAAAAACAACAACTTAAAACTACAGGGAAAATACAGATTGCTGTGTTATTTTTTTTGGAGGGATACATTTATGTCTATACGAATCCTGCTTGTCGAAGACGATGAGCACATCTGCAATACAGTTAAGACCTTTTTATCTGAGGCAGGATATAAGGTGGATACTTGCTTGGACGGTGGCGAAGCGTACACCAAGTTCTACGACAACACCTATCAGCTTGTCATTCTTGACATCCTGCTGCCGGGAATGAATGGCCATGAACTTTTGCGGGAGTTTCGTAAGATTAACAATACCCCTATTCTGATGATGACCGCGCTTTCCGATGAGGGAAATCAAATCAAGGCGTTTGATGCGGAAGCGGATGATTATGTGACAAAGCCGTTCAAGATTCAACTTCTTCTGAAACGTGTGGAAGCCTTGCTCCGGCGAAGCGGCGCGTTGGCGAAGGAAGTCCGTTGCGGCAAGCTGACGCTTTTGCCGGAAGATTTCAAGGCGGTTTATAATAACGGGGAGTTGTCCTTGACACTCAAAGAATTTGAAATCCTTATGTTATTGGTTCAGAACAGGGGCAGGACGCTATTTCATGAAATTATCCTATCCCGTGTTTGGGGATATGATTTTGACGGAGACGGAAGCATTGTGCATACCCACATCAAAAACCTACGGGCGAAGCTGCCTGAGAATATCATCAAAACAGTACGGGGCGTGGGTTACCGCTTGGAGGAATCCACATGAAAAATCGTGGGATTTTTATTAAGGTATTTACTTATACGATAATCTCTATATTGTTGCTTGTCGGCGTAACGGCGGCGCTATTTTCGCAACAGTTTAGGTCATTCTACAAAACGACACAGGCCCGGCAAATAATAGCTTCATACCAGCCTTTGGTGGAACGAATTCAAAGAAACAATAACAGCAACATTGCGGAAGTGGCTCAGCGCTTTTACGAAAACAACCAGTCTTTTGAGTTCATTATTACGGATAAAGACGGCGGCTTGATATACGCCACGCCGAACGCCGACACACCGGACAGTTTTGAGGGCGATTTTTATTATGTCGTGCATAATGATGGGAACTTTTCCATTGTTGCCCAAAGTATGACGGGATTAGAATCGTTTTATCGTGATTTAATCGTTCGTGGAGTCGCCGTGTTTGCCGTAATGCTTGCGCTCTGTCTCGTCTGCGCTTTTGTCTTTGCGCGGCAGATGACCAAACCAATCAAGCGCCTCGCGGACAGCGCCGGGAGGATGGCCAATCTCGAAGAAGTCCCGCCTCCATCAGAGCGTAAAGATGAGCTTGGTGCATTAGCCCGCGACGTTTATTTCATGTATGACAAGCTGAAGGAAACCATATCCAAGTTAGAGCGCGAAATCCTACGGGAGCGCGAGCTGGAGGAAACACAGCGATATTTCTTCTCGGCGGCTTCTCATGAGTTAAAAACGCCTATCGCGGCGACAAGTATTTTGTTGGGAATGCTCGAAAATGTAGGCGATTATAAAGACCACCCTAAATACCTGCGCGAATGCGTGAAGATGATGGACGCGCAAAGCGAGTTGATTTCCGAGATACTGGGGATTGTTAGTTTAAGCGACGGAAAAATCGTACCCGTTCCTGATACACTCGACATCAGGCATACAGTGGCTGACATGCTACCTGACTTTCAAACATTGTCTGAGGTAAACGGTCAGCGTATTGTTACGGATATTCCTGACGGGCATACCTGTCTTGCCGACCCTAAAATGCTCCAAAAAGCACTATCCAACGTCATATTGAACGCGGTGCAGAATACGCCCAAAGGCGGCGAGATTCGGATATGGATCGAGCCTGTGGCTGAACAATACCGCCTTTGCATACTAAACACGGGGACGAGGATTAACGATACGGTGCTGCCGAAGCTATTTGACCCGTTCTACCGTGTGGATAGGCGCGGAGCCGGAAAAAACGGACGGAGCGGCTTGGGACTGACCATTGTTCAGAAAACGCTGGAATCCATGGGCGTTGATTTTGCTTTGGAAAACACCCCGGACGGCGTTCTGTTTTGGATGGACTTGCCGAAGGCGTAAGTAACTATAAGGAGTAAAAATAATGAAATCAGAAAAGCGAAACACACTTACAATCGCCTTGTTCGTAGTATATATACTGCTGTTGATAGGAATTGTTCTCTTCAAATTACCATTTTATTCTCCTGAAATATCAGACGGGATACGAGTCATCAACCTGATTCCATTTCAAGGGTCTTTCGATGAAAATGGAACTTTAATCTTACGTGAAATTATTCAAAATACACTTCTTTTTATACCGTTGGGCATCTATATCTGTATGTTAAAAAGCAAATGGCCTTTCATAAAGAAAGTCCTTCCGATTATCGGTTTAACCTTATCGTTTGAAATTATACAATTCATTTTTGCAATGGGAAGAACTGATATAACTGATGTACTTGACAACACGCTTGGAGGGGTAATTGGCATTGGAATTTATGCCTTATTGTTCAAGATTTTTAAAAACAGGACTGTTAAGGTTGTAAATATACTTGCCTTGGTAGTAACTGTTTGCGTAGTAGTGCGTTTCGCCCATCTGTTTTACCTCAGCCATTTTGTCATGAGGCGTCTACACCCCTGATGTTAGCGACCATACCTTTTCACATTGACCGACAGGGTTATTCCTGCCGGTCTTTTTTTCCGCATCTGCAGACAAACTACAGGTTGACTACAGGGAGAATACAGATTGCATTGCCATAATTACAACATAACAAACTCGAATACCTGTTATAAAAGTAAAAAAACGTAACACAACAGGTCAACCTGCACAAGTCGCAGAACATCTATTAGTAACGGATAATACGTATTTGACCGTTTAGTAAAAAGACATTGTACTTATCGAGCATTTTAGATTTGTACAAGGAGAGATTGTCGCTTACAATATAGCAGATAAGCAAGATACATCCTTTGTGCTGGATACACTAAATCGGCTTCTGAATCAGCAAGGAATGATGTTACACTGTGATCACGGCAAGGGTTTCTTATTTTTAGCGGACTAAGGCTGGAATAGACGATTCCGCTTGACCGATACTAAAGTATATCGTTGATAGTTCAGGTGGTGTGGCAGCTATGAATATTAAGCTTAAATTTTCATACATATTTTTTCTCAGTTTATTATGCTTAGCCGGATTTGGAATGATTGCTTATTGGATCGGCGGAGCACAGATTCATCATTTTGATAATACGATAATTTCTTTGGTGCAAGGGCAGGAATCGGATTCTCTGACGAAAATAATGAAGGTGTTCACATGGATTGGGAGTCAGCTTCCTGTCATTGTCATTTTGCTGGTGACGCTTATTTTCCTGTATTTCGTGCTGCACCATCGCAGTGAACTAGTGTTCCTGATCATTATCGTATCTGGGTCCGCTCTGCTTAATATATTGCTTAAGCAGCTATTCCGTCGTGATCGACCTTCTCTGCATAGACTTATTGAGGAGACGGGCTTTAGCTTCCCCAGCGGTCATTCGATGGCGGCCTTTAGTCTCTATGGAGCGATCGTCTTCTTGGTCTGGAAGCATATTCCTTATATATTAGGCAGAATCGCAGTCATTGTTGTTGGGGCCTGCCTAATCCTAATGATCGGTGTTAGCCGCATTTATTTGGGTGTTCATTATCCTAGCGATGTGCTAGGGGGATATCTTATCAGTGCTTGCTGGCTGGCGGCATCGATCTGGCTGTATCAAGGGTACCTGGAGGCTTCTTACGAGAAGAAGCGAAGGTTTCGGGGACAGCGGAAGTGACATCCAACTACGATCAAGGTATAATGTGTTCAATAACGAGAGATGATGATATTCCCGCACCAGGATGGTCTTTACAACGGACAATTTGGTGCGGGATTTTTGTTAACTCGCCCTTCATCAGAGCAAAGCGATGGAGCGATAAACGAGATAATATTGAAATCATGGGGGGCAAAAGAATGACGAAAAATAGTGAATTGCCGATTATGATATTCAACGGGCAGCAAGATTTCGAGGATTGGCTTGCACATCATCACGAAACTTCAGAAGGAATTATGTTGAAAATTGCGAAGAAGAATTCCACAATCTCTACTGTGTCCTATAGTGAAGCACTCGACTGCGCATTATGTTATGGCTGGATTGATAGTCGGAAGGAGAAGGGCGACGAAGAGACCTGGTTGCAGCGCTTCACTCCCCGCAAAGCCAGAAGTATCTGGTCGAAGGTAAATAAGGAGAAAGCGGAGGCGCTTATTACGAGCGGAAGAATGAAGTCGTCTGGTTACAAAGCGATTGAGGTTGCTAAGCAGAATGGACAGTGGGATAAAGCGTATGAATCCCAAAGCAAGTTCACCCTACCGGAGGATTTCGCGAGTGAGCTGAATAAGAATAGTCAAGCGAAAGAGTTTTACGATATGCTAGACAGCCAGAACAAATTTGCAATCGTGTTCAGAATTAATAATGCCAAGAAGCAGGAGACGAGGGAGAAGCGGATTGAACAGTTTATCTCGATGCTGGAACGGCATGAGAAGATTTATCCTTAGTGAAAAATAGGAGGGGCCGTGTATGGGGTTATTGCTTGGAAGTAAAGTTGGCGAGGGCGCATGTTCTGAAGTTTTTGAATGGGAAGACAGTAGTAAGATTATCAAAATTGCAAAAGAAAATACTGACTATAAGGCAATGGCAAGAGAATATAATAATAATCTTCTTGCTTGGGAGAACGGTCTTTCGGTAGCCAGGCCGTATGAATTAACTGAGTATGATGGCCGTACAGGTATTGTGTTTGAACGGATTTATGGTCAGACGATTATGGAGCGTTTTTTGCGTCGGGCTATTATTAAGAATATACCTGCAGCAGACATTGATGAAGAGGATATTCGCACCACAGCTGCTCTACTATATCAAATACATAATTCGAATATTGAAGTACCTTCCTCTCAAATGGGGAATATGGAATATTCGATTCGAGTGGCTGACTATTTATCAATTGCCGAGAAGGAAGAGATCATCTCAACACTGAGAAACCTGCCGAAAAAACAGCTGCCATGTCATGGGGATCCAAATCCGAATAATATTCTGGTCAAGGAAGACGGTAATGCAGTGTTCATTGACTGGATGAGCGCATCCATGGGAAATCCGGAAGCAGACTTAGCAGAATATATAATTATTATGAGATACGCTGTACTCCCTTCACAGTATCCTCAAGTTATTGTGCAATTGTTCGATTCCATAAGGGAGACCATAATTAATATATTCATGGATGAATATAATAAATTATCGGGTATTACCTATGATGAAGTAGCTCCATGGATTATACCCGTAGCGGCAAGGAAGTTATCCGTTGATGGGATTGGTGAGGAAGAGAAGAAACTGTTAGTCCAAGAGATTAGAAGAAATCTGAATATCCTAAAATAAGTATCAGTTTGTCACCAGTATTAAGAAAATCCAGAAAGGGTGGTTTAGTGGGAAATCCATTTCTGAATAAGTTGGAGCATGTGCAGATTCCAGTGAGAAACTTGGAAGCCTCTGTTCAATGGTATACTACTAATCTTGGTTTTCGACTACAGAGTAAGTCAGATATGAATCGACAGGCTTTTCTGACCCTGTCTGAAGGGCCTATGTTAATGCTCTGGGAGACGAAGGATGAGAGTCAAGCAAACTTCACGGTTAACGGGCAAATCATGCCCGTGCTTCTGTTCAACACGACAAGAATCCATGAACTATATGAATTATTGAGGTCTTTGGGCAGTGAGATTACTTTTTATCAAGAAGAAGGGTTCGGCTGGGTTCTAAAATTCATTGATCCCGACGGGAATATGTGGGGAGCTATTCAATACAAGTAAATGATAATAGGTAAAGTCATTTAAGTTCTTCTCATTGCAAAGCACACATGCTAACATAGACCATAATTGTATATATCATACTAAGGAGTTGCATATTGCATGAGGAGAACGAAAAGGAGACTATGTGCCGGTGCTATAGCCGCCATGCTGCTTCTCACAAGTTCTGTGGCTTCGGTATCTGCACATCCGGGTAGAACGGATGCCAATGGCGGACATACCTGCCGTACGAATTGCGAGAAGTGGGGACTTGAGTACGGAGAATATCACTACCACAATGGGGGAGGATCTAGCAAATCTAAATCCAATTCCTCCAAGAGCAAGTCTAAGACAACGACGAAGAGTACAACGACGACAAAAAGTAAATCAACGACCAAGAGCAAGAACACAACACCGAGCAAATCTAAGCCTGCGGCACCAGCCTATGCAAAATCTGGACTTGTCGTTTATGTTAACGGAACGAAGCTTTCATTTGACAGTGATCCATTGATCTATGAGAACACTAATTTACTTCCTCTGCGTGAGATCGCCGAAGCAATGGGGGCGAGTGTTACCTGGGATAAGCAGGGTGGAACGATCACGGTTGAGAAAGAGGATCGCAAAATGATTTTAAAGCTGGGCAGCAAGACGGTATATTATAACGGCAAGGCTGGGACCGCGAGTACTGCACCGAAGGTAATTCAAGGGACTACCTATGTGCCTGCTCAGGTCTTCGCCAGAGGCCTAGGAGGCTCGGTAGCTTTCGATTCAAGCACGAATACTTTAGACATCACTTACGAGTAATGGAAGTTTAATAGAAGACGGATTGTCAGGAAGAGATGGTCAGCCCATCTGATCCGGCATTCCGTCTTTTTTTATTATCTTCAGTTATCTATTCATCCGCTGCGGGGAATCTAAGGGTTACATGGGTTCCTTGGTTTACTTCGCTCATTATCGTAATTCCATACTCCGCTCCATACATTAATCTGGCGCGGTCATGCACATTCTTCAGACCATAGCCCGTAGGCTTGGAATCAAGCAGTGAAGCAAGTTGCCCTGGTTCAATTCCAATCCCGTTGTCATCGACCTGAAACACGATACAGTCGTCTTCCAATTTGCCGGAGAGCTTGATCTTTCCGCCTTCATCTCTGTTTTCGATACCGTGAATAATCGCGTTCTCGATTAGCGGCTGCAGCATCAGGTTAGGCATATGGTACGGTAGGATGGCCTCGTCAATCTGATACTCTACATCGAAGCTGTTGCTGTGCATAAGCAACTGAATTTTCATATAGGACTGGACATTCAGGATCTCGTTCGAGACGAGAATCATATTGTTCCCTTTATTCAGAGTCGTACGATAGAACGTGGACAAGAGCTGAGCCATCTCGCTAATATCAGTCGCATGAATTCGCAGTGCCCGCCAATTGATCAGCGACAGGGAGTTATACAAGAAGTGGGGGTTAATTTGCGCTTGCAGGGCTTTCATTTCGTATTCCTTGCGGGCAATTTCTTCTCTGTATACTTTGTTGATCAAGTCTTCCGTTTTGACGACCATATTGCCGAAGCCGCGAATCAGATCACCGATCTCATCCTTGGAGTCACTATGAACCGTCACTTCAAGCGAGCCTTCCTCGACGGTCTTCATATTGTGGCGTAATTGCTCGATCCGAGATATGAATTTACGCGAGAATAGAGTACCGGCCACAACTACGGCACCGATACAGGCAATAATCATAAGCAGTACGGTAGAGACGATCCTCCATGCGGACTGGGTGATCAAACTGGTAGGTTTATATAGGAACACTTCCCAGCCAGAGGTAGGAATGCTTGCATGCAGCACCGTATACTTCTTGCCGTTCCAGTGCATCTCATCTACAGATGGATCACGGTAGAGCGAGTTCGGGTACACCTCATCTGGCTCCGACGAATAGACCGCTTGCCCGGCTGCGTCTATAATAAGTAGCTCTGCACCTTGCGTTTCCAAGGAATCAAAAGGCTCTAGCAGGCTCTTGGAATTGATGCGGGCGTAGATAATATTGTCTTTCGGATTCTTGATCTTGGTGTTAAGCACCCGGCGTACGCTATAAATATTATGGCGGTCGGAGAACCACAAGATGTTCGTCGATTTCATCACAAGCGGATACCATGTTGTATTGTGAACCTCGCTAATGGGTCGTACTGTCTGTCCATGCTGATGCAGATTGGTGCCGGTATACAGTGTTAGCTGCTCTATGCTTGCATTCAAGTTCCGGGCAGTGTAGAAATTCTGGTCGATGACATTGACGAGCTGATCATACATTTCAAAGGTACTGGTGTACGTATGATTGGCTGCATTCACAATCTCTTGATTGAAGCTGAGAAAGTTGACGATCTTATTATACGCTTCCAACTGGCTATTAAGCGTTAACGCGCTTTGGTTAAGCGCGGCGTTAAGATCAGATTTGGATTGATTGATCAGGAGTGATCTTGTCTCGGAGAAGCAGAAGCTCCCGAGTACGATGACAGGAATCATGCTAATCAGTAAAAAGGCAAATTTAATCTTCGACTGAAAATTCATATCATGGATGCGTTTCTTCAGAGTGTACCAGCTTTGCATCTTTATTCTCCCGCCGCTTCATAGCCACTTTGGTTGTACTGTCTGAATTTCTCGGGCGTCTGCCCGTAGAAATCCCTGAAATTTTGGCAGAAATACGAGAGGTTTCGGTACCCAACGGCACTGCATACATCCGCTATTTTCAGATGCGTATGGGTTAGCATATCTTTGGCCTTTTGCATCCGTAAATTTTTGATATATTTATTAATTCCGCAGCCGGTTGTCTTTTTGAACATCGAGCTTAAATAATGGGGGGATAAGTACACCCTAGCGGCAAGAAGCTCAAGGTTCAGATCCTCGGCATAGTTCTCCTCGATATATTGCTTAGTCGCCACAATATCCCGGTTCGGGGCAGGTTCGAGATTGCCTGTGCTCTGTTCAAGCTTGGCGATCCCTTCCCGTATCATGTGCTTAATATTTCGCAAATCCTCGGCTTTGTATATTTGCTCAATGCCAAGATTGATCTCTCGTTCAGAAGCGTTAATAAATGACATGATGCTCTGATACACCGTAGAGAAAGTATGTTTGACATATAACTGTGAGAATTGAACCTGTCTTACGTACTTCTGATAGAGTAGTTCTATATTCGCCTTTAGGCTAAAGAGATCCCGTTCTCGAATATTGCCCCGGATCTGTTCAATCAGCTGATTATCGGATAGATCAGGGAAGTCCTGCTCAGAGAGCATCATCTCATTCTTAACATCGAAGATGAATGTATCGGGCAGGAAGAAGCGGTATTCCATCAATGGCTCCAGCTCAGGCAGCACTCCAGCCAGATCATGAATCGCTGTCAGTCCTTTTCTGATACCGATATAGCAGTTTACCCGGTATTTGAACAGGATACTATCGTGTATCTGTATCGCTAATTCCTGATAGGAGAGGCTGGAATGAACCCCCCTGCGCTCAGGGAATAAGAGTAAACTCTGACAACCGTTCAAATTGATATAGTCTGCCGGAGTCCCAATCAGGGACAATAGATACGCTTCAAACTCCATATCGGCGTTCTCGAAGAAATCCTTCTCGAATTCTAGCAGCAATACGCCTTCATAGTAAGTTGGAAAGTCATGCCAAAGACCTTGCATGGAAGGCGGTTCCTGGGCTCCATTGATCAAGGTAAATAGAATATGTTTCTTGGCATATGCTTGCTTCATCAGAGACTGTTCATCCTGTTGCTGACGATCTGTCAACTCCGAGATCACTTTATTCATCGTCGCTTGGAATGCTTCCACATTAACCGGCTTGAGCAGATAATCAGAGACTCCTAGAGCGATAGCTGTCTGGGCATATTCAAATTCAGCAAAGCCGCTGAATAGGATTACTTTTAGTTCGGGATGAAGTTCTAGGGCTTGTCTGGTAAGCACGAGACCGTCCATTTGCGGCATTCTCACATCCGTGAACAATATGTCTACAGAGTGCTCCTGCAAATATTCAAGAGCTCTGCGCCCGTTATCGGCTATCTCTACCTGTAGTGGAAGGGCCAGTTCTTCAATTAGGAAGGCAATTCCTTCGCGTTCATCCTGATGATCGTCTACGACCAATATCGTTAACATCTATATCCCCCTGCGCTCATTGTTAGCATGATTTTATTATATTATTTGTCAAATGGGCAATTTGGATCAACGAAAGCGAGTATTTTTTGATATAAAACGTAATTTTTTTGCGTTTACGATTCTGGGGGATCAATCTTAGAATAGAAGAGTACTTATGAATGGAGGTTTTTGAAGCAAGCCGGCGCTTTGAAACCGTATCATTTGAATGATCGAGCAAAATAATGAAATTACATTAATGAATGAGAGAAATACTGGGAGGTCTACTGATGTTATCAAGAACAAAACGTGCATCCTCTATTGTAATAGCAGCATTGTTAGCGGTATCCCTCGTTGGTTGTGGCAATTCCGATAATGCGAACAATGGTTCTGCAGCTGCTAAATCGAGTGACCCAGCTTGGGAAGAGGCGATGACTACTCCTTTTGGCAAATATCCAGAGACTGTATCTTATACCGTGGGGCAAATGGCCACGAACTATTCCACACTTAGCGGGACCCCTTACGAGAAGGATAACGCGACGAATAATGTGTGGACCAGGTACTTCAAGGAGAAGCTCAACGTAGAGAATACGACGAAGTTCGAAGCGAATGACGGCACCGACTACAGCCAGAAGGTATCGATGGCCATCGTCAGCGGCGACATTCCGGATATTATGGTCGTACCTGACTATTCGACTCTGCAACAATTGTATGATAATGATCTGATTGCAGATCTGACCGATGCCTATGAGAAGGCGGCCAGTGACCGCATCAAGGAAATCTATGATTCTTACGGAGGCCGTGTGCTGGACAGCGCTAAATTCGACGGCAAACTGATGGCGATTCCTACAACGGAAATCTCGCACGGCCCGGGAATTCTCTGGCTGCGCAAGGATTGGATGGACAAGCTAGGACTTCAAGAGCCTAAATCGCTGGAAGATGTAGAGAACATCATTGCGCAGTTCATCGAGAAGGACCCAGGCGGGAACGGTTCGGGAAAAACGGTCGGACTTGTTGTAGATAATGAGAATGTGGCCGGGGTTTCCGGCGGTCAGTATTCATTGAACAACATCTTTGCCTTGCACGGTGCTTATCCGAAACAATGGATGGACGACGGTAACGGCAATGCCGTATATGGATCGATTCAGCCTGAAATGAAGCCAGTGCTGACCAAGATCGCTGATATGTACAAGAAAGGCTTGATCGACCGTCAGTTCGCAGTACGTACCGGCGATGACCGCAAAGCACTGCTTACAAGCGGCAAAAGTGGGGCCTTCCTGGATAACTGGTGGGGAAGCTGGACTGTAGCGGATACCCTAAAATTGAATCCGGATGCAGAATGGGTATCTTATGTTGCTCCTCAATCGGAAGACGGCTCGCTGACAATGTTCACTGGAAATCCTTCCAGCAGTTTTCTTGTAGTTCGTAAAGGCTTCGAGCATCCGGAAATGGCTATGAAAATGGTCAGTCTGCAATATGACTATCAACGCTACCAAGAGAAGGAAGCCGATACGCTGAAGGCCTTCGAGGATTATAGCAATCTGAACGTATCCGGATCGCCAATTATCGTCAACATCGACTATTATGATGCTTTCTATCGCAATGTTGACATCATGAAGGAAGCGCTGGAGAGCGGTGATACAAGCAAATTGATCAGTAACAATGATATTACCGCTTATAACTCTTATAAGAAGTATATGGACAGCGAGAAGACAGGAGAGAAGCCAGACCCTGTATCATGGGCCGGATATACTTCCAGCATCACGACGGCAAGCATGGTGAAGAACGCGAATATCAAAGAAGTAAACCCTGTCTTCTTCGGGACTACACCTTCGATGTCGCTGAAATGGCCAACTCTATCCAAAATGGAGCTGGAAATGTACCTGAAGATTATTACTGGTGATCAATCTCCCGATTCCTTCGATAAGTTTGTAGACAGCTGGAAGAAGACCGGTGGGGATACCATTACGAAGGAAGTTAACGAAGCAATTGCTTCCAAATGAAGTGAAAGAGTTGATCCGTAATGAAGAATAAAAAAGATCAGGCGGCTTTTCACTTCATGATGCTGCCTGGCATGATTTTTCTGATTATTTTCTCCTTTATTCCGATGTTCGGGATTGTCATGGCCTTTCAGAACTATATTCCTGCCAAAGGGATCAGCGGTTCACACTGGGTCGGTCTGGATAATTTCAGGTTCATGCTGCAAATTCCAGACAGCAAACAAATTTTTGCCAATACAATTGTTATAGCCGTGTGGAAGATTATCGCAGGCACTTTGGTATCGATCATTTTTGCCCTGCTGTTGAATGAAGTTCGAGTACGGTTCGCGAAGCGTTTTATGCAAACGATTGTCTACCTGCCGAACTTCCTCTCTTGGGCGATTCTGGCCACTGTTGTCATGAATATTTTCTCTTATGAGGGGCCGATTAATGCGTTCCTTGGATGGTTCGGCATTGACCCGATTCTGTTCATGGCCAGCAATAAATGGTTCAGACCGATGCTCATATTAACGGATGTATGGAAAGGCTTTGGCTATGGCTCTATCATCTACCTGGCATCATTAACATCGATTGATCCAGGGCAATATGAAGCGGCGTCGATCGACGGAGCCAATCGCTGGAAGCAGCTCTGGTATATCACGCTGCCGGGTATGCTGCCGACGATTATTCTCGTAACGACCTTGAACCTGCCTAACGTCCTTAACGCCGGGTTTGACCAGATCTTTAACTTGTACAACCCTCTGGTCTATCAAACGGCGGATATTATTGACACTTATGTGTACCGGGTAGGTCTCGTGGAAAGACAATATAGCTTAGGGACGGCAGTAGGGTTATTGCGGTCGGTAGTCGGTATTGTTTTGATTCTTTCCGCGAACAAGCTTGCTCAGAAACTTACTGATTACCGTATTTTCTAGAAGAAGGGGGTGGCTCCCATTACCGCTCAAACTTTAAAAAGCCGCATTGCCGATATTATTATTTGGATCCTATTGCTGGCATTAACCTTATCTTGTCTCGTTCCACTGCTTAATCTAGTGGCGATATCTTTCAGTGATAACGCGGCAGCTTCCGCGAATCTCGTAAGTATATTCCCGGTGAACCCGACATTAAGCTCCTATGATAAGCTACTCTCGGACTCCCAGTTCTGGCGTTCATTTATGATCTCCGTTGAACGGGTTGGGCTAGGCTTGCTCGTCAATATGACATTAATGATTCTGACCGCCTATCCGCTCTCCAAGAGCCCAAGACAGTTCCGTGGTCAGAAGGTGTATATGAACATCGTGATTTTCGCCATGCTGTTCTCAGGCGGTCTGATTCCTACCTTCATGGTAGTCAAGGAGCTTCATTTGCTGGATTCTATCTGGTCGCTGATCTTGCCGGGGGCTGTTCCGATTGGCAACGTCATCCTGCTGATGAACGCCTTCCGCGGGGTGCCGAAATCGCTGGAAGAAGCGGCGACGATCGACGGAGCTTCACAATGGACCATTCTGATGCGGATCTTCCTCCCTGTGGTATTACCGACATTGGCGACAGTGATGCTGTTCACGATCGTCGGTCACTGGAATGACTACTTCGGAGCGTTGGTATATATTAATAAAACTTCCAACTATCCGCTGCAAACGTATATTCAGCAGCTAAGTGTAGAGGTTCAGAACATAACCGATCCGGAGAAATTGATGGAGCTTGCCAAAATTTCTGACCGGACTCTGAATGCGGCCAAGATCGTCGTCTCAACCTTGCCGCTGCTTATGATCTATCCTTTCATGCAGAAATACTTCGTATCAGGGATTGTAGTAGGCTCTGTCAAAGAATAAACCTGCTACGGTTAAATAAAATAAGCTTACAAGGGGCCGCTGTGATCTTTCATGGCGGCCTCGCGTTTAGGCGTATGTAGTGAATACAGGAGGTTAGTTATGCATAATCATCAACTAAGTAGCGAGGCTCTGGATAAGATGAAGATATTCGTCCCCGCGGAAGCGAACAGGGCCATTTCATTTACCAATAAAGAGGCGGCTTTTTATTTTACTCAGTCTCACGAGACGAATCATATGGAGCATGCTCACTTTGCAGGCATGAATATTGCCAAGAACCGGATTTTTAGCGGTTACGGACTGATGGCCGATCAGGTGAAGCTGGATAACCGTAATTCCGAGGTTAACGTATATCCATACAAGCTGGAGCGGATTTATGGCGGTGGTCTTACCGAAGAGCTATGGATGTTCGATTACAAAAATATTGTAGAGGTTGGGATCGCCGGGGCCGTAAATACGATAGGCATCGAATTAAAGGGCGAGCAGCTTGACCCGATTGGAAGCCAAGAGGAAGCGGTTATCTTCCGTTCCATGGAGGGAAATTGGATCATTGCTGTCAGTTCCATCGATGGACAGGCTGTTCAGCTTGAGGACCATCTTCTATCTTCGAAGGCAAACGCTGGCGGGTTCTATATCTCCGTCGCCAAGACGGCGGTTGAAGCGATCGCCTTGATTCATACAACGAGAAGTGATCGTCGCCGCTGGAAGCGGGAGCGTATACAACGTATGGAGAACTTCTTGCAGCAACATGTTCATCTGACCAGTAGTGATCCGGAGCTCGCACTGGCAATGAACTGGATGAACATTACGATGGACCAACTAGTGACGAGACAGCAAGGCGATGGCATCTATGCCGGACTGCCTTGGTTCAACGAATATTGGGGAAGAGATCAGTTTATATCTCTGCCAGGGGCCTGCCTTGTCATCGGTCAATTCGAGACCGCCAGGAATATTCTGCTCTCCTTCGCCGAGTTCCAGAACACGGATGAGCAGTCGATCTTCTTCGGTCGAGTGCCAAATATCCTGGCTCCAGAGAATATCGATTACCATACGACAGATGGTACACCTCGCTTCATCATCCAACTACAGGATTATGTGAAGTATTCCGGAGATACGGAGATTATTAAGGAACTGTACCCTGCCGTCCGCAACAGTATTGAAGGCTCAATCAAGCATTGGGTGGATGATAAAGGCTATCTGATGCATGCGGACAATGAAACGTGGATGGACGCCAGAGACGCGAATCTGAACTCTTATTCACCGCGTGATACGCGAGCCAATGATATTCAGGCGCTTTGGTACAATCAACTACGCGCCGGCGTTTACTTCGCTGAGTTCATGAACGACAAGGAGAACGCCAGCAAATGGAGCGATATCGCTGAGAAATTGCGGCGGCATTTTGCCGCGGATTTCCGGGATGAGACGCATCCTTATTTGGCGGATCGCCTGGACGCGCAGGATCAAGCGGAATTTGCCCTACGGCCGAACCAATTGTTCGCCTTTGACATGTTCGAAGATGAAGATTTCAAATGCCGTGCGACACGTACAGCCTGGGAAGAGCTAGTCTATCCATGGGGCGTCGCTTCTCTTGATCGGTCTCATCCGTTATTTCATCCTTTTCATCTGACACCTCATTATCATAAGGATGCGGCTTATCATAACGGGGCGGTATGGCTGTGGCTGAACGGGATTGCTATGCAACGGATGATCGAGCTGGGTCAGGAAGAGACGGCATATAAGCTGTTCAAAAATATGAATTGGCAGGCTTTGAATCTTGGGGTTGTCGGCGGATTAGCCGAGAACATGGACGCTTATCCACAGGCAGGAGAGAGATGGGCTAAGCTGACCGGGGCTTATCTACAAGCCTGGTCGAATGCCGAGCATCTTCGCGTATGGTATCAGTATTTCCTTGGGTTACGTCCCGATCTGATTCAGCATACTCTGACGATCGCGCCGAGAATCCCTGGGGAACTGCAGTCGCTTGATTACCTGGCGAAGATAGGCGCGGGCCAGATTGCAGCCAGCTATAAGCAGGTTGCGGCTGACAGGACGTATCACTATATTTTTACTGATATAGCTGTTGATGTAGTCATCGACATTGTGCCGTTTGAGCTGGCAAAGCTTGAAGTACAGCCTGGCTGCAAATTGACCGTGAAGCAATTGGAGGATCATCTGCACATTACCCTGCAGGACAGGGATGCCCATGTTATCAAGGAGCTAAGCGCTGCCTTATCTGAATCCCGTACGGTTGAAGCGGAGCGAAATTGTAAAATGCTCGTTGGCGTTAAATTTGCGGAGCCATTGGGCTTGGAGAATCATCCTGTAATAAGAGAAAAGATCTAAGTTAAACTAGTGATTTTAGCGGATGAAGGCAGCCGAGTGAAATATTCTTAATGGTAATTACTTCGAAGAAAGAATTCCACAATTATTGTTTAGGGCCATTGATGATAGTGAATAAAAAAATGGCTTATAGATGGTTATAAGCTATAGTTAATATTAAATTTTAATTAGTCGCCTTTTTGGCGACTTTTGTTTTGAATCCGCAGTATTTCCGTATGTTTTACAATTTACAATATAAACAACAATAAGTGTATTACCTAAAGATGTGGTGGCGGAATAGGTAGCAGAAGGCATTAGGTTCGATTCCTAAAACTCCATATAGCCGACATCTTAACAGGCTGTCGGTATTTTTATTTTTAGCAGGGAAATTTTTCCTTGTGTCGAAGTATGCTACTGAAGGGGATCAATCGCAAAATGGCCTTTATAAAATTTAACGTCAGAGAGGAAAGGTAAAATGAAAAGAATAGGTTTATTTATTTGTGTATTCATTTTTTCTTTATTTAGTTTTGATCATTATTCGATGGCCGCTTCGGAAAATGGATGGGTTACTAAAAAGTCAATGCCTACAGCAAGGTATAACACTAGTAGCAAAGTGGTTGATGGAAAGATTTATGTATTTGGTGGGACACCAGGAAGTGGCATGTTAAAAACATTAGAAATTTATGATCCAATTACTGATAGATGGACATCAGGTGCACCTTCAAATAAGGCAAGAACTTTTGCCGGAACTGCTACTATCAACGATAAAATTTATATTATTGGAGGGGATGATAGCAATAGTAATGTTGAAGTTTATGATACAGTTCAGAATAGTTGGACCACAAAGCAGTCAATCCCTACAGCACGTATTTATATTAATGCTATTGCTGTGGGTAAACAAATATATACATTTGGTGGGCATTCTAGTAATTTAGTTCACTCTTATGATTCGGAAAATAATACTTGGACTAGCAAAAAAATGATGCCTTTTAGTGGAGTATTTGCAACATCGTTCATCTACAATGATTCTATTTACTTAACTAGGCTAATTGATGGAAATACTATCCTTTATAATTATGATTATCATCAAGACACATGGACAACGGTTGATGAATTAACTTCTGTTAAAATCGTAAAAGGTTTCAATTATAATGGGAAAATGGTGCTAGTTGGATATGATTGTGTTTACACTTATGATTTAACTACGAATAAATTAACACCAGTTCCAAACTCTGAGTTTCGAGAAAGATATGCTGCTATTGAGATTGTTAATGATAAATTGTATTTAATTGGAGGATCATTTATAGTAAATGGTTTTGCTACGGGCGGAATGAATGTAGTGGAGGAATTTGATTTGTCTCGTCTGAATGATTTAGAACCTGTAGAAAATCCTACTTTAGACATTGAGTCAGCCAAAAACAGAGTATTCTTAAATGAAACCTTCACCGTACAAGCAGTGTTAAACAATGCAACTAATATTTATGCAGAAGATTTTAATATTCAATATGATAAGACACGATTTCAATTAGTAAGTGTGGAAGCAGCTGAACATATGGGGTTATTCCATAACGGAACAATCTCAGACGATACTATACGCTTGATTACGGCAAGTAAGGGAAAAGACTTCGGAATCAATGAAAAGGGTACATTAGTTAATCTGACCTTTAAGGCTATTGGACTAGGTAAAGGTAAAGTTGATGCTACAAGAGGTAAGATTGCTGATAATGGAACGACAGAAACGACATTAACTGAAGAAAACTGTGGTGAAAAAGAAATTGAGGTTATTGGTGGAGAGTTTTCACTAAAGCACCTTGGGTTCGTTGGGTATAACTACACTGAGGATAAATCTAACCTGACAGATGATTTAAAGGGTCTACTTGGTTCTACAGGAACTATCGAAGAAATAGATCTACTTGACCTGACGAGTGCAATATTGGCTAATCCAAACTATGATTTCAATTAATGTTAATTGTGCCGTTCCTGTTGGAGCGGCATTTTTAATTGTATGTCGCCAATAGGCGGCTTTTTTCTTTGCTCAGGAAAATTTTCCTTACCTAATTTAAATGATGCAACATGGCCGAAGGCCCCCGAATCGACCGAGTCCGCTTAGCGAAGCGGGGGCCGAATAATAACAAGGTGGTGATCAATAAGATATGGGCCGTCAAAGAGATCCAAATAGAGATAAAGCAAAAGAAATATACTTATCATCTAATGGCGAGATCAGTACGGAACGTTCCGAAGAACAACCGATTGAGATCGATACGGAAGATGGAGAACAAGACGAACTATTCATATCAGCTGTTCAAATTGTAGCCGAGGCTAAACAAGCCTCGTGTTCTCTTTTACAGAGAAGAATGAGAATCGGTTATACCAGGGCAGCTAGATTGATTGATGCTATGGAACGTAGGCAGTTTGTTGGTCCATATCTAGGAGATAAACCAAGGGAAGTATATGTAACCCCTTTGACGATAGATGTTCTTTCTAACGAACAGAACGCTTCACCAACAAAACGGAACGCTCCTAAAAAAGTATCGGAACGCTTCGAAAATACGGAACGTTCCAAAACGGAAAAGAACACTCCAGTTATTGAAGAGAAACCAGAACCTGAAATACCAGATGAAGAAGGACTAACACCGAAGCAGCGTATATTTGTCATGGAATACTTAAGGGATTTCGATGGTGGGGCCATCCTACTCTCGGTCCGAAGACTGGAGACCAAATGACTTTTAAGAGGAATTTCGTTGCTTTTAGGAATAACGATGATGTAGATGGCACAATTATCAATGAGGTCAAACAAGGTAAGGACGGCGTGAGTGTAAAGCTTTCGCCGAATCACCTTGTACCATAGGTGTCTATCCAGATTGCACTATTATCTTGTAGATTACTTAAATCATTAGATGTATAATCATGGAAGGAAATAAGCGAGAAAGGGCGGTTGATCATGAAGCTGTTCCCTCAGTTAGAAACGGAAAGATTTATTCTACGCAAGCTGACGGCGGCGGATGCCGGCGATTTATTCCATTATTTCTCCAATGATGAAGTAACCAAGTATTATGAGGTAGAGAGCTTCGTAGAACTAAAGCAGGCGCAGGATCTAATACAGTCGTGGAACAGCCGTTATATCAAGAAGATAGGGTTCCGTTGGGCGATTGCAGAGAAGTACAGCAATAAAGTGATCGGTACGTGCGGTTATCGCAATTGGGTAAAAGATCATTACAAAGCAGAGGTTACCTTCGAGCTTAATCCGATCTACTGGGGACAGGGAGTGATGTCCGAGGTGCTGCAGGAGATTATGCGCTTTGGCTTCGAGGACCTTGGTCTGAACCGCATTGAAGCCTACATTGATCCTGACAATATCAGATCCAGATATTTGCTGGAGAAGACTGGATTTTATGAAGAAGGCTATCTGAAACAATGCTTCTATGAAAAAAGTCAGTTCGTCGATGCCGTATTATTTTCCTTGCTAAAGGAACAGTATCG
This sequence comes from Paenibacillus lutimineralis, assembly GCF_003991425.1. Classification (NCBI taxonomy): domain Bacteria; kingdom Bacillati; phylum Bacillota; class Bacilli; order Caryophanales; family Paenibacillaceae; genus Paenibacillus; species Paenibacillus lutimineralis. Next base: position 2,814,691 of record NZ_CP034346.1, read on the forward strand.
GGAGAAAAATGTAAGATGATGCATTGTCAGTTATTTTATAGATTCAAATGGAAGCAAAGAATCAGCATTCCGAACCATCGGCATGCTGATTCTTCTTATTTACACCAAAGTACCTGTACGGATTACTCTAATCTTTACATTGCCATGAATACTGTTGGAACTCCTACTCATAACGAATGCCACCCGATATTTCCTCTAGTTGATCCCAGTCTGAAATGACGAGCTGCCTCTTCTCTTTGATGACCACGTTCATTTCCATTAGCTTGTGAATAACACGGTTAAGATGCCGTGGAGTGGTACCGATTAATGAAGCAATCTCAGAAATGTGCGGGGTCAGAATCTCTTTGCCGAATTCATTCTGTTGCCTTGTCGTCAATAGGTAGCTAGCGAAGCGTTCCTCCACCGAGGCTAACAAATTTACTCTTGAAGCAGTGGTGCAGGTTTGCAGCTTGTAAGACAATTGTCTCAGCAGCTCATGTAAGAAGCCGTGCTCCTGCATGAGCACGGTGTCCACCGTATGCTTATTAATGAATAAGAAGGTAGTGCGTTGAACGGCTTCGACTTGGGACTGAATGACAACCCTCTGAATTAGCTCGATATCACCAAATACAGATAAAGGATGACAGAACCGCAGCAGTAGCGATTTGCCTGTCTCAACACTGGACGAGACCCGGGTTCTGCCTTCAACTTGAAAATAAATGCCGTCTAAATCAGCTCCTTCGCGTAGTATGATCTCACCACGTTCGTAAGTGCGAAGCTGTAGAGGGAGCTTGTCTGGCTGTGGAAATATATGCTCCAGATGATATTTCTGGATATAGTCGTGAATACGTCTCTGATCAAGCTTCGTCTTCATAAGTTCCTCCTATTGTAAAATGCCGCGTCTAGTAACATAACCATACTGTACTTCATGATCCGGAAATCCGGCAAATGATACAAGCTGTCCTTTTTGTCGTTTATCACTGTTGGACCGTTTTTTACACTTTTTTAAATAAGTAATTTTGAAAAAATCCCGTAGAAGTATAAGAAATCGGAGTTTTATTATATGGTTTCAATAAATTCCCAAAGGTAGAATGTTCTTAAGTCCAATGCAAACGGTTACGTGCAAATGGATGGAGACGTCTTCTCTAGTTATAGCAGGTATCCTTATCAATTGAACACGGGAGGAAGAACATGCCGCAAGCGACAACTGAACAGCCGCGTCCACCGGCGTCCCGGCAACTGAAAGCACATAACAAAAGCCTCATTAGGCGCTTAGGGAAGCAATGGGATGTCCAACTGATGGTCATTCCAGGAATTATTCTCGTTTTCATATTCTCCTATCTTCCGATGTACGGGGTATTAACTGGGTTTATGGATTATAACCTGTTCACGGGCGCGAACATTTGGGAGAATCCTTGGGTAGGATTTAAGCACTTTGTAGCCTTCTTCAATGCACCAGAGTTTGAGAGACTAATTCGCAATACAATTATTATCAGTTTATTGAAGTTCTTTATCGGTTTTCCAGCGCCCATTATACTTGCGCTTATGCTGAATGAAGTACGCCATATGATGTTCAAAAGAGTCATTCAGACGATTACCTATCTACCTCATTTTCTCTCCTGGGTTATTGTGGCCGGCCTGACCATGGCCATGCTCTCGACAGAGAACGGCAGTGTTAACATGATTCTGCAGCAAGTGGGAGCGATCGACGAACCGATTAATTTTCTCTCCTTGAAGCAATACTTCTGGTCCATTCTTGTATCGGTCAATGTGTGGAAAGAAATTGGATTTGCCTCGATTGTCTATTTGGCCGCGATCGCCAGCGTCGATCCTCATCTGTATGAAGCTGCGGATATTGACGGGGCAAGCAAGTTCAAGCAGATCTATCTGATCACACTGCCCTCTATTATACCTGTTGTCGTTATCTTCATGATTCTTGCGATTGGCAACCTGCTGAATGCGGGCTTCGAAGATATCTTGCTCTTGGCGGCGAATCCAGTGCTGAGGCCAGTGTCGGATGTCATTGATACTTATGTATATCGAGTAGGTCTCGGAACACACCGGTATTCCTACGCGATTGCGATCGGATTATTCAAAGCGATCATTAGTATCGGGATGCTTACGATGGCGAATTATCTGGCTCGCAGATCTGGTAACAGCCTATGGTAAGAACGAGTCTGTCCGCAGGAGGTGCAATATGTTAAAAAGAATTAGCTTGAGCGATAAAATTGTAATTGTTGTGATCTATGTTTTGCTCAGTTTACTAGCCTTCACGGCACTGTATCCGTTCTGGAACGCGATCGCCGTATCGTTGAATGTAGGTGTAGATACTGCAAAGGGTGGAATCACGTTTTGGCCAAGACAGTTCACCTGGGAGAACTATGAAATCATTTTGCAAGATGATCGGCTCATCACTGGATTCATGATCTCTGTAGCTCGTGTCATTGTCGGAACAGTGAGCTCCATCTTTATGACGGCTCTTCTGGCCTTTGGAATGACCCGCACCTATCTGATCGGACGCAACTACTACATGGTGTTCTTTATCTTCACAATGTATTTCAGCGGGGGACTAATTCCAACCTATCTCTTGAACCGTTCGCTTGGTCTTATGGATACCTTCCTAGTGTTCATCATTCCATCCTTGATCAGTGTGTGGAATATGATTATATTCCGAACCTTCTTCAAGACTCTACCGGCAGGATTGGAAGAATCAGCGAATATTGACGGCTGTAGCACTTGGGGTGTATTCTTCCGGATTATTCTGCCTTTGTCAGGACCTGTCATCGCTACGCTGGCTTTGTTAACAGCAGTCGGGCATTGGAATGACTGGTTCCTGCCAAGCATTTACATCACCAACGAGAAGCTTCTGCCGATCCAGACAATTCTTCGACAAACCTTGAATGCCAATATTGTCACGGGACAGAGCGCTGTACTAGATAGCGCCTCGGCTGCCCTTCTTCAGAAGACAAAGCAAATCACTTCGAAATCGCTTACGATGGCGATGATGATCGTCGTAACGATGCCGATTATTCTTGTATATCCTTTCTTGCAGAAATATTTTGTCAAAGGCGTATTGGTTGGCTCACTGAAAGAGTAGTACCTTTGCAACGGTTTGAGGCGAATAGCTTTGAACATATATTCAGGAATGAGAGGGGTTAAGTGAATGAGAAAGATGAGGAAGCCGCTTCTGGTCATGGCATCATTATGTCTCGTATTTGCTACGTTACTGGCTGGATGCAGTAAATCGGGTGATAGCAACAAGCCTGATCCTGGAACCGCCAAGAACGAAGGACAACAGCAGAAGAACAACAATACGACAGCAAATAATACGGATGGCAAATGGGTACTGGGGGAGAAGCCGTTGGAGTTTTCGGCTTATGCCCACTATCAGAATACCGATTTCCCCAAATGGGAGAGTACACCGATTGGCAAATACTTAAGTGAGGAGAAGCAGGTAAAGATCAATATGATTGCTGCAGCAGGAGCCCATACGCAGAAGCTTAGTGCAATGATGGCCTCTGATGAATTGCCCGATATGATCTGGACGGATCGTGATCATCCGGATGTCGACAGACTTTACAAGGCCGGAAAGCTTGTGCCGTTTGATGATTATCTCGATAAGTATCCTAATCTGAAGACATGGATGGGTGACTTGAATCTGCTCCGTCATGAAGATGGCAAGTTGTATAGGTTCCCGAACTGGTATTCATCTAATCCTTTTGGGAATGCAGGCTACGTCATTAACAAGAAAATCTATGACGAGCTTGGTAAGCCTAAACTCGAAACCACCGATGATTTGTATGACTATTTGGTCAAAGTCAAAGAGAAGTACGGTGACAGCATCGTTCCTTTCGAGCCACATCGTGCGCAGGATATGCAAGGGTTAGGGGTTCTATATACAGCGTTTGGTGAAGGCGCGTTGTATACACATCTCAACAGTGGGTTGCGCGCTGTTCCCAAAGACGGCAAGTTGACATCGGTACTGACAGATCCTGTGTTCCGTGAAGCTCAGAAATATATCGCTAAATTATACAGAGAGAAGCTCATTTCCCAGGACGCTTTTAACCAAACTGAAGATCAGGTGTTAGAGAGAGTGATGACCGGGCGCGTAGCGGTATTTGCGGGAGCTAGTCCGACGGACTTTGCTGGCGAAGCGCAACCGGAATTGACCAAAAATGATCCCGATGGCGGATATTTCATGATCTGGCCGATCCATAAGCCGGGTCTCGATAAGAACAAAATTTACCCAGGCACATACACCAGCTTTGGATGGAATGCAGCCTACATTACAACAGCCGCTAAAGACCCTGAAGCAATCTTCGCTTTCCTTGACTGGTACACTGGTCCTGAAGGGATGAACGTTCAATTCTTCGGTCCAGAAGGCAAGAACTGGCAGGGCTTCGACGAAGAAGGTAAACCGAACTTCACAGAGAATTACGATCCGAAGGAAGTCGCTGATATTCAGACCAAGAATAATCCGGTAATGTTCGTAGGGAATACGAGTTATATCGATCCTGCTAAATACAAATATATGGCAAATATGCCTTTTGAACAACAGGATTGGAGAACTCGCTACCAACAGACGATCACTTGGCCTACACAGTACAACGTAACCGAGTTTACGGGGCTAAATCCGGCTGCGGATTCGGATGAGGGAATCATTCAGGCATCTGTTGACGAAATGTTCCTGGAGATTTATGCGAAATCCGTTATGGCCGGAAGTGATGAGGAAGTAGATAAAATCCTCGATCAAGGTCAAAAAGATTTGGTGTCGCTTGGTTATGATAGACTTCTGGAATGGCGCACGGTTAAATGGCAGGAAAACTTAGCAAAAATGAATAAACAATAAAAGACCCAGTATATGAAATGCTGGTGGCATCCCAAAGAATATTTAAAATTCTTTGGGATATCGCCGTTCTTATCAAGTATGATAGTGATATCATCATGGATTTACAGGTTCTGACAATGATCTGGAGGGGGTTCCATGTATAAGGTATTGCTAGTAGACGATGAGGAGCTTGATTTGGAAGGGATGAAGCGATTTATTCCTTGGTCCGATCTGGGCATGGAAGTGAAGGGGAGCGTTAACAATGCTCTTTCGGCCTGTGAAATCATTGAGAAGGAAACGATTGATATTCTAGTTAGTGATGTCAATATGCCTTACATGTCTGGGCTTGAGCTGGCACGGATTGCCCTGGAACGTAAACCCAATATCCGGATCATATTTGTCAGCGGGTATCAGGAATTCAGTTATGTACAGCAAGCGTTGTCCCTGAAAGCATATAACTATGTACTGAAGCCAATGAATGACAGGGAGTTAATTTCTTCACTACTGAAGGTAAAGAGGGATCTGGATGAGGAAATCAAGCAGCGCGAGGTAGAGTTGGCGTATCGGGAGATGATTCCTATTGTTAAAAGCGATATTTTGATTCGTCTGCTCGAAAGAGAAGAAGAGTCTGAAGAATCAATCTCCCATATGATGAAGTCATACGGGTTCGATCAGATGACCTGGCCGATTCGCGTAGCGGTCATAGAACTGGATAATTTACATTGGCGGCAAGCAGGGGACTTTACTTCACAACGGAAGATGTCGAGGATATTCCTGCAGAAAATGCATGAGAGTATCAAGGGGCTTGGCATGATCCCATACTGCAAGCTTACTTCAGAGCGGATTGCGTTATTATTGGAAGATGCTTCAGTGAGTCAAACGGTTAGCACTTTGATCGAAAGAGTACAGCCACATTTAGCAACATCGATTACAGCGGGAATTGGGGAATCCGCACATGCGATGGATCAGTTGCATATGTCCTACCGGCAAGCGGTAGAGGCAGTTGAAGGGAAGATGTTCCTGGGCAAAGGGAATGTGATCAAGTATGAGGATGTAAGCGCTGAACCGGGGATGCTTGATGCACGAATGCTGGAGGAACGGATGACCACTCTTTTGAAAGCAATGGAGGAGTACGAGCTTGTGCAAATTTGCGACGAGCTGGAGAAATTGTTCGGAACAATCACAAGTCTGCGCTCGCGATTTACCGTTCATAATATGTCCAACTATATCATCTGGAAGCTTGATCAGTATTTAAGCAGTAAGAATGAAGATTTGTTTGAGCTGCTAGGTATGGAAATTCACCATCTAGATATTTTGATGAAATTTGAGACTATCAGCGATATACGTTCATGGTTTAGACAGCGTATGTTTGAAATTTCAGAGCGCCTGTATGAGAAGACCAATTCGAAGGACAGTAAGTTCATCCGGAATGTAGTTAGCTTGATGAAGGAACGGATGAGCGAAAATATTACAATAAAAGATTTTGCCGAGCATTTTTCTTTTTCGCCTAGCCATATTGGATTTTTGATTAAAGAGAAGTCAGGTAATACCTTCAATGAGTTGCTTGTGCAACTGCGCATGGAGAAGGCGTGTGAGCTGCTAAGACAGCCCGGAGTGAAAATCTATGAAGTGGCCGATCAGGTAGGGTACCGGTATCTCCCTTATTTCAGCAGACAATTCAAAGAGAAGTTCGGTCTGACTCCGTTGGAATATCGAAAGCGAGAGACCGAATGAAGGGAATCTGGGCACCATTCGTTAAGGTTGATAAAAAAAGGCTGGGATACATACCGATCGGATACAAGTTAATGCTTACCTTTTTGGTGTTTATACTTCTGCTTGTCTCGGCAAACTTTTATATCTCACATTCAATGTATGACGCTAGTATGCGTAAACAGACCCGTGCGAACATCCAGGGAACGCTGATGCAGATACGTGATAATGTGGCCTACAAAGTGGATGATATCGTTCAGACTTCCGCTACGATCTATGATGATCGTGCTCTTATCCTGAGTATTCGCCGGAAGGAGTCAGGCTTTGATATATATAATCGCATGTCGAAGGTGATTACACCGAAGCTGGAGAGCGCCTCGAAGGCGGTAGGATTAAATTTACGATTGTCCGTCTATTTTCATAATGAGACGATCCGTGAAAGCTACCATATATGGGGTGAAGAGGATAATAAGGATTTTGATGAGCAGACAATTGACATCTATCATATCAGTCGGATTAAGAATAAGTTCTGGTATTTTACGCTGCCAGCAGAAAGATACAATGAGACGATGCAGTGGAGACAAGTGGAAGAGGATGAGAGAGATGGGCGCATCTCATTTATTCGCCGTATGGTTAATATGAGCAATCCGCTCAACATTGAGGAAGTTGGTGTCATGCGATTTAGTGTGCGTATATCGGAGCTGTTCGAAAGCGTCGATTATACAAAGCTCGGGGAGGGCAGCAGGCTAGCGGTCGTAGACCCTTATGACAATGTGGTCTATGCTTCGGGAAGCACCATTGAGCAGAATACGCAGAATTATTTGACGATTGAAGAGAACCTGCCTCAGCAAAACTGGAAGATTGTTGCTCAGGTTCCGCTTAATATCATTGAACAGGAAGCCGAGCGGGTTCGCACTGTTTTTATTGTCATTTGCTTAGTATGCGTAGTGTTGTTTGCCTATGCGGGCTTTATAGTCTCTCATTCATTCTCCAAGAGAATTACGAAGATTGTATCGGTACTAAATTCATTCCGGGAAGGGAATCTTCACAAACGGATTACTTACCGCGGAAAGGGAGAGTTTGCCCAAATCGCGAACGCCTTGAATGCTATGGGTGAGGATTTTGAAGCACTAATTAATAAAGTGTATTTGACCCAGCTGCAGAAGAAGGAAGCAGAGCTTGAAATGCTGCAGTCGCAGATTAACCCTCATTTCTTGTACAATACGCTGTCCTCTATTAATCAGCTGGCGAAATTCGGTGAGATGGAGAAGCTTCAGAGCATGGTTGTACAGTTAGCGCAATTCTATCGTCTTACACTGAACTCAGGGAAGACGATGATTCCAATCGCAGCAGAGATCGATCAAGCGATGGCTTATGTGGACATCCAGAAGGTGAAGTATGGTCGGCGTATGGAAGTAAGCTTTGATATTGATACCGATATATGGCCCTATGAGACAGTGAAGCTTATTTTGCAGCCTTTTATTGAGAATGTACTGAAGCATGCCTGGAGTGGGGACCGCATTCATATACGCATCTCTGTCATGAAGGAAGGGAACTCGATCGTATACCGGATCATTGATGACGGTCTTGGGATGAAGGCGGAGCGGATTAATGAAATATTTGATCCCCGAGATGATAGTCATGTCGGCTGCGGCATCCGGAATATCGATCAACGGGTGAAGCTGCATTATGGCAATGAATACGGGGTATCCATCTTCAGCCGGGTAGGCATCGGTACTTCCGTGCAAATCCGCATACCGGCAAGAAAGCGGAAGCTGAGGGAGAGAAGCGAAGATTAGGAGAGAATCAAATTTCGGACATATGTCCTTTTCATTACACAAATAATTGCTATGATGAAAAGGCGAACACGCGCATTAATAGTAAAGAAGGAGTTCTACGATGAAGTTTGTGTTTGATTTGGACGGAACGATTATCTTCTCTGGCAAGCCTCTAAGTGTATCTATGACCCAGGCTCTTGATCAATTGATAGCTGGGGGGAATGAGGTTGTCTTCGCTTCTGCAAGACCGATCCGCGATCTGCTGCCAGTGCTGCCTACTTATATGCATCAATATCCAATGGTCGGGGGAAATGGGGCCTTTGTAGCGAATGGAGGCCGGATTCTCTCTACGATTCATTTCGATGAACAGACGAAGGAGAGCATCATCGAATTGATCGGGAAATATAAAGCGGGCTATCTTATCGATAGTGAATGGGATTATGCGTATGCCGGGGATGAGCATCATCCGATTCGGCGGAATCTTGATCCTGAGCATCGAGCAGAGAATAGGCGCTTGGAACAATTGAATGAACTGGTAAAGGCCGTTATTTTGCATAGCGAGGAGCCGGAACAGATGCTGGATGAGCTGCAACAGCTTCCGGTCGTTATTCATATGCACGGGTCTGAAAATATTATTGATATCAGTCCGATAGGCGTGAGCAAATGGGCCGGTCTTCAGGCGCTTGGCTTGCAGTCGCAGCAGTTCATCGCTTTCGGTAACGATGCCAATGACATCTCGATGTTTGAGCAAGCGAATCACTCCGTCTGCGTTGGAGATCATACAGATCTATTAAAAGTGGCAAGTGAGCAGGTTCTGGCGGATGAGGGGCAAGTGATTAAGAGAATAGAGCAGTTCGCTAATACATGGTTTTACTAGATTCATATAGAAGGGCAGCCCTGCTTAAGTGCAGGACTGCCCTTTTTACTATATTTGCCCCGGTTTAACACTCCTTATAAGCAGTGAAATGGTCTATAGTCTACCGATTTATTTTACAACAATATATCTCCGACCTAGCAGCCACATCATGCCGCTGATTGCCAGAAAATAGAGCGGCATCGTCAGCAGCGAACCATTATGCAGCAGGCTCATGCCCCAGGTTGCCAGGCTCACCAATAGGTAATAGCCCAGGCTAAATACCGCACCTGCCGTGCCGATGACGTCGTGGAAACTGACTAGAGCGAGGCTCAGACAGTTCGGCAGAGCAATACCAGATCCGAGTAGCATAACAAATAAGGCAATTAAAATACTAAGCAGCATCACAACATCCGGTAGCATGGATAAGCTGCTAGCTCCTGTTAGGAGAAGTGCTCCGCCAGTCATAATCAAGCAGCCCATATGGATAATTTTCTCCGGTGCATACTTGGTTAATAGTCTCTTGGAGATCATTGCGCCAATGACGGAAGCCAAAGCGACAATAATACCTAGGAAGCCATAAACTCCCGGTGACATTTGAAAATATTCGATGAACAGAAAGGGAGCCTCAGCATAATAGCTGAACAGAACACCGTTGATACCGCCAATGAGCAACCCGAATACGAGTACTCGTGGTGATGCCACTATTCTCCGAATTACCGGCATAACGGCAACCTTCGTTCTGGTGGATACATCTGTCGTCTCCGGCAATCTCAAGAAAGCATACATGAACAGCAGAACACTCATTATGACTAGAGCGAAGAATACTGCTCGAAAGCCAAGATACTGGTCGATCCAGCCGCCGATCAACGGCCCAACTGCCGGAGTGAAGGCGATGACCGCAGATATTTGTGCGAACATAGCATGGCGTTTCTCTCCAGATACACTCTCACGCAGCATTGTCTGGGTAATGACCGATCCCGTGGCCGCTCCAAAGGCCTGGATGAAACGGCTGACCAGCAGCAACTCGATAGAGCCTGAGTAGTAGCACATCAGACTTCCAACCCCATATACGAGCAGTCCGCCGAGCATAGCCGGTCTTCGACCGATAAAATCGGAAAGCCAGCCCCAGCAGAAGACGCCGATCGCAAAGCCGATAAAATAAATGCTTAGTGTTAATTGTACAGAACTATTTGAGACACCGAGCGATGCCGAGATGTCCGGCAGGGACGGTGTGTAGATGGTCTCGCTAATCTGTGGAAAAGCGACAAGAACAATCATTAATAACAGAGATGGAACTGCATATTTTTTCATTTTATTTAGCCCTCCTACAAGCTAATATTCTGTCTGAATTACAACAAGAATATGAGCCTAGCTAGGGAAACGGGGGCATCATGATCGCAATACGGCCGTATATCATCATTTCGTTCAGATTCCTTTCATATGTATGTGTAGGAGGGTCGATCAAACATTTGTAATACTCGGATTACCTTAGCATATGGCGGAATGTGTAGTCAAACGCGGATACATTTTTTAGTAGGAATAAACGAAGATTCAAAGTAAAATGAGAAAAATAAGCCTGTGCACTATGAGTAGGGTAGCGAGATGAGACAGGGCCTGGAGGTGGGTTGAATGCAATTTGTAACAAAACGGTTGATCATTAGGGAATTCAAGCTAGAGGATACAGCAGATGTTCACAAATATGCGTCGGACCCATTCGTAACAAAACATATGATCTGGGGTCCAAACACGGAGGAAGAGACGAAGGAATATATTGAAATGGTAATAGGACAGCAACGGCAAATGGTTCGTCAAGACTTCGAGTTTGCTGTAGTACTCCAGGGGACAGGAGAACTAATAGGGGGCTGCGGTCTCCACATCAGCGGATCCAGACAAGGGGAGATCGGGTACTGCTTCAACCATCCGTACTGGGGCCAGGGATATGCAACGGAAGCTGCGGGCGAGATGCTTCGTTTTGGGTTCCATCAACTGGGCCTTCACAGGGTTTATGCGACATGTCGGCCGGATAACCTGGGCTCCGCTAAGGTCATGCAGAAGAACCGGATGAAATACGAGGGACATTTGCGAGAGCATTTATGGCATAAGGGGAAATGGCATGACTCATTCCAATACTCCTTACTGGAGTCTGAATTCAACTAGTAACATTCATTACTCTGGAGGGATTCGTATAATACTTGAGCACGGGTGTTGTAGGCTCGGGGGATTATCGGAGCTGATCCGAGCAGCGCTATCTACATAGGGGATACTGTCTATGATTCCAGTTGTGCTCGTGATTCCAAGGTAGCTTTTGGTCTGGCAATGTGGGGAGCAAACCCGGAGCATCACATCGAGGGGGATCATTATTTCAATAAACCGGAAGAAATTAATATATACGCTAAACCATAAGATAAAAAGGCCGATCCTTGTATAAGGAATCGGCCTTTTCCTTTAAAGTCTTATAAAGGGTATAACAATTTGATGGGATTTCAACGAATATTTTCCGATATGCTATAATCTTCTTATTTAAAGAGGTGAAAAATCCATGAAGAATACCGATTTTCATCTCAATTTCAATTTATTCTTTGATGGTCTGGGATTACAGCGGCAATATACCGACCGCTCTGAACCGATGGAGCTGAGCTCGTTAATGGGGACAGGGCGGGTTCAGCGCTATGTGCCTCGCCATGATATGAATATTGTTGTCTCTGAGATGACCTTTCAACGTGAAGTTGATATATCGCTTAATACCGGCATGCCGATGATCGAGCTTCATTATTGCTCACAAGGCACTCGGCAGTTTAGTGCGGATGGGGAGGAGTATCATTTTGCTCCGGGCATGATCAGTTTGCAGCTTATTCGTGAGACAAAGGTACGGTTCGAATTCGAGGAAGAGCAGCCTTATCAAATGCTCGGAATCGGGATTCCTGTTTCCACTTTTCATCATTTTTTAGAGGGTGCTGACGGCAGCAGGCTAGTTGATTTCAATAAACTGCTTGGTCAACGGAATTACCGCGTCTTCCAAGAGAGAATTGATCCGGCATCTTCCATGACCATTATGCGTCTGATACAGGCACTACAGCAAAAAGGCATCAGTAATTTGGAGCTAGAGTGTAGTGTCCTGGAATTGCTGTCATCTTCGTTTCAGTCGCTACTGATTGAACGTAAAACGTCGAATTTATCCAATAGCGATATAGACAAAATAAAGAGGGCGCGGGAGATCATTCTGGAATGGATGGCGGATCCACCTACGTTAATTGAGCTATCCCGGATGATCGGCTTGAATGATTATAAATTGAAGGTTGGCTTTAAAGAGATGTATGGCACGACTGTCTTCGGATATTTGCGGGAGAAGAGGCTGGAGAAGGCGCTGCTTCTGCTTCAGGAAGGAAATATGAATGTTTATGAGACCTCGCTTGCCGTCGGATATTCTAATCCAAGTCATTTTGCCCAAGCATTTCGGGTTAAGTATGGGGTAACCCCGGGAAGTCTGGCCCGACGCTCTTCGATTCAACTTCCTAATTCTCTATCGTAAATGAATATTATACAAATGAACTGCTCTTTTGGGCAGTTTTTTGTTGCCTTGATCGCTCCCTTGAACCGTAGAATTACTCCGTCTAGTGGTGGAGAGAGGGCTTTAATCCAAGGTAATATGAACAAGTGATAATGAAAATCATTCGCATTGATGGATGAGGTTCGAAAACAGCGATAGATAGGAGTGAAAAGATATGAAATACAGATTCACTGTAATGTTTCTTATTGTATTGTGTGGCATGATATCGATCGCTGCCTTCAATCCGATTATCGGTCCGCTATCCCGAAATTTGGGTCTTAGCGAGCTTCAGTCGGGATGTCTGGTGTCGGTAGCAGGTCTTTGCTGGCTGCTTGGAGGGTACTTCTGGGAGAAACAAACCTTCATGAGCAGGAAGAAGATGCTGGCGTCCATTATGTTCGTCTATTTGATCACGCTGGTCGTATTTGCTCTGCTTGCCGATTATGCAGCAGATCACTGGCAGGGTTCGTCGGGGCTATTCTGGATTTTCTTCCTGCTGCGCGCTGTCGCAGGCTTTTTCTTCGGCGGAATTCCGGCTAAGGCGCAATCTTATGTAATGGGATGGACAACACAAGAGACGCGGACGAAGGGGATGGCTTTATTCGGAGCGGCGAACGGACTCGGGTTCGTATTAGGCCCGGCGATGAGCGGAGGCATGGCGTCGATTGGACTGACCGCTCCGATGTACGCTGTAGCCATAATGCTTGCCCTGATGATGATTCTACTGGGGTTGTTGATCAAGGACGAACCGGAACAGAAGACGATCCGTAGCGCCAAGGCTTCTTCACTCTCGCCGCTGGACGGAAGAATTCGCCTGTATCTATGGACCGGTCTGATGCTCTCTTTTGCCTTGAATATTGTTCAAGTGACAATTGGTTTCTATGTCCAGGACAATCTTGGATATGATGCCCGCCAGGCCACACAATTGATCGGGCTGGGACTGGCTCTGTCAGGAGTCATGGTCGTACTCTCACAGATCGTAATCAGTAAGCTGAAGTGGAAGTCTGATCATGTGCTGCGGGTTGGATTGCTGTTCGTTGTACTCGGACTGCTGGGGCTTGTCGCTTTCATCCGCTATGCCTATGTCGATTTCCTTCTTCTCGGAATCGGGATTGGCTTTACATTGTTAGGCTATAGTGCAGGAGCGTCGCTGGCCGTACGGGATGAGGAACAGCGGAGTGTCGCTTCCTATATCGCTGCTTTGCAGGGAGGGGGTTCCTTCCTGGGACCTGTGACAGGAACCGCATTATATACGGCAAATATAGCCGCTCCATATTCGTTCTGTGTGCTGTTGATCTGTGTGACCGGGCTCTTCTCATTAAGAAGAAAGACGGTTCGTGTTCCATCTGACCTATCACAATAAGACTTCAAATGAAGCGCGCGAGAAGGAAACAAGAAGGGAAATTATAAATAAGGGAGTAGGTTGGATCCAAACACTCTCATCGGCGGTTGGTTCCAGACTGAAGTGGATGTAGAGGCCGTGATGGCAGCCGAACCGGACTTGATTCTGGCTGGCCCAACGCAGGAGAAAATCTATGATCAACTGTCAAAGATCGCCCCGACCGTTAGGGTTCCGTATGGATTTAACGCTTTTCGGGACCGCTTTGCTTTTGTCTCCGAAGTGCTGGATAAGCATAAGGAAATGGAGGACTGGACGGCGGAATACGAAGCTCAAGCTACGAAGGACAAGGAGAGAATTCTAGCAAAGACCGGGACAGAGACGTTCGCGATCATCGAGGCGACGCAGAAGGAGATTAGAATTTATTCCCGCACCGGCATTGCTGATATGATCTATAACGATCTCCAGCTTCCACAAGCCCTGGGCCTGCCCGAGCCAGACGCATGGGGCGGCAAAGGGACCAGCCTTGAGGGGCTGTCCACGCTGAATCCTGATCATCTGATTTTGATGGCCGATAGCTCGGACAACGTACTGGAGAAGAGCAGTATCTGGAACAGCCTGAAGGCCGTCCAGGCAGGCAAGATATATCGTATGACAAGCCGCCAGAATTACAATGAAGCCTTCTTTGCCCTGGGCAAGAAATCGCTGATGAACCAGCTTGTCGAGGATATCCTGAAAGGCTCGCAATAAGCGTTTTGTGGAGGAGGGATTCAATTGACTCATAAAAAAGGCATGTCCCGATTGTTTGAAATCGCCGGGGAAAGACGAGGTTTGCTGATGCTCTCCGGTTTGTTGTCTTCGATAAGCGCCGTCTGTATGCTGGTGCCCTATGCCGCTGTATATTTTATTCTGAAGGAGCTGCTGGAGCATGCCGCCGAGCCGTCCATGGCCGATGGAGCGATGATGGTGCGTTGGGGGATTATCGCCCTCTGCGGTCTGCTGGGAAGCCTCGTCATGATGTATGCCGGAGGGATGGTCTCGCATGTAGCCGCTTTTCGAATTTTATATGGATTGAGGGTGAAATTGTCGGCCCACATCGGCAGGCTGCCGCTAGGCTGGTTGAATGGCACGTCAACGGGAGCGGTGAAGAAGACGATGGAGCAAAATGTGGAGAAGGTAGAAACCTTTATTGCCCACCAGCTACCCGATCTTGTTCATGTCGCGGTCACCACCCTATTCATGATTGTAGTCATGTTCCTGCTCAACGTATGGCTGGCTATCGCCTGCATTGTGCCTATCGTTCTTGCACTGGTTGTCCAGACCTTGCTGATGTCCGGCTCGAAGACGCAGGAGAATGTGCGGAAGTATCACGATTCACTGGAACGGATGAACGCTTCTGCTGTTCAATATGTAAGAGGAATGCCGGCCATTAAGGTATTCGGGCAAACGGTGCAATCCTTCCGTCAATTTTATGAAGATATGATTCGATATCGTGATTTTTGCTTGAAATACACCGACCAATTTCAGACCGGATATCTGGTATTCAAGGTGATTCTCGGCTCCTTCGCCGCGTTCGTTCTGCCGGTAGGCGTGTATCTGCTAAGTCGTGATCCGGGAAACGTTGCATTTGCTTCCGTGCTGCTGTTCTTCCTGATCATGGCCCCGGGCATCTCTTCTCCGATGTTCAAGATCATGTCCTTGACCTCAACGCTTAGAGATATCCGTGAAGGGGTAGAACGCATTGACCGTATTCTCGAAGAGCAGCCTGTATCGGAGCCGATACATCCGCAGCAGCCGGAGTTCTATGACATAAGCTTCGATCACGTCTCATTCGCTTACGATGCGGAGGCCGGAAGCATGGAGGTATTATCGGATATTTCGTTTACCGCCAGACAAGGGGAAGTTACGGCGCTTGTAGGCCCGTCCGGAGCGGGCAAATCGACGGTGGCAAATCTGGTGCCCCGGTTCTGGGATGTGAAGTCCGGAGCGATTCGCATTGGCCATGTTGATATCCGGGATATGGCTACCTCCGATCTGATGAATACCGTTGCTTTCGTGTTTCAAGATTCATTCCTGTTCTATGATACGGTGTATAACAATATTGCCGTCGGTCGGCCTGACGCATCACCGGAGGAGGTGCATGCAGCTGCGAGGGCAGCGCAATGTCACGCTTTTATTGAACAGCTACCGCAGGGCTATGACACACTGATCGGCGAAGGAGGCGTATATCTGTCAGGTGGGGAGGAGCAGCGGCTCGCCGTTGCCAGGGCGATCCTCAAGAATGCCCCTGTGCTTGTGCTGGACGAGGCCACTGCATTTGCCGATCCCGAGAATGAATACGAGATGCAGCTGGCCCTGAAAGAGCTGATGCAGAAGAAGACGGTCATCGTGATCGCGCATCGTCTGTCCACAATCAAGGATGCCGAGCAGATTCTCGTGATGGAAAGCGGACGCATCGCCGAACGGGGAGGGCATCAGGAATTGATCTCAGCTGGAGGAATCTATGCCCGAATGTGGGCCTCATACCTGCATACTGAGAATTGGAGCATTGGCCAGAAGGAGGGGAAGGCTGGACATGAACATGCTGCGCAACATTACCGCGGGTAATCCCCGCGCCTTAATTAGACCGGTACTGTATACGACGTTGGCCAATTTGATCGGTATAGTTCCTTTTGTGCTGCTTGTGGAGGCGATCAGGTTAATCTTTCAAACGTTTACCAATCCGGGAACTACTCTCGATACGACACGCCTGTGGTGGGTATGCGGAGGGATTGCAGTGTCATTGGTTCTCCTGTACATCAGTGAGGTTCCTGCCTATCGCGCCCAGTATCGCATTGCTTACAGCGCCGCCGCTGACGGCCGAGCTCGTCTGGCCGAGCATTTGCGCAAGCTGTCACTGGGCTTCCTGAACAAGCGTGATCCGGGGGACCTGGCCAATATGATGATGGGCGACTTCACGCTGCTGGAGCATGGCATCTCACATCTGGTCCCGCAGATGCTTGGAGCGATTGTCATGCCGCTCCTTGCTCTCGTAGGCTTATCGGTGCTCGATTGGCGCATGGCCCTGTCGTTGTTCGCTGCGCTTCCGGTCGCTATTTTGCTGCTGCTACTGACCACCCGCCTGCAACGCAGGCTGGGGGCTCAGCATATGCGGGCCAAGATCGATGCGGCCAACCGCTTTCAGGAATATTTGAATGGTATCCACGTCATTAAAGCCTATAATTTGAGCGGAGAGCGCTTTGCCCGCCTGGAATTCTCATTCAAAGAATTGATGCGGCAGAGCATCCGTCTTGAAGGATTGTTGGGGCCCATTGTATTGACGGCGATTGCCTGTATCCGGGCCGGCTTAACCTTTATGGTAATTGTCGGCGTTCATTTGCTGCTCGGCGGCAGCCTTGATTTGATGACCTTCGTGGCATTTCTGATCATCGGAACCCGGATATTCGAGCCGCTGACGATTGCGCTGGTAGGCTATGCCGAGTTCCGTTATCATGAGCAAGCTGGTGAGCGCATCGTCCAACTGCTGCAGGAACCTGTGATGCAGGGCGACAGACAGCCCGCAGCAGGACATGATATCGAGTTCAGGGAGGTTACCTTCGGCTATTTGGAACAGCCTGTTCTGCAAAATGTAAGTCTCAGTATGCCGACAGGTTCTTTCACTGCTTTGGTCGGGCCTTCAGGCAGCGGAAAGAGTACCATGCTCCGCCTCATTGCCCGCTTCTATGATCCGAATCAAGGGACAGTGACCATGGGCGGGGAAGCGATTCATGCGATGGATCCGGAAGCACTGCTGCAGAAGGTTTCCATGGTGTTTCAGGATGTGTATCTGTTCCAGGACACGATTGCTAACAATATCCGCTTCGGAAAAGCAGATGCAACCCGAGAAGAGATCGAATCTGCCGCACGGCTCGCCTGCTGCCACGATTTCATCATGAAGCTTCCTGACGGCTATGACACGCTGGTCGGCGAAGGAGGCAGCACGCTGTCAGGAGGAGAGAAGCAGCGGATTTCCATCGCCAGGGCGATTCTGAAAGACGCCCCCGTCGTGCTTCTCGATGAGGCGACAGCTTCGCTCGACCCTGAGAATGAAGCGGAGATTCAGAAGGCGATTGACCAGCTTGTGCAAGGAAGAACAGTTATCGTTATTGCGCATCGCCTTAAGACGGTACGTCATGCTGATCAGATTGCCGTATTGGATCAGGGGCAGATTGTAGAGACAGGCCGGCATGAAGAGCTGTTGTCATTGAACGGCCTGTATGCCCGTCTATGGGGTCGACAGCATGAGACCGGAGAGTGGAGTATTTCTTCCTGAGCAACGACTTGATCACATAGACCCTTTTAACGATTAGCTAAAGGGAGTTATAATAATAAAAGTTAATTTTTACAGCTTTTATGAGTATATCAAGCTCTCAATCGCTAATTGGCAAGTAGAGTGATCATCTATTGAAAGGGCTGTGCGACGATGTCCGTAATGACGAAGAAGGCTTTGGCTTCTACTCTTAAATCGATGATGGAACGATCCTCATTGGAGAAAATCACGGTGAAGGATCTGGTTGCCGAATGCGGAGTGAACCGACAGACGTTTTATTATCATTTTCAGGATATATATGATTTACTAGGCTGGATTTATAAGACGGAGGCGCTGGACGCGATATCCAACTGTCGTACCTATGATACCTGGCAGCATGGCTTCCTGAAAATATTCAATTATGTTTTAGACAACAAAAAATTCTGCCTCAGTACCTATCGTTCTATGGGGCGAGAGCATTTGGATCTCTTCCTGCATCAGGCGGTATTCGACCTGTTGATGGGTGTGATTGAAGAGGTCAATGCCGGCAAGCAGGTGCGATCGGAAGATAAGAAATTCATCGCCAACTTCTATACCTTTGCGTTCATCGGCATCATGCTGGAATGGATTCGCAATGGCATGGGTGAAGACCCCAGCTTGATTATTGATCGATTAAGCATCTTAGTTGAAGGCGATGTTGAGAAGGCGATCAGTAAATATGTGCACATTAGCTAGCGCGGGACCGGTTGAAATACAGAATCAAATATTTAGACATTTTAAGGGTTATGTATGAATTTTATACATAGCCCTTTTACTGTTTAGTGTAAACGTTCTACATGCGCAGTATAGTGAATTTGCAGGGAAGATAATCATGTGTAGGTTGCGCTAAAATGAAATTCTAAATGGAGGTTATAAGCATGTATTACAGCAATGGAAACTACGAAGCTTTTGCCCGTCCTAAAAAACCACATGGTGTGGATCAAAAATCTGCCTATTTGATTGGCTCAGGTCTAGCATCACTGTCCGCGGCTGCCTTCCTCATACGTGATGGTCAGATGAAAGGTGAGAATATTCATATTCTTGAGGAACTCGATATTTCTGGAGGCGGATTGGACGGCATCTACGATGACGGAAGAGGATTCATTATCCGCGGTGGTAGGGAAATGGAAAATCACTTCGAGTGCCTCTGGGATTTATTCCGCTCCATTCCTTCATTGGAAACAGAAGGTGCATCGGTACTCGATGAATTTTATTGGCTCAACAAAGAAGATCCGAACTACTCCCTACAGCGTGCGATTCTTAAACGTGGTGAGGATGCGCATACCGATGGCAAATTTACACTTACACAAACCGCTTCAATGGAAATTATCAAATTATTCTTCACCCCAGAAGAAGCGCTTGAAGATTTGAAAATTACAGATGTCTTCTCTGAAGATTTCTTCAACTCGAATTTCTGGCTTTACTGGCAGACGATGTTTGCGTTCGAACCATGGCATAGTGCGATGGAGATGCGCAGATATATTGCTAGATTCATCCATCATATCGGTGGATTGCCTGACTTCTCGGCACTGAAATTCACTAAATATAATCAGTACGAGTCACTTGCGTTGCCACTGATGAAGTACTTGGAAGACCAAGGTGTTACCTTCCAATATGCTACGACCGTAACCAATGTAGAATTTGAGATTACAGGTACAAAGAAAGTGGCTAAAAAGCTCGCATATGTTCAAAAAGGACAAGAAAAGCACATTGACCTGACTGAAAATGATCTGGTCTTCATTACGAACGGCAGCAATACGGAAAGCTCCACACTAGGAGATAACAACACACCAGCCGTAATGAATACTTCCCTCGGTGGAAGCTGGGAGCTATGGAAGAAAATCGCGGAGCAGGATCCTGCCTTTGGCCGTCCAGACAAATTCTGCGGCAACATTGCGGAAAGCAACTGGGAGTCTGCTACAGTTACAACGCTGGATGACCGAATCCCTCCTTACATCGAGAAAATTTGCAAACGGGACCCGTTCAACGGCAAAGTCGTAACCGGCGGTATCGTAACGGTGAAGGATTCGAAATGGCTGATGAGCTTTACGCTGAATCGCCAGCCTCACTTCAAATCCCAGCCAAAGGATCAGCTCGTCGTGTGGGTGTATAGCTTATATTGCGACGTGCCAGGCGATTACATCAAAAAACCGATGAAAGACTGTACGGGTATTGAAATCACAGAAGAGTGGCTCTATCATATGGGCGTACCTGAAGCAGAGATTCATGATATGGCCGTAAACTCCGCCAACTGTGTTCCTTGCATGATGCCGTATGTTACCTCTTACTTCATGCCAAGAGCAGCAGGCGATCGTCCGAACGTCGTTCCTGATGGCTGTGTTAACGCCGCCTTTATCGGCAACTTTGCTGAGACACCGCGAGATACGGTGTTCACTACGGAGTACTCCGTCCGTACCGCCATGGAAGCTGTATACACATTGTTAGACATAGACCGCGGTGTTCCAGAAGTATTTGGATCTGCTTATGATGTCCGTGTGCTGTTGGATTCCACAGCGAAAATGATGGATGGCAACAAACTCACCGACATGGAGCTTCCTGATACCGTCAAATTAGCTGCGATGACGGGAGTTAAGAAGATTTCTAACACAAGAATCATGCAGCTTTTGAAGGAGTTTAAGTTGATTTAGACTAGGGAGTATCAAGTATGGGAGATTGCCTGGACGGGCGGTCTCCTTATTTTTTATTTTTTTGATTGACTATTTAATCAATGAATATTATGATTCCTTTATAATCCATATTTACATCAAGGAGGCGGTACGTCATGTCCCCAAGAATCGATGAACAAAATCAGCAAATTCGTGATGCGCGCAAGCAGCAATTGCTCGAAGCCGGAGCGAAGGTGTTTGGGGAGCGAGGTTATGCGGGTACGAAAGTAAGTGATATTGTCGGAGAAGCACAGCTAAGCCATGGGTTGATTTATCATTATTTCGCTTCCAAAGAAGACATCTATATTGAACTCGCCAGAACTGCGTTTACAACGTCCTATGAGACGATCCGTCAAGTTGTAGAGAGCGGCGGAAGTCCGTATGAACGGCTGAAGGCGTTGACAGAAGGAATCTTTGCTCATACCGCAGGGAGTGGTTATTTCTTCCTCATCGCCTTGCAGACCAATACATCGAAGACGGTTCCAGACGAGGCCACGGCAATATCCAAGGAATACTCGGGACAAAGCCTGCAATTGCTTGAGCAATTATTTCGCGAGGGTCAGAAGCAAGGGGAGTTCATTGATACCGATCCGTTTAAGCAAGCACTTATGTACTCTTCCATGCTGAACGGTGTAGTTTTCACACGCTTAACCTATCCCGAGCTGGAGGATTTCCCGCAGGTAGATCAAATCTTGAGAATTTTCACGCATGCACGTGAAGAGGAGTGATCTGAAGGAAATGGAAATGAAGGGATTATCTATATATAGAAACGAACAGGGGAGAGACCGCTTCTTGGCAGCATATGACCAAGCGTTAAGCGAGTGGCCCATCCCCTACGAAATTAGCAATGTATCCACCGAATTTGGTGATACGCATGTCATTCGATGCGGGAATCTAGCCAATCCGCCTCTACTGCTTATTCATGGTATGACCGCTACGTCACTGATGTGGAGCGCGAACATCGCCGAATGGTGCAGGGACTATTACGTATATTGCATCGATGTTCCTGGAGATTTTGGGAAAAGCACGCTGCTGAAGCCATTATCCAGTAAAGAGGCGGCAGCACAGTGGCTGTTGGAGCTCACCCAGGAGCTTCGCTTGGAGAAGTTTCATTTACTGGGGCATTCGATGGGGGGATTCATATCCTTGAATTTTGCGCTGGTTCATCCAGAGCGAGTGCGCTCACTTACTTTGCTGGCACCTGCCGGTTCCTTCGCACCGCTGTCCAGAATGTTCTATCTGCATATGTTCCCAGCGGTGATGTTTAAGACGCAGTGGTTGATTGACCGGGCGTTTACCTGGTGTATGTCGAGACAAAATAGCCTTGATCTATTACCCGCATCCTACCGGGCGTTGATGTCAGCAAGCTATAAGAACTGTTTTCCTCGGCTTGGTCTACTTCCTACGGTTTTTACAGAGGCTGAACTCTCTCAATGCTCATTTCCAGCCTTATTTATCGTCGGGGAAGATGAGGTCATCTACCGTCACTCCATTTCGGATGTACAGGCGAAGGCTCGGATGATTCCTGATATGACCCTCGCAACCGTGCCCAAGGCCGGGCATCTCCTTAGTGTTGAACAGAAGCAGCAAATTAATGACCTGGTGATTGAATTCCTGAGCAAACAACAATGGGGGTGAAAGCGACTATAACATATATTTCAGATGTCCTAGATCCAACCGGATTTAAATCAAATCACGCTTGAACTTCCTAAGAAGGTATGTTAACTTTTAATAAAACTGATAATGATAATCATTATCAGTTTTATTTGTTTCAACTATCCATATCTTCACAAGGGGATGAAGACTGTGCATACCGAAGCACCGAATCATGGCTCAATGGCTGCAGACCACTTGCATAAAACAGATTTACAAGGAATCAGAGTGTTTATAGGAAGCCACTATGATGAACCACTGTCTATCACACAGCTGGCCAAGATGGCGAACATTAGCCCCAAATATTTTGTGGATTTATTTAAAAAAACGTTCGGCCAAAGTGCGATGGAGTATTTAACGGACGTTCGCATTCAACATGCCAAGCGATATTTGGCGGAATCCGAAGAGCGGTTGCGGGATATTGCCAAGAAGGTAGGGTATAAGGATGAATTCTATTTTAGTCGTAAATTTAAGAAGGAAGTAGGTGTGTCGCCCTCTGAATTCGCCAAAAATACTAGGAAGCGTGTGGCAGTATGTTCCCCCTCAGCCATCGGACATTTGCTTGCGCTCAATATCATTCCGAAGATCGCTCCCATCGATCCCAAATGGACTCCGTATTACTACAACCTTTACAGCAGCAAAATAAAGTCGCATCTTATTCCCACCAGCCCTTATTACAAATTAGCATTTGAGACCAATCTGGGTAAGCTGAGTCAGGCACGTCCGGATGTTATCATCGGTTCTGAACAGCTGCAAATGAGCGAGGACAGCAGGTTGAACTCGATTGCGCCGATACATTACATAACAGACCAAAAAGGCTGGAGAGATCAACTGCTTGATATTGCCGCTTACTTGGATAAAGAAGCTGTCGCACAGCAGTGGATACGAAATTACGAGAGTAACGTCCAAGCTGCACGGGAGCAGTTGAGGTCTTCGCTGGGGAATGATCGTATTTTGGTCCTGCGGATTTACCGTACGCAAATGTTCGCATACCGGAATCGGGGACTCCAGGAGCTGCTTTACGACGATTTAAATCTTCAGGATGCTTGCGACAGAGAACTGCACAGCCACCACTTGCCTATGGCACTGCAGGAATTGCAAGAGATAAATCCTGAGCGAATTTTGTTGACTATATGTCCGGAGGCTTCAACACGCAAATTTTGGTTAGCATTGCAGCATTCAGCCGGATGGAAGCAGCTCCAGGCCTTACAGAACGGTCATGTGTATATGATCAGTGCCGATCCTTGGTTTGAGTATTCAGCTATGGCCATGGCCCGGATGCTGGACGAAGTACTGCTCTTATTTACCGGAAATTGTCCAAATATACTTCTGGATAATGACTATGGCGAATCCCTAGTAAAATAAGTATACTCAAAGTCAATTGAGAACGATTATCAACTAAGGGGGATATATCATGTCGGGACTTTGGGGTATGAGAGAAAAGGGATGGAAAACTCTATTTTTAGTTCTATTAAGCTGTGCAATCATAGGGAGTCTGCTGGCGGGATGCAGTACCAAGGCGGAGAACGGCGCTGGGGCACCCGGACCTAAACAGCAGGCCGGAGAGGTCAAAACATCCGCCGAAGCGGACAAAGGGAATAGCAGTGAGGAATCCCAAGAACGAATCATAAAGGACGAGCTGGGGCATGAGGTCAAGCTAACGGGTACACCGACGAAGATCATTGCTCCTTATCTGGAAGAGTCTCTACTGAAGCTGGGGGTAATCCCGGTTGCACGATACTCTAATGCCAAGGATGGACATCGCGATTGGATAGAGGGACTAAGCGATGTGCCAATACTGGATTTCTCCGAGGGATTGCCTTCGCCTGAAGTAATGATGTCTTATAGTCCCGACCTTATCATATTGCAGACGGAAACCTTTGCGGCAAATGGGGTCTATGAAAACTATGCGAAGGTTGCACCGACCTATGTTTTTAAAAATGCCTCCGGAAATGTTGAGCAGTCGCTTGCTGCCATAGGAGATCTGCTCGGCAAATCCGCTGAAGCTGATGCGGCATTGCAGGATTACCGCGAGAAAATAAATGAAGCTAAAGAGAAATTGAGCAAGGTTATGGAGAATAAAAAGATTGCGATTATACGTTTTGCTCCTAAAGGAGTCAATATGATGGGAGGAAACTATTTAGCTGGATATGTGCTTCATCAAGAACTGGGACTCGGCAAAACGAAGCTGATCGGGGATGCAAACAGCGTCGCCCTCTCACTAGAGATTGTTCCCGAGCTGGATGCGGATTACATATTCGCTATAGATCAAGGGGGAGACCGTACTATGATGGATAGCTCGATTTGGAAGAGCATGTCGGCTGTCAAGCAGGGACATGTCTATGAAGTGGACAGCGGCTATTGGCTCGGAAGCGGCCTAATTGCTTATGAGAAAATTATCGATGATGTGCTGCAGTTTCTGATTCCCCAGGAGGGCTAGCGATGGAACCGATAATATCAGAAGCAACGCCTTCCGATTTTGCATATCACCAAGTGAACATCCCCCATGCAGAGCAATGGGCAATGACTTCACACGAGGGGCGGCGAACCTATCGGATTATTGTAGCCCGTCCTTTGGGAGAGCCTCCGCCAGACGGATATCCGGTTATCTACTTGCTAGACGGCAATTCAGTATTCGGCACGATGGTAGAAGCACTGAGATTACAGTGCCGCAGACCGGATCATACAGGAGTGATACCTGCAATAGTCGTCGGCATTGGGTATGAGACGAATGGTCCGTATGCGCCGGAACGCTTCTATGACCTTACACCGCTGCCATCGACGGAATTTCGCAAGCGTTCCGATAACGAACGGATTCCTGAGCAAGGCGGGGCAAGGGAATTTCTACACTTTATTGAAGAAGAGCTGAAGCCGCGAATTGAAGGGCGATTCCCGGTAGATCGCACGCGGCAAGTGCTATTCGGGCATTCTCTCGGCGGATTGTTCACCGTGTATGCGCTATTCAGTAAGCCAGAGTCCTTTCAATATTACATTGCGGGTAGTCCATCACTGCACTGGAACAAGGAATACTTGCTGGACTTGGAAAGGGAATTTATCGCTCTTACAAGAAAGTTACCAGTCCATGTCCGGGTACTCTTTGGCGTAGGTGAACTGGAAAAATCGCATGAATGCGGCAATTGTGCTCGGGTCCAAGCACTGACTGAACGCCTGACGGCGATTTCGACGGACATCGGGGTTAGGGCCGAATATAAAGAATTCGAACAGGAAGGCCATGTGTCAGTGTTGCCGGTATTGATCAGTCGGGCGCTGAGGTTCGCATTGCATCCTCACTCTGAAGAGGAATAATCAGGGAATGTTCATAACATAGACATTGACTCCTTATGCTTTTATCGTTATAGTACCTTTGTGCTTCAATGCAAGAAAGCCCGAAAGCAGAGAAGCGTAAAGGTGGTAAATCATTCTGTAGCTTCATTGGAGCTGAGAATATTATCCCTTGGCAACAACAATTGAATAAGGAGTCCTTACATCATGAACCGAGAGCTGAGTTTCTCAAAGAGTATTTTTCTTATTGTTTTTATTCTAGCGCTTTTATTTGTCTCCATTTTTCTCTTGAAATCGGAGCCGCATCTACCACTGTTGGCAACGACCGTTGGTACAGCAACGATGCTGCGCCTATTTGGCTTCCCCTGGAAGAAGCTCGAATCGGCGATTATTCAGGGAATCCAGACGGCAATTATGCCGATTCTCATTCTGTCACTGATTGGCATTCTTATCGCTGTATGGATGATGAGCGGAACAGTCCCAACGATTCTATACTATGGAATGGACTATATTAAGCCGCAATTCTTCGCGGTGAGTGCATTATTTGTTACGATCATCGTCTCCATGTTTACGGGGAGCTCATTTACTACGGTGAGTACGGTCGGTGTTGCCTTCATGGGCATTGCATTAACGACGGGAATATCACCAACTTTGGCAGCCGGAGCGATTATCTCTGGAGCCTGCTTCGGGGACAAAATGTCGCCACTATCCGATACGACGAATTTTGCACCTGCCGTAGCAGGCATATCCATATTCACACATATTCGCAATATGATGTACACAACGATCCCGGCACTGATCATTACTACTGTATTTTTCATGTTCGCGCCAAAGCCTGAAGCGATGGATCTATCTTCTATCCAGCAGATCAAGCTAGCCCTACAAGAAGGGTTCCAGATCCACTGGTTGACACTCCTGTCGCCATTTGCTGTTATTGCTTGCTCTTTTAAAAGGGTGTCTATTATTCCAACCCTAATCATAGGGATCGTCACCGGGCTTCTGATCACGGCATTCGTTCAGCATCAGACGGCAATCGATGTTTGGTTCAGTGTCATGCAGAGTGGTTATCATAGCTCGATCGCCAATGAGACCGTAGCTTCCATCGTTAACCGCGGTGGATTGCAGTCGATGATGTGGTCTGTATCGCTGATTCTGATCGCCCTTTCGCTAGGAGGATTGTTGCAGCATTGCGGCGTTATCGACGCTTTTTTCCGCAAAGTGATTCAGCCCTTGAAGCGAAGCAGCGCTATCGTTCTAATGACGGGAGCTTCGTCCATCGCGGTCAACGGGATGACAGGGGAACAATACTTGTCGATTCTGTTGCCTGGCCAAATGTTCAAGGACGAATATAATCGCAGGGGAATTCCAGCCAAGACGCTGTCGCGTACGCTGGAGGACTGCGGCACACTCGTGAACCCGTTGATTCCATGGGGAGTCAGTGGTGCTTTCTTTGCCGCGACCCTTGGGGTTCCTGTCATCGAATATCTGCCTTATGCGACTTTCTTGTGGATGAGTCCGTTCATCACTTTTGCCTATGCTCTCATCCCGAGATTGCAGAAAAATTCGCTTGGTCAGGAGCAGGTAGTCTCAGGGTAAATCATATGGAGCTTGGTTATGGATCTGGCTTTCAGACAAACAGGGTTTTGAAACGAGTAATTCCGTTTCAACCCTGTTTGTTTATTTTGTTGCCAAATCTATTGGAAGTGTTGGAGGATCACTTTTTTATGGTGCGCACTTTGTATATAATATTATTAATGCACCAATGGGTGGGAGGACAGGCCATGAACAAAGAAGAACAGGTCATGATGGCTTTAAGGGACGTATTCAACAAGATGGCTTGGCTTAATAAGTTTAAGATGGAAGACAGTCTTAAGGGGTATAAGCCTTCTGAAGTACATTGTATTGAATACATTGAAAAAAATGTGGATTCCAACGTCACAAAGCTTGCAGAATCCTTTTATATGACTAGAAGCGCTATGAGTAAAATAACTAAGAGGCTCATAGAAAAGGGCCTTATTGAAAGCTATCAGAAGCAGGATAATAAGAAAGAAATCTATTATAGGCTTACTGAGCAGGGGAAAGTCATTTATGAAATTCATGAGAAATTGCACAAAGGGTTTCAGGAGCGGGACAAAGGCGTATTTGAGCAGGTGACTGTGGAACAATTCGACAGCATGCTCAGGTTCGTGGAAAAGTATAGTAAGCATTTGGATGCAGAAATAAAAAAAATGGGTATGGACGTGAAGTCGGAATAAATTGAATAATGAAGATGAAACCACAGGCAGCCCAAACTCTATGGAGAACGGGCTGCTTTTTTCTCTGTTTTTTTGTTGACAAGGAAACAAAACTGCAATATTATTGTTGACGAGGAAACAAAACCACAGAATTTCGAAAGGAGAATGTAATGTTCAAACATCAATCACACAATAAACAGAACACAGATCAAATGGTAGATAAACACGCATTAATATTCGGTCTCATTTCTGTGTTTCTTTGTGGAATAGGCTTCAGCATCATCGCACCTGTTGTCCCATTCTTAGTGCAGCCTTATATAAGCAATCCGGGGGAACAAGCTATAGTTGTTACACTGCTCACCTCCGTTTATGCAGTCTGCGTATTTTTGGCGGCCCCCGTACTTGGAACTTTGAGCGACAAATATGGTCGTCGTCCATTACTCTTAGTATGCCTATTGGGTTCCGCAATCGGCTACTTCGTTTTTGGCATAGGAGGAGCTCTATGGGTACTATTCGTCGGGCGCATCATAGAAGGTATAACTGGTGGAAGCATAGGCACGATTTTCGCATATTTTGCAGACATCATTCCTCCAGAACAGAGAACCAAATATTTTGGATGGGTGAGTGCTGTTGTAGGTGTGGGCACCGTCATTGGCCCGACTTTGGGAGGATTACTCGCCAAGTTTGGTTATGCTGTACCCATGTATTTTGGAGCAATAATAACGTTATTGAATGTTGCTTATGGATTCTTCTTTATGCCGGAGAGCCTCGACAAGAAGAACAGACTGAAAGAGATTACCTTTGTGAGGCTGAATCCGTTGGCACAGCTTGCAAATATACTTTCTATGAAAAACTTAAAATGGCTGCTTGTCTCAGCGTTCTTGCTTTGGTTGCCTAACGGATCTTTACAGGCGGTATTCTCACAATTTACACTGGATACTTTCAGCTGGAAACCAGCAATAATCGGACTTATGTTCTCCATATTGGGTGTCCAGGATATCGTCTCACAAGGTTTCATAATGCCAAAGCTGTTGATAAGACTTAGTGATAAACAGATAGCAGTTCTTGGAATGGGATCAGAAATTATAGGCTACAGCCTTATTGCGATGTCTGCTTTGTTCTCTTTCTATCCACTTCTTATCGCTGGCATGTTCATATTTGGTTTTGGTGATTCGATCTTTGGGCCTTCATTTAATGGGATGCTCTCTAAGTCTGTAGATTCCAGTGAACAAGGGAGGATTCAAGGAGGTAGCCAATCTATTCAGGCTTTAGCAAGAATGATTGGACCTATCATTGGAGGTCAAATCTATGTATCACTTGGTCATGCCGCACCCGCTTTTATGGGCATGATCCTTATTGCAGCAGCAATACCCATTTTGTATAAGAGGACGCAGGTGGATATGAGTAATCCCTAACGAAACTACAGATCGTTATTTCCTCGAAAACGGTGGTAAATTTATTCTAACGAATCTCCATATCGTTATTTAAGAGAGAAACTAGCTTTAAGCCAGTAATTCAGTATAATAGCGATACCCAGTTTCGTTAGAATTTGAAACCACCTTTTTTAGGCTAGAATAGCGATACTCAGTTTCGTTAGAGAAGGTTCAATGATTCGTTAACCGAAGGATGTGAGCACGCTCTGCTCAATAATCTCCTTGAGTTCTTCGCTATGTGCTTCGTACTGCTTAGCGGTAATGCTACCGCTTTTTAGGCGGTCATCCAGTTGCTTCTGTAATTGATTGGTCTGCAGTTCAATGACTTGGTCAATATCGCCGTCTTGATCAGCCGCAATGTCATACAGCGATTTACCTTCATATAACGACTCATACAGCTCCTTGTCGGAAGTTTGATTCAGAGCTTCTAGCAAATCATCCTTTCCAGGATTTCTGTTGTCAACTGCTGACAGTCTGGCGACCGAACTTGCGCTTGTGATGGAGCCGCTTAACGCGGTGTTTCCGAAGGAAATTACGGCTACCATCGTTCCGACGATCATCACTCGCTTTATGTTCATAGTAGAACCTCGTTTCATAGTTTTAAGTACACATGATGTTGGGTTAAGTGAGAAATTAATCTTGATACTATTGTAGGCAGCCAACCTGAGGGGAACCTTAATTGTTCTTTAATATAATCTAAAAAAAATGGAAAACTGATGATTCAGTTTTCCAATCTAATTTCAATAATTACATCTTTTTCTCAAACCCCTCCATCGGTGCCAATGTAGCTTCATAGGTTTCTCCTTGTTCACCATCAGTAGTAAAATGAATCACATCTCGAAATGAGTTTTCCAAGTAAGCTTGCATCGCTAACGGAATGCGCAGCTGGTCCATATCGTAAGGCGAAATTTGATAACGTATACTGTTAAGTTCGCCGCTTGCCACTTTTTGTACCCATTTTGGTTCTCTAATGAATTCTCTTCCGATTCCGACCAGAGCTGCACCGGCATCGATAACAGCTTTTGCATCTTCTGGCCGCTCTACCGAGCCCACTCCAATTAGCGGTTTGCGGTTATTCAGGACTTTAACAAATTTAGTCAGGATCGGTTCTTTATCATCAGGTTGATTTAAGGAGGTCCGTCGATAACTTCCCATAGACAAATGAATATAATCCACAGGTGTATCTGTTAGAGCTTCAGCAAAGGCCAAAGAATCCTCAAGCCGAATTCCCGGGGTCTCCAGTTCTTCAGGGGAGAGACGGTATCCTAGAACAAACGGCCGATCTGCATTTGCCTTAATGACAGAAGAGACTTCTTCAATTACTCTCAGAGGAAATCTCATACGCTTCTCAAAATTTCCTCCCCATTGATCTGATCGTCGATTGGAGTTCTCTGAGAAAAATTGTTGAAGGAGATACGTATTGGCGCCATGAAGTTCAACTCCGTCAAATCCTGCCTTAATTGCCCTTAGAGTTGCTCTGCCAAAATCTTTAATCATATTTTCGATTTCCTCATTTGTTAACTCGCGTGGTTCCTCTGAATCCTTTGGATATGCAGCAGCAATAGGGCTCGCACTTGTCGGTTGAATGCCTCTTAGAATTTTTGAATTGGTCTTGCGGCCTGCATGAAAAATTTGAATTACCGCTTTGGTACCGTTTTGCTGGATGGCTCTTGCTATTTTGGAAAGTCCTTTGACAGTAGAATCATGAGCAATGGAAAGCTCGCCCTCAAACCCTTTTCCACCATCTGTAACATATGCGACACCTGTAATAATCATGCCGGGGCCTCCGGCGCGTTCCGCATAGTAATCCACCTCGTCATTTGTAATGGAGCCATCATAAAAGCTGGACATGGTTGTCATCGGTGCCATGACGACGCTATTATTTAATACTAGCCCTTTGGGGGAAAATGTGAATGGCTCCAGAAAGTTTTGGTTCTTCATACTCTACTCTCTCCTTAATAGGGGATTGCCCTATGAATATATTTTCGTTAACATAATACTTTGATATATTCAATATGAATAGTATGCACTTTTTAGGTAGATACTATCATAAAGGAGAGTGTAGAATGGAGGAAATGGAACCCGTAAATGTTGAACCGTTTGCTTACGCAATGTCATTGATCGGAGGCAAGTGGAAGATGCATATATTGTTCTGGCTGTGGAAGAAAGAGGTTTTGCGATACAGTGAGTTAAAAAGAGTGCTGGGGAAAATTACACATAAAATGTTAAGCAGTCAATTGAAAGAATTAGAAGAAAGCGAATTAATTGTTCGAAAAGAATACGCTCAGGTGCCGCCCAAGGTAGAATATTTCCTTTCGCCTAAAGGTTTAACTATAATGCCTGTATTGGAAAGCCTGTGTTCGTGGGGGAAAGAGCACATTGCCAATGATGAACGATACATTCATGATTTTCACTGAGGGTATTTTTCATAACCTGTGGAAATTTAGAAGCGGAGATCAGAAGTACTTCTGAGTCTTGTCTGCTTGTATAGCAATTA
This sequence comes from Paenibacillus lutimineralis, assembly GCF_003991425.1. NCBI lineage: Bacteria > Bacillati > Bacillota > Bacilli > Caryophanales > Paenibacillaceae > Paenibacillus > Paenibacillus lutimineralis. Next base: position 2,846,820 of record NZ_CP034346.1, read on the forward strand.
TAGTGATAAGAAATGAAGAGAGGCAGCCTTATCGTGGAGGCAGCCTCTCTTCGTCTTGTATAGGACGGATATATGTGATTCTTTGATCAGTAAATTCGGAAATTGCCGCTTAGAGCGAGTAGGGCGAAGAAATACAGACAATTGTCGTAATAGCGCCGTTCGCCGCTGCGAAGAGGGGTATTCCAGAACAGGTGCACGAATCGTTCCGCATCTGGGCCGTCCGCGGCCAGAGATGCCATCGCGTTAGTCGCCAGCAGTCCGATGGGATGCAGCGCCGCTTCCTCAAAAGGCTCACCGTCAATCGTATAGCGACGGTAGTCCGACACATCAATATCATGGAAGAAATGTTGAATCCGGTTCGACTGCTCCACCTGCCAAGAGTCCTTGCGGAACCATTCCCAATCGAGGGCAATATTCGCGGCAACCCGGTACGCATCGCTGAAGAAATGACGGAAGTCGCCATGGGGCTGAGGGTCTGCAGGCGTTCCATCGTAATTTGCATATTCTGCTGCCAGTCCGGTGACGGGATGACAGGCCTTATGCAAATAGCTTCGGCTTGCTTCAGCAGCTTCGCTCCAAAATGCTCGATCCTGCTCATCAGCATGTAGAGCGAACAATTCATAGAAATGGGGGAGATGATAGGACGGATCGCTAAATGAAGACTCTGGCACAAATTTGATGAGCTTGGTTGCCGGATCAAACATGGGATCGCCTTCCCCATTCTCGCCTTGATGCAGGCAGGCGCGGAGAATTGTTCTCGCCTGCGCGGAGTAGTCGTACGGCTCTGGTCCGTCTCCCCAGCGATTCGAGGCGAATAATAACGCCATCGCAAAGAATTCTTCACCATCTGGTGCAGGTCCCGGAGACAACCGCGTGCCATCTGGCTTGCAATGCCAGGCGAAATAATCTTTGTAACGTCCTTCCGTATGCTGCATGAATTCCTTAGCGAATGCCCACAGTCGGTCAAATTCATCTTTTTTGTTCATCTGAACAGCCATCATCATTCCGTAGGATATGCCCTCGGTTCTCACATCAATATTGCCGGTATCAAGCAAATATCCTTTATTCTCATCCAACGGGTAGTAGATCCGCACATCAGAATCCCCGTAGAACAGTTCATTCCATGTGTCCTCAAGCTTTGCGTTAATTTCTTCCTCAGAATAGCCGATTTCCTTGAACAAATTTCTATATTGCTTTGTGTGATAAGCAGCTTTTTCGAAAGTTGTCATCGCTTCCTCCAGGATATCTTTTTGTCCAAAGTATACCATATGGGGAGGTGTATAAATTAAAGCGTTTCCCCTAATTAATATAGATTTTCGAAAGAGATCAGAAAGAATAAATCCATAATGTGATGAAATTCACATATTAAAGAAAGCTTATTTATAGAGGTTTGTAGGCGGATTAGTAAAGTATTGTCAGTAGGTATGCTGACAATATAGCGTTTTCATTTTGTTGAGTATCTCTCAGATGTCCAATACGATGGGTACATAACGAGCGGTAATTAGCCCAATAGTCCGCTCGCAAAAAAACTATAGGGAGGCTGTCATATGGCCCAAACAACATCTTCCACTTCGTCTGGTTCTGCACGGGTGGGAGTCCAAAAATTCGGACGTTTCCTAAGTGGTATGGTGATGCCAAATATCGGAGCGTTCATCGCTTGGGGCTTGATTACGGCTTTGTTCATTCCAACAGGTTGGATTCCGAATGAATACTTAGCCAAGCTCGTTGATCCGATGATCAAGTTTCTGCTTCCACTCTTGATCGGCTACACCGGGGGTACGATGGTACATAAGCAGCGCGGCGGGGTAATTGGTGCCCTAGTTACGATGGGAGTTATCGTCGGTACGGATATTCCGATGTTCCTCGGCGCCATGGCTGTTGGACCTGGGGCGGCCTGGGTGCTTAAGAAATTCGATAAAGCAGTAGAAGGCAAGATCAAATCCGGCTTTGAAATGCTGGTTAACAATTTCTCGCTGGGCATTATCGGCGGCGGGCTCGTACTGATCTCATACTCCATCGTAGGGCGTATTATTGAAGCGGTTACAAGCGCTCTCTCGACGGGTGTGGATTTTCTAGTCAGCAATCATCTGATTCCACTGGTCAACATTCTGATCGAACCGGCCAAGGTACTGTTTCTAAACAATGCGATCAACCACGGCGTACTAAGTCCGATTGCCGCTGAGCAAGCACTTAGTGCGGGTAAATCGTTACTGTATATGCTGGAATCAAACCCAGGCCCTGGTATTGGTATCCTGCTTGCTTACATGTTCTTCGGTCGTGGTAGTGCTAGACAATCAGCATCAGGAGCTGCGATTATTCATTTCTTCGGCGGGATTCATGAGATTTACTTCCCGTACATTTTGATGAAGCCTCGACTCATTTTGGCCGCTATAGCTGGTGGTGTAACAGGTACGCTTACATTCTCGCTGCTGAACGCTGGACTTGTTGGTCCGCCATCGCCGGGAAGTATTATCGCTTATCTAGCTATGGCTCCGCGTGGAGAGATTATACCAGCATTGAGCGGTGTTATTACGGCAGCGATTGTCTCCTTCGGTGTTTCAGCACTGTTGCTGAAGACGGAGAAGAAACAAGAAGAGGATCGGGATGAATTGGAAGAAGCAACCAAGCGTGTCAAGGATATAAAAGCGGCAGGGTCACTAGCTTCAAGTGGGGTTGCAGCAAGAGAAGCAAGCGCGTCCATCGCCATGGAAGCTTCTGGGGAACTGAAGAGTAAGGAAGAGGTTCGTAAGATTATTTTTGCTTGTGATGCGGGTATGGGATCAAGTGCAATGGGTGCTTCCATTCTGCGCAAAAAAATGAAAGCGGTAGGGTCACCGATCGAAGTTGGTAATACCGCGATTGGCGACATTCCGTCCGATGCAGATATCGTAGTTACGCATAAGACATTAACGGATCGCGCCCGTGGAATTGCGCCGCAGGCCGAGCATATTTCCATCGACAACTTCCTGAAGAGCCCGGAATATGACGTACTTGTTGAACGTTTGAAATAACATTACACGATAAGCCAAGGGTGAGCAATTGTCAGCATCCTACGCTTATTACGACCGCTTTTTTGGAGGCATGATCTATGGAAATTACACAGCGCATGAGACAGATCCTGGACTTGCTTCTCCGCAGTCCCTATGAATCCACCGTTGCCGAGATTGCCCAGAGTATTCGTGTGAGTCCACGAACGGTGCATAGGGAGCTTGATGCGGTAGAGAGCTTTCTGCATCGCAGGGGGATCTTGCTTCACCGGAAGGCGGGTTCGGGTCTTAGTCTGGATGGGGAGCCTGAGCGGCTTGAGCATATTAAATTGGAGCTCCTCACCCCAGCTAATGCGGAATACTCAGCGGAAGAGCGTCAGATCTTCCTGCTGTACAGACTACTTGAATCTCATGAACCGATTAAATTGTACGCACTGGCTCACGAGATGAAGGTAACGGTGTCCACCATTTCCGCAGATCTCGATGATCTGACCGATTGGATTGGCAAGCAGGAGCTTCGGCTTATACGACGACGAGGTTATGGAGTTGAGATCAAAGGTTCTGAACCAGCGATCCGTGAAGCCATTCGGGATCTTGTTGGAATTCGCTTCGATGACTTGACACTCATATCCGGAGCCGATCAGAGCTTACTTCATCCAGTGGATCGCCGGATTGCTTCGATGGCTTGTGTCGACTCGATTAAGACAATCGAAGAGATATTGTGGAAGTGGGAAGACCAGTCTCTGGAGGAGTCGTTCAGTGAAGAGGCTTATACTGATCTGCTGATCCACCTATCGATCGCTGCGGACCGTATAGGATCGAAGAAGGAAATCAGCGAAGCAGAGGCTGGACGGATTGTCCGCGGCAGACAAGGAGCAAGCGAAGAACAAATCACAGAGGTCGAAAGCTTATGTAAACATCTTGGTGAAGCATTGAATCTGGAATATTCAACGGTTGAGATGGTATATACCGCAAGCTTATTGGAGAAGGCGAGAGGGCACGTGAGCGAATCGTTGCCTGCTGATGACCTGCAACTGGCTGGAGCGGTCCGATCCCTGATTCATTATATGGCAGAATTTGATGATCAGGATTATATGGCAGATCGCTCGTTAAGGGACGGATTATTCACTCATTTGGGAGCAGCTCTGGAACGGATTACTGCCGGACAGCGCATTCGCAATCCATTAATGGATACGATTCGCAAGGAGTATGGGGAATTGTTCGGCCGAGTCCGGCAAGCGGCCAAAGCTGCTTTTCCTAACAACAGCATCCCGGATGAAGAGATCGCTTTTCTGGTCATGCATTTTGGAGCTTCCCGGGAACGTATCGGGCAGATCCATCCAAACATTCGGGTGGTCATCGTCTGCACGAGCGGGATCGGTTCTTCCAAGCTGCTGGCTGTACGACTGCGGAAGGAATTCCCACAGATCAAGATCGTAGGTCAGGCTTCATGGTATGAGGCAGTGCGAATCCCAAGGTCGGATTATGATCTGATCATCAGCACGGTGGAGTTGCCTCTGCGCGAAGATCAATATTTGAAATTAAGCCCGCTGCTGAATGAAGATGAGACGGTTCAGCTTCGGACTTATATTAAAGGCCGTGGCTCGCGGCAGCTGTTGCAGGAGCAAAAGCCTGGTAATTTACTGCATCATGCATTGGACGATGATTTCCGTACAACTGCGAGGACGCAAGTGAATCAAGAGCAGTCAGTTGGAATTGCTGCCATAGACGATCTACGCTATCTCAACAAAAGTGTTCAGCTAAGTATCGAGATATTGGAAGCATTCCGTGTGATTCCGCTGCAGATCAGCGGCACGCCTAGTCTGATGAAATGGCTGCATGCTGCATGCTATCATCCTCAGATCCAGAAGGTCGTTGATGAGCCCGATGTAGTCGCCAGACTACTTCTCGAACGAGAGAAGAATGGAACGCAGATGATTCCTGGAACGGAACTAGCGCTCTTTCATACCCGATCGGATACGGTGAAAAGGCCGCTACTGATGCTGTTTGAGCTAGATCATAGCTTCAGTATGGAGGAATCAGGGGAGGCTGAGTTATCACGGTTTCTACTTATGTTGGCACCAAAGCAGTTATCTAGAGAAAGTATTGAAGTGTTAAGTGAAATAAGCGCTACCTTGTTAGATATAGAAATCATGAAAGCGCTCGCGGAAGGTCAGGAACAGCAGATCAGGGAGCTGATGTCGGCCCATCTTCGCACTTATCTATTAAACAAACTGGAGAGAGAGTGATCATCGATGAGTATTTTATCCGCAGAACAGATTCGATTAAACGTGAAGGTATCAGACAAATACGAAGCGATTCGCTTAGTTGGTCAAATACTGGTCGATACCGGGCATGTTGATGAGGATTATATTGAGAAAATGATTGAACGCGAGGATAATCTGTCTACTTATATGGGGTCTGGGCTTGCGATCCCCCATGGCACGAATGAATCCAAAGCCATGATCAAATCGACAGGACTTGCTGTATTGCAAATTCCAGATGGAGTGAATTTTGGCGGAGATGAGCCGGCAGTGCTTGTCGTAGGGGTTGCGGCACAGCGGGGAGAACATATGGGAATTCTGACCAACCTCGCCATGGTCTGTTCCGATGATGACAGCATGGAAAGTCTTCGTACTGCAACATCTGCTGAAGAGATTCTAATGCTCTTTGAAAGCGGGATGGAAGAATGAAGGCTCTTCATTTTGGCGCGGGCAATATCGGCAGAGGTTTTATCGGCCTGTTATTGTCCGAGTCAGGCTATGATGTCATCTTCTCAGATGTAAATGAGACGGTCGTTCGGGCTTTGCAAGAGCGCGGAAGTTATGAGGTCAAGATCGCAGATGAATCAGAACAGCGTATCCCGGTTCATAATGTATCCGCTATTGACGGGCGAAATCCTGCCGTGGTTGCCGAAGAGGTTGCCTCAGCTGATCTCATTACGACAGCCGTTGGCGTAACGACTCTTAAGCATATCGCTCCGGGCATTGCTGCAGGAATTAAACTGCGCATGGAGCGCGGTGGCCCTAAGCTTCATATTATTGCTTGCGAAAATGCAATCGGAGCGAGTACGCAATTAAAAGAGCATGTTATGAACCTGTTATCAGTTCGGGAGCAAGAAACGGCAGTCTCGCTAATTGCTTTTCCAGATTCGGCTGTGGATCGTATCGTTCCTCTTCAATACCATGAGGATCCGCTTGAAGTTACGGTAGAACCGTTCTATGAGTGGGTTATTGATCGGCAGCAAATGTTCAACGATGTGCATGAGATTAGCGGGGTTCACTATGTTGATGATCTGATCCCTTACATTGAGCGCAAGCTCTTCACCGTGAATACGGGCCACTGCAGCACGGCTTATGCCGGTTATCACAAAGGATATTCAACGATCCTGGAAGCCGTGAAAGATGAAGAAGTCATCAACCTCGTGTACGGAGCGCTGCAGGAGACAGGGAGCATGTTGGTGGAAGCTTACGGTTTCAAGGAAGAGGAACATGAAGAGTATATCCGTAAAATTATGGACCGCTTCCGCAACCCTTATCTAAGTGATGAGATCGTTAGGGTTGGGCGTTCACCGATCCGTAAGCTGTCACCTGAGGATCGTCTTGTTCGGCCAGCGCTTAAAGCCTGGGAACAAGGAGGCGTTACCGAGCATCTGGCCAAAGTAATGGCGCTGGCTCTCAAGTTTGATTACGCGGAGGATCTTGAAGCCGTGAAGCTGCAGGATTTGATTGCTGAAAAGGGAGTTCGCCAGGCCTTTGCTGACATAAGTGGGCTTGATCTTTCGCATGAATTAACTCAATCCGTGATGGATGCATATGAGAAATAAATAGAGAAAGTAGAAACTGAACTTCCTAATTAAGCTAGTTTGGCTTCTATAATAGGAGGGATTGGAATGAGCCATTTACTGACTGGCGTACCTGCTTCACCAGGGATTGCTATCGCGAAGGCTTACCGGCTGGAAATGGAAGAATCCATACCACAGCGTAAAGAGATTGAAGACAAAGCTGCCGAGATGCGGCGTCTAAAAGAAGCCATTGAATCAGCAAAGGTCGATATCGACCGGATCAGGGAACAGACCCTGGAACGGTTAGGGCCGAAAAAGGCAGAAATATTCGAAGCGCATTTATTTTTACTGGATGATCCGGAATTGACCGATGCGGCATTGGCTCGAATTGAGAGAGAGGGCGTCTGTGCGGAATTTGCCTTGTATGATGTGGCAGCAGCGATCATGGACGCGCTGCGGTCAATGGACAATGAAATGCTGCGCGAACGAGCGGCGGATGTCGAGGATATCACGAGACGAGTGATCAACAAGCTGGAGGGACGTGCGCATCATACGTTCTCCGAGCTGAGTGACGAGGCAATCCTATTTGCCAAAGACTTAACCCCATCGGATACGGCCCAACTGAATATGGATTATATACGCGGCTTTGTTACGGAAATGGGCAGCCGTACATCTCATTCAGCCATCATGGCTCGTTCCTTAGAGCTTGCAGCTGTAGTTGGCGCGGGAACCGATGCGTCACATATCAGAACAGGTGACACTGTTATTTTGGATGCGACGAGTGGCAAGATTATTGTGAACCCCTCACGTAACCAGATGGAAGATTATTCTGAGCGTAAGCGTAAATATGAAGATGATGTATTACGAATGAAAAGCTATGTGGATCGACCTTCGGTAACTGCGGATGAAGTACATGTGGAATTAGCGGGGAATATCGGCGGGATCGATGATCTGGAGAAGGTTTTGGCCAATGGGGCTGATGGGATCGGATTGTTCCGGACAGAGTTCTTGTATATGGGGCGTTCAACGTTCCCTTCGGAAGAGGAGCAGTATTCCGTCTACAAGCATGTATTGCAGAAAATGAACGGCAAACGGGTGGTCATCCGAACTCTCGACATCGGGGGAGACAAGGAACTAAGTTATATGCAGCTGCCGCAAGAAATGAATCCGTTCCTTGGTCTTCGGGCTATCCGTCTCTGTCTGGATCGGGAGGATCTGTTCCGAACGCAACTAAGAGCACTACTCAGGGCAAGCGCACATGGGAAGTTGGCTATTATGTTCCCGATGATCTCCATATTGAGTGAGCTGCGTGAAGCGAAGCGGATCTTGAACGAAGAAAGAATTCGTCTGGAGCAAGAAGGAGTCATGATCGCAAGTGAGCTTGAGGTTGGCATTATGATCGAGACTCCGGCTGCTGCCCTTGCTGCGGATCTACTGGCAGAGGAAGTAGATTTCTTCAGCATTGGGACAAATGATCTGATTCAATATACGATGGCTGCGGACCGGATGAACGAATCCGTCTCCTACTTATACCAGCCGCATCATCCAGTGATCCTTCGTATGGTACAGCTCGTCATTCAAGCTGCGGATCACCGCGGTAAATGGGTGGGAATGTGTGGAGAAATGGCGGGGGATGCATCCGCGATTCCACTGCTGCTTGGTCTTGGTCTGCATGAGTTCAGCATGAGTGCATCATCCGTGCTTCCGGCGCGGGAACTGCTGTCACGGTTGTCCAAGCAGGAATGGTCTCGGCTTGCGGTAGAAGCGCTGAGCATGAGCAGTCAACAAGAGGTGCTTGATTTCGTAAATAACCAGCTGAGGAGTGAAGCATAACGATGATATCGCAAGTGTTTACCGTCATACACCCGCAAGGATTTCATGCGCGACCATCCAAAGCTTTCGCCGAGAAGGCCTATTTATTCCCTTGTCAGGTGACTCTATTTAAAGGAGATAAGCAAGCTAATGGCAAAAGCCCGCTTGGTCTGTTGACGCTCGGAATCTCAGCCGGGGATGAGATTAGACTTGAGGTCGAAGGCGAGCAAGAAGCGCAGGCTTTCCAGGAGCTTGGCCGTATGTTAACGCAAATTTACGAGGAATAGAATAAGGGTAAGCAACCGTCCTGGTCTATGATTTCAGAAGCCCAGGACGGTTGTTTTTTTGCGTATGTATAAAAATAACGTCGAAAATGTGCATTGCGGATGCCGAAACGGGAGTATAAAATAAGCTTGAGCGAAATGAGATTGAGAATCATTATCGACTGATCGATAGATTGATAGATTATTTCGTTGATCATTGATATAGGAGAGGATCATGTTATGGGAAAATCTCGCCGATGGGCAGCGGTCTGCCTGGCTGTTCTGCTTAGCCTGTCCGTTGCCCTTGCCGGATGCGGCAAGCAAGGGGAGTCAAATAAGCAGGCAGGACAAGTCGGCAAAGAAGGGACTGCTCAGCAGCAGACCAATCCTGCGGGGGAACAGCCATCAAGCGGTACCCGAACCGTAAGCGATGAATTCGGAGAGGTTGAGATTCCTGTCCATCCTCAGCGCATTGCCGGGGTCTATTTGGAGGATTATCTGGTCGCACTTGGCATAACGCCGGTCGTTCAGTGGTATCATCCGAACTGGGGCAAGCAAGACTATCTCGATTTGGATGTTCCCCAGTTCGATATTACAGGCAGCGTTGAAGCATTGCTGGACGCGTCTCCGGATCTGATTATCGTGGATGGAGTTGTTGATGCCGCCAAGTACGAAATATACTCCAAGATCGCTCCCACCTATCGCTTGCCCGAGAATATACTGCAGAATCCTCCGGAAATTCTCTGCACGATCGCTGATCTGGTGAATCAAAAAGAGAAGGGCGAAGAAGTACTTAAGCAATATGACCAAAAGGTTGAGGATGCAAAAGAAAAATTGAAGAGCGCAATTGGGGATGAGACGGTAGCCGTCATCCGTCTGAATATTGGGGATAAGACACTCGCCTTATTCGGCATCGAAAATCGGTACTCAGGCAATATTTATAAAGAAATCGGCCTGACGCCTCCAACCATGGTGAGCGAGATGAAGGATTTCCATGCGGTTATCTCAGAAGAGGTGCTTCCGGAATTGAATGTGGATCATATTATTGTGTTCCCTTCGAACGGCTATTGGGATTCGGCGGAAAATAGAGAAGCTGAGAAGTTGTTCGATAGTCCGTTGTGGAAGTCTATGCCTGCCGTGAAGAATGGACATGTATATCAGGTCGATCGGACGCATTGGCAATCCGGTGCGATCTACGCGAATATGAAGAAAATCGATGATCTACTGAATATCTTCATTAAATAAGATTCGTGATATTTGTAGCCTTATGAATTGAAGAAAACACCGTCAGGAGAGCGATCCTTATTAGGGATGAGCTTTCTTGGCGTTTGTTATATCTATTTATATAACAACTTGATAGGAAAGGGATAAGATGAGCCACGCAGGATTAATGAACATACCCTACTCCATGTTATTCTCTATGTTTGGCATGGATTATTGCTACTTGCCCCCAGAATCACCGAATAACGCGATTATAGCGAAACATCATATCATGCTCATTACAGTTCGCGGGGAAGGAACGCTTACTATCGATGAGGTCCTTTTGAATATGAAGCACGGTAAAGGTTATTTAATCCCTCCCGGCTCGGCCTACCGCATTAGACCGGGCAAGGAAGGGATCAGCTATTATCTGATACTGTTCGGGATGCTGAGGTTAAGAGAAGGGGGGAGCGCCGCTGTAGAGGAAGTAATTCCGGAGCGGTTATTGTCCCCAGGCGAATTGAACTGCCAACCGTTCTCCCAATGCATAGATCGCCTTGAAATATTGTATCAAATGATGGATTGCCGGGCTGAGCTTGAGCTCTTTGAGCAGCAGATCAGGTTCCAGGATTGGCTTCGATTCATTTTTAGGCAAAATGGGTTCGTGGGGAAGGAGAGGGATACGCGTCAAGCCGTGGAAGCTTCGATTCAGCATATTAAGCAGAACTATCAAGAGTCGCTCACGGTAGATCACCTGGCCACGCAGGCGAATATCACACGCTGGCAGTATACGCGCATTTTTAAGGAAATGACCGGTAAGGTACCGCTGGAATATATTAATGATTTCCGAATTGACCGGGCCAAGCAGCAGCTGCTAATGTCGAATGACCGCCTATTCGAGATTGCGCAGAACGTCGGGTTTAATAATGAGTATTATTTCAACCGGCGCTTCAAGAAATCGGTGGGTGTGTCGCCCGGACAGTATCGACGTAGTTATATGGGCAAGAAACGGGTATTTGCGCCATTTCTGGAGGATTTCCTGGTGGCCCTTGGCGTCACCCCTCTCATACAGTGCAGTCAAGCGGAATGGGGGAAGCAAGAGTATCTTAAACTGGCTAATGTGCCTGTATTTGATGTCGGAACAGGAGATATGGATGCGCTATCGTCACATAAGCCTGACATCATTATTATGGACGGCGGGTTCAGTCGCTGGATTTCTTCAGATGTGCTGGGAAGCCTCGCACCGATGTACAGCCTCTCTCATCCTGGGGAAGATTGGCGCTCCACTTTAGAGACTGTCGCAGATTTACTAGACTGCAAATCAAAGGTTGTCGATATTATCGGGGACTATGAACAGAGATCCGATAAGGCGCGTAAATTGCTTAAACCGTTGTTACAGCGGCAGAGTGTAGCTTTTCTGCGTATCTCAGCGCTTGGGATCAGCCTATATGGGGATGAAAACCATGGCTATACAGGCCCGATCCTCTACCGTGATCTCGGTCTGACGCCTCCCTTGCTTGTGAAGAAATTGACCAGGGATGCGAGGAAGGTATTGCTAGAGCCGCTGGAGCTATTAGAGCTTGATGCTGATCATTTGTTTATCACATTCGATAAGCGTCATTCCGCAAGAGATGGAGAGGAGAGGGAGATTTTGAACTCACCACTCTGGCAATCGCTCCGAGCAGTGAGGAGTGGCAGCGTGTACGAGGTGGATTTTTATACATGGATGAACTATGGGATTCTATCTCACCGCAAAAAAATAGATGACGTGCTGGCAGCGCTGACTTCAGGCTAGATTCAACCTTTAAAGAAAAAAAAGGATTGTTTGAATATCCATCTCGTGGTAAATTGATAATGATTATCAATATCAATTACAAAAGGAGAGGAACTATTTTGCATAAATCTTCAAGGTTGTATATTTTGCTAGTTTGTCTGCTAGGAATAGCTGTGCTATTGGCAGCATGTGGACAGTCTACAGGGAATTCATCTTCCTCTGGCCAGGGGGAAAAGAACAATACTTCAGGCAATGTCCCAACAGCTTCATCATCGAATGCCTCCGATTCGGCGGAGACGTTTATATTCCAAGCTGGGAACGGAGACGTTGAAGTCCCTAAAAACCCGCAGCGTATCGTCGATTTGACGAATTTCTATACAGGTTATTTCCTGGCGATTGGAGTGAAGCCTGTCGGCGTACTCTCCGGAGCGATGGAAAATCCATATTTTGCAGGGAAGCTGGATGAAACGGAGGATCTCGGAGTGGATCCTTCGCCGGAGAAGATTCTTGAGCTAAACCCGGACTTGATCATTACATTCACCGGCAGTGAGGGAATCGACAAGCTGGAGCAGATCGCCCCTGTCGTAGCTATCGACTATGGGAAGAAGAATTATAAAGATCAGATTATTGATTTCGGCAAGCTGACAGGCAAAGAGAAAGAGGCTGAGGATTGGGTAGCTGGGTGGAAAGCAAAAATTGATGATCTGAAGCCGAAGGTACAAGCGGCGGTCGGGGATAAAACCGTATCTATCCTTAATCCATATTCCAAAGGGTTGTATGTCTTCGGCCACAACTATGGCCGTGGCGGAGAGATTATTTATGACGAATTTGGCCTTAAGGCGCCGCCTGAAGCGCAGAAGGAAGCGATCGACAGCGGAACAGGCTGGGCTTCCATCTCTCTTGAGAAGCTGCCGGAGTACGCGGGCGATATCATCTTCACCTGTCCCTGGGCCGGCGATACGAGCGATCCGAAGATCGTCTATGACAGTGCGATTTGGAAAGGACTCCCTGGCGTAAAAGCGGGGCATGTATTCCAACTAAATCCACACAGTGATACATACAGTGATCCGGTATCGCTTGAAGCGCAGCTGGAGTTCATCTCAAGCAGCCTGTTGTCAGTTCAATAGGATGAACAGTCTGGCAGGTACCGATTGGTTGCTTCAGGGCCGATGGCGGAGAACATGGAAGCGGATGATGCCGTGAATGCAGTGACCGGCAAATACTAGCGATTGCCCGCAGCAATGCAAGCAAAATGGCCGCTTCGTTAGAGCGGTCATTTATGTTCGAACTGAAATTCTGATAGGTAAAGGTGGCTTAAAATGAGTCTTGGCAAGATAGATATGAATCTTACACAACAGAATGAAGAGGTTAAGGAAGTGACGTTCCGTTCACATCCGTGGGCGGCGGCAATCATTCTGGTTGGAGGCGTAGTGGCTCTGATTCTCAGCATCGGTCTGTCCGTATCCTTTGGGGCGGCGGATATTAAGTTTACAACCGTCTGGGAGGCGATATTTCGCTACAATTCCGATCTGACACAGCATCAGATTATTCAGGAACTCCGGCTGCCGCGCGTTCTCGGTGGAGCGATGGTTGGCACTTGCTTCGCCGTAGCCGGAGCCATTATGCAGGGAATGACGCGCAATCCGCTAGCCGATTCAGGTCTGCTTGGTTTGAACGCCGGTGCTGGCTTTGCCTTGGCGCTCTGCTTTGCTTTTTTCCCTGGTCTGCCATTTATGTACCTAATTCTGTATTCCTTCCTGGGAGCCGGAATTGGGGCAGGGATTGTCTACGGCATCGGCTCTATGGTCAAAGGCGGACTAACGCCACTGCGTCTGGTTCTGGCCGGGGCGGCTGTATCCGCATTGCTGTCCGCGCTTAGCGAAGGAATAGCTCTCTATTTCCGTATCGGGCAGGATCTCGCTTTCTGGTATGCGGGTGGTGTTGCAGGTACGAGCTGGCTACAGCTTAAAATCATGTTCCCTTGGGTGCTTGCGGCTGTAGTTGGAGCGATTATTCTGTCCCGCTCGATCACGATGCTTAGTCTGGGCGATGATGTAGCTAGGGGTCTGGGACTTCGCAGTGGTACGGTGAAGCTATTCGGCGCTACTATTGTGCTGATTTTGGCCGGAGCAGCTGTCTCGGTAGTAGGCGCTGTCGGCTTTGTAGGCCTGGTTATCCCTCATTTGACCCGGAAGCTGGTTGGGGTGGATTACCGTCTGATTATCCCGTGTTCCGCAGTTCTCGGAGCTTTGCTCGTCGTGTTTGCGGACCTGGCGGCAAGAATGGTCAACCCGCCATACGAGACTCCACTCGGTGCTCTGATTGCACTGATAGGGGTACCCTTCTTCCTCTATATTTCACGCAAGGAAGGGAGGGAGCTGTAATGGCGCAACCAACATTTGAGACGGACAATAATAATTCGAATATTTCATCTGAAGACAGACGTCAGTATAGAAGAAATGTTACCGTTCTGCTTACGCTTGGGCTGCTCATTATCATTGCCTTTGTACTAAGCATGAACACTGGCTTTATCCGCCTCTCACCGCTAGACACGATCCGAACCTTGTTTGGGGGAGGAACCGAGAAGGAGCAACTGATTCTGTTCGATTTCCGCTTGCCCCGCATCGTAATATCCGTGCTGATTGGTGCCGGACTGGCCGTGTCTGGCTGTATTATGCAGGGCATATCCCGAAATGCGCTTGCCGATCCGGGAATCCTGGGCATTAATGCTGGAGCCGGATTAGTTGTATTAATCTTCGTAGCCTACTATCCGAATATGGGCACAGCTTCGATATTCTTGCTGCCTGTACTGGCATGGATTGGCGCGGGAGTGACGGCAGCCATTATTTTCTCCTTATCCTATAAGCGCCATAAAGGTCTGCTGCCAACGCGCCTGCTGTTGACCGGTGTAGCCGTTGCCGCAGGCATCAGCGCAGCGACGATTGTTATTACATTACGAATTAACCCGGAGAAGTATCAGTTCGTGGCTACCTGGATGGCCGGAAGTATCTGGGGAACGAACTGGAAGTTTGTTCTGGCGCTGCTTCCATTCATTGTGATTCTACTTCCGTTCGTATTCTCTAAAGCGCGGACGATGAACGTGCTCAATCTGGGGGAGATGACAGCGATCGGTTTGGGCGCAAAGGTGTCCAGGGAGCAGATTGTGCTACTTGCAGCTGCTGTAGGACTGGCGGGCTCCTGTGTAGCAGTCAGCGGCGGCATAGGTTTTGTGGGCTTGATCGGACCGCATCTGGCCAGAAGGCTCGTAGGACCGAAGCATCAAGCGTTATTGCCGGCGTCTGCGTTGACTGGATCTTTCATGGTCATCGTAGCTGATATGTTGGGGCGTTTGATTCTGCAACCGTCCGAAATACCCGCAGGTATTATCGTTGCCATTGTCGGAGCGCCATATTTTCTATATTTGCTAGCTCATTCACGATAATAGAGCCGATTTTGCGATCGGGGATTTGCCATAAGTTCGTAGGAAGGGAGCGTATACTCTGTGCTAAGGAAATTTTTCTTCTATTATAAACCATATAAAGCCTTGTTCCTGGTTGACTTCTGCTGTGCCGTTGTCGCAGGGTTACTCGAATTGTTCTTCCCGATTGTCGTAAACCAGTTCGTCGATAATTTGCTGCCGAGCGGAGATTGGATGTTGATCTTCTGGGCTTGTCTTGGACTGCTCGCTGTGTACGCGCTGAATAGTCTGTTGCAATATATTGTCACCTATTGGGGGCATCGGCTTGGCATCAATATCGAGTCAGATATGCGAAGCAAGTTGTTCAACCATGTGCAGAAGCTATCCTTCCGCTTCTTCGACAATAACAAGACCGGACATCTCATGGCCCGAATGACCAGCAATCTGATGGAAATCGGGGAGATGGCCCATCACGGCCCAGAGGACTTATTCATCGCGGCAATGACGCTGATCGGCGCATTTGCACTGATGTTGTCAATCAACTGGAAGCTGGCGCTGCTTGCCGTCATCATCATTCCGGGACTGGTCTATCTGGCGCTCTATTTCAACCGCAAGATGATTCACGCGTTCCAGCGCATGTTCCGAGATATCGGCGAGTTTAACGCCCGGGTGGAGGACAGCATTGGCGGGATTCGCGTTGTACAAGCATTTACTAATGAGAAGTTCGAAGCCGAGCGTTTTGCTGAAAATAATGAGCAGTATCGGCAGACAAAGTTTTTCTCTTATAAGATCCAGGCCCAAAACCTTTCCATTAGCTACTTCCTGATGAGAATCGTCATTTTATTTGTACTCGTCTGCGGTACCTGGTTTGTTATTAAAGGGGAGATGACGAGCGGAGAATTCGTCGGATTTCTACTGTTATCCAATGTGTTCCTCGGCCCGATCAACAAGATCAATGCCGTAATCGAGAGCTATCCGAAGGGGATGGCTGGCTTCAAGAGCTACATAGAACTGCTTGAGACCGGAGCCGGATATCGCCGACAGCCCGGATGCGATTGAGGTTGATCAATTGCGCGGCGACATTGAGTATCATCAAGTTACGTTTGGCTATGAGAATGAAGCCAAAGTGCTGGAAAATGTCGATCTAAGGATCAGAGCTGGGGAGACGATTGCTTTTGTTGGTCCGTCCGGTGCCGGTAAGACGACGCTGTGCAGCCTGCTGCCGCGTTTCTATGAAGTGGAATCAGGCATGATTACTGTTGACGGCATCGACATTACCCGGATGAAGTTAGCTTCTCTACGGAAGCAGATCGGGATTGTTCAGCAGGACGTCTTCTTATTCTCAGGCACAATCCGCGAAAATATCGCCTATGGTGATCTGATCGCAGCGGATACGGATATTTGGGAAGCCGTCAAGCGTGCTCGGTTGGATGAGTTCATCGTATCATTGCCGGATGGCCTGGAGACGGTGATCGGGGAACGCGGCGTGAAGCTATCCGGTGGACAGAAGCAGCGGCTGGCGATTGCCCGTATGTTCCTGAAAAATCCACCGATCCTCATCCTGGATGAAGCGACATCAGCCCTGGATACGGAGACCGAGAAAGCGATCCAGCAGTCCCTCAGTGAGCTGTCGGATGGCCGGACGACATTGGTGATCGCGCACCGCCTGGCTACGATCAAGAATGCGGACCGGATTATTGTAGTTACGGAGCAGGGGATCGTCGAGCAGGGTAGACATAAGGACCTGGTCGCAGCTGGTGGAGTGTACAGCAAGCTGCATGAGGCTCAATTTGGGTCGTAAAGGGAGAAGCGGCCGGAACATGCTTCTGCAGATCGCCTGTTCGTCGTTAAGTTTGACTATGATCCTGATTTTGTGGATGAAGTGGACAATAGCTCCCTCTGGAATTGGAGGATGCCATAAGACTGCCGCACGGGTATGAGACACAATTGAGCGCGGAGGGCAGCAATTTAAGCCATGGACAACGACAGTTACTAAAAGAGTTGAGTTGTCATTTTTGGGTGATTGAAGAAAGACCAAGTCAGAGCACATTTTATGCTTCTGAGCTTGGTCTTTCTGTTGGCTTTAGACTGGGAGTATCACACAAATTTGTGAAATGGTGAATGGGAAGGAGCGGTTATTAGTGCAATAAAAAACTTTGATCACAAGTCTTTTTGCAAGCACGAAAATTTATGAAAACAGCGTAGTGACGCGGCTTCTCAAGCTTAGGCACATCGTATCTCGTACCCCATTGGTTGAAATTGTATTTTCAGGATCGATATATTTTTTGTTAAAATAACTTATCTGATGGTAGGAAACCTGCCATGAGGTAACAGTGAAGAGGAGAAATTTCGGGCGTGGACTGAAAAGGGGAGAACATATGAAATCTAAAAAGCTCGCATTGTTTACCATAACACTGCTGATCTTCATGCTGACCGGCTTGTCTGGCTGGACAGGAGGAGTCGCGGCAGAGCCGAGTTCTGGCAAAACTTATGTAATCGGTACAGACATTACGTTTGCTCCGTTTGAATTTCAAGATGTGAACGGTAAATTCGTCGGCATTGACATGGATCTATTGGAGGCAATTGCCCGGGATCAAAATTTCAAGTATGAAGTGAAGCCGCTTGGCTTCAATGCGGCTGTTCAAGCGCTGGAGTCAGGACAGGTTGATGGTGTCATCGCAGGAATGAGTATCACCGATGAGCGAAAGCAGAAATTCAATCTATCTGAACCGTATTATGATTCCGGCGTAGTTATGGGGATTAAAGAGAATAATGACAGTATCAAAAGCTACGAGGATTTAAAAGGGAAGAAGGTCGCTGTCAAGACAGGGACTGAAGGCTATCTGTTCGCAGAATCCATCGCTGCGGAATATGGTTTCAAGATTGTGCCGTTTGATGAATCCTCACAGATGTATGACGATGTGAAGACGGGTAATTCTGTAGCTTGCTTCGACGATTATCCGGTCTTGAGATACGGAGTGGAACAGAACAATGGACTGAAAATCGTAACCGAGATGGAAAAGGGCGGTTCCTACGGTTTTGCCGTGAACAAGGGTAAGAATCAGGAGCTTATGGATAAGTTCAATACGGGTCTCGCTAATCTCAAGACAAGCGGTGAGTATAAGACGATACTAGGGAAGTATCTTGGTGAGGATAGCTCCGCACCGGTAAGTCAAAGCCGCTGGGGGCTGGTTCAGGAATCCCTGCCAGCGTTGCTTAAAGGTCTAGGTAAGACGCTACTGTATACGATCGTATCGCTATTCTTTGCTTTTATCCTGGGACTTATTTTCGGATTTATGAAGGTCAGTCGAAATCGCTTCTTGCGCGGCGTAGCGACCGTATTCGTCGATTTGTTCCGCGGCATTCCGCTGATCGTTCTAGCATTCTTTATTTACTTTGGAATTCCACAAGCGCTTGGCTTCACGATGCCGCTGTTCTTGGCGGCAATTCTGACGCTTAGTCTGAATGCAGGTGCTTATGTGACAGAAATTATCCGCGGGGGTATCCAGTCCGTTGACCGTGGACAGATGGAAGCGGCTCGTTCGCTTGGACTACCTTACCGCAAGGCAATGATGAAGATCATTATCCCGCAGGCGATTCGTGTAATGATTCCGGCATTTATTAATCAGCTTGTGATTACACTCAAAGATACTTCGATTCTGTCTGCGATTGGTCTTGTCGAGTTGACGCAATCCGGTAAGATCATTATTGCAAGAACATTCGCTTCGTTTGATATCTGGCTGGTGGTCGCTATTATGTATCTGGTGGTTATCACCGTTCTAACGAAAATTTCTGGCAATCTGGAAGGGAGGGTGCGCCGTGGGTAAGATTCGTGTCGAAGGCTTAAAGAAAAGCTACGGCACCAATCAGGTGCTGAAAGGAATCGATATGCAGGTTCAAGAAGGGGAAGTCGTCTGCTTGATCGGGCCTTCCGGTTCGGGGAAGAGTACCTTTCTTCGTTGCATTAATCGCTTGGAGGAAATTACGGCAGGACGGGTCATCGTTGATGATCAAGACATCAATGATCCGAAGACAGACATCAATAAAGCCCGCGAAAATATCGGTATGGTGTTCCAGCATTTCAACCTGTTTCCACATTTCAGTGTGCTGAAGAACATTATGTTCGCTCCAATGGAGTTGGGGAAGATGGATGCAGCGAAAGCACGTGATACTGCACTGGGCTTGTTAGAAAGGGTCGGACTGTCGTATAAAGCCGATGTCTTCCCGAATCAGCTGTCGGGCGGGCAGAAGCAGCGCGTAGCGATCGCTCGCGCGCTGGCGATGAATCCGGACGTCATGCTATTCGATGAGCCTACCTCGGCACTTGACCCCGAGATGGTCGGTGAAGTGCTCGGTGTCATGAAGGATCTGGCACGTGAAGGTATGACGATGGTTATCGTTACGCATGAGATGGGCTTTGCCCGTGAAGTGGCTGATCGTGTTGTATTCATGGACGGCGGCTATACCGTGGAAGAAGGTCCACCGGAAGAAGTGTTCGGCAATCCGAAGAACGATCGTACAATCAGCTTCCTGGAGAAGGTGCTATAATAATTCGAATCCCCTCGAAGTGAACAAGTGCTGTAATAAGGCATTTATTCACTTGGAGGGGATTTTTGTTTGATCTATCGATACATGCAGATAAGTCTGACTGAGCTGGTGAATACAACCAAATTGAATGAATCGCTGGAAATCCAATCATACTATCAGGAAGAATGTGAATTCCCCATAAGAATAATTAGAAAGAGTGATTCATTTGAAATGGACATCAGTGTCCTATCTTCTTCTCTTGCTGCTGCAGAGTCCAGATGCTGTTCAAGAGCAAGATGAGTTAACGGTAACTCACGAAGGGAAGCCAATCTCAAGCCTGACACGGGAGGCGCATCGTCTGCCGGTATTTCCTCTTCTCGATATGAGCCGATATGAACGATGGATGGATGAGTTAGATCGGATTACCTATAAGGAAGCAACTAATGCGCGTATTAACAGTTCGGGAAGGATCGATCCGGGGCTGAATGGCTATAAGCTGGATAAGAAAGAATTTCTGAAGGCTTACTATGAATATATGTATAGCAGCGGTTCTACTACGATCGAGGTTCCGACCTATCCTGTCTATCCACGAGTGGATACGGAACTGCTTGCTTCCCTGCGTTCCAAGCAGATTGGCTATTATGTAACTTATTATAACTCCGGAAATGCAGATCGTTCTTATAATATCGCCTTGGCGGCTAAAGCGATTGACGGTACTGTAGTATTTCCAGGAGAGACCTTCTCCTTCAATAAAGTAGTTGGAATTCGTACCACCGACAAAGGGTACAGACGAGCAGGAATTATCGTAAGGGGAGAAATGTCAGAGGGAGTAGGAGGCGGTATATGTCAGGTATCCTCGACACTATTTAACGCAGTTGACCGGGCTGGGTTGAAGGTTGTTCAGCGTTATTCCCATAGTCGTCATGTGTCTTATGTTCCTCCCGGCAGAGATGCGACTGTAAGCTGGGGAGGTCCTGACTTTGTGTTCGATAATGAATACAATCAGCCTGTTCTCATCCGTGCATTCGCCGGAGGCGGAAGCATGGTCGTGAATATTTTCTCATCCGATGTCATTGAATATTTCCCTAGAAGGATTCCGAGCATGTCCAATCAGCTTCCCGAGGAAATTGAAGATATCCGGATCGAACCTGAACCCGCATCAGGAAGATAAACAGCAAAATGGTCAAAAATGTTGATGAACATATAAAAAAAAGACATGTTATACATAGTTAAATTATGCTAATATTTTGTGGAACGTTATTACGTCATTACTGACATAATTCTACATAATCAGTAATGGTTTTGTAACGCTGACATTCATAGGGGGGGATTCATCATGTTTAAAAGGTTACAGACCAAACTTATTCTCATTTTCGCTTTATTGCTCATTGTAGCTATGGTTACCTCGCAATTTATAACTGGTTCTGAAATGAGCCGCAGCTTCAAGAAGGAATTGGATTCGATTGGGGCTGCCCAATCAATAACGTTAAATCAGGTTACGGAATTACGTCTTGATAATTTTTCCAAGGACATATTGCAATTTAGCGAGCAGGATGAGATCAAGGATATCTTAGTGAATAAAGGCTCGCTTACTTCATCCATGACAAAACAAATGAAATCCTATACGAAGAATAACCCAGAGGTATCTGCGATTTATATGGGAGACCCAAAAAAGAATATGTATGATCCTGAGGATAATGTATATGAGTCAACATATGATCCTCGGACCAGGCCATGGTACAAGCTGGCTAATGACAACAAGGATCATGTGACATTCACCGAGCCATATATGGACCTGATAAGTAAGAAAATGAAAGTATCGATCTCTAAAGCGATTGTAGAGAATGATAAAGTACAGGGCGTCATTACACTTGATTTAGATCTTGAACAAATAACGGAACAAATTAATGAGACCAATGTTGGATATAATGGTCATGGATTCATCTTGGATAGTGAAGGGAACCCGATTGTACTGCCAAATTCAGATGGTAAAAATCAAATGGACAAGCCCTATGTTGCAGATATGTATAAAAAGGATGCAGGGAAGCTTCAGTACACCGATGAGGGTACGAAAAAGATTACATATTATACGACCTCTGCTCTTACAGGCTGGAAGATTGGTACTATATATAATGAGAAAAATCTATTGCAGCTCGTAAATAGTATCGAGCAATTGAATGTAATCATTACACTAATTTCCATCGTCGTGTCCAGTATTATCGTTTATTATGTTGCTAGATACGTTACGAAGCCAATTACCCAGTTAACGAATCGGGTACAATTAATGGCCGAAGGAGATCTGACTGTTCAAGGCGAGGTCAAATCCAAAGATGAGATTGGACAATTAACCAGTCATTTTAATCTAATGGCGCAAAAAATGCGTGAGGTTATATCTCGGGTTATTGATTCCTCTGAGAAGTTGTCAGACTCAGCTGTCAGTCTTAGCGCTGTATCTGAGGAGACGAAAGCAGCAAGCGAAGAGATTGCTCATGCGATGTCAGATGTGGCCAAAGGCTCGATGGAAGGTGCGACTAACATAGAGAATATGCAGCGTGTTACTATGGATCTGGATTCTCAATTCACGTTAATTCAAGAGACGATGGATGAAATGCAGGATAACTCCAGTAAGACGCAGGAGGCGAGCGTTGATGGTAGAGATAAGCTTAATGTTCTCCAGACGCGTTCGGATGAATCCTTCCAAGAGATACAAGCGATCGAGCAGGTATTAAGCATTCTTGTTGAGAAGATTAATGATATCAAAGAAGTGGCAGCGACGATGAATGGCATTTCCGGACAGACGAATCTGCTAGCCCTGAACGCTTCAATTGAAGCTGCGAGAGCCGGGGAGGCTGGCAAGGGCTTCTCTGTTGTAGCTTCGGAGATTCGCAAACTGGCTGAGAAATCTGCCGAACATGCCGATCAAATTCGCGACACCATTGTTGGTATTGTTGAAAATGCAGAAAATGCAACTGAAGCGATGACCAAGACGAAGGAAATTACGCTGGAACAAAATGCAGCGGTTAAAGATACAGAGACGGCTTTTATGACGATTCAGGAATTGATGGATCAAGTCATTCATTCTATCAATCAAATGTCTGGTGAAATGAAGAAAACAGTGACATTAAAGGATGATGTAGTACAGTCGATCGAGAGTCTGTCCGCGATTTCAGAGGAATCGGCTGCTGCTGCTGAGGAAGTCAGCGCTTCAACGCAGGATCAATTGAAGGCGATCGATACGGTCTCGCAAGCAGCGGAAGACTTAAGTCAATCCAGCAGCGAATTAGAGCAATTGGTCAAGAGATTTAATATATAAAACTATAAATCGAACCGAATTGTCAGAAATAACCTGAGCAGTTTTTTTGCTCAGGTTATTTAATTTATGCTGTTAAAAGACGATATATCCAAGTAGGACGTCCAGTATTTGATGCATCTGCAGCAGTAAATTGTAAACCTACATTCTTAGGGGGAAAACATCTTGTTAAACAAATTGCAGAACAAACTCATTTTCATCTTTGCGTTATTACTTATCATAGTTATGGTTGTATCGCAATTCGTAACAGGAAACCAGATGTCAAAAAAATTTAAAGCAGATTTAGATATTGAAGGAGCGGAGCAAGCTGAAACATTAACGAAAATGACGGATTTACGGATAACCAATTATGCGAAAGACCTTCTAGTTTTTAGTGATGATCCCCGCATCAAAGCAATGATACGAGACAATAAGGGAACTTTTACGCCAGAAATACGAGATGAAATGGTTAATTATATTAAGGTGAAGCCGGAGGTTTCATATATTTATATTGGAAGTTCGTCAAAGCGTATGTACGATCCTGATCCATCCAATACCTATGATGACAGCTATGATCCAAGCACAAGACAATGGTATCAAGTGGCCAGTAAAAGTCCGAAGGAAGTGCAGTTCACGAAGCCTTATCTTGATAGTGCTAATCAAATGAAGGTGGCCATTTCAAAGGCCATTGTGGAGAATGATCAAGTAATCGGTGTCATCGCTCTTGATCTGCCTTTAGGCACGGTAACTGAGCAAATCAATGAGATAAGCGTAGGTTATAATGGTTATGGCTTTATTCTGGATGCTGAAGGGAATGTAATTGCCCATCCGGAGGATGGGGGAAAGAACTTGAAAGAAGAATCGTATATAGACAAAATGTATCAAAATAATATTGGAAAGATTCTATACACAGATCAAGAAAGCACTGAGAAAATCATTTATTATGCGACAATGCCGAGCACGAACTGGAAAATAGGCGTTGTCTATAAAGAGTCAGAGTTATTAAAGCTCGTTCATCAAGTTCAGCGCTTAAATATGTTCATTACCCTTATTGCCATTGTGGTATCTAGTGTAATTATCTATTTCATCGCCCGTTATTTTACGAAACCAATCATGCATTTAACGAAACAAGTACAGTTAATGGCCAATGGGAATCTAACCGTACGAGGCGAGGCCAAATCGAAGGATGAAATTGGACAATTGACAGGTCATTTTAATGAAATGGTGCAGAAAATGCGTGAGGTTCTATCACATGTTATCACTTCTTCCGAGAAATTATCGGATTCGGCTGTAAGTTTAAGCGCGGTATCGGAAGAGACAAAGGCTACGAGCGAAGAGATTGCACATGCGATGTCAGATATGGCCAAAGGCTCGATGGAAGGTGCGACTAACATAGAGAATATGCAGCGTGTTACTATGGATCTGGATTCTCAATTCACGTTAATTCAAGAGACGATGGATGAAATGCAGGATAACTCCAGTAAGACGCAGGAGGCAAGCGTTGATGGTAGAGATAAGCTTAATGTTCTCCAGACGCGTTCGGATGAATCCTTCCAAGAGATACAAGCGATCGAGCAGGTATTAAGCATTCTTGTTGAGAAGATTAATGATATCAAAGAAGTGGCAGCGACGATGAATGGCATTTCCGGACAGACGAATCTGCTAGCCCTGAACGCTTCAATTGAAGCTGCGAGAGCCGGGGAGGCTGGCAAGGGCTTCTCTGTTGTAGCTTCGGAGATTCGCAAACTGGCTGAGAAATCTGCCGAACATGCCGATCAAATTCGCGACACCATTGTTGGTATTGTTGAAAATGCAGAAAATGCAACTGAAGCGATGACCAAGACGAAGGAAATTACGCTGGAACAAAATGCAGCGGTTAAAGATACAGAGACGGCTTTTATGACGATTCAGGAATTGATGGATCAAGTCATTCATTCTATCAATCAAATGTCTGGTGAAATGAAGAAAACAGTGACATTAAAGGATGATGTAGTACAGTCGATCGAGAGTCTGTCCGCGATTTCAGAGGAATCGGCTGCTGCTGCGGAGGAAGTCAGCGCTTCAACGCAGGATCAATTGAAGGCGATCGATACGGTCTCACAAGCAGCGGAAGACTTAAGTCAATCCAGCAGCGAATTAGAGCAATTAGTCAAGAGATTTACGATATAGGGCATTAATCCATAGGAAAACAGCGGTAGTCCAGGCATGGTTGCTTGGAACTGCCGCTTTTTTGTGACGCATGGATAGTATTGACAAACGGAATGAGTGAAAATATAATAGTTGCAGCAACTATAATCAGATCAACTATTTGGAGGAGGACGACATTGGAGTTAGAGAAATATATTGGCGTAAATGTACAACGTGCTGCTCTTAAATTGAATAATTACTATCAAAAAGTAGTAAACCCGTTCGATATTACCGTAGATCAATGGGAGATATTAGTGATCCTGTGGGAAAAGGAAGGAATCACCCAGAAGGAAATTGCCGAGCGTCTGCATAAAGATCAGACGAATATCGCCCGAATGCTGTTTAAGCTGGAGAAGAAGGGCTTCATCTACCGGGTAGTACATGAGACAGACCGAAGGTCCCTACGGGTATATTTAACGCCTAAAGGCCGTGAAGTGAAAGATGATATCCTGACTCCGTCCCTGGAAGCTTATGAGAATACAGTCAAAGGTCTGTCCGAAGAAGAAGTTGAGACCTTCCGCAGGATTCTCTCGGTCATCTACAACAATGTCAAGGATTACTGATCCGCGGTACACACTGTGCCTATCCGCTTCATTGTTCGTCTGCTGGATCGAAGCAGTTGTGTAATGAAGCGGTATATAATTAACACATAGTTGCCATGACCATTATCGTTCAGACTAGTAAATGGCGGATAGAATTTTGCTAATGATTTCGGTATAGAGAGGTCAAATAATGCCTATATACTTGCTGCAGCAAGTAATGGCGAGTCAATTATTTAAATCTGAGAGATAGAGAGGGATACGATAAATGAAAAAACAAAACCGAGAAGCAGGAGTATTTGGCCCCAGCTACAGGGCGCTTACCATTGGAATTATTCTTGCCGTTACTACCGTTGCATTCGAGGGACTCGCTATTACAACGATTGCCCCGAGTCTAGCGCAAAGGTTGAACGGACTTCATTTATACGGCTGGATATTCAGCGCATTTCTATTGGCACAAATTGTGGGCACGATGGTAATCGGGCAGCGGATTAACAAAAACGGTGTATTTGTTTCCTTTCTTACAGCGATTTCGCTTTTTGTGGTTGGTATTATAATTGCAGCCTTATCGGTCAACATGGTTATGCTGATCCTCGGCAGACTGTTTCAGGGTTTTGGCGCCGGGGCTGTCATTACCTGTGTGTATTACAGCATTACTTTAGGCTATCCGGATCAGATGAGGACAAAGATTCTTGCCATGTTCTCAAGCGCATATATATTGCCAGCTTTAGTTGGTCCTTATATTGCTGGACTGCTGTCTGAGCTTCTATCCTGGAGATTTGTATTTTGGCTGGTGCTTCCCTTTATCGGTTTGGCGGTTATCCTAACGCTTCCCGCGTTCCGCAAACTGACGGTACAGAAGCAAGAAGGCGCTAACGGTAGCCGTAAAGAAGGGATGGCGGTGCTTCTGGCAATCGGAACGGGAATGCTGTTAAGCGGGCTAGGCATGATTACGGATTGGAAGGGGATCTTGCTTGCTCTGGCGGGGGGACTCCTTATGATACAACCATTGCGCAGGCTGCTGCCTAAAGGAACCTTTACGGCGAGAAAAGGATTGCCAGCGACCATTGCTTCAAGAGGCTTGTTTGTCGCCTGTTATAATGCTACGGAGAGCTATGTGGTTCTGGCCTTGACAGAAGTGAAGAATCTACCAGCGGATTTGGCGGGACTCATTGTCGCTGCAGGCGCGTTAAGCTGGTCAGCGGCCGCTTGGCTACAATCAAGGCTGGATACCAAAGATCATGGCGCAGGCCGAGGCAAACGAGTAAGTCTCGGAATTTGCTTTATGATTATCGGTGTAGCGGCAGTTATACTTGCGGTTAGCCTGCCAGGCGGTGGAATAGTATACGCGGTTCTTTCGCAAATTTTCACGGGGTTTGGCATCGGACTGGCACACCCAACCACAGGGGCGATAGCTCTTCAACATGCGAGTGTCGGGGAAGAAGGAGAAATCTCTGCTAGTCTTCAATTTACAGACGCCTTCAGTCCCGGGTTAAGCATCGGAATTGGCGGCGCTTTGATTGCGGTAAGCCAGACACTGAGCATGGGGCTGTTAACAGGAATTTTATTGGCTTTATCACTCCAATTGTTGTTCGTTATCGTGAGCTTGACAGTATCTTTTCGAATACAGCAGACTCCACTAGATAACCGGGAAGTATTGAAAATGTAAGGCCATTGAAAAGCCCGCGTTGACGGCGATAGGCCGTTCTGCGGGCTTGCGCACTATATTTTTAGATAACTAGCTGTTTAATAACGTTCCAGCACCAGATTCGTCTTTAAGGAGTCGGCAGGTACGAGCCAACCTTTGTTATTGAGCAGATTCATCAGATTGGTACGCTTGGAGGCTGCCGTCTGGTAGTCGTCAGTCTTGAAGGAGATTTCCACAACATACTCCGTTCCGCTGCCGTTCGCGCCAATGATCGGCCACACCTCAATATCCGTCTCCAGTCCTTCGAATGTGCCGCTGTATCTGCTTGCCAGAATCGGACCATGCGCGTATGCTTGCAGCAACCTGGCTGTTCCCCAACCTGGCGCATTCGTCTTATCAAGCTTGCCAGGGATCTTGCTTACCAACAAATTGAGCGCCTCAGATTCATTAGGCAAATTCAGCCCCTTGGAGGTCGATTCTTCTTTATCGTTCGAGAAGCTCAGCGTCTGTTTGCTGTAGCCCCAATCCACCTCAGCCTCGTAATTCGTGTCCGCTGCGCTGAAGCCGTCGAGGTTAGCCTGGGTCAAGGCAGCGTTGATATCTCCGTTCACCACGGGATAGCGTTTCTTATACGTCAATTCGTATTTCTTCTTATCTTCTTTTTTGCGGAAACGTACATTCCAGCCTGAATCATTCAATGACAGATCCGTTGTATCGAAATATTCCACGAGCATCCGTGCTGCAGGCTCATTAATCTGAAAAGCATCTTTGACCTCATTTTTTAGTGTAAAATCCTGCTTCAACACAATGTCATTGCTTAGCAGAAATTTGACCTCATAGCTTGGGACTGCGTTGGCTGCGGCTTCTACCTTGGCCGGGGACTGCCAGCCTGTAGCTAGCATTACTGCGCTTAATGCGGCAATCATGAAGGTTCTGCCCATCTTGGTCTTGTTCAATTTCATCATTTCAGCTCCTTTGAATAGTAATATGGAAATCTATGGTTCGATATCTACTCTAAGGCTGAAGTGTCAATTTCAGATCAAATGAACGGCGGATTCCGATCAAAAATTACAAGATTTATTCTTGGTCACCTAAGAGTGGCTATTGGACAGAAAGGCTCCATTCTTGGAGAAGCTCAATGAACCGGCTGCTTGTTACAGACATATAGCGGTCCTGATTGGTGATCGCATATACTTGGCGTTCGGCGGGGAGGCCAGGGATCAGCCATATCCGCAGCAAGCCGCGGTCAGCCTCGGATTGAACGGCCATTCTGGAAATAAAAGAGATGTGCTCGCCGAGTATAACTGCCTGCTTGATCGCCTCCAGAGAATCAAGCTCCAGTCTAGAGAAGGGGCTAATACCATGCTGTTCTAGCCATTGATCCGTTATTCGCCGAGTACTTGATGCCCTGCCATGCAGCACGAACGAAGAGGCGGCGATCAGTTCCGGCGTCCATTCTTCAGATGCGGCGAAAGGATGGGCCGGGGAGCAGGCCAGCACTAGCTCGTCCATGCACAGAGCATAGGCTTTTAACGGGTTCTCGTGGAAGGAGCCGGTAGAAATGATGCCAATATCGACTTGATGCGAGTGCAGCATCTGAGTGATGGCCGGAGCTGTCTTGACGGATAGAGAGATATGTATGCCCGGATAAGATTTGGCGAATTTATCGAGCAGCTTCGGCAAGATGTATGTTGCAGGTACGTAGCTGGCCCCAATCGAGAGTGTCCCTTGCCGCAGGGTATCAAAGTCTTTGACGACCCGCTGGGCTTCCGCGGCGAGTGCATTGATTTTAGTTGCATAATGAAGAAGGGCATAGCCGGCATCCGTTAAAATAATTCGCCCCATGCGAGCATCGAATAATTTTACGCCGAAGTCCCGCTCCAGATTTTTCATATGAAAGGTGACCGTAGGCTGCTTGAGCCCAAGCAGGTCGGCAACGGTGGTGATCTTATGGTGCTTCTCCAGCAGTTCTATAATTTCCAGCTTCAATAAATTAAGGTTCATCATCTGTCATTCCCGCCTTTATAGTCTAAGATTCCCTCCATATAGATTTAATCTATGAATATAAACGCAGTTCATTGAAATAATTAATTTTCATTTTACATAACGCTAATACTCCCTTTGATTCCCGCAGGTAGACTAACTTATGTAGGAACGTAACAGCAAGAAAACGTACCAAATGATAACAAGGAAGGAAAATCATCAGATGGATTTGAACATAAGCGGTCTCGGCAAGAGCTTCGGCGGCAATGTCGCGCTGCATCCAACCGATCTGAGCATCCGTCAGGGGAAGTTCACAACGCTGCTCGGCCCATCGGGCTGTGGCAAGACTACGCTGCTGCGCCTGATCGCCGGTCTGGAACAACCGGATACAGGAAACATCAGCTTTGGCGAGGATATTCTGTATAGCACTGCTAGACAAGTGCCGCCTCATCGGCGCGGCTTCGGGATGGTGTTCCAGGACTTCGCTCTCTGGCCCCATATGACGGTCTTCGAGAATGTAGCTTTCGGGCTCCGGGCGACCGGGCGTAAAGACGGGATTCAGAGCAGGGTGATGGAGGCGCTGGACAAGGTCAAGCTTGGTGGAATGGAGCAGCGATATCCTCATCAGCTGTCAGGCGGTCAGCAGCAGCGGGTGGCCTTCGCAAGAGCCGTGGCAACCCGGCCGAAGTTGGTACTATTCGATGAGCCGCTGAGTGCGCTTGATGCGGTGCTGCGGGATGAAATGCGCCTGGAGATGATGTACTTAGTCCGCGAAATGGGGCTTACCGCTCTCTATGTGACGCATGATCAGATTGAGGCCATGTCCATGTCCGATCAAGTGATTGTTATGCAGGGCGGGCGAGTATTACAGCAAGGTTCGCCTGAGGAGATCTACAATCTGCCCAAGCATCCGTTTGTAGCCAGGTTCATTGGGAAGTCGAACTGGTTGGCTGACGGGCAGTCCATGTTCAGACCGGAACATATCCGCTTTGAGCCAGGTAGCGAACAGGAGGTTCAGTCTTACAACACCGTCGTAATTCAGGTAAGTTATGTTGGGGATCGTTATGAGGTCCGATTGAAGACGGATGAGGCGGTCGAGCCATGGCTGGCCCACTATCCAGAGCGACTAAGTGAAGGGACAGAACTGACCATCTATGTACCACAGAGATGCATTCACCGTTTGAATGAAAGCTAATCAAAATTCAATAAAATGATTAAAAGGGGAAATGATGATGTTCAATTTATCACGTAATGCATGGAAAAAAGGAAGTGCGCTCGTTCTATCATTAGCACTTGGCGCTGCATTAGCCGGCTGCGGAAGCGGTAATGCCAGCCAGAATACAGCAGCTCCAGCTAGTGCTGAGAATAAGCCAGCACAAGCTGCAGACAAGATTCTTACGGTATATACAGCTGGACCGGAAGGACTAGCGAATAAGCTGATCGAAGAATTCCAGACGCAGTCGGGCGTAAAGGTGGAGATGTTCCAAGGCACCACCGGTAAAATTCTGGCCCGTCTCGAAGCAGAGAAAGCCAATCCGGTAGCTGATGTCATCATTCTCGCTTCTCTGCCGTCAACACAAGGTTTGAAGAACGAAGGATTGACGCTTGCTTATCCGGAAGCTAAAAATGCCGATAAGCTGAACAAGGATTGGTCCGATTCGGAAGGTCATTACTTCAGCACAAGCGCATCGGCGCTCGGCATTGCTTATAATACGAAGCTAGTAACGACTCCGCCAACTTCCTGGAGCGATCTGGCTAAGCCGGAGTTCAAGGACCAGGTTAATATTCCCGACCCGTCGCTGTCCGGATCTGCGCTGGACTTCATTACAGGTTATCTTAGCGACAAAGGTGAGAGCGGATGGTCTCTGTTCGAGCAATACAAAGCGAATGGTGTAGCGATGGCTGGCGCCAACCAAGAAGCGCTTGATCCGGTTATTACTGGCGCGAAGAGTGTTGTAGTGAGTGCGGTGGATTACATGACTTATAAAGCAAAGGCCAAGGGAGAGCCGATCGATATCGTCTATCCGCAAGAAGGAACGGTAATCAGCCCTCGTCCAGCAGCCATTCTTAAGTCTACCAAGCATGAAGAGAATGCAAAGGCATTTATTGATTATTTACTCTCTGATTCGGCTCAGAAGCTGGTCTCTGATGCAGCACTTCTGCCAGGACGTACAGATGTTAAGGCCGAGAACCGCGCTAACTTAGATGAAATTCCCCTGCTTACGACAGATTGGGCATGGATGGGCGAGCATGGCCCGGAAGTAACTGATCAATTCACGAAGCTGTTCAAATAATATGAATAATACGGTACTACAGCGTCAATTCAAAATCTGGTCGATGGTACTTGCGCTTCTGGTTCTTGGTCTTCTCATCGTCGTTCCCTTGGCCGAAATCTTCATACAAAGCGTATACCGGGATGGGCAGCTGACATGGTCAGCCCCATTCCGCACGCTGGCAAATTCCGAGATGGTGGTTGTACTGCTATCCTCGATCTGGCTGGGCGTATGCGTCATTTTGGGAACGACTGTGCTCGCTTTGCCTCTCGCCTGGGTGATGGTCAACACCAGACTGGGACGGCTCCGCTGGCTGGAGATCGTATTCCTGATTCCCTTCATGACACCGCCTTACATCGGTTCGATGGGCTGGATTCTGTTCATGCAGAAGAACGGCTACCTGGAGCAGCTTGCTCCCGGTCTCGCCGGGCTTAGGGAAGCCTTCTTCTCTTTCGGAGGAATGGTCGCGATTATGAGTCTTCATCTCTATCCCTTCCTGTATTTGCTGCTGCGCGGGGCGCTGGAGCGGATCGGTGGGAATATGGAGGAAGCGGCAGCGGTAATGGGTGCACCGTTCTTGTATCGCTTCCGACGCGTGATTGCCCCGTTGCTGCTATCTGCATTTGGTATGGGAGCCATGCTCGTCTTCGTCAAGACGATTGCTGAATTCGGCACGCCGGTTACGTTCGGCAAACGCATAGGCTACCAAGTGATGACCTCGGAAATTCATAAGTATATCTCCAGCTGGCCAATCGATTTCGGCAAGGCTACCTCATTGGCATCCGTACTGTTATCGACTTGTCTGTTGGTCTGGTATGCGCAATCTCTGTTGAACCGTAAATATACGTATGGTCTGGTTGGTGGAAAAGGAGTACGTCACTCCTCAATGAGCAGCGGTCGCTGGCTGCAGTGGACTGGAGGAATCTACGCGGTTCTTCTTCTGCTCGTATCGGTGGGTATCCCATATTTCTCCATCATCGCGGCTTCTACGATGAAGCTGCGCGGAGTTGGGCTCGCCTGGAACAACTTCACGATCGATTTCTACAAGGAGCTTCTGCGCTGGAATTCACCTAGCATGAAGGCTTTGATAAATAGTTTATGGTTATCTTTGGCTGCTTCTACCATTGCCGTGGTGCTGGGTACTTGGTTCGCTGTAGCAATCGGGCGGTCCAAATCTCGTATTCAGCAGTCGATTGATCTGTTCAGCCTACTGCCGAATACGGTACCGGGAATCGTCTTGGTCGTCGGATTGATTCTGCTCTGGAATGCTCCGTGGATGCCGATCCCGCTGTATAACACCTACGGCATGGTCATTCTCACCTATGTTGTATTATTTGTTCCTTATACGGTGCAGTACGTCAAGAGCGCCTTCACTCAAATTGACCCTTCGCTATTCCAGGCGGGTCAGGTGTTTGGCGGAAAGCCGGGATATATATTCCGTAGAGTGCTGCTGCCGCTCATCATTCCGGGGATGCTGGCCGGATGGATGATGACCTTCACCATTGCTTCGCGTGAGCTTGTTGGCTCTTTGCTGATCTTGCCTCCGTCCGTGCAGACCTCGGCGACGTATATTTACGCCCAGTTCGAGCAGGGGCAAGTATCGCTCGGCATGGCGATGGCCGTTATCTCCGTGGGAATAACGACGATTCTGCTTATGCTGCTGGAAGTCCTCGGCTCCCGGAAGAAGTGGAACACTGCCTAATGGAACTGAAAATATGGGGTGGAGCCGGCGAGCATGGCCGTTCTTGTTATGTGCTAACAGGAGAACAGCATCGGATTATGCTCGATTGCGGTGTCAAGAAGGAGGGAACGGGACAATATCCCTTGCTTGATGTCAATCTGATTCCTGAGCTGACGGCAGTATTTCTGTCTCATGCGCATGAGGATCATTCTATGGCTCTGCCGCTTCTATATAAGCACGGTTATCAAGGAGAAATCTGGACGACTAGGCCAACGGTATCTCAGTTGGGGCTATATTTTGCAAATTGGGGTAAATATGTAGCTAGCCGAAACGGAGAGCTGCCCTACGAACCCGCACATATCTCTGCCTTACGATTTCGTATTCTGGAGGAAGGGGCCCTGGCAGGACAATGGCTGCAGCTGGACGATGGATTGAGATTGCAGTGGGGGCGGAGTGGTCATATGCTCGGTTCTGTCTGGTTCCGAATTCAAATGGAGGGGCAGCAACTGTTCTTCTCGGGAGATTTCAGCCGGGAATCTGCTCTGTTGGCAGCCGATCCACCATGTACACCACGTCCTGAAAGTCCTACTGCTTCTACTTCGTCTATGTCAGAGACGGTCTTATCCATTATGGATAATGCGTACGGAATGGATGAGGAATCCCAGGAGCAGAAGATGAATGCACTCCAACAATTTATACTCGAGGTGCTGGGGCGAGGCGGACATGTGCTGCTGCCGGTTCCCGCATTTGGACGAGGACAGGAGCTGCTGGTGTGGATGTTAAGTAACTTCCCCAATCAGCCGATCCTGCTGGAGCGGGCGATTTATGAAGGGCTGCGACAGATGGCGGAATGGGAGGCATGGCTAAGACCAGGGAGCCTTCATTCGATAGAGGAAGCGATAAATGTACCTCATGTACATGTACCAGGTAGCCAGGAGGAACGGCTGCAATTATTGGAGGGAGAAGCGCCATTCATCATCTTCACGACAGATGGCATGATGGAATCTCCCCGTGCCCGATGGTATGCGGAACGTCTCTCATTGTCATCCGCTCATGCGATTGTCATTACGGGTCATGCAAGTCAAGGCACATTTGCTAGGCGACTACTTAGAGGAGAGACTGAGGAGACGTATTGCGAGACGGTGCAGATGGGCTATAAAATCCATCAAGGTCTGGAAGATGTTCGCTATATGCTGCAAGAGGTTCCAAGTCGTCACACCGTATTGGTTCATGCTCCTAAGCTGGAGACGGACCGGGTCATTGTTCGCTTGGCCGGGGAAGGTTACCCAGGTTTGCACTCCTTGCAGGCGGGGGATGTATTACAAATATAGGAGTACAATAATCCTTCGTCAGACGTTATGCCTGACGGGGGTTTTTGGCGTTCTCACCAGTTCGTAAAGGTGATAGAAAGGGATAGATATTTACCCCTTAATTAGACAAATTTATCCCTAATAATACATAAAAAGATAAAATATAACTTTTATAGGAAATATAATCCAAAATGGCGAATGGACATGAAAATCGCCTATGTATTCGTTTTCTTGAGGGGTTAGACGGTTTTACTACGGAAGGATGATTAGCTAGTCTTAGAACTAGAGATAGAAAGAGAAAGAGAAAGAGAGGAGGAGCCCTACTTGTCATTCTTGTTGTATGTAACGGCAGCTGTGTTTCTAATATTTCAAACTCTGTACACGATCATTCCTCTTGTCTGCAGTAAGGTAAAAAGGCTCAATCCTGAGCTTGTGGAGAAATCGTTAGCGGTGCTCGTCCCGGCCTATAACGAAGAGCTGACGATAAAAAATTGTCTGGATGCGATGGCTGGCCTGAATTATAACAACTATGAGATTATCATCATTAACGATGGATCCAAGGATAAGACCCTGTCCAGACTGGATGAGCTGCTGCAGCTTGAACCTGACTGCCGAACACCCGCACACCAGTTAGCCTATAAGCCGATTTTAGGCGTATACCGCTCAGTCTATTACCCTCATATCCTCGTCATCGACAAGCAAAACGGCGGCAAAGCCGACTCTCTGAATGCAGGGATCGATTATGCTATATCTGAGATCGTCATTACATTAGATGCCGACAGCATGCTAGAAACCGACGCCTTGAAATACGTCAATCAATACTTCCATAACAGCGATATTATTGCCCTCGGCGGTACCGTCAAAATTGTACAAGGTGCGGAGAAGCGGGACGGGGCTATTGTCGAGAAGTTCAGAGGCCCTGGGCTAATCAAAAGCCAGATCATAAATTATACACATGGCTTCTATGTACGCAAACTAACGCAGTCCTTTTTTAACTCCATTGTCGTGATATCCGGCGCTTTCGGCGCATTTTACAAGGATGTTCTAGTACAGGTCAACGGATTCCGCAGCACAGTCGGAGAAGATATCGATATTACCTTAAAAATTCACGAGTATTTAAAAGCCAATCGCTTGAAGAAGAAGCTGGTATATGCGCCGGAGGCGGTCTGTTATACCGAATGCCCGGAAAATTTACCTAATTTCTACAAGCAGCGGATCCGCTGGCAGAAGGCGTTCATTGATTGTATTCTAATCTATTGGTCGCGGCTATCGAGCCGTTTTAGCGTAGGGGTAAATCTGTTCTTTGCTATTGACGGCTTCATGCTCGGTACCTTCTCGGCATTTATGATGCTCGTCTATATCGTGCAGATGATATTCTTTGCCCGCGGCAACCTGATCCACGCGTTTATATTCATGCTTATCACGGTGGTGATCAATGCGCTGCAAATTGTGATTTCATTTGTCCTCTGCAGAAAATACGGCAGCAGTTATAGGATTCAAGACTACATTAGGATGTTCATTTTTAGTCAACTGGAATTGCTCACTTACCGGAATCTGCTGCTTTATATCAATGTTGTTGGGACATTAAAGTATTTTGATAATGATGAAGGCTGGGGATTCGTGGAGAGAAAAGGCGTTGCAGCCATCAGTCAAAATATCGCATCTGGATCGCATTCAGGATAGAGGGGGGACTCCTATGAACACAGCTATAGCCAATAAACGAATCATATACGTAGATTGCTTGAGAATTCTATCGATTATTGCTGTTATTGCCCTGCATTACACGGCGGAAATATTGACCACATCAAATAACTTTAATACGCCTTCCTGGTGGATCAGCAATTTTTTCAACTCCATATCGCGGTTTGCTGTTCCTGTATTTTTTATGATTAGTGGAGCAATGATCTTGCGGACAGAGGTTCATTCCTATAAGGCTTTTTTTAAGAAGAGGATCGTACCATTGCTAATCTCGCTGGTTAGTTGGTCGCTAATCTACGGGTTGTACAACCAATACGTGATTTTAAAAAGCAATATGAATGGCTTCGAATTTTTTCTAGATTTTTGCTATCGTCTGCTGACAGATCGTAATTACGTGCATCTTTGGTTCCTTTATGCGATCATCGCCATTTATTTAACGGTTCCGCTGCTCAGTAAACTCATCAAAGCCTGTAGTGAGAAGGATCTGAGATATTATTTGACCTTATGGTTTGTTATAAGCATCGGGGGCCGCTTGCTGTACGATATCGTAGAACGGCTGACAGGTATAGGGATAAATATACCGCTCTTAAACATTCCGTTCTTTACAGGATATCTCGGTTATTTTATATTAGGCTATTATTTATATCATTTTAATCTACCCGCGAGAATGAAAAATATCATGTTCAATCTAGGCTTCCTCTCGTTTTTTATTGCCCCTGTTGCGACTTATTTTGTGTCCGTATACCGAGGTGTGCTTGACGAAATGTTCTATGGTAACTATTCCATTACCACTTTTTTTATGGCTGTCGGCATGTTCATTTATTTCCAAGCTAAAGAGGAGGCGCTGAGCGCTAAAGTGAATCATAAAGTACAAATACTGATCGGATCTGTCTCCAAAGCCAGCTTCAGCGTATATCTGATTCATCTGCTGATCGAGTTGATGGTATCGGGTAGAACGGCGTTTGAGGCATCGGTACTGGAGGCGATTCTGGGCCTTCTAACGAATATTTCCTTAATCCTCATGATCAGTTATGTCACCGTCAAAATTTTGAATTTGAATAAGGCGACGACCTATATTCTATTTGGCGGAAGAGGGTGATTCCATGAAAATCAGTTTATATACAAAAGTGTTTGTGATTGTATTGCTGGCGGGTATGGGCTTCTATTTCTATCAAATTTCAAGTGCAGAAGACCGTAAAATAACGGCGGTGTACGTGGAAGCCTGGAGGGATGCAGCCAATTTCCACTTGTCCGAGAAAAATGTCGATATCGCCTATATTGCCTTTGCGAAGATCGCGGGAACGAAGCTCTATTTTCATGAAGATGAGGTAACAAACGAGCAGATCAAACGGAATATTCAGAAAATGAAGGAGAATAACCCTACAACACGATTCGTGCTTGCTGTAGGTGGATATGGAGTGGATGGATTCTCTGATGCAACACTGGACGGAAACCGTTATTTATTTACGGAGAGCATTGTTGAGTTGATTCGAGAGCTGGATTTGGACGGTGTGGATATCGATTGGGAGTATCCTGCATTTCATGCCTGGGACACACAGAAGTCACGTCCCGAGGATACACAAAACTTCACCAGCCTGATGAGGGAGCTGAGGGAGAAGATGTACCGACTGCCCTTCAAGAGCAAGGGGTATCTACTGACCTTTGCTGCGGGCACGCAGGTTTGGTATTTTCAGAACGTTGAGGTTCAGAAGGTTGCTGAATATGTCGATTACATCAATGTGATGAGCTATGATTTGATCGGCCAATGGTCGGATCAGACTGGCTTTAACGCCAATCTATATATGGACCCCGGTAACAAGTCGCAGATTAGCGTCGATCAGATCATTACGATGTATCTTGATCATAATATTGACAGCAAGAAGCTGTTGCTCGGCATTCCTGCATACTCCTATGCTTGGAAGAAGGTTAAGGACAGCAGGAATAACGGCGCATTTGCTCCCGGACAAGCGGTTGATATCGAGCGGGTGGATCTCACCTATAAGATGATTCAGAAATCGTATTTGAACCAAAATGGTTACAAGCGTTACTATGATGATCAAGCAAAAGCAGCTTATCTTTATAATGGAGATACGTTCATCACCTATGAAGACCCGGAAGCTCTTATTGAAAAGGTAAAGTATATCAATCAGCATGATCTGGGCGGCGCAATGGTCTGGGAATACTCCCAGGACGCCGAGGACGGGATCGTGAAATTTCTGGGAGATCAGCTGCGTCGATGATGAATTAGAGGATGTCGAGCCAGCAGCCAATGTATAGTCTTTTATAGTATAATAATTACTATTAGTGCGTGTTCAAAAAGGCCGGTTTTCAGCACCGAGAAGGTTGGATAAAGCTAGGGTCTGAGGAGCGGAGCGTACGTAGTTTGTACGTGAGCACCGGAGGACCCGGCTGAATTCAAGATTCGATGCCGAATAACTTCTTGATTGACTTCGTGATCAAAAGTGGACTTTTTGAACAACCTCTACTATATGAGATGAACAGAGAGAGAGGATACGGATGCCTACTATACTGGTTGCTGATGACGATGCGAACATTCGCGAGCTTGTTAGTCTATTTTTACGCACCGATGGATTCAATACGGTCGAGGCTGCAGATGGTCAAGAAGCGCTGAACATCTATGCCTCGACACAGGTGGATCTTGTCGTGCTTGATATTATGATGCCGATGATGGATGGCTGGACATTGTGCAAGGAACTCCGCAGGGCTAATCCCGATCTGCCTCTGCTTATGCTGACAGCCAGAGGTGAAACATGGGAGAAAGTGAAGGGATTCGAACTAGGAACGGACGATTATTTGACGAAGCCATTTGATCCGCTGGAGTTGACGGCTCGAGTGAAGGCATTATTGAAGCGATACCGGATTGGCTCCACGCAGACAATTCAATTAGCCAGTGTCATCCTCGATCGACTGACTTATAAGGTTACGAGAGGGACGGAGTCGTTCACCTGCCGCTCAAGGAGTTCGAATTGCTGTATAAGCTGGCTGGAACACCTGGTCAGGTCTATACGCGAGAACAGCTGATTGATCAAATCTGGGGAATCGATTATGTGGGAGATGAACGAACGGTAGATGTGCATATTAAACGACTGCGCGAACGGTTTGCGACCATATCCGATTTTCGAATTGAAACCTTGCGCGGGCTAGGCTACAAGCTTGAGGTATGCGAATGATCAAATCTTTATATACTCGGGTTGTAGCCACGTTTTTGGCCGCTATTATATTGGGGACGGTCATCGGTTTTGTTATTACATTTTGGGTATATAGAGAGAAATTGAATGAAACCATGCATACGACCTTATCTAATTTCAGTCAGGATATCGCCCGGATTTACGAAACCATTCCAGTTGATGAGGCGAACTTGTATCTGGACGGGATGAGGCAGCTCAATTCTTATCATGTTCGAATATACGATGGAACGGGGCAGTTCCAGTCCTACGGAGCACTTAACGGACACTCCCCTGCCTCTGTGACGATGGATCAAGTAAAGAAAGTATTGGGTGGGGAAATAGTTCGAGTTAATGCGAGTACCGTTTCTCCGAACCTCCTAGGATTGCCGTTGAAAACGGAAGTGGGCATGAAGGCGATGTTTGTGGAACAGCTCACGGCTCCTACTGCTTCTTTTAACATAAAGTGGTTATCTTCTTTTGTAACCTATTCGTTAATTGCAGGCAGTTTACTAATTTTGGTTGCCTCTATATTCCTGGTAAGTCCAATTAAAAAGCTAACAAGAGCTACCAGACAGATAGCGTCCGGGGATTTCAATGTCGAGCTGAACATTAAGCAAAAGGGAGAGATTGGCACTTTGGCTCGCAGTTTTGAAGAAATGATGCATGACCTGCAGCAGCTTGAACAAATGCGCAAGGATTTCGTATCGAACGTATCTCATGAGGTTCAATCGCCACTCACTTCGATATCTGGTTATGCTAAGGCGCTTAAGCATGTATCTATCTCTGATGCCGAGCGAAGCCGTTATCTTGATATTATCATTGCTGAGGCGGAGCGGATGTCCAAGATGAGCGATGGCTTGCTGAAGCTTAGCATGCTTGAATCACAGTCACAGCAGCTGAATCGGGTCTCATATGGTCTTGACGAACAGATAAGACGTGTGATCGTGGCGATTCAGCCGCAGTGGTCGGCGCGCAATATCTCTTTTGAGCTTCATTTGAAAGCAGTGACTGTAACAGCAGACTACGATCTTCTAAATCAGGTATGGACCAATATCATTGGCAATAGCATCAAATTCTCGGAGGATAGCGGTGTGATTTCCGTTAGCATCATACAGGATACCAAAAATGTGTCCGTCCAAATTACCGATGCAGGAATGGGCATCTCTACCGAGGATCAGAAGCGAATCTTCGAGCGATTCTTTAAGGCGGATCGTTCCCATAGCCGCAAGTATGGCGGCAGCGGTATGGGGCTGGCCATCGTGAAACAAATTGTATCTCTTCATCAAGGTGACATTCGAGTAGAAAGCGAGCTTGGCCGGGGAACAACGATTACGGTCACTTTGCCAATGAATAGTCTGTCAGAGTAATCTAGAAATATTCTGTTATTCAGATTGTTTAACCTATATTTCTTATGCTACAGCTTACACGGCAAGCCTTCCTTGCTATGTTAACGTAGCATTTTTTTATATCTGTTCATATTCAGTTCATATTGTCGTCATGAGGAGGACATCTTCATAAGATACACTTCTTCTAGTAGCCAAGGAGACTGAATAAACAGATATAGATAGGAGAAGATGATCATGCCACAAACCGAGGAAATGAAAATGAAGAATGGAACGAGAGCAAAAAAAGTACGAAGTATTTTGTTTAAAATAGTAGGAGCCATTATTTTAGC
Source organism: Paenibacillus lutimineralis (assembly GCF_003991425.1). Lineage (NCBI taxonomy): Bacteria > Bacillati > Bacillota > Bacilli > Caryophanales > Paenibacillaceae > Paenibacillus > Paenibacillus lutimineralis. The sequence continues at coordinate 2,888,056 of NZ_CP034346.1, forward strand.
AGTTGTACTGTTTCTAGCCGTTGTTTTTACAGTGGATAAGATCAGTAGTCGTTCGGAGCAAAAAAGAATAGAGCACTACGGTCAGCAGGTATCAGTAGATGGAAAAAATATGAATGTATTGATTCAAGGGGAGGGAGAAGAGACGGTTGTTCTCCTGCCTGGTTACGGAACAGCTGCACCAGCACTTGATTTTAAAGCGCTAATTGAAGAGCTAGCGCCATTCTACAAAGTCGTCGTGGTTGAGCCCTTTGGTTATGGATTAAGTGATGATACCAAAAAAGAACGAAACACAGCGAATATTGTAAGTGAGATTCATGAAGCCCTGCAGAGTCTGAATATTGATCGATATATTCTGATGGGCCATTCCATTGCCGGAATTTATGGGCTGGATTACGTGAACAAATATCCAGATGAAGTAATTGCATTTGCCGGAATAGATAGCAGTGTTCCAGCACAGGGTGGTATGGATGTTGAATTCCCAACGGGAACGTTCAAGTTTCTCAAAAAATCAGGTTTAGCTAGATTAATGTTGAAAGCATCGGGTGACCCCTATGCTGAACTCCCTTTTGATGATGAAACAAAAAAACAATTGAACCTGATTACGCTCAAAAACCTCTATAATTCCAGCAGCATGAATGAAATGGAACATATTTATTCTAATTTCGTTGCCGCCCAAAATTTAAAATTTCCGGAAAATCTTCCCCTTATTTTATTTGTACAATCAAATAATGAGAACAGAAAAGATTGGTTATCACTGCATGAAGAGCAAGCCAAAGAGTCTCGGTATGGAAAAGTGATACCACTTGAAGGAAGTCATTATTTACACCATACCCGTTCAAAAGAAATCGCCGAAGGCTTTAAGGAATTTATGAACGATATAAGTTCAAAAGTAAAATAAACCATCCCCGGTCATTAAATAGACTAACTAATAAGAGGATATTATGTTCAATATATGAGCATATATCCTCTTTTTTATTGACTACTTGGACTATGGTGTTACAATATCAAATTTTTTTAGCCATAGTTATATTCGTAATTTCATAACCCATTTTTTCATATAAGCCACGTGCAATTTTATTATGACCAAAAACGTTTAGACCCATTTTATTCATACCTAACTCTTTAGCAATAATTTCAGCTTCTTTCAATGCTTTCTTGCCATACCCCTGACCTTGATATTGTTCAAGAATCACAAAATCATATATAAAACCTTCATTAGGATATGTAGGCGCTTTTTGTCCAATCCAAATCATTCCAACTAATATATCGTAGTGAAAAATAGAGAATAAATGATTATTCTCGGTCTTCTCATCGTTTGGTAGTAGTCGTTCAAATGATTCCCTCGATAAGTCAATCGCTTCATCTTCACTCCAATTTCCGGAAGCAATCTTGTCTTTTGCATAGTCTTCAATTGCATAACTGATATATTGTTTGAATTCCTCTTGGTTCATTGTTTTTAATGTAATCAATTTATTTTCCTCCCATATTAGTTTTCAATTTCAAACTTTTTAAGTTTCGTTGAATATAGATCTTGATAACTATATAGACATCCTATCGAGATTTACGCCTAATGCTATAAAACCGCATTCCCGCAGGAACTCCTTGAATTGCTAGGATACCGTTATATATCATTTCACGTAGCCGATATTCGAAATAGGCATCTCCAATACACTGCTCACAATAGCCGAGTGCCTCGCCAATCAGACGGGCTGACTTGAGGAAATCGTTATTGCTTGCCGCGGGCCGAAGCTTGTCTAGCGTGTCCAGCAAGTATTGATCATAGTAACCAGCAGGTACCTCTAGTACAGTGTTATCCTGCCAAATCCGCAGTGTACCAGTCTGTTCGGTGATCAACTGCCATTCTTGTTGTAATTGCTCGATATCTTCCGTGGATAGCGTGGCATTGTCGTTCTGACGGATGACAACTTCGCGTAATTTGTCCGGCGGGATTTCGCCGGAATGTCTGTAGTGAATAGAAGCATCAGGGCGATTGAACATTTGCTCGGCAGCTGCTCCAGCATCACATACCACAATGGAATTAGGCTTGTTACGGAGTAGATATATCGTGTGTCGCAGTCCAGCCTGTTCACTGACATTATCGTTAGTCCAGATGACTATTTGCGCCTGATCGGGAATTTGCTCCAGCCTGTCCTGTAGTGCCTCGAACTCCTCGTCGAATTCTGCATAAGCTTCATACCCATCCGTGATATGATCGTGGAACCAAATGCTGCGCGCCTCACGACCCTCCGGCGTGTCCAGATCGCCTAGCGGGCCAATAGCGTAATTCTCTCGCAGTATAATCAACTTGTGCTCTTGCGTAGGGTTAATCCCCCTGAGTACCTGCTTCATACTACCCGCGAAGGAATCACTATGAACGATATGTACATGCGTAGAGATCGGACCAGGATCCCAGGATATTCTTCCGGCCTGGAGTCCCATCAGATTATCATATATCTCAATCAATTCGGCTACGCTCTCTTCAAGCGGTATTTCCTTCTTCCTCAGATCCTCGATCCTCAATAAAATAAAGCCGAGATAAGACCGTAATTCATTCTCGCTTAAGTGAGTGATCGCTTTTTTGATCGCAAGTATATCATTCATCTCCACTTACCTGCCTTTCATTCTATAGTGTATAACGAAACGTGGTATCGCTATTTGGCAGAAAAAGAGCCTCTGAAAATTGTAACGAAACTGGGTAACGTTATTAAGGAAAATTAGCGGTATATAGCCCGTATTTCTAGTAAATAGCGATATGGAGTTTCGTTAGAATGAAGTTAACGTGCTATTCACGAAAATAGCGTTCTGTAGTTTCGTTAGAGATCTAGGGTGACGCCTGTATCAACAGTAACATGTATTCCGTAAGGTTCGCAAAACCTATGGAATAGATCGCGCTCACATTTCCTTTCAAAGTTAATTTATTTCGCGATATGCCTAAGCAAGGATATAATAGAGTAATAACTTTGACTAATATGGGGGAATGAAAATGTATCCAACGAAGCAGCAACTGGATAATTATGCGGAGCTTGCCGTTAAAGTAGGGGTTAATGTTCAGCCCGGTCAAACGGTAGTTGTCATGGCACCTGTTACGGCTGCCGACTTGGTTCGGTTAATTACGCTCCATGCGTATAAAGCGGGTGCTCATAATGTCTATGTTGAGTACAATGACGATCAACTGTCCAAAATTAAATATCATCATGCACCGGAAGAGGTATTCTCCGAATATCCAGAATGGCGTGCGAAAGCGATGGAGGAATATGCGGAAAAGGGAGCAGCCTTTATCCAGATTTACTCTCCGGATCCGGATTTGTTGAACAGCGTTGAGCCTGCACGGATCGCCACCGCTGCCAAGACGGCTGCCACTGCGCTAAACAAGTACCGCAGTTATTTGATGGCCCACCATAACGCATGGACGCTAATCTCTTATGCTACCCCTGAATGGGCAAGCAAGGTGTTTCCGGACGAAAGTTCAGAATCCGCACAACAGAAACTATGGGAACGCATCATCGATGCAACCCGAATTGATCATGACAACCCGGTAGATTCATGGGGCAAGCATAATGCGAAGCTGAGTGAAATGGTCACCTTCTTGAATGATAAACGTTATAAGCAGCTCCAATATGAAGCCCCTGGCACATCGCTGACGATTGAGCTTCCTGAAGGACATGTCTGGCTTGGCGGAGCTAAGGAGAACTCCCGTGGCGTATGGTTCAATCCTAACATTCCGACAGAGGAAGTCTACACACTGCCTAGCAAGAATGGCGTAAACGGAACGGTTCGCAGTACGAAGCCGTTGAACAATAACGGAGTGATTATCGATGGATTTTCTCTGACATTTAAAGATGGGAAGGTCGTTGATTTTAGCGCGGAACAAGGGGCTGAAGCGCTGCAGAAGCTGTTGGATACCGATGAAGGAGCAAGATATCTTGGTGAGGTCGCGCTGGTTCCTCATGATTCCCCGATTTCCAATTCGAACGTTATTTTTTACAATACATTATTTGATGAAAATGCATCCTGTCACCTTGCGTTGGGTCAGGCGTATCCTGTTACTATTGAGGGTGGAACGGACATGGGTGAACAGGAGCTGGCGAAGCATGGGGTAAATAAAAGCTTGATTCATGTCGACTTTATGATCGGAGCTGCCGAGCTTTCCATTGATGGTATTACCCAGGATGGGCGGAAAGAAGCGATCTTCCGAAACGGCAACTGGGCATTTTAGATGGATGATATGATAAATGAAGCGTATGTTTGGTCTATAATATTATCTATCTGATGTCGAGGAAAGGGAGTTCATTGTGTTTAATCTAACGGATTGTATCGGATTTATTACAAATACAGCTTCCAAGAAAATTGTTGACGCTTTTAATGAGCGCTTGCGGGATAATAATATTACCCGAGTAAAATGGATCGCTCTGTTCTTCATCGGTGAGGAGAAGAATATCTCTCAGAAAGAGCTGGCTCAAAAGATGAACGCCAACGAATCCTCCATAGCCAGATTATTGGAACGGATGGAGAGAGACGATTTATGTGTGAGGGAGAGAGATACGACGGACCGCAGAATCATTAGAGTTAACTTGACTTCCAAGGGAGCACAGTTAAGAACGGAGCTGCTGCCATTAGGACAGAGCTTCCATGATGATGCGACAGATGGGATTCCTGCGGGGGATTTGGAGATTTTCAAGAACGTGTTGGATAAAATGGTTGCGAATGTGACCAAAGATCAATAAGATATCATTTAAAAAGGCAATCTCGGTACGGTGCTGTTTATAGCTGCCGCGAGATTGCCTTTTTTGTACTAATCGATTTTAATGATCCCTGTTGTATGCAGAAGGACCAGAAGAACAAGAATAGGCGCGATATACCGAAGCATAAACAGCCATATCTTGAACCATTTCGATTTCAGTCCCGCTGCTTCCGCAGCGCCCTTCCAGAAGTAGCCCGCGAACAACGTAGTAATGAGTCCGCCGATCGGCAGCATTATATTCGAGGTAATGAAGTCAAGCCAGTCAAAGAAGTTCTTACCTCCAAGATCCGACAGGGAAGGTACCATCCCGAAGGACAGCGCAGATGGAAGTCCAATGAGCATAACTAGAATGCTAATGATGATTACGGACTTCGTACGGCTCCAGGCCCAGCGGTCCATCGTAAAAGATACCGGTACTTCCAGCAGCGATACAGACGAGGTAAGAGCTGCAATGGCTAATAAGATGAAGAATAGACCTCCGAAAAACGCTCCGAACGGCATCGCCGAAAAAGCGGCCGGAAGGGCCATGAACACGAGACTCGGTCCGGAATCAGGAGCAATGCCAAAGGATGCAGTCGTCGGGAAAATAATCAGCCCGGCAACAAATGCATAGATCAGATCTCCAGCTCCGATAGCTAGCGTAGCCGTTCCAAGCGATTGACGCTTGTCCACATAAGCGCCATAAGTAAGCAGGATCCCCATGCCAAGCGAGAGCGAGAAGAAGGCATGTCCCAATGCAACCAATGCGGATTCCGGGCTCAGCTTGGAGAAGTCGGGATGCAGGAAAAAGGCTACTCCTTCCCCCGCGCCCGGCAGAGATACGGCGCGTATCATCAGACCGATGAGCAAAATGATCATCCCAGGAATGAGTACTTTGTTGAATTTCTCAATCCCTCCGGAAATCCCTTTGATTACGACAAATGCAGTAATCAGAATGGCAACAGCCTGCCAGACGATCGGCATATACCCGCCAATAAAGGAAGAGAATTGCCCTTCATAATCAGGGTTGCTGTACAAATGGCCGCTAAAGGATTGAACCGCGTAGTTCAGTGTCCATCCAGCAACAATGATATAGAAGGTCAAGATCAGAAAAGGTGCTATAACTTGCAGAATCCCGAGTTTTCCGAATATTTTCGAGCCGCCGGCCTTCACAAACGAAGTAGCTGCGCTGCCTCTGCCCGCACGGCCAATGGCCAGCTCGGCCAGCAGGACCGGTAGGCCGATTACGATCAGACAGACAATAAAGAGCAGGAAGAAGGCCGCACCTCCATTTTCGCCAGTAATGTACGGAAATTTCCACATATTCCCAAGTCCAACTGAACTGCCGATAGCAGCCAAGATAAACCCTGACGAGGAAAAACGATCGTTCTTTCCTGACATCTCTGGGCCTTTTTTCGGTGTAGTCATAGAAGCTCCCCCAGTATTAATATAAATATTTACTTATTATATTGCATTTTTGTAAGAAAACCATGAAAAATTGTTTCGAAAAAGAAAACCTTATTTTCGACATAATACTTTACAATGCAATGAATGCAGTGTAAAGTATTATTAGATCATAAGTGAATTATTTCACAAAAATAAGGAGCTGACAGAAATGAAGAAAGACGTTAGACAAATGCTGAATGATTTTACGGGTGGATTACAGGAATTGTCTGGAACGAATGCGGCGAGCGTCAATGCGTTTATGAACTTGTTGGGAACGAACTATGCTGATGGTGCTATTGATACGAAGACGAAAGAGCTGATTAGTGTAGGGATCGCCGCTTATAACCGCTGCGAATATTGCATCGTGTTCCACGTCTATAAAGCGCTCGAAGCAGGTGCAACCCGTGAACAGATCATTGAAGCGGCTATGGTTGCTGTTGCATTTGGCGGCGGACCAAGCATGGCTTACTCTGTTACCTTGCTGAAGGATTCTATTGATGAGTTCGAAAAGGACTTTAAATAAACCTTGATGATGTTATACACAGCAACCTTCTGAATGGTTCGGGAGGTTGCTTTTTTTCAAGTAAAGCTAAGCACTAATGATTAATTGGAGGGAACATCAATGATTATCAAGCTGGAGCAGCTCACAGGACACGCCAAGCAGGCGAAAATCGGGAAGCTGAATGTTGCCGAAGGGGATCAGATTGAGATAGGTCAACCTTTACTTCAGATGGAGAGCAAGAAAGGAAATTCCCCTGTACTATCCAAATATAAGGGCAAGATTGAGAAAGTGCTGGTCGATGAGGGCCAGGAAATTGAACTCGGTCAGAGCTTATTTGAAGTAACTGCGGAAGGGGCCGTCAAAGAATCAGCAGAGGTTAAACCGAAGCTGGACTATTTCGGCGGGCTTCTGCGCGGGAAGAAGGAGGATGTACGGACTGAGCTGCTAATTATCGGTGCGGGACCGGGAGGCTATGTCGCTGCTATCTATGCAGCCAAAAAAGGCATTCAAACCGTGCTTGTAGAGAAGGATTCCATGGGTGGAACATGCTTGAATGTGGGCTGTATTCCGACAAAAGCATTGATCAAATCCTCTGAGGTCTTCCATCAAATACTGCATGCCGATGATTTTGGTCTTTCCGTGAAGGAGATCGAACTGGATATGGCTAAGGTGATCGATAAGAAGGATGAGATTAAGGGCAACTTGGTGTCAGGGATTGAGTATCTGCTTAGCAAAAATAACGTTCGCGTCATTAAAGGAAACGCTTCATTTCTAAATGACAACCAGGTGCTCGTCAAGAGTGGAAAAGATGAATATATGATTGAAGCCAACAATACGATCATTGCTACCGGATCTCAAATCGCAGACATTGCTCTACCAGGAATCGATCATGATTTTGTCATGAACAGCACCTCAGCACTCGCCTACAGAAAAAATATTAGCTCGGTTACGATTATCGGCGGCGGCGTCATCGGTATGGAATTTGCTTTTCTCTATTCTAACTTTGGCATTCAGGTTAATGTCTTGGAATTCTGCGACAGGCTGTTGACGATGGTAGACAAAGATGTCTCGGAAGAGATCGCTCATATTGCTGCCGAGAAGGGAATCGGCATATTTAACGGAGCCAAAGTGACAAGAATCGAGAAGGACCAGACAGGCAAAGCGGTTGTTATCTTTGAACAGGACGGAGTCGAAAAGTTTATAACGAGCGAGAAGGTTATGATTGCGATTGGCAGAACGCCCAATATAGATGGGCTGGAACTTGAGAAGACAGGAGTCAAGCTGAACGACAATAGGAAAGGGATTGCGGTTAATGAGCATTTACAAACTTCGGTAGATCATATCTATGCAATTGGCGATGTTACGAACCGAATTCAACTGGCCCATGTCGCTTCCCATGAAGGAATAGCGGCTGTGGATCATATTCTCGGTACGGATGCCCATGTTGATTACGAGATGGTGCCAAATGTGATATTTACTTCACCAGAAATCGCCGCGGTTGGTCTAAATGAAGATCAGGCCAGACTTATGGGCAGGAACATTCAAGTGAGCAAATTCCCATTTCAGGCCAATGGCAAAGCATTAACGATGAGAGAGGGAAGGGGCTTCATCAAGCTGGTCAAGGATCTGGACAGCAACAAGCTGATTGGCGCTTCGATCATCGGACCTGAAGCATCGGCCTTGATTAGTACATTGACAATCATGATCGGCTCAGGCATTCCTGAGGAAGAAATCGCGCATACCATTTTTGCCCATCCGACGACGGGTGAAGTGATTCATGAGGCGATACTTGGCCTTGGTGTAGGGGCTTTACATTACGATGAATAGGATTATTATATCCGAAGAGTATAATCCGTACTATAATCTAGCGCTGGAGGAAGACTTGCTGCGAGGGGTTAACACGGATGAGGTCATTCTGTATTTATGGCAAAACGAGAAGACGGTCGTGATCGGTAGAAATCAGAATCCGTATCTTGAATGCGATGTACCGCAACTGGCGGCTAACGGAGTCCGGTTGGCCAGACGGATCTCAGGCGGGGGCGCCGTGTACCATGACCTGGGCAATCTGAACTTTACTTTCATTTACCTGGAGCAGCACAAAAATCTGGAACAGCAGCTGAATGTAATTAAAAAAAGCGGTTGAAGCACTGGGAGTTACGGTTGAGTTCTCTGGCAGAAATGATCTGACCATCCAGGAACAGAAATTTTCCGGACATGCCTTCTATGCGGAGGACGGCCATGAATTTCATCACGGGACTCTCATGGTAAATGTAGATTTGGGCCAGTTAGGGCAGGTGCTTAGACCCTCCAAGTTAAAAATGCAAGCCAAGGGAATCACATCTGTGAAGAGCAGGGTCGTTAATCTACAGCAGCTTGCTCCTTCCTGTACAGTGAATCAATTGATTGACTTGCTAGCAACCAGCTTTGCAGAAAGCTATGGAGATGCGCAGTTGCTCAAATATAATAATGGAAACTACATTCCGTCGCAGTTGAGTCTGTATGAGGATTCCAAGTGGCTGTTCGGTGAGAGCCCGAAATACGACGTAATGCTGGAGAGAAGAACCTCTCAGGGTTTGATTCAAGCCTTGCTTTATGTGGAGGATGGATTGATCCAGCGGATAAAGATCCATACCGACAGCCTAAGGACCGGACCTTATGAAGAGCTTGAGCAGCAATTCAACGGTAAGGTATTTGATCTGCATTTCGAGGATCAATTATTTGGTACAATCGAAGACTGGTTTGAGTCTGGCTCCTCATCATAATGGAACTGGAAAACACCCTTGTAATCATTGGTTAACCTGAGCGGTTCCGATGCTTTATCAAGGGTGTTTCACTTATGTAACGGTATGCAAGGTTAATGATATTTGTCTGGAATTAAGGAAGAGCACTAAATAAGCTATAATGGTCTTACGTATACAGACAAGGAGGATATAGCTCATGGAATATCTTGCAATCTTACTCTCGCTTATTGCCTTGATCGTATGTCTGAGTGTATATAACAAATTATCTGCCTTAGAGGCACGGATCAAAGCGATGCAGTTCCCGAGGCCCCAGGCAGTTCCTACAGCTCAAGCAGAGGGACCAACGTCGTACTTGGGGCAAGATGAAGTGATTCGTCTAATACATGAGGGCAAGAAGGTCGAAGCTATTAAGAAATCGAGAGAATTGTACGGCATGTCGTTATTGGAAGCCAAGCAATATGTAGATGATCTGGCACTGAAGGTGTAGAAATAGAAGGGGATCTCATCATGAAGAAGTATATAGTTATTGGAGCAGGGATTTTAGGGGCATCAACGGCTTATCAATTATCTAAAATGGGGGCAGATGTTCTTATTATAGACCGTAAAGAGCAGGGACAGGCCACGGACGCAGCGGCCGGAATCATTTGCCCCTGGCTATCACAACGGCGCAATCAGGCTTGGTATCGCCTAGCTAAAGCAGGCGCGGGCTTCTATCCAGAATTAATTGAAGAGCTTATGAACGAGGGAGAGACAGAGACAGGCTACGCTAGAGTTGGCGCTCTCAGCATTCATCATGATCTAGAGAAAGTGATCAAAATGGAGGAACGGGCCCAGCAGCGCAAAGCGGATGCACCGGAGATCGGTGAGATTACGCGATTAGATGAGACCGAGACCCGAAGGCTGTTCCCACTATTAGAAGAAGGCTATCATTCCGTTCATATTAGCGGGGCAGCCCGTGTAGATGGGCGTGCTCTGCGGGACGCTTTGCTGCGCTCAGCAGAGAGACATGGGGCGAAGCGGATTGAGGGAAATGCCGCGCTAGAGTTCCAAGAGAATCATATTACAGGAGTTCGTGTGGGAAGTAACACTTACACTGCAGACAAGACGATTGTCTGTGCAGGAGCTTGGGCTAGGGAACTGCTTCAGCCTCTCGGCATTCACTTTAACGTTCGCTTCCAGAAGGCGCAAATTATGCATTTAGAGCTGAATGAGCGTCTGGATACCGGAAGCTGGCCAGTTGTTATGCCGCCATCGGATCAATATCTGCTTGCATTCGATCATCATAAGATCGTAATCGGGGCTACTCACGAGAATGAGGTTCAAGGTTATGATACAAGAATAACACCAGGCGGGATGCAGGAAATATTGAATAAAGGGTTGGAACTGGCACCAGGCTTAGGGGACAGTACCTTCCAGGAGGTAAGAGTCGGTTTTCGGCCTTTTACCCCCGGTTTTCTTCCTGTAATTGGCGCGGTTCCCGAATGGGAAGGACTTATCACGGCCAATGGTCTTGGAGCGTCTGGACTTACGATGGGGCCGTATATTGGCAGCCAGCTGGCTAAGCTCGCGATCGGAATGGAACTGGATATTGATCTTAATGACTATGACGTTCGTGGAGCGATAGAATAACAAAGTCCAGGTTGAATGATAAACACATCATAACTCTGTTGGTGAGGGGGAATGGGCTATGAATGCTATGAGTTCTCAGTGTATAACAGTACCTTCCCCGTACTCTTCCGACTTTCTACAAGCTGATGTGCCGCAGCAGCCTCGCTTAAGTGGAATCGCTCACTTATTTTTATGTTGATTTGTCTGTCCTCTAGCATTCGGAATATTTGCGATGCCGTCTCTTGCAAAGCCTCGGGGCGTTCTTTTCTTGTGGTTCCCAGACTATATCCTAGAACAGAACGGCAGCTCGCATGCAGATCTTTTGCGTGCAATTGTCCATACTTTCCACTAGAATTTCCGAATACAACCAGACGGCCGTAATGGGCAAGACATTTTATGCTTTGCTCCGTTATTTCGCCGCCAATCGAATCCAAAATGATATTTACCTTTTCGTCGTTAGTTAGCTCATTTACTTTCTCGGCAAAATCTCCATCGGTGTAGCATAACACATGGTTTGCTCCAGCTTCTAATGCCACAGGGATCTTTGCTTCATGGCCTACAGTTCCGATAATAGTCCTCGCTCCTAATACTTTTGCCATTTGAGTCGCTGTGGTTCCTACCCCGCCAGAGGCGGAATGAATCAAAACCTGATCCCCATCCTGAAGCCTAGCGATATCAACAAGTAATTTGTAAGACAGAAATGAGACAATACCGCTTGCTCCTGCGACATCAAAGCTTATAGATTCAGGAATCGCAAAGGTTAGCCTCTCATCGGCAACAATGTATTCTGCATACGAACCATTCGCTGGAAAGGCAAGCACGCGTTGCCCTACATGTAATGAAGTTACCTCATCTCCTACTTGTTCAATGACGCCTGAAGCTTCTAAGCCAGGAATAAAGGGTAATTTTCCTTGCCCCTTGTTACCCAATCTTGCTTTAATATCCGCAAAATTGACAGACGTTGTCTTTACACGGATTAAGACTTGCTTGGAATGGAACGAAGGAATCTCCACATCTGTATATTTCAGGTTATCGGTTGATCCGAACTGCTCTACAACAATTGCTTTCACAACAAACACCGCCTTCGTTTCATTGTATGAAACCTTGTTTCGATAATTAAATTATATATCGAAAAGGAAGAGTGTTAAAGGAAAATAGCCGATATGCGAATAAGATTAAACAAAAATAATATTATTTTATGATGCGACAGACTTCGACAAAGCCAATCTGCTAAATTAACTTTAGGCATGTGAATAAAAACGTTTTTATTATCGGGATAGGGGGTGAGCTGTACATATTTTATCTTTATCATGGTTCATCATTCTATAAAAGGAGAGGTATTTGTATGATAAAGAGAAATCGATTTCATAAGAAAAGCTTTAGAATCTTGTTGACTATTATTTTGTTGCTGGGTACCTTCTTGGCAGATTGGAGCTTAGGTCGTCCAGCTTCAATTCATGCTGCTGGCAGTTTATCGGATGCCGATTTTCTAAAGACCAACGGAACGTCAATTCGTAAATCCAAGGGAACAGGAAGCACTGCATATCTGCGGGGGACGAATGCCGGCGGTTGGCTGGTTCAGGAGTCCTGGATGAACCCGACGAATGCTCCGGATCAGAAGACAATGATGAATACATTGAAGGATCGCTTCGGCGCAGCGGCACGGGATGAGCTTCTTTCCGTATATGAGGATCATTATTGGACTACACAGGATTTTGACAATATCTCAGCGATGGGGATGACGGTTGTTCGGCTTCCATTCACGTATATGAATTTGGTGGATGACTCCGGAAATTTGAAAGCGGATGCATGGTCACGTCTGGACTGGTTCGTGGAGAACTGCCGCCAGCGGGGAATTTATGTCATTCTTGATATGCATGGTGCATTCGGTTCTCAGAACGGAATGGATCATTCCGGGGAAGTTAATGATGGCAATCAACTGTACGGAAACCCGAATAACCGCCAGAAGACCTTATGGCTATGGGAGAAAATTGCTGAGCACTTCAAGGGGAACCCGGCCGTGGCAGCCTATGACATTCTGAATGAGCCAGGAATCAAAGCGGCAGCAACAGGCCGTACACAATGGGATTTCTATAACGAAATTTATAATCGGATTAGGGCAGTGGATGGCGATCATATCATCATGATGGAATCTTGCTGGGATGCTGGGAACTTGCCGCATCCTCGGGACTACGGCTGGACTAACGTCGTCTATGAATATCATTATTACCCGTGGGATTCAGTGACTAGTGTCCCAGGCCAAGCGGCTTATATCTCCAGCAAAGTGGCCGATATCCGCAGTCATAATTACGGAGTACCAACTTTTGTCGGTGAATTCACTTCATTCGATATTGAAGATGCTTGGAAGAATACACTGTCTACATTCAACCGTGAGGGCTGGCATTGGACGACTTGGACTTATAGGGTAACGGGCAGCAACAATTCCTGGGGAATTTACAATCTCAATGCAGAAGCAGTAGATATTTATCATGATTCCAAGGATACGATCCGGCAAAAATGGTCTAAGGTCGGAGCGCAGTATAGTGCGGTGAACTCCAAAATCTACAACGTGATCAAGCCTTATTTGCAGGGAACTACAGATCCGGGTAGCGGTGGATCACCGCTGTTCGCGGATGGGGAATATTATTTGACCTCTGTTGCGAACGGCGGGGTTGTCTCTGCGGAGAACGGAGGGGCTGATCCATTAGTGGCCAATCGTTCTGCTGTAGGAGGGGCATGGGAGAGTCTGCGACTGGAGAATAATAGCGACGGGACAGTCTCCTTCAAATCAATGGCCAACCAGAAGTATGTCTGTGCGGTAATCGATGAGAGCAATCAATTGTTAGCACGCAGCGCCTCGATTGGAACTTGGGAGAAGTTTGAGCTGGTTAGCACAGGCAACGGAGATTACGGAATTAAGGCTGTTGCCAACGGCAAATTCGTGCAGGCGAATTTCAATGTCGGCGGTAGGCTGGAGGCAACTCAGGATAGGGTGGCAGGCGCTTGGGAAGCATTCAAAATTACGAGAATGGGCGATTCTTAACGCCTTCTCCTTATTAAGGCGGATCAACAGAATGGAGGCAAGCCGTTTGCCTCCAGTGATACGATTGGCGAAGCCTGGAAGGCGTTCTGGATTACCGGTATGAACTGAACCTCGCTAGAGAGCGGGCAGAGATGTTTTCAGCCCGCTCTTTTTTTGTTGAATCGAACCTGGAACGAAAATTGGTACTTGAGAATTGGCAATTATATGATCAGAATAATAGATTAAATGGGGAAAATACTCGCCTCGGTTTTAGGTAAGACCAAGTTGACTATATGGTTGTCGGGAGAAGGGGGTGGAACAATGGCAAATGTAGATAGGCTGGCGGAGATATTTGCGAATGCCCCTTATGAGATCAAGAGTGTCTACCGTCTAGTAATTCAGCCCAAAAGCATATTGCGTGAATTCAGGACTTTAAAGTACGGATTTCTCTTTATCATTCGCGGAGCCAACAGAATAAGCGTGAACGGGACGGTCTATGATTTACATCCAGGTTCCGTATTTCATGCAGCGCCTGGGATGCAGATGGAGGCTCAAGTTGCGGGCGAGTCAGAGTTAGAGTATTACTCCGTCTTCTATAGCTTGGATCAGCGTTATGCGGAGGACAGCCATCATGGATGCAATGCTCATTTCAAACTGGAGCCTGGTGTCATTCCAAGAGTAATAGAATTGCTGCTTATGCTTCATCAGAGTGTCCATACTCAGGGAGGGATGGAGAAGCTTCGCGTGAAGGAATTATTTCTAAGTATTATGCATCAAGTGCTGATGGGACATAAGAATCAGGCGACCATCGGTTCATCCGATATTGCAGCTATAGAGAAAGCCATCGCATACATCAAGAGAAATTATATGAACCCGTTGACACTTGAAGAACTGGCGGGAATACATGCTATGAATCCAAAGCGATTCTCTTATTTTTTTCATAAGCATATGGGTCTTCGTCCCATTGATTTCGTTATCCAATATCGGATGGAGAGAGCGAGCGAACTGCTGCGAGGGGGGAGTTTTCCTATTCGTGATATTGCGGTTAGTGTCGGTTATGCTAATCCGCTCTATTTCAGCAGAGCATTTAAGAAGAAATTCGGGATATCTCCATCCTTATACGCCAAGCAATTCAATAGTCATATCTAATGTGAAGGTAGTAGGAAGCATCTTGTTCAGTTATAAATATATCAAGTCTATATCGATTTGATAATTGTGCATGTCGTATTTGTTATTTGTGTATTTGCATTTGCTAGCGTCCTTGCTACACTGTTGATTGAGAATGATAATCATTGATAACAGGATTGATAATGATTAAGCTCGTTCTTCTAGAATGAATATCAGGGATAGCGCCATTCCTGAGCGAATGACTATTCTCTGAGTGGGGAAAGGGTGGAAGCAAGGTGAATGCAGATCGGCAATTATGTATCGGATTTTCTTTATCGGCAACCTGGATGAAGGGACATGGCTGGCGGCTTCCGGATAGCGGTGTTGAGAAAATGGGTTCGATTGATTATTACATCGAATTAGCCAAGTTGGCGGAGAACGCTAAGCTCGATTTTCTATTCAGGGCAGATTATCTTTATGTAAGTCCGCAAATGCTGGGCGATTCCGCTAATTTTGGCAGCCCTGATCCGACGATGATATTCGCGGCGATCGCCCGCGAGACGGACCGAATTGGACTTGTTACGACGATCTCGACTACTTTTAATCCGCCGTACGTTGTCGCCAGACAGCTTCAATCATTGCATTGGCTTAGCAACGGACGTGCTGGCTGGAATATTGTAACCTCGATCGAAGGAGCTGAGAATTTCGGCACGGCAGCCATGCCATCCCCGGAAGAGAGATATGCGCGGGCGAGGGAATTTACCAATGTAGTGCGTAAGCTCTGGGCCAGCTTCCCGCATGAAGCGGTTCTGATTGACCGTGAATCGGGCAAATTTACCGATACGGATCGGATCTCTCCCATTGATCATTCAGGTGAGTTTTTCAATGTTAAAGGACCGCTTAGCTTGCCAGCTCACTCATCGGGATCCATTCCTCTATTTCAAGCAGGCGCATCGAATATCGGGCGAAATTTCGCGTCTTCCGTAGCGGATGCTATCTTTGCTGCGATGCCTGATCTCGAATCTGGGATCGAATTGCGGAATGATCTGAGAAGACGAGCAGAGGAGCAGGGGCGTGATCCGAATGCGATCAGGGTTCTGCCCGGGCTATATTTCTTCTTGGCCGATACACGTGAGGAGGCACAGGCATTATTCGAGATGGCGAATGCGCATTTAAGTACCGAGCGCAGGCTTGCTTCGCTCAAATCTGTATTAGGCCTTGATCTCAGCAGTTATGCCCTGGGTGATCGGGTGACTGCCGGTATGCTTCCTGATGCGAATCAGCCAGTTCGCAGTCGCACGCATGCTGAACTGCTTCGTCGATATATTATCAACCATCACCCGACCGTGGCAGAGGTGCTGTCAAGACCGGAAGTTCTTGGCTCAGCGCACTGGGTCTCGGTTGGAACGGTTGAGGACGTATTGAATGATATTATTCAGAGATATGAAGCCGGGGCAATTGATGGGCTCATTGCTCTTCCAGGCGGCTCGGAGCAATCGATGGAGCTGTTCTTTGAGAAACTGATGCCGCGATTGGTGGAGCTGGGCTTATTCCGGAGTGAATATTCCGGTTCAACCTTGAAGGAACATTTGGGGATTTGCTGATACTGTTCTGATAAATGAGAATCCGATGATATGGCCAATTAAGCGAGGAGATTAAAAAATGCATAATAAGGAACTGTTTGATGTCACAATTGTAGGCGGCGGACCCGCAGGGCTGTTCTCCGCATTTTATAGTGGTTTACGCGAAATGAAAACGAAAATTATTGAATTTCAGTCCTTTCTGGGCGGGAAGGTGCATGTCTATCCAGAGAAACTGATCTGGGATGTAGGCGGCTTGACACCGCTTCCCGGCTCCCAGTTGATTGAGCAAATGGTAGCTCAAGGCTTGACCTTCCAGCCGGACGTTGTTCTAGGAGAGAAGATTACGTCCATTTCCAAGGATGATGAGGATCATTTCGTTCTGCATACAGACTCCGGCCAGATGCATTATTCCAAGTCCGTCATTCTGGCTATAGGGGGAGGAATTCTAAAGCCGATTAAGCTGGATATTGAGGGAGCGGAACGGTTCGAGGTAACGAATTTGCATTATACCGTGAAATCACTGGAACGCTTTAAGAACAAGACAGTGCTAATCTCTGGCGGCGGCAATTCAGCCATTGACTGGGCAAATGAACTGGAGCCGATTGCCAAGCAGGTCTATTTGACCTACCGCAAAGAAACGTTAAAAGGACATGAGGCAGAAATTTCGCGTCTTGAGAGAAGCTCAGTGGAGTGTTTGCTGAATACATCGATCGAGAAGCTCATCGCGTCTGAGGATCATCAGAGGATTGAGACGGTTGCACTGAGAAGAAATGAGACGGGCGCTACATTTGAGCTGGAAATTGACGAAATGATCATTAATCATGGATATGAACGCGATAAAGAATTGCTGGCCAACAGCGAGGTGCAGATTGAGCTGAAGGATTACTGGATTGCAGGCACTCCATTGAGCGAGACATCGGTGCCGGGGCTTTATGCCGCAGGCGATATTCTGAATCATGAGGGCAAGCTTCACCTGATTGCCGGGGCTTTCCAAGACGCCGCAAACGCGGCGAACAAGGCCAAGCAGTATATCTCGCCAGAAGCGAATGCGCATGGAATGGTATCCTCACACAATGATCTGTTTATGCAAAAGAACCGTGAGTTGATGCAGCATTTATATACCAAGAGTTGAAGACGAGGCTGGAGGAAGCAGTATGAAGAGATGGATAGGTAGTATAGTAGCGTTTGTCATTGTGACAGCGATGTTGGCCGGGTGTGCCGGAACGCCAGCGGCTGCGCCTTCAGTGAACGAAAGTAATGGCGGGCAGTCCAGCGTGACCAGTACGTCTGAAGCTGGATCGACGGACTTAGGCGTATGGCCAAGAACGATAACGGATGCTGCCAGTCATGAGATTGTACTCCAGGAACGGCCGGAGCGCGTTGTTGTGCTTCATCCCCTGTACTTGGATTACTTCTTGGCGCTGGATACGCCTCCGGTCGCTTCGGGCAATGCAATAAGCGCGTTGGAGGAATTCGAAACTCTGAAACCGTACCAAGGAACGGTTGAGATCGCTGATTTGGGCAGCGGAAGAGATTTGAATCTGGAGGCGGTGATAGCGGCGAACCCGGATGTGATCGTGACTTTTAAAGGACATGTGGACGCGAACTATGATGAATTAAGCAAGATTGCTCCTGTCGTCCAAATTGACTATGGGGATACTTGGGAGAATGCCACGATGCTTTGTGCCCAAATTATAGGCAAAGAACAGTTGGCAGAACAGCTTATCAACGATACTAAAGAAATCATTGCGAAGACGAAAGAACAGCTGAGCGGAATGAATGGTAAGAGCTTTGCGTTGCTGCGGGTTGACGGAAAAGCTAATTTTACAGCTCAGGGTGCAAAGAACACCGTCTACTATAATGATGCTACGGGATTTGGCCTGTTGAAGCCGGAGGGCTATCCTGAAGACGGGCAAGTGCTCTCGCTGGAGGCATTATCGGCGATGAATCCTGATTATATTATTATCCAGCATGATCTTAAGACGGCCCAGGCAGCGGTTCAAGAGAAGGAAGCGATGGCTGTATGGAAATCACTCAAAGCGGTAAAGGGGAATCACGTTCTATTCTTTGATAATTCTCTTAACACGGGAAGCGTCCTAGCAATTCGCTTGGCAGCGGAAAATTTCATGGAGTTGGCTGGGCAATAGAAGGTTATCCGTCTAAAATTAAAAAAAACGAGAAACAAGTATTACAAATATGTAACCATCCAAATCCTTCTTTAATTAGAAATAAAGAGTTTATTTTCATCAAAATCACCTAAATTAATCCTCTATTAGTAAAAAGAGTGCTTTGTGTTATCGTTTCCACTCTGAGATAATGAAAAACAGAGAAGGATATTGCCCCTATTAAGGCAGAGGTATAACCTAAATGGTTACAAAAATGTCATCTCAGAGGAGGAACAACATATGATTAATATCAAGAAAAGCTTGATCGGCAGCCTGGTCGTTTCTGCAGTAGTATCGGCGGTCGTTACTCTTCCAACTCCATCGCGTGCAGCATCTGCCAAAGACATGGCACCATCCTATACAACAACACAAAATGTTCAGGGTCAGGCAACTGCCAATTCTACTATTGAAAAAGTAATACAAACTGGAATGAAATATTTGGGTACTCCGTATGAGTTTGGCTCTAACCGCAGCACAACAACAACATTTGACTGCTCCGATTTCATTCGTCAAATATTTAAAGAAAGCGCAGGTGTAGTGCTTCCTACTGATTCTAGGCAGCAGGGAACATGGATCAAACAGAATAGTACACCTGTCTATAATATAGACAAACTCAAACGTGGTGATCTCGTATTTTTCATGAGCTATAAAGGTTCTAGCAACTCCGCATACAGCCGGATTGACAAATCGCAGGAGCGGATTACGCATGTGGCATTGTATTTGGGAGATGGGAAGCTTCTGCATACGTACTCCCAAAAAGCGGGTGGTGTGGTTGTGACTGATTTTACATCGTCCTGGCAGAATCGTTTCTTATATGGAGGCAGTGTTTTGAAATAGAGATGCTTTGAGAGGCCGCTGCAATGCGGCTTCTCCATTTTTGAAAGATTCCAATCATCGGCGAATCGAGAAAAGAAGAATTGTTAGAGACAGCGGCTGTCTGATTTTTTCAGACTACCGCTGTTTTTTTTGTAGCACTTGATTTGTCACATAAACGACATAAAACTGTTCGCTTTTTTATGAAAAAGGGCTAAAAAGGGCTATATTAGTGAAGAAAGTTATAGCTTATTCTAGTTTTGAGGATGATGTACGTCTGTTGGGTCATCTGTAAATAAAAGGGAGGGAGGAGGGGGACAGAATATGGTAGCCAATCGCCCAAAGATGTTCTTTGTCCGAATTAACTTACAGCTTCTAGTTATAGGCTTAGTAACAGGAATAAGCTGGAGTTCGGCTTTTACTTATACATCAGCAGCGGCGGATAGCAATGAGCAGGCCACTATGGAGGCTTCCATACTTCAACGAATGATTAACGAAGCAGAGCCAGGAAGCAGTATTGTGCTGCCTGAAGGAAGCTACTCTGGATATATCTTGATCGATAAGAAGCTGACGATTCGAGCGGACAAGACTGTGTTATCAAGCATAACTGCAGACCCTGCTGTAGTGGTCAAGGGAGATGGGGCAGTTCTTCAAGGTCTTGCTATCAAGCAGGGGGATGCTGATGAAGAGACAGCGGCTGTACTGGTTCAAGCGGATAATGTCGTTCTGATGGATCTGAATATCAAGACGCAGGGGTTTGGCATAATGCTGCGCGATGCAAATGAAGCGACAATTCTAAATAACGAGATTGCCTGGAAAAAGATAAAAAATGCCAACGGCAGCATATCCGGACAGAAAGGCAATGGGATAGATCTGTACAATTCGTATAGCAATCGGATTGAGCAGAATCGGATTTACAATATGAAGGACGGCATTTATTTAGAGAAAGGCAGTCAGTTAAGCATTAAAGAGAACCGAATTTACAGCTCTCGATACGGAATTCATTGTATGTACATAGACGAGTCCCAGATTGTCGGCAATATAGGTGAATATAATTTCACCGGCGCGATGATCATGGGAGTCAAGGACACAAGGATATCCAACAATTCATTTCTGAAGCAAAGCTGGAATGTGTATTCACAGGGAATCTTGTTATACGATGTACAGACCTCTACAGTTGAGCGAAATCAAGTGGATGGTAATCGTGTTGGAATCTATATGGAGCGTTCCAGTAACAATGAACTGAAGGAAAACTCGGTTAATCGGAATTTTATAGGCATTCAAATGCTCAACGCGGAGAATAACAAGCTTCATTATAATGACTTTGTCGCCAATGTAATCGAGGCCGAGGCTGTGAACAGCAAGGATAACGATATCTTTCATAACTACTGGGATTCAGCACAGGGCCTGGATTTAAATGACGACGGAATTAGTGAAATCGCTTACTCTATTAATCCTTTCTATCAGCAGCTCATATCGGATAAACCGGCATTTCAACTTTTTTTTCAATCACCGGGTATGGCATTTCTAAGTTCAATGTATGAGGGAAATCGGGATCAGTGGACGACAGACAGTTCTCCATTCATGCATTTAAATGTGGCTGGGGATCATATCTCGACGTTAAGCGATACGGGGGGAGAGCATGTACTGTCTGAGAAGACATTTATGCTGATTATTGCTTGTATGCTGCTTGCGACAGCTTCATTAATTATTATTTATACGGGGGGATCCAAATCATGAAAAAAGGTCTAGCAGTTCTAATGATTATGTTTGTAGTTGCCGCTCTGGTGGGATGCGGGCAGAAGAAGTATGCGGCACAAGCGATCAATGAGGACGTGAATGTATGCGCCGTTTGTAACATGCAGGTGAAGGATGGAGCGTATGCAACACAGATCGTCACCAAAGATGGCCGAAGCATTAAATTTGATGATATTGGTTGTATGAACAAGTGGAAGACTGAGAACGGAATGGATCAAATCGGTATGGAGTATGTGCGTGATTACAACGATAAGTCCTGGGTTGAGTATGAGAAAGCCTCTTATGTCTATGATCCTTCTATCCGGACACCGATGGCATACGGAATTGTCAGCTTCAAGAATAAGAAGTCAGCAGAATCATATATGAAGGATCAGGGTGTTGGTGCATTGTTAAGCGCAGATGATCTAGAGAAGCATGCTTGGGAACAAAGCATGGACATGCACGGTATGGATAATCACGAGCATATTGAAGAAGATAGCGGACATGAGCAAATGCATGGAGACGGGGATGCTGAACATGGAGAAATGAACATGAGCAGCAATAGCGGGCACTAATCCGAATAAAGGACGGAGATATGAGCATGACGGATTTACTGCAAATTGCTAAAAGAGAGATTAAAATGGGATTCCGTAATCCCTGGTCCTATTCTTTTCTCATCCTGTTTTCTGTGTTCAGCTTATGTCTGCTCCTGATTAACTCTCAAAATGAAGTCAGCGGTTATTCAGGAGTTACAGGCTCTATGATCAGTCTAATATTGTACCTCCTCCCGCTTATGGCTTTGTTCCTGGGCTCTTTCTCGCTGACAGCGGAGAAGGAGGAGGGGAGCTGGCAGCTGCTATCGACCTACCCGCTTGGAACACTTCCATTTCTAGTTGGGAAGTTTGCCGGGCTGTCTATCGTATTGCTGACAATCGTCTCTTTTGGTTATGGACTTATGGGATTCATTGCGATCATTCTGGGTATTGCCTTTGAGTTGAACACATACCTTCTTTTTCTCGCCTTCTCCTGCGGATTAGTTCTACTATTCCTGAGTGCGGCTCTATTCATCGGCTCTCTGTCCAGGAATCGCTGGCAGGCTCTGACGATCTCACTAATGGTCTGGTTCTTCCTGGTGATCAGTTGGCCCGCTATTTTGATCGCTGTGTTAGGTCTGCTGCCATATCCATGGATTAAGCCGCTACTGAGCCTCTTGACCTTGTTGAACCCGGCTGAACTGGTGCGTCTGTTTGTTGTCATCAAGCTCGGCGGAGGCTCGGTGTTGGGGCCGGAATATTATGAATGGGTCAGCTGGATTCGAGAGCCTTGGGGGAGTCTGGCATTTATTCTCGTATTTATAGCCTGGATAATGTGTTCAATTGCTTGTGTGTACTGGATTTGGGAAAGGAGACGTTCTCGTGGCTGATCCTTTGGTAAGAGTTATGGACGCGGGTAAAGTTATCAAAAAACAGACAATTGTGGAACATATCAATTTGAGTATAGATCCTTCGAGTATTGTTGGACTTTGCGGTGGAAATGGTGCAGGTAAGAGTACGATTCTACGAATGATTGCTGGTATTATCCAGCCTACCTCGGGAGAAATTTATGTGAACCATTTACAGTGGAAGAAGGATCGAAAGCGATTTGCCGAGCACATAGGTTATATGCCCGATGACTATCATTTCCCGCAGGGCCTGACTGCGCATGAATTGCTGTCGTTCTGGGCTGCATTACGCAGAGTTCCTGAAGTCAGAGTAAGGGAAGTGCTGAGGATCGTAGGGCTAGAGGAGAAACGAAATATAGCGGTTAGCACGTTCTCCAAGGGGATGCGTCAACGAGTTCTATTTGCTCAAGCGATTCTGGCTAAGCCGCCATTGCTGATTATGGACGAGCCTACAAATGGTCTCGATCCCTATTGGATGAATGAATTTGTTAAGCTGCTAAGAAACATTAAGCATGAAGGGCATACCGTAATCTTCTCAACTCACCAATTGGAAATCGCTGAAGAGATCGCCGATTCTGTTGTTTTCTTGAATGCAGGTCGAAGCTGTGGCGGAGGAACCTTAGAGCAATTACGACAAAATTACGGACAATATCCGCTACATGCCGCCTTCCAGCAAAGCTTAGGCTTTAAGGCAATTCTATAATGTAGGGAAATGCGTATATCTTAGGAAGTCGCAGCAATGCGGCTTTTTTCTGTTGATAATATCTTAATTCATCACATAAGTAATTCATTGCATGAATGAATAAAGTTCATGCTATATTATTGACTGGAGGGGAATAATAAATGCTAATTAGAGAGATTGAGGAAAAGGATAATAAGCAGGTTGAGAATCTCATCAGAACTTGTCTGATAGAATTTGGTGCAAATAAACCGGGCACAGCCTGGGCCGACCCCAATTTAGGAGATTTCTATCATCTGTATAGTGCTGAGGGATACAAATATTGGGTTGTCGAACATGAAGGCCAGATTGTAGCCGGCTGCGGCATTGGGCCAGTTCATGACTTTCCTGATATATGTGAACTGCAGAAGATGTATGCATTGCAAGAAGCGCGTGGTACCGGAACAGCGAGTCAATTGCTTAAGATTGCCCTTGATTTTGCTAAGGATCATTATAAGCAATGTTATCTGGAGACACTTAGCAATATGATTGCGGCTAACAAGTTCTATGCCAAAAAAGGATTTAAGCAATTAGACAAGCCATTGAATGCGACGGAGCATTTTGCTTGTGACGCATGGTATATTATTGATCTATAAAATGATTAAAGCGGGTTATATTCCTTCGGATTCTACATAATCTCAACACCCTAGGGGATGATAACAGAGATTCATAAATTTCTGTGAAGGGGAGTTTATGGTGTCTCAAAATAAAAGCCCTGCGACAAGTGAGAATAAGTTGAAATGGTGGCAGCTGTCGTTGCTTGGAGTAGCCTGTACGGTAGGTACAGGTTTTTTTCTGGGATCCCATATTGCTATTCAACTTGGAGGCCCATCGGCAGTTATAGCTTATACATTAGCAGCCTTTGGAGCTTATCTGGTCTATGACAAGCTGTCGCAAATGACAGCGGAGGATCCGATGGAGGGATCTTTCCGTTCCTACGCCAAGAAGGCCTTCGGCCGTTGGGCGGGCTTCAGCAGTGGCTGGGTGTACTGGTCGTCAGAGCTGCTGATTATGGGAAGCCAGCTAACAGCTCTTGCCCTGTTCTCAAGATTTTGGTTCCCGCAAGTACCGATGTGGTGCTTTGCGGCTGGATATGGCATTGTGGGTCTTATCATTATTTTCATCGGGACCAAAGGATTTGAACGGATGGAGAGCATTTTTGCTGTTATGAAGATTGCGGCCATTTTCATGTTTCTAGTGATCGCTATACTTGCGATTGCCGGAGTACTCAGGACCGATGCTCATGGACCGTCAATCCCTAGGGACTGGTTTCCCAATGGCATTCTCGGCTTTTGGGCGGGGCTCATTTTTGCTTTTTACGGCTATGGAGGTCTAGAAGCACTGGGGCTAATGACGATGCGACTTAAAGATCCTAAAGAATCCCCGAAGTCTGGTAAGGTAATGCTCTTGCTGTTGATGTTCATCTATGTCATCTCAATTGGTCTGGCGCTGATTCTCGAGCCTTGGCAATCCTATACGGTCAGAGAAAGCCCTTTTGTCGTGGCTCTCGTTGATTACAGGCTGTCCTTTGTTCCGCATTTGTTCAACGCCGTCCTCATTATTGCCGGATTTTCGACGATGACAGCCTCGTTATTTGCAGTCACGACGATGATCGTTACTCTAGCCAGGGACGGAGATGCACCGCGATTTTTTATTAAAGGGAAGAAAGAAGAAGGGAAGAAGCCCTTGCCGGCTATAGGTTTGACGACGGTAGGGCTGCTTGCCTCCGTTGTGTTCGCTCTGTTAATGCCCAGGAGCGTCTATGAATACATTACCACGGCCGCAGGGATTATGCTTCTGTACAACTGGATGTTTATTTTGCTGATGTCAGGTAAGCTACTTAAGCTCACGGGCTGGGGGAAAGCCAAGCGTTACATCGGCATGTCGCTGATCAGTCTGACGCTGGTGGGAACCCTATTTCATAAAATCAGCCGTCCCGGATTCTTTATTAGCCTCGGATTTATCGTCATTATCGGGTGTGTCACTCTAATCATGCGTCATTTCTGGAATAAGGCCGATGGGGCAAGGAAGAATTCATCCGACAGTAGAAAAGGAGCTAAGATTCCCCCCAGTATCAGTTCCCGAACAAAATACGGTATGCCTCGTATCCGAAGTAAAGGCCGAATCCGATAAGAGATAGGCCGGAAATTACCGAGACAGCGCCAATGAGACGCCCGGTAAGGATTCGTCTGAACATGCTGGCCACCAAGGCCATAGCTACATCCCAGAGCATGATGCCGGCCATGATAGCACAGCTGTAGAGTAACACCCTTTTGGCGTCGTATTTAGCGATCATGTCCGCTAGTACCGATCCGTAAATTCCCATCCAAAACAGGATGGAGAGAGGATTAGAGATGGACATAATGAATCCGGCGCTAAAGGATTTTACATGCGATTCATTACCGCCACGGGTTTCCATCCCCGTCTTACCGACTGTAAGTAAGCTTTCCACTCCGATGTAGGTCAGAATGAAGAAACCGAATAACAGAAGGAATGTTTTCATAAATGGAATGTTAAGAAAGTGAATAACGCCGAAATAAACAAGCAGCATAAAAATCCCATCCGCTACCATAGCACCGAGTCCGACTAACCAGGCATGAAGAAACCCTCCTTTTATCCCCCGGTCCATCTGGGCGGCATTAATGGGCCCGATCGGCGCAGCCAACGAGAGTCCAAGCAATAAATGACTGATCCATATACTCAATATTCATACCCCCAAACCTAAGCTCTGTGTTATATCCTATGAAGAAAAATGACTTGTACAACTAAAATTTCCCTTGTCCTCACTCCAGCATCCATAGTCGATGGGGAGGATAACCAATACGGGACAGCATGTACAGGTTATTCTTTTTCTTGAGCATTTAGTATCCGGTATCTGGGAGATCTGAGTCGGAGTCCTCCTAATATCACTGCAATAGAATAGCCTTTACTTTATACTATATTCCTGTTTATAGGGTTGATCATCAGGGTTGTCAGCCTGGAACTGTCTTTCAGATGAACTGATTTTCTTAGATAATTCCAGGGAACAATATCGCTATGTAAATATTCCGCTTCGCCTGTCGTTATAGATATATGCTGCTTCATTGTTATCGTAGTTACTTTGCAGGACACATAAAGAACAAATGACTCAGTTATAGTGTATATATCGAGAAAGTCTGATTACAGAGAATTCTGTAGGTGAAAATATGAGAAATAGAAGCATTACATTCAAACTGTTTATTTTATCTGTCATTTTTTTTGCTTGTTTTTATCTTATGATCATTCTGTCGCAGTTCTTCTTCTTTGAGAAGTTCTATCAGAATTACCGCATAACTAAGGTGGAGCGGGAATTGGATAAATTCGCCTTGAAATATACGCAGGAGAAGGCAGATAACAAAGAGCTTCTACTGGAAGCTGTCAAATTTATGAGCCACAGCCGTAGCCAGCTGGCGGTTGTTAATATGGACGGAAATATGGTGATGGAAGACCCTTACCGACTAGTGCTGGAGCTTCCCGATCATAAGAGGGTCCTCGTTGCGCTATCTCTTTTTATGAGTATGAATCCGGAGAAGTTCAGGGAGGCCAATATTAAAGTAGGGGATAAGTTAACGATCTGGGGAGAGAAGGACATTCGTGAGAATGAATCACCCATGGTCCTATACCCGGATAAGATCAATAAGCTAAACTCCAAATCCTCATCAATTGGCGAGAACTTCGATGAAGATTCCTCACAAATTTCGGGTACTGTCGTCGATCTCGTCCTGCCGAATATCAAGAACTGGAATCAGCGTCAAGGCTTGCTCATGGTCGCTCTGTATGAGCATTTTCCGCTCTCTGCAGAGGTCAAAGAGCAGCTTAATTCGATGGTTAAGCAGGAATTCCAGTGGGTGGAGCCATGGAGTGGCACAAGCAATTTTATCATTATTGAGCCTATCATGAAGGAGAATGGGAAAAAGGATTTGCTGTTCACCGTAACCTCACTGCAGGAGATTAGCGATGCGAATGAGG
Source organism: Paenibacillus lutimineralis (assembly GCF_003991425.1). NCBI lineage: Bacteria > Bacillati > Bacillota > Bacilli > Caryophanales > Paenibacillaceae > Paenibacillus > Paenibacillus lutimineralis. Next base: position 2,915,646 of record NZ_CP034346.1, read on the forward strand.
CGCTGCGTTGGTTGTTCATTTATGTTGGATGCGGCGGCATTATACTCATTCTGATCCTGGCGCTCTTCTTCTCCAAAATGGTGGCGAAGCCTTTAATCGCATTAAATACAATGGCCAAGAAGATGCTCAACTTTGAATTTGGATCCTTAAAACCGATTCGGCAGAAGGATGAGATAGGCGGCTTGTCTATGAGTATGCTAACGATGTCGCAGAAGCTGGATAATGCGCTACGCGAGCTTAAAGAAGCGAATCAACAATTACAGAAAGATATGGAACAGAAAGAACGAATGGAAAAGACACAAAAGGAATTTTTTACCAATGCGTCTCATGAGCTAAAAACCCCATTAAGTATCGTCAAGAGCTTCGCCGAAGGCTTGAAGGACGGGGTGAATTTGAACAAACAGGATCACTACATCTCCGTTATTGTCGAAGAGGCTGAAAAAATGGAGATGTTGATTACCAATATGTTAGATCTGGCGAGGTTGGATTCAGGAACAATTGAATTGCGAAAAACATCCCTTATGCTCAGTGAACTGGTGGAGAAAGTTGCTAGCAGACTGATGTACCCATTGCAGGACAAGGGATTAGAGATCGTCGTAGTACCGGTGAATGAACAGCCTGTACCGGCTGATCCACTGTGGTTCGAGCAAGTCGTCTTGAATCTGATAACGAATGCTATTCGTCATGCAGTAACAGGAAGCACGATTCTCATTGAAGTCATTAGTACACCAGATCGGACTACCTTGTCGGTGTCGAATCAAGGGGAGACCCTAAGTGAAGAGCAACTGGACCTCATATGGGAGCGATTCTATCGCGGAGAAGCATCACGCAGTCGGCAGACCGGGGGAACCGGCCTGGGACTCTCGATTGCTCGGCAAATCATGGATTTGCATGGCTGTGGCTATTCGGTGAGAAATCTGCAGGATGGCGTTCAATTTCTCGTCGAGTTCCCGGTTTGATCCTCAGATGGCTCAATCAAAAATTTTGAGCCATCTGAGGTTCGACTGTGGATGGAACAGATTTAGAAAGAAGGAATATCGTGAGTAAACATGTGCTTATAGTGGAGGATGAGGCGCGGATTCGAGAGGTGATCTCGGATTACTTCATTCAAGATGGCTGGCAGGTCACGGAGACGGACAATGGGCGCGATGCACTGAGTTGGTTCGAAGCTCTCTATCCCGATCTGGTCATCTTAGATATTATGATGCCTAAGATGGATGGATTTGAGGTATGCAAAGAGCTGCGACTTCGTTCGGGGGTTCCTATTATTCTATTAACAGCCAAATCGGCGGATCAGGACAAATTGCTTGGTTATGAGCTTGGAGCGGATGACTACATTACGAAGCCGTTCAGTCCAAAGGTATTGGTTGCCAAGGCAAACTCGTTAATGAAGCGTGTTATAGACAATTACAAACCGGATGGATACCGAATCCTGTTCGGTTCTTCCGTTCTTAATACGCTGGCGCATCGACTGGAAGTAGATGGTGTGGAGGTTGAATTAACACCCAAGGAGTATGAACTCCTGCTGCTTCTCATCAACAATAAGAATCTAGTTGTGACCCGTGAAGCGATTATCGCCCGGGTATGGGGAATTGAGTTCGAGGGAGAAAATAGAGTTGTAGATTCTCATATTAAGAAGCTAAGGTCCAAGCTCGGGTATGATTCACAATTTATCCGAACCGTGATTGGCGTCGGCTATAAATTTCAACAAGAAGATTCCCTTGATCAGAAAGGAGAATTATAATGAATTGGAAATTCATTCCTAACACTTTTACTTTTGTTAATTTATCTGCGGGTGCAACCTCTTTAATATTAACGATTCATGAGCAGTATCGACTTGCTCTATTCTCTATAGCTATTGCAGCTCTATTTGATGTGTTCGATGGGTACTTGGCACGGCTAATGAACTGCAGTAGTGATTTCGGCAAGCAGCTCGATTCCTTAGCGGATATTGTTTCTTTTGGTGTGGCGCCAGTTTTTCTGGTCCTATTGCATAGAACCGGTGAATTTCATTGGCTGAGCGCTGTAGCAGCAATTATATTTCTAGTATGCGGTGCCTCAAGGCTTGCTAGATTCAACATTTCGATGTCAAGCCCTCATTTTACGGGAATGCCTATAACCTGTGCTGGAACCTTGTTGGCTTGCTTGTCGCTTACGAACAATTTAAAACCATCGGTGATTATTGCGTTTATCGTTGTATTATCATTTCTAATGGTTAGCCGTATTCCGTTCCCTTCACTTAAGAATATCAGCATCAGGAAATAATCGGAGGAAGTTATGGAGACAGCTATTGAATTTGTAACGCAATATGGATATGCCGCAATTGTAGTACTGTTGGCGCTTGGGATTGTAGGACTTCCGATCCCGGATGAGACACTGATGGTGTTTGTTGGTTATTTAGCATCAGAGCATATATTGAACTATTTTCTAGCTATTATAGTTAGCTTCATCGGTTCAGTGACTGGAATGGCCATTACTTATGTGATTGGGAGAAGAGTCGGCTCAGCTATTATCGAGAAGTGTGGGAAATGGGTTGGGCTGACTCCTAAACGATACGACAAGGTCAAGAATTGGTTCAACAAGTACGGTGCGTGGACGATTGTATTTGCCTATTTTATCCCCGGTATCCGTCATGTTTCCGGCTATATGTCCGGGATTTCAAATCTTCCATTTCGAAAATACATCGCCTTCTGTTGTACAGGAGCATTGGTGTGGACCATTTTGTTCATTTCGTTGGGTTACTTCATCGGAGGCCGGATTCTGCAGTAATGGATGCAAGTTCAAATAGAAGATATAATTAAACTTTACCTTTAATAAAGGCGTGGAATTACATATCCTATAATTAAAATAGGAGGAGGGATTCTACGAATATGGATCATAAATTACCCTTATTTATCGTTACAGGTGCAAGTGGTACAGGCAAAACAACTGTGATGCAGGAACTTCCGGCTCTTATGCCGGATTTTGTTGTATTTAGCACAGATGATGATATTTTTGGTACAACGGGCCCTAAGTTGGAATATCAGGACAGATACAATATATTACTGCATTTTGCTAGTTTTGTAGCGAAGTCGGGAAGAGGTACGATCATCTGTGGTACGATGATGCCTTGGGACATAGAGAAATGCGATAGTTATAGCCTTTTTAGCGATATTTGCTTTATTAATCTACATTGTGATGATGCAACTCGTAACCATCGCCTTCGCAATCGGGGGGATCGAGCTATGTGGTCGGATGATATGCTGAGACAGCATGAGCAGTTTGCCCAGTGGCTACTTGATAATGCGGAGTCCGCATATCATCCTCCGATGCCTACAATTCATACTTCGAATATGTCACCGTATGAAGTGGCAGAGCAGATCAAGCATTACGTTATGTTGAATTGGCTTGCGGCGGCAGAAACTTCAAAATAAAATAAGTTGTGTGAAAAATCTAGACATGAGAATCCTGCGTTGACTTGACAACGTGGGATTTATAACATATATTGTTATTAACAAATTGATAATAACAATATATTACTAAGAGAGAATTATGATTACGGTGCAGGTGACGATAAATGGAGTTAAGGGATCGCAATGGGTTGACGGAACGAGAATTCCTGGAACAATATCGAGCTGGAGATTATGAGCGTCCGTCGGTGGCCACAGATATGGTCATCTTCACGGTGAGTGATACGGTGGAAGATAATTATCGCAAGCTGCCCGAGAAGGAGCTGCGCATCCTGCTTATTCAGCGCGGTGGGCATCCCTATCTGGGACAATGGGCGCTGCCGGGGGGATTCGTCCGTTCTACGGAGACGACGGAGCAGGCGGCTCAGCGGGAACTGTGGGAGGAGACCGGCGTCGATCATGTCTACCTGGAGCAGCTATACACCTTCAGCGAACCGGATCGTGATCCGCGCACCTGGGTAATGAGCTGCTCTTATATGGCGCTCATCGATAGCAGTCAGGTCCAGGTTGAGGCCGGGGATGATGCGGATCATGCCGCTTGGTTCCAGCTCTCTTATCGATTGGTGCGGGAGTCGATGGAACTGCTGGAAGACGGGTATATCAAGACGAGGCAGTACGATCTTAGTCTGATCCATGGAGATGTCTGCTTGAATGCTGTCGTAGAACGGAAGATCACATCGACGGATACAGCCCATGCAACGGAGTATGCCATTATCTCCAATGAAGGGCTTGCCTTCGACCACGCGAAGATTATCGCCTGCGCTATCGAACGCCTGAGGGGCAAGGTTGAGTATACGGACATTGCGCTTCATTTAATGCCTAAATTGTTTACCTTAACAGAACTGCAGCAAGTATATGAGGTTATTATAGACCGAGATCTGCTGAAGGCGGCCTTCCGCCGGAAGATCGTCGATCTTGTTGAAGAGACTGACCATTATACGGAGAACGCTGGTCATCGTCCTTCAAGACTGTACCGGAGAAGTAGGGAGAGGATTTAATTGATCTATAACATAGAGGAACTTCGTAAAGCACATAATGCGGGTCAGAAATTTAAGTATTTGTTCTTCTGGGGACATACGCCGCCGTCGGATGGCAGCATTAATCAGAGCTGCTTCAGTCAATGGTGGAAGTGCGAATTTACCGTAGAGGGCAAGCGCTATTCCTGTACTGAGCAATATATGATGGCGGAGAAGGCGCGCCTGTTCAATGACAGTGAAATGGAAGCAGCGATTATGAATGCCAAGCATCCGAAGCAAATGAAGGCCTATGGCCGTGCTGTGAAGAACTTCGATCATAAAGTATGGGAACATAACTGCTATGAAATTGTGAGGGAAGGCAACTTGGCTAAATTTTCTCAAAATGAGCAGCTAAGGAATTTTCTGAAGACGACGAAAAATCGGATTCTCGTAGAGGCTAGCCCTCTTGATCGCATCTGGGGCATCGGTATGGGGAAGGACGATCCCCATGTTGAGAATCCGGTAAAATGGCGGGGACGCAACTTATTGGGCTTCGCACTAACTGAAGTGCGGGATCAGCTCTTAATACAAGATTGAAAGTAGGGATTACCATGAACCGAAAAGCAATTGCACAAGATACGCTGCGTTATATTCAGCAAGGATATTATGAAGTAAACGGACGGCGGATTGATTTTTCCGCAGAGCAGAAACATTCCGAGGATCGCAGCGTGCTAATTACGCCTGAACAAGGGGATGCGCTGGTGCGCACTTGTACGATACCATCGATTGGAGAACAGGCGAAGCAGACAGTCGTTAGTGCGGCAACAGTCAAGGCAATACTTGATATTACACAGGCGGGGGTTGAACGGGTTGGTGTGCTCAACTTCGCCAGCGCCAAAAATCCGGGAGGCGGCTTCCTGAATGGTGCAATGGCGCAGGAGGAGAGTCTTGCTGCATCAAGCGGTCTATACGGTACTCAGCTGCGTAACGAAGGCTACTACAAGGCTAACCGTGCCTGCAAGTCCATGATGTATACCAACCATGCGATCTATTCGCCGGATGTGGTATTTTTCCGGGATGAGAGGTTTGAGCTGCTGGAGCGGCCGGTAACTGCCTCCGTATTGACGCTGCCAGCAGTCAACTATGGACAGGTGCTGTTGAAGGGGGAAAATGCGGAGCAGGCGCTGCAAGTTATGCTGGATCGTATGCGTCTTTCTCTAGCCATCTTCGCTGAACGAGGTGACCGCAACCTGATTCTTGGAGCATACGGCTGCGGCGTATTTCGTAATGACCCGGTCAAGGTTGCGGGCTGGTGGCATGAGCTGCTCATAGAGGAAGGCTACGGCAAATGCTTCGAGCATATTGTATACGCAGTCCTTGACAGCTCCAAAGATCATAAATGCATTCGAGCATTTGACAACCGTTTCGGAGGTCAAGTAGGCTAACGTTATACACTATACGTGTTTAAAAAGTCAGACTTTCAGCACCAAGAAGGTTGGATGAAGCTAGGGACTGAGGAGTGGAGCGTACGTAGTGGGTACGCGAGCACCGGAAGGCCCGGCTGAATTCAAGATTCGATGCCGATTAAGCTAGAGTATTGCTTCGTGATCAAAGGGGGACTTTTTAAACAACCCTTATTCGCACTTTTGAGGAGGTTACAGATTTTGCAATATTTCTCCATATTTGCTTCTAAGAATGATATTGATGATCTAGAGAGCATGATAGCGAGCGTGTTCGCGAGAAGCTATAAGATCGGGAAGAGCGGAAGCGATTATATCCTGCAGTCCAATTCCCTGTTCAAGAAGCAGAAGCTGACAATCCGGGTCTTGACCGAGGATGGGAACCCTGATTATTTCGAAGCGAATATTCCGGGAATGATGGGCTTTTACGACCGTATCCCTTTTGCTGATGAGCATCTGAAGGAATTGGTACTTACGCAAATTTCCGTCTTTAACACATTGCTTGCGATCGAAGCGGAGAAGGAACTGAGCGAAGGACAATGGCAGCTATGTCTCGAACTGATGTCTGCACTTGGAGGCATCGGATTTCTGCAGGATGGTACCCTGCTTGACAGTGACGGACGAGCGATCGTTCATCCGGACGGCAGCTCCGGTCCAGCTGAGTTCACACCTCATGCGTGCACGAATAAAATTATGGGTCCACAGAAGACATCAGAGGAAGGCGTGGGGAGAAAGCAAGCGTCTATCTCCTACATACGGGATCGTGGTATACCTTATCTGGAATCGATGCCTGAGCTTCCACCCGCGGCAGAATGCAAGTGGAAGACGCCAGAGGAAATTGCCAGCAGGGCTGTGGCCCTGCTGATCGTTATTCAGTATGCTTGCGATGTTGCCCAAGGAGAAGATCTTGGGGAATCCAGGGACTTCATCATCAATTTATTGCAGAAATTTGGTGTGGAGGAGCAGCTGACCAATAAGGAAAGAGAGCTTCTGCAGGACGAGAATCCGACGAATCGGGCAGCCATCAATATAACTTGGCAATACGAAGCTTATTGGGCGTTGATCTGGGCGCTCGGGCTCGTAGAGAAGCTCGATTTTCCCGATCAGGTTTGCGACTGTGACTATGCCATTAAAGTCGTCTCGGAATGCGATTCCTTCGATGATTTCTATCGGAAAACTTCGATGCGCAGTCAAGAGGAAATTCTGGACGAAGCCGACAGAATCTACCGGCTGCACTGGGCGTGCGTGGACAGTCGGATCCATGGTCAGGAATTACCAGCGGGTATGAATGAGAGCATCGTCATGGAGAGGCGCCGTGGTCTGTTCTGGATGATCGGACGCTTTGATGAAGGCTGGGACGATATATCGATGGACACATAGTCATAGTTAAATAGTCGCTGTTTACATGAATGACCGCCTTTTTATGGGCGGTTTCCTTTTTTTGTGGTATCCTTATAAGGCGTTTTGGGTAGGGGAATAATCTCCACTTGCCGAAGAGACGATATATACATATAAGTAATTTATTTGTGGATGGGGTGTACAGCATAGATGATACTTGCATTGTGGATAGTTCCGCTTGTCACATTGGTTATATTCCTCTGGTTCTACCTGAGAGATCCAAGACGAATTATTAATGGCTTTCTGTTCAACATATTTGCCCTTTCGGCTGGTGGAATGTGTATTCTTGCGGCAATAACGTCCGATATTCCGATCCTTCGAATACTTGCGATATTTCCAGTCATTTTAATCTTTCTTGTTTTGCTCTTTGGCGGCTTCGCCTTGGCGATCCTCTTACTGATTAATGGTCGAATCTTAATCAAAAAAGAAGGACGGAAATTTTCTAACTATCTCGCCCTTCTATTAGGGATCTGCATCTTAGCTTATATCGTCCTTTCTTTTATTCAGCCGGTTAGTTACATGCCGTGGTGGGCCCAAATTCTATATTCTGGGGTAACGGTCTTACTATTCTATTTCTTCATCGATTTATCCAGCTTCCTGTCGGCTTATTTCCTGTATCAGTTCAATCGTCCGAAATTGAATCAGAATTTTATTGTTGTACTCGGGAGCAGAGTAATTGGCCGTAGAGTTCCACCATTGCTCGCAAATCGTATTAATAAGGCGATTGAATTTTATCATCGTCAGGAAGCGGTGACAACCCCGCCTAAGATCATTTTCTCCGGGGGAAAAGGGTCGGATGAACAAGTGTCAGAAGCCGAAGCGATGCAAGCTTATGCTTTGGACAAGGGGATTCCGATTGAGGATACGATTCAAGAGAATCGTTCTACGAATACATATGAGAACATGCTGTTCTCCAAGCAGATTATGGACGATTTGAGCGGAGGCAGCCGATATAACAGCATTTTCACAACAAATAACTTTCATTTGTTCCGGGCGGGGATGTATGCGCGCTTAGCAGGGTTGCCAAGTCAAGGGATCGGGGCCAAGACGGCTCTATATTATTGGCCAAATGCGATGATTCGGGAATATGTCGCTGTTGTCGTCATGAATAAGAAACGGCATAGTATCGTCTCTGGTATCTTATTAGGGATTCCGGTTATCGTACTGATGTTTACGTTTTTTGTGAGGTGATCTCAGATTTGAATCAGAGTTAGAACGGGAGAGGGGAGTATATTCATGGATACAAAATATTCAGTAGCTCAAGCAACGCATCAGGATTTGGATGATTTAGTGCTGTTATTTGACCTCTATCGAGTGTTTTATCAGCAGCCCTCTAATTTGGAAGGAGCAAGAGCATTTTTATTCGAACGCTTCAATCATGCCGAGTCGGTGATCTTTATTGCACGAAATGCTTCGAATGGCCAAGCGGCAGGATTTGCTCAGCTCTATCCTACATTTTCGTCTATTTCTATGCAGCGTTCATGGGTACTTAATGATCTGTATGTGCGGGAGGAAAGCCGTAGAGAGGGCGTTGGTGAGTTGTTGCTGAAGCATGTGAAGGAATTTGCTGTATTAACAAAGGCAAAGGGCATTGCACTGTCAACGGCCCTCAATAACATCAAGGCACAGTCTCTGTATGAGAAGGAAGGCTACGTTAAGGACAATGAGTTCTATAATTATTTCTTAACACTAGAACAGAACGGATTGAAGGCAAAATCGCACTTGGAAAAATCAAAGAAAAGAGCTGGAGCTAAGCGATGAAAGTCTGGAAATGGGGCTATGAATCTGATAAATATGATTCTTTTACTTTTCCTAACCGTGATGCAGTAAGTCAATATCTAGATCCTTATTTTAATGGAACTGTAATCGGGGAAAAATGGGGAGTGGTGCCGTTTGAAACCTATCGATCGCGGAAGCGTTGTGACTGTACAGGGATAGGCAGCCATATTCCTATATTCGGTGAACGTACCGTAGAAGTGCTTGCACCTTATCTCAATTCGAATGTAGAGTTACTGCCTTTACAGCATCCTTCAAAGCGTTTCTATGCTGTCAATGTCATTAGGCTTATAGATGCATTGGACTATGAGAATTCAGAAGTTGAATATGTTGAGGGACACCCCGGCTTTGTTAGAGATGTTCATCGATTTGCATTCAAGCTGGATGTGATCCAAGAGTCCCCGATCTTTATGATTCCAGAATATAAGAGTCTACGTATATTTGTGACGGATACTTTTAAAGAGGCAGTAGAAGCTAACGGGCTAAAGGGATTCACTTTTGAGTTGCTGTGGGACTCCGAGATGAATAATGATGCAGAGGCAGATTTGGAGTGGCAGTATCAAGAAGCGTTAGCGGCTGTAGAGCGTAATAAGGGTGAAGAATTCTCTTTTGATGAGGCTATAAAAAGAATGGAAGCCGGGGAGAGCTTAGCGAGCGGTCAGTGGAGGCTTCAGCAAGCACCTGACGGAACGATAAGACTTGGGAATCTTCAAGCAGATGGCAGCTATAACTGGATTCAGCCGATCTTTTATCCCCCAGTCCTGCTTGATCTAAAGTGGCATGTAGTGAATTCTCTGCCAGTGAAATAAGAAACTAACTGTCATACCCCTTACATCGAACTTTCGTTAGACGTTCGAGCATTTCATGAGCATAATAAATAGTCACAGATTTGATAGTTTACAAGGAAAAAAAGGAAGGCTGCCTAACCAGCAATGTGAACTGCACCCCGTCAAGTAGACAATACAAATAAGTAAAATATTTAGGCGGTCTTAGTCCTGTATTCCATGGGACTGAGACCGTTTAATTTTGCTTGTAAACGGTCATTGTTGTAGAAGTGGATGTAGTCGTTAATGTCCTTCTCTAGTTCCTCAAAGGTACTGTATGTATTCAGATAATACCTCTCGCATTTTAAGGTCCCCCAGAATGCCTCCATCGGTCCGTTGTCGATACACCGACTAATACGTGACATACTCTGTGTCATGTTGGCTTTGTCCAGTTTTCGTTTGAATTCTAACGAAGTATATTGAAAACCTCGATCACTGTGTAGCATAGGAGTAGCGCCCGGAACAGCATCAAGAGCTCTATCCAGCGTTTCAAATACGAGTCTGTTGTTGTTCGAATGCCCAATCACACTGGAAATAATCATGTTGCTGTGGAGATCCAGAATAGCGCTGAGATAAGCCTTCTGGCCGTTTCCGCACTTAAATTCCGTTACATCAGTTAGCCATTTCTCGTTGGGCTTTTCAGCCTGAAACTTGCGGTTCAGCAGGTTCTCTGCAACATGCTGAGGTGTAGAGCGCATGTATTTCTTTTTCTTCCTGCGAATGACCGACTGTATACCTGCTAGCTTCATAAGCCGCTGGATTCGTTTGTGGTTAATAGGTTTGTCCGTGTCTCGAGAGAGCTGGACGGTATGTCTTCGGTAGCCGTAAATGCCTCGCACCTGCTCATGAAGGGCTAGTATGGCTTCTGTCAACTGTTTGTTCTCCTGCTCACGCTGGCTGGGCTTATGATTAATCCATTTGTAATAACTAGACCTTGGCACCCGAGCTACCTCACATAGTATCCGCAGGCTAATCTGCGACTCTTCGTGAACGGCTCGAATGGCCAAGTAAACATGCGCTTGTCTATGCCCGCTTAAACTCATCTCCCTTGCAATTCCCGTAACTTTTTTAAGAATGCGTTCTCCGCTCTTAACCGTTCATTTTCATATTCCAGTTGTTTCATTGCAAATTTCTGCCGATCGGTTTCAGTCAGTTCCTCGGGTGCTTTCTTTCGACCTCGCCCATCCTTTAGCGCATCCGGCCCCCCACTCTCATATTTCTTCACCCACTGGTACACTTGATTGTAGGAAACCTCAAACTGGTCTGCCGTCTTCCGATAGTCACGCTCATGTGCAATACAATAAAGCGCGATATTCATTCGTTCCTGCCAAGTAGTAGTCCGACTTTTTGTCATAGACCTTGCGCCCCCGTTATACGTTTTCAAGTTGCTATGACCATTATACTTGTCGATCCACCGTTTGAGTTGAGTACGGCTTGCAATTTTATATTTAACGATTAGTTCGTATTGCGAGTATTGTCCCGAAAGATAATCCTGGACCGCCTGGGTTTTCAGTTCTGATGAATAACTGCAGTTACGAGTTCGGATTTCCAATCCATCCATTCCATAAAGCTCGTAACGTTTACGCCATTTCACCAATGTATTAATACTGATTTTATGTTGGCGAGCGACTTCGGCCCGAGTGCCCTCCCCCGAACTTAACTCTTCTAAAATTGCTAATTTTTCTATTGCTGTGAATGTGTCTGGTTTTGACAAAAGAAATGCCCCCCTCTGGGTAGTCGGTTTATTTTTTAAACCTGTCTACTTAGAGGGGAGCATATCAATGGATAGGTAGCCTTTTTGTTTTGTCTCTTTAGATCTATACAACGATTAGACAGCATGATTCTTGTATTGCTTCGGCGTGACGCCGGTATATTTCTTGAAGACCTTCGTGAAATGGCTCTGATCGTGGAAATTTAGCAGACTGGCGGCGCGAAGGGGAGAGGCATCAGAGAGAGTAAGGAGCTTCTTAGCTTCTTCGATCTTCTGTCGTTGAATATATTCGATGACGGTCATGCCTGTCTCTTGCTTGAACAACTTAGAGAGATATGCAGGGTGAACACCGGCCACATCCGCAAGCTCTGTCCGCTTAATCGACTCGTAGATACGGTTGAATATATAATCCTGGCAGACCCCGATCGGTTTGGAGTGGATCCGAAACGGTATGAGTGAAGGACCAGAGATAATTATAGATCGGTTGAGCGTCCTAATTGAGGGGGGAATTGAAAAAGCAATAAACAAGTACGTGAAAGGTTGCTAAAAATTAACAACCTCGTTTGAGCCCATCTTGCAAGAGGTGGGTTTTTAGTTATAAGAAACTTTCCTTTACATAAAAAGGAAAATAACCTCTCGGAGTCGAATAAATGAACTTGGGAGGGAGCCTATGATAAAAGATCTGTTACTGGATATTCTCGATATATTATTTCCATTATTGTTATACCAATTGGTCTGCATTACAAATTATAACTTCTATAAAAAAGATCTACGGAGGCAGATGCTTCTCGGATTATGCTGTGGAGTCGCAATTGTGTTATCCATGCTTTTGCCAACGAGTATTACGAATGACTTTGACAGCGATCTCAGAACCATACCGTTAATCATTGCTGTTTTATATGGGAGTAATGTAGGCGGCACCATCTCCTTTATTCTTTTCTTCATGTGCCGTTATTTAATCGGTTTGGACAACATTTTAATCGCTTTCATGACCTCACTTTTGATCTACGCTGCCGCATATCCTTTTGCCGCCCGCTTCAATAAGAAATCTCCGCAATTCCGGTTCATCATTAGCATCCTGTTAACAATTACTGCTTTTATTGTTTTATGGGGCGGATTCACTTTGACGAATCAAATGCCCGAGTCTTACTCCCAATTCTTTATACTACAAGTTTTCATACTGCAATTAATTACGATGTGCATGGCTGTCTTGTTAATGGAAGTGACGATTAAAGCGATTTGCATGCAAGAACAAATTATCCGTACTGAAAAGCTGAATGTAACCAGCCAATTGGCTGCGTCTTTAGCACATGAAATTCGTTCGCCGCTAACTTCGATTAAAGGTTTCTTGCAGTTATCACTGCGGAACGCGGAAGGGAAAAACAAAAAGTATCTGGAAATATCAATGATGGAACTTGGCCGCATGGAATATATCATTAATGATTTCCTGAATTACGCTAAACCGCAAATGGAGTCGATTGGAGTGTTCCCGGTATCCGAAATATTGTTTCAAATTAAAGATGAAATGGAGCCGATTGCACGGGCAAACCATGTGGATTTGCAGATGTTGGCAGAAGAGGATTTATGGATCCAGGCAGATTTGTCCAAAATAAAGCAAGCGCTGACCCATATCATTAGGAACTCTATAGATGCGACTTCAGCATCAAAAGGACAAGTATCTATAGCCGCTTATCGGCAATACAATCAGATTTGTATCCGGATTCGTGATAACGGTGTGGGCATGTCAGCAGAACAACTGTCGATATTAGGAGCTTCTTTCTATTCCACCAAGATGAATGGCACCGGTCTTGGGCTGATGGTGACCTTTCGGATTATCCAGTCGATTGGAGGAAGAGTGGAGTTTAAGAGCGTCAAGGGAGAGGGAACTACCGCCCTTGTCAAGCTTCCAACTGCTCCTGATTTACAATTGAAAGCTTGACAAGCTTGTCCCTGTTCAGAAAAAGGGAAGATGGATTCCATGTTAGACATTGTGGGCGGCTTCTTTATTGTAGGACGTTAGAGGAACAGTTCGAGGATGTTCCGCACGATATGGAATGCCATGTTGATACGGAAGGCCATACCTATGATTTTGGCTACGGAATGAACTGGAGCAGTATCATTGAAGATACACGCACGGCGAAATACAAGAAAACACGTTAATCAATCATGCAATGGATAAAAAAGATGACTCCTGTCCAGTACCAGTACAGGAGTCATTTGGTATTCCTTACAGTGCATTACTCGCCCCAGTATTTCAGAGCGATGTTTTGCCCTTGATCAATCTTCGCCCATTGCTCATCTTCGGTCAGTTCATTGCCGCCGTCACAGGAGGCAAAGCCGCACTGGTGCGAGAGGAGCAAGCGTTCTTTCGGGATAATCTTGGATGCTTCGTCAAGTAATTGGAGTACGCGGGATTCGTCGTCAAGGGTGTTTGTTTTACTCGACAGCAAACCAAGTACGATTTCAGTATCTGGCTTATCCTTGAACACCGCAAGTGCGTCAAGCGAACCGGCTCTATCGTCATCCCACTCCAGGAAGAAGCGGTCGTATTTCAGCTGCTTCAAGAACAAATCGGCAATTTTGCTGTACGATCCACCGCCCATATTTCGAGAATCGTAGTTGCCACGGCAGTTGTGCGTCCACATTTTCAGTCCAAGGCTGTGACCGAAGTCAATCACTGTGTTGTTGATGTCGATAAATTCCGTCGCCAATGCCTGCACAGCTTCTTGATCAATATTTTGGCCCGTGTACGGAGAGTTGGGGTTGTCATCCGCAAAAATCTCCCAAAGGCAATCATCGAATTGCAGAATTTTACCTCCTGCTGCAGCGTATTCCTGAACAAATTCTTTGTACGCTTGAATAAGCCCCGCTTTTAATTCCTGCGGTGTGGCATAGACGGAATCTTTGCCGCCGATGTTGTCAGACCATGAGAGTTCTCCGAAAATATGAGATGGCGAAGGGATACAGAGCTTCGTTTCTCTGTCACCTGTAATATCAGCCTGTCTTTGGAAAATGCTAATGAAATGATGGTTCTTGCCGCTAAGCGGTGCGGTAATGCGCAGACCGATGTCGCGGCGAGTTTCGTATTTTTGGGTCTCGTCCTTGTCACGGAAGAAGTAGCCGTGCTCGGCAATATAGCGGTTGATACCTGCTAATCCCCATACAAAATCCAGGTGCCACATCGACTTTGAGAATTCGCCGTCCGTTATAATCTCAAGTCCATGCTGAATTTCTTGATCTATCACTCTTTTAGTCGCTTGATGTTCGCATTCCTCATATCCCGAGAAATCGGTATAGAACGGATACGTAATATCGTCGCGGTGTTCGATTTGGTGTTTGTAGCTCAGCAGGTTCTGAGGGCGAAGCAAGCTGCCGACCGTTTGAAATTTCTTGCTCATCGGGTAGTCCTCCTAAATGTTTGGTACTAAAAATGTAATACAAATAGGAGTATATAGGGTAACGCCATTATTCTATGTTCCGTTATAGTTATTAGCTATACCTAACCATCCATAAGAACATCATACTCGGATACCACTTGTTTTAATTCTTCCAGGTACATCATGGCCTGCTTGGTAAGTTGTATTGAATTATGCGCAATCCAGCCAACCACTATCGTATCTTCGATACGAAGGGGTACGGCGATAATGTTATCCCCATTCAAATCTGCGCTAACAATTCCCGTTGAAATCGTGTAGCCATTGAGGCCGATCATCAGGTTGAAGATGGTAGCTCTATCGCTAACGCGGATCGTTTTCTTGCTATATGCCGTGCTGAGGATTTCCTCGGAAAAATAGAACGAGTTGTTCTCACCTTGATCAAAGGAGAGGCAAGGGTACTCTTCTAAATCTTCAGGCGTGACATACTCTTGCTTGGCGAGCGGGTTCAACGTACTGACGAAAATATGTGGTTTGGCTGTAAACAGCGGGTGGAAGGTCAATCCATTCTCGCGCAGTAGTTTTTCAAGGACTCTTCTATTGAACGGATTCATGTATAGAATGCCCAGCTCGCTTCTCAAGGTTTTTACATCCTCGATAATTTCATGAGTCCGTGTCTCGCGTAACGTAAATTCATATTCGTCCGCATTGGTTTTCTTGACCATGTTCACGAACGCATTCACAGCAAAGGCATAGTGTTGAGTTGAGATGGAGCATAGGCGACGAGTTGGTTTCTTGCTTAAATAGCGCTGCTCCAGCAAGCTTGCTTGCTCGACGACTTGACGGGCATAACCTAGAAATTCTACACCGTCCATTGTTAGTGTGATGCCTTTGGGCGTTCTGTTGAAGAGCTCGACACCGATCTCGGCCTCCAAGTCTTTTACTGCATTGGACAAGCTCGGTTGTGATATATAAAGACTCTCCGCTGCCTTATTAATCGAACCACAGTTCACGATTTCGATAAAGTACTTGAGTTGCTGCAATGTCATCGGATTTTCCTCCTGGTCGAGTGTGGGATATTTGTTCTATTTTTTGTGTTGTAATTCTCTCTTATGTTATATACATAGTATCCGCGCAAAATATTGTCTGCTGTTTGCAGAATTATATCATATTCAGTACGAGCAAAATATTTTGAATGAAATTAACGAAGCTAGAAGGTGGCCAAATTGACTCTTAATATACTGAACAGCGAGGTGCACAGCCTCTTTGATCAATTTACGGATCTGATTCAAGGACAAACCCAGCAGCGTTCATGGGAACAGCATATCACGATTCCTACGCAGGTTGGAGAGGGAAGCATCTTGAGAACACCCATCCGTCCCGGTATGGAAATAGTTGTAACAGACCTGACCTATGCGCAGGATATGAAGCTTCGTATTCAGGA
This sequence comes from Paenibacillus lutimineralis, assembly GCF_003991425.1. Lineage (NCBI taxonomy): Bacteria > Bacillati > Bacillota > Bacilli > Caryophanales > Paenibacillaceae > Paenibacillus > Paenibacillus lutimineralis. The sequence continues at coordinate 2,932,038 of NZ_CP034346.1, forward strand.
AGCATGCCCGCTGTTTGAGCTTAGCTACTGCCTTAGCGGAGACATTTATTGTGAATGGGATGGCAAAGAAAGCCATACTCGTCATTGGACGGGCAACGTGCTATTTTTCGAGGATGAATTGGTCTATGAAGAGAAGAAAGCGGATGTCCGCCATCAAATGCTGGAAATCCGTTTATCTCCGCAGGGGCTATTCCATTATGCGGCTGATCCGAGTGAGAAGCATAGAATGGAGACTTGGCTGAAACGGCATAAGGGACATATTAATCCGTATCCAAACACGCCGGAAATTCATCGATGTGTATCGGATATGATGAACTGCTCTTATGATGGTGCACTGAAACGATTGTATATGGAGAGCAAGGCCATGGAGCTGATCGCTTTGTTCGGGGAAGTGGAAGGCCATGAAATGGAGGGCCATAGCCGCTTCCTGACCCGTGATGATCTACTGAAACTGGATCAAGCAAGAGAACTGGTGCTTCGCTATTTCGAACAGCCGTTATCGCTTCAGGAGTTGTCGCGTAGAGTTGGGCTTAATGAATTCAAGTTGAAGAAAGGCTTCCGGGAACGTTTTGACATGACCGTATTCGAACTGGTGCGGAAGCAGAGGATGGAGAAGGCTCTGTATTATATGGAAGTACAACGGATGAATATAGGGGAAGCGGCGGTAGCTGTGGGCTACAGTAATGTCAGCAATTTCACGACAGCTTTCCGTAAAATTTATGGATACAATCCAAGCGAATATCTCAGAAGGTTCTCCCATTAATGATAGTAAATAGGATAGACGAGATGTTACAAGAGGGATTTCGGACATGATCAGCATGTTCGGAATCCCTTTTTTGGCTTTTTCAGCTCCTTCTACAGGCAAAGAAAATACCTTTGCAGGTAGAACACCGATTCATTATCACTGATAATGATTATCAATTGGTCATGCTGCTATTTTCAATATTTCCTGGAACGAAAAGTATGTCCAAATTTGCAGAAATTTCAGGGGAGGCAATCATGAGAAACTCAAGCATTAAAATGATCCAGTTCACTATACTTTTGACGGTGCTCGCTTTATTTAGCGCGGCATGCGGCAATCCGCCGCATCAAGGAGCTCATTCTGTGAATACCGATAGTCAGGGGGTGGAAGGCGGAACAGAAAGTGGTCATAATGGCAGTCAACATTACCCAGTTACGCTCCGAATTTATACGGACGAAGGGAAGGAAATGAAGCAGACCATCGAGAAGGAACCGCAAAAAGTAGTCGTACTTGGAACAGCTATGGCAGAGCTGATGATTCAATTCGGGCAAAAGGATAAAATTGCTGGCCTGGCCTATCTTGATCAGTCCTTTTCTCCATATACGGATGAAATCGCCAAATTGCCGCTCTTAACTGAGCTGTGGCCGAGTAAAGAAGCCGTTATCGCCCTGCAGCCTGATTTGATATACTCGATGTCTTCGGCATTTAAAGAAGATCGGTTAGGCGGGATATCCTTTTGGAACGAAAGGGGTATTCAGGTGGTTCCCGCATCGAATTTTAATATCGGACGCAGCATCGATAACTATTTCGAGGATATCCAAAACTTTGGAAAAATCTTTAACGTCGAGGAGCAGACGGATTCTTATCTTAAGCAGCAGCAAACAAGAATCGATGAAATCACACAGAAGGCACAGCATGTGAAGGCTAAGCCTAAGGTACTCCTACTGGCAAGCGCCGGGCGTGAAAATTATGATTATTATCCTCCATCCTGGTGCGTGATCGATGAGATGGTGGAAGGATCAGGCGGAGAGTATATGCAGTTAGCGGACGGGTACATCGAATTGCAAATCGAAGCGATCATTGCAGCAAATCCAGATAAAATCATCCTGACCCATTTTCAGGAAAGCGACCACGAAAGCATCAAGAATAAGCTGCTCTCTAATCCGCGCCTTAAGAATATGAAGGCGATTCAAACCGGGAATGTTATGGTGGCGGATTACACCAATGCCATTCGAGGTGGATTGCAGCTCACGGATTTATATGAAGAAGTTGCTCGATTCGTACAGCCCGAGCTGTTTGGAGGACAATAAGCCATGGTAAGGCCGCAAACGTATAAGAAGATCAAGGGCCACTGGGCTGATTTCGGGAAGTTGGCAAGTAGACGTTCTTCATTTGTCCTGATGATTTGTGCACTCGTTCTCGCTTTGATTTGTTCGATCGGACTAGCTTTGTCGATGGGTCAAGTATCGGTATCCTTTGGCGATGCGATGCAGATCGTCGTAAATCAGATGTTTGGCATCTCCCTCGATCATCCGGGTGGGACGCTCCCAGCTGGGGCTGTTGATATCATTTGGAATATTCGGTTCCCAAGGGTATTGCTGGCTATGATTGTGGGCGCGGGGCTTGCATTATGCGGGACGGTCATGCAGTCGTTCGTGCAAAATCCGCTGGCGGACCCTTATATTCTCGGTATCTCGTCGGGTGCCTCCTTGGGGGCGACCTTCTCCATTATGCTGGGGATTGGGACAGCTAGCCTGGCAGGAAGCATGGGGGTGGCCTTTTGGGCTTTTATAGGGGCGTTAGGAGCAGCCGGAGCCGTGATGATATTAGCAAATTTGGGCGGGAAAATATCATCGGCCAAGCTGGTGCTGATGGGTACTGTAGTCAACGCACTATGTAGCGCATGCTCCAATTTCATTATATATATGGCGAGCAACTCCGAGGGAATCCGCTCGGTTACCTTCTGGACGATGGGCAGCCTCGCTTCCGCCCATTGGGATAGCTTGCCGCTCGTTGGGAGTATAACGGCCGCTGCTGCATTCTTTTTTATTGTGCAGTCACGGGTACTCAATACGATGCTGATGGGGGACGAAGCGGCTGTAACGCTTGGTATGAATATGAAAGCCTATCGAGGATTGTATATGGTGATTTCTTCGGTTCTGACGGGGACGCTTGTCGCGACATGCGGTATTATCGGTTTCGTCGGGCTTATCATTCCGCATATTGCAAGGAGCATGGTGGGCTCTGACCATAAGCGATTGCTGCCGGTATCTATATTATTTAGCGCTATCTTTCTTATTTGGACAGATGTGCTGGCAAGGACAGTTATACCTAACAGCGAACTGCCCATTGGAATTGTAACGGCGCTTCTTGGAGCACCGATGCTGATGTACATGCTGTTGAAGAAGAACTACGGATTTGGAGGTAACTAGCATGAAACTGGCGGTCAATGAGATTGTAGTAGCTGTTAACGGCATCCAAATCGTTAATGAGATTTCACTTTGTGTCAGGCGAGGTCAATTCGTTGGAATCATCGGCCCAAACGGCTGTGGTAAATCCACACTTCTAAAATCGATCTATAAGGTAATCAAACCAAAGCGGGGAACGGTCTTTTTAGATAATGTCGATGTTATGAAGGTGAGGCCGAAGACGGTTTTCCAAAAGATGGCCGTAGTTGGACAATTTAATGATATGAACTTTGATTTTACTGTGCTTGAAATGGTGCTGATGGGGCGTACTCCGCATAAACAGCTTCTGGAGTCCGATCGCAAGGAGGATTATACAATCGTCCATGAAGCCCTGCAAAAGGTTGACCTTCTGGACTATGCAGATCGAAGTTATTCAACGCTCTCCGGCGGCGAGAAGCAGCGAGTCATTCTGGCACGAGCCATTGCACAGCAGCCGGAGCTGCTTGTTCTGGATGAACCAACCAATCATCTGGATATCAAATATCAATTGCAGCTATTGTCTGCCGTTAAATCGTTGAAGATCGGCACTTTGGCCGCGCTACATGATTTGTCGCTTGCGGCATTGTACTGCGATGTGCTGTATGCGGTCAAAGACGGGGAGGTTGTGGCCAACGGGACGCCGGAGCAAGTGTTGACTAAAGATATGGTTCGGCATGTCTACAATATTGATTGCGAAATCTACAACAATCCAGTGAACGGGAGACTGGCTTTTGCGTTTCATCCGAATGGAGACTGCAGCAGGGAAGGGAGCTGCAATAAATGACTTTGAATAATCTGACTGCTGCCCCTACGAGTGAAGTTGATGCGGTACCCCAGGCCAATCCGCGCCGTTGGTTCGCCTTAATCCTGATTTTGCTGCCAACGCTTCTGATTTCGCTGAACAATTATATGATGCAGGTGGCGCTTCCAAGCATGCAAGCGAGCATTCATGCCAGCTTCGCTGAAGCTCAGCTTATATTCTCAGGATATTCGTTAGGGCTGGCCATTGCCTTGATCCTGGGTGGGAAGCTGGGAGATATGTATGGACGAAAACGCATGCTTTGGATCGGGGTTATGGGCTTTACTTGTATGTGTTTGCTCGGCGGATTGGTGTCCGACCCGACCTTACTTATTATGATTCGCATCGTTCAAGGGCTGTCGGCAGCGATGATTCAACCGCAGGTTTTGTCCATCATGCAAAGCAGCTTTCTCCCCAGTGAAAAAGGGTTAGTCTTCGCTATTTACGGCGCAGTTATCGGTATCGGATTCACGTTGGGGCTGATACTAGGCGGTTTATTGGTGGACTGGAACTTATTTGGTCTTGGTTGGCGAATCGTATTTCTGTTTAATGTGCCGTTTGGATTGCTAGTGATGATGGGACTGCCCATCGTCCCTGAATCCCGCGGACAGTCCAGTCAAGGTATTGATTGGTTCGGGATCGCATTGATTATTCCGGGCTTGCTCATGCTTATTTATCCATTAACCATCGGGCAAAAGCAAGGCTGGCCGCTATGGACCTGGGGCTGTTTGATAGTGTCCATCTTGCTGCTATTGGTATTTGTGCTTTTGCAGAAACAGAGAGAAGAGACGGGGCGCATACCATTGGTGGGGCTATCCATTTTCAAAATTGGCTCATTCCGTGTTGGAATCATTACAGAGCTGGTCGTATATCTTAGCATGTTTACTTTTTTCTTCATCCTGAATTATTATTTGCAGTCGGGACTGCATTTCGGTATTGCAGAGACGAGTCTTGTCTTTTTACCGCTGGGCCTTGGATTCTTCACCACCTCATTATTGTCATCACGGATGGTGCAGAGATGGGGGGCTGCGGTATTAAAAACCGGGATGCTTACGATGGGAGCCAGTTTATTTATACTGATCTGGTCCTTGCAAATCGATGCCGTACATTTATTCCATTGGCAAAATATAATGATCCTATTGGTATATGGACTGGGTCTGGGTATGGCGACAACGCCGCTGGCTAATATGATCTTGCATCAGGTGCCCCCGGCATTGGCCGGAACCGGTTCAGGGCTGTTCACCACCTTGATGTATTTGGCGAACGTTTTTGGGGTAGCATTAATTAGCATTTTGTTCTCGGCTGCTCTGCGCTCCCCACTTACGGAAGCCAGCCTGGAGGACTATGTCCGAGCTTTCTCCTTGTCGACGGCAGTGAGCGGGGGATTGGCTATCGCGGCATTTGGCTGCATTAGCAGATTAAAAAAAGAAGGAAGAACAAGAACGTGAATGATTGACAAACTTGATTATCTTTAGTTAATTTATTAATATAAGTTAACTAAATTAATAGGATGATGAGCATGACCAATACGGATATTTCACTGAGGGAGATCAAGAAGGCAAGGGCTAAGATTGCGCTATATGAGACCAGTTTGTCCTTAATGGAAGATAAGATGTTTCACGAAGTCATGGTAGAAGACATTTGTCAGAAAGCGGAGCTATCCCGGGTTACTTTCTTTAAGTTTTTTCCGAAAAAGGAAGATGTGCTTATCTATTTCATGCAAATATGGCTTACTGAACGGATTATTGAAATCGAGAACATGCAGAAGCGTGGTTTCGGTGCGATCAGGCATCTGCTCTACAAAGTAGGAGAGCAAGCCGAGACGATCACTGGCATCATGCCTAGCCTGATTTCTTTTCTCGCGCAGATGAAGATGCATCCCTGTCCGCCGGAATTGAGCAGAGCTGAAGTCCGGCTCCTGTTCCCCGATGAAGAAGAAATAGGAAGCAAGGCACCGAATCTTTATGATCTTTTTAAGCGCAGCATGTCAGAAGCCGAGGAATTGGAGCAGCTCAAGCAGGGAATATCCGTCGATAGCGCGGTGAAAATTCTGTTTACGATTTTTTTATGGCTCTTTCCTGACCGCCCAGCAATATGCTTCTACCGATATTATAGGATTCTATGAAGTGCATCTCCAATTGCTTGAAAACTAATAATGAGAGTATTACGGAGTTTAGTGTCGTAGTTGATGACTTTATGTAATAAGCCAATACCGTTATACGGTGTTGGCTTTTTCAGGCTACCGATAAAGTCTCGACAGCCTACTTTTTATTATTAATTTAAGACGACACTGCGTTAATATTGTATAATATAAGTACTATTCATGAACGGATGGCATTTTGGTGCTGAGATCCAACTGGGAAAAAAACAAGAGTATGAAATAAACATAAGGAGCTGATGCAATGGACTTCATAACCGTCTTATCTTTTCTGGGGGTGGCCGTTCTTCTTACTTTGATGCCTGGTCCGGACAATCTGTTTGTTCTTGCACAGAGCATTTCGCAGGGAAAAAAAGCAGGCATAGCAACGGCATTAGGACTTTGCTCAGGGCTCATCGTACACGTAGCTGCTGCAGCACTTGGGATTTCAGCGATCATTTATCAATCAGCGATAGCTTTTGCGATCGTAAAATATGCCGGAGCAGCCTATTTATTGTACTTGGCATGGAAGTCGTTTCGAGAAAAAGAATCCGGTCTGACATTGAATGATCAGAAGTCGCTAAACTATCGTTCTTTATACAAAAAGGGAATCCTGATGAATATCTTAAATCCCAAAGTATCATTATTTTTCTTGGCGTTACTTCCTCAATTCGTTGATCAATCAATGGGTCATGTCCCCATACAAATGCTTGTTTTGGGCGTAGTTTTTATGCTTCAGGCGATCATTATTTTTATTGTAATTAGCTTTTTCTCTGAAAAAGTACGTAATCTTTTATTAAAAAGTCCGCGTATATCGAAAAGATTAAACTATATACAAGGTACTTTACTGGGGATTATAGGATTAAATATTGCTTTCAGCGGAAATAAATAGTTCAATCCATTCAAGTCATGATTTAAAAAAAGGGCCGTCCGGCATGCCGGACGGCTCCTTTCTTTCAACATATTAGAATTTATAAATTTCTTGGGGTCCCCGCAAAGTATTTGGAATAAGCATCGTACATAGGCTCCACTTTGTGGGTTATTTACTTACTGGCTTGGTTGAAATATTCAATATCATTTTTGTAAACGTTGTACGCTTCGGAATATTCCATAACCCGGGCTACATCCGAAATGAAGGTTTCATCATATCCGGCGCGTCTGAGCAAGTGGAATCCCATCTCCATACCGGATGCAATCCCGGCACCGGTAATGATTCTGCCGGTGTCAACAATCCGCGCTCTACTGATCGTGCAAGCCGGCGCGATTTCGGCAAGACGATCGATCGGCACTTTGCCCATTTCCGAAGCTTCCAACCGATCCGGTTCTTTCCGGCTTGTAGCAGGTAGACCATCCAGCAGCCCCATGTTTCCATAGATCCAGGAACCTGTGCAAACGCTGGTCAGCAGTGTGGTTTCGGGCAGTGACAAAATAAATTGATGCAGCCGTTTATTATAAGTTTCCTGTCTTGTACCGAAACCACCTGGAATCAGAAAGGCATCCATATCAGGCATTTCATTGAAACTGTAATTGGGATGCACGGTGAGACCAGCTTGTGTTTGGACGAGTCTTAACGAATCCGCGACAAGAAATACATCAAGTTCAGGATCCAATCTCCGTGCTACAGAAAATACGCCATAAGGTGCTGCATAATCAACGACCTCAGCATCTTTGAAAACATAGACTCCAACTCTAAAACCTTGTTTTTTACTCATAACTGCTCCTCTCGCTTTCCTATCGAATTTTCGAATCGATTTCTTATTTTCTTACGAGATTTATGATATCATGTAAACAGGTATCGCAGTCATGATATAAATCGATATAACATATTTCATTTATCGATATCAGGAGGGATTCATGTGATTGAATTGTTGGAAGGAAGATTTTTCAAAACCTTTATCGCTGTGATGGAAGAAAAAAGTTTTAGCCGTGCAGCGGATAAACTGGGTTATGTTCAATCCACGGTGACGACGCATATTCAGTTTTTGGAGCAGGCGTGCAAGCAGAAATTGTTCCATCGATTATCTCGAGGAGTCAAACCGACAGCGGCTGGTGAAAAGCTGATGAAATATGCCTATCAATTTGTTCACTTGGGGGCTTCGATCGAGGAAGCTATGAATGAGATAGAGCAACCCCAGGGCACGGTTTATCTTCGAATGCAGGAATCCTTTTTTCTGACACGGTTTTCTCCGTTTATACAGCATTTTGTCAAGGAGTACCCGGAAGTGAAACTCAGAGTTGAATCAGGATTCCATCACGATATTCTGGATCAAGTGCTTGATCATGCGATTGATTTTGGTATTGTGCCACGCGATCCACAGCGTAATGACATCGTATTTTATCCTTTGGTTGAAGAAAAATTGATATTTATTGCATCCAATGCCTTGATGATGGAAGTTGAACGAGAGGGACTTCATCGATTAAGTAAAGAAGTTATGATCAGCTTCGGAACCGATTGCTTATACCATACACAGGCCAGCATGGCGATGCAGGAAGCAGGGATTGATGTTAAGGAAGCAATTGAGCATCCGAGCCTGGAAATGATTAAACAATCGGTTCAATGCGGGATTGGTTTTGCATTGGTTCCGGAAATTGCGGTGCAAAGAGAGCTCGACGAAGGCGATTTTGCATTACTTCCTATAAGTCAGGCAAGCTATTCCATGCATGGATTGATCGTTCATAAAAACAGGGAATTAAGTTATCCGGCAAGATTATTTAAATCGGAATTGATAGAGCGATCAGCAGCATCTATTCGTAAACTGTAAACGACTGCAGTACGGAGCATGAAGAAGTGGTGATCCACCTGGATCAAGCCAATACCGTTATACGGTGTTGGCTTTTTAGTTTTGTATTCGTCGAGAACCAGCCCAATAGTCCCCCGAAATAAATATGTTTACTCCAATAAATATATTTACTCAAGTTAACTTATGGATTATAATTTACCTTATAGAATGATGATCTCAATTCGGGAAGGAGATTTATATGGCTACAGGGATTGATGAGCTGCATGTTGTGGTCGGAACAGGACCACTAGGAATAGCGGTGATGGAGGAACTTCTTCGTAAGGGGAAAAGCGTACGGATGGTGAACCGAAGCGGTCGGGCGAGTGTACCTTCAGGGATACAGGTCATTCAAGGGGATGCCGCAGATCGTGAAAGCATCGGGCAAGCCTGCAAAGGCGCTTCGGTTATATATCATTGCGCCAAGGCTGCTTATACAGAATGGCCGGAGAAGTTCCCGCCAATAATGAAAGGCATCATTGATGCAGCAGCAAAGGAAAAGGCTAAAGTCGTCTATGGCGATAATCTGTATATGTATGGAAGCAAGCACCAGGTTCTTACTGAAGATTTGCCGAATGGTGCGATCGGGCACAAAGGCAGGACACGCGCTCAAATGGCTGATATGCTGCTAGAAGCGCATCATAGCGGAAAAGTACGGGCTGCGATAGGCCGTGGCGCTGATTTCTATGGTCCAGGCGTTCTGGAATCGTCGTTGGGCGAACGAATCTTCCAAGCTGCGTTAGATGGCAGGGCCGCTGAGGTGCTCGGAAATATCGATATTCCTCATACGTATCTTTATATCCGTGATTTTGCGAAAGGCTTGGTTACGCTTGGAGAGCGCGAAGAAGCATTAGGTCAGGTTTGGCATATTCCGGGTGCAGCTACAATAACGACGAGACAAATCGTCAATATGGTCTATGAAGCGGCAGGCAAGCGGACTAAATTCCGCATCGCACCAAAATTCTTTGTATATCTGATGGGCTTGTTCAACGCCAACATGAGAGAGATTAAAGAAACCCTCTATTTATTCGAGAAACCGTTCATTGTTAACACGAGTAATTATGAACAAGCATTTGGTAGGGATACAACACCGCATAAGCTGGCGATTGCAGAAACGATGGATTGGTTTAGAAACAGGTCTCAAAAATGAATCAGCTGTACATAACTCCAGATCTCTTGTTGAAGAAGACTTACTTCTAGGAGAAGCCTGCTTTATTTAAAATGGTATGTTCAATATTGATTAGAAGAGGTATTTATGGATACTAGGCTGGCATGTTAACATAGAAATTACCAATTCTAAAATGAAGGTACGGAGGCACTGTAATATGAAGATATTCGTAGCAGGTGCAGCGGGGGTGATCGGCCGCTTGCTGCTCCCCAAATTAGTGAAAGCAGGACATCAAGTTGTTGGAATGACGCGCAATTCGGAACGGACGGAGCTGATCCGTAGTTTAGGAGCTGAAGATCTCGTTCTTGATATTTTTGATCGTGAAGCCGTGTTTTCTGCTATGAAGGACATCCGACCAGATGTTGTGATTCATCAACTCACTTCATTAAGTGATCGGAACTTCCAGGATAACGCCAGAATTAGGATCGAGGGGACCCGTAATTTGGTGGATGCTGCTCAGGCTGCAGGTGTGAAGCGGATGATCGCACAGAGTATTGCCTGGGCCTATGAACCAGGTGATCAGCCAGCTAGTGAAGAAGATTCACTCGATATGGACGCTCCCTTACCGCGAAAGACAAGCATCGATGGTATCGTCGCTTTGGAGCAGGCAGTGGCTGAAATCTCGGAGCATGTCATTTTGCGTTACGGGATGTTCTATGGCCCGGGGACATGGTACGACATTGATGGTGAAATGGCGAAGCAAGTGCAGAATCATCAACTCCTAGCCACCGATGCAGTTATGTCATTCCTACATGTCGAGGATGCGGCCCATGCGGCATTATTGGCTCTAAATTGGCCATCGGGTCCCATCAATATCGTAGATGATGAGCCTGCTGCGGGAATCGACTGGCTACCGATCTACGCGAAAGCCCTGCAAGCGCCTGCTCCGGAATATCAGGAAGGGAGACAGGGATGGGAACGCGGCGCATCGAACGATAAAGCGAGGATCGTATATGGCTGGGAACCGCTATATCCTACATGGAGAACGGGGCTGCGTCAGCTGTAAGACAGACCACCTTCACAGGCGGTTGGATGTGGAGCAAGTATATTCCGCATTTTGAAGAGATCGGCAGTAGCAATTTTATAAAAAATTTAGAATTTACCCCATTTTTTCTTTAAATGTTTCTCCTATACTCCCGTTGAGAGGAGGTGAGAGCAACTGAAGAAGAGATGGGGTTTTAGTCATGCTTACATATCAAAGTTAAATGTTATGAAATGGCGTCACAGTGATGCAACAGTAGCCGTGATGTTCCTGGCTCCAAGCTTAATTGGTTTCGCCATGTTCTATTTGGTACCATTTGCTACCGGAGTTGGATACTCATTTATGGATAGTACTGTCGATGGTCAATTTGTTGGATTGGAGAACTACAATGCGCTACTGGCAAGCGATTCATTTCGTAAAGCTGCATCGAATACATTCTTGTTCACCATTGTGACCGTGCCGCTGATTATTGCCATTTCGCTAGGGTTAGCTATGTTGCTTAATCAGAGTATTTACATAAGGAATATGCTTCGAACGGCTTATGTGCTTCCACTTGTTGTGCCCGTCGCTTCGATTGTTGTAATCTGGCAGATCCTCTTTGACTGGAATGGATCACTTAACGCGTGGCTTAGCTATTTCGGTATTGCACGGGTGGATTGGATGAAGACGGACGCAGCACGTAATGTTGTGATTATCCTCTACTTATGGAAGAACGTAGGCTATAACATCATCTTATTCTTGGCCGGATTGCAGCAAATACCTAAAGACTATTACGAGACGGCAGATCTGGAAGGAGCAGGACGCCTTCGGCAGTTCACAGACATTACGCTCGTCTACTTAACGTCAACAATGTTCTTCGTCATTATCATGTCAATAATTAATTCGTTCAAAGTGTTCCGGGAGACTTACTTGATGGCAGGGGATTATCCGCATGACAGTATTTATATGCTTCAGCATTACATGAACAATACATTCCTGTCGCTCGATATCCAGAAGATAACTGCTGCTGCAACTATGATGGTTGGCTGCATATTAATCATCGTCATCGGCTTATTCGTACTAGAACGAAGGTTTAGGCAGTTTATGGAGTAGCGGGAGGTAAACGGTGTGTACAAAACTAAGATATGGAAAAAAGCGGCGTTAACCCTCTTCATGGCGGTCATTGCGTTAGCTCTCCTGTTTCCGATCATAATTATTTCTTCAAATTCTTTGATGACGGTAAGAGAAATCGGGATTAATTATGGCTTGATTGGAAAAATGGACTCCAACCATTTTGTGAATATGAAGCTGCTTCCAGATTTAGTATCCTTCGAGCAGTATTACAAAATTTTTGTGGAAAGCCCGAGATTTCTGATGATGTTCTGGAATTCAGTGTTTATGGTAGTGCCGATAATTGCTGGGCAGACGCTAATCGCCGCCTTTGCGGCTTATGCGTTCTCCAAGCTGAATTTTCGCGGACGAGACAAGTTGTTCCTCGTGTACGTGATGACAATGCTGATGCCGTTTCAGGTGACACTTGTGCCTAACTATATCATGGCGGACCGCCTGGGACTGCTTAACACAGCAGGTGCGATTATATTTCCTGGAATCTTTGCGGCATTCGGGGTATTCATGCTTAGGCAGTTTACGATAAGCATTCCCTATGCCTATATTGAAGCTGCGAAAATGGATGGTGCGGGGCATGTGAGAATATTCTTCACGATCATTATCCCGATGATCCAGCCCGGAATCGCGGCACTGATTGTTCTATTATTTGTAGACTACTGGAACATGGTGGAGCAGCCATTGGTTTTCCTTGATGATCCTTTTAAGCAGCCATTATCGGTTTTCTTATCGCGCATTAATCAAGATGATCTGGGTATTGCTTTTGCTGCTTCTGTGCTCTATATGACACCGATGGTGCTGTTGTTTCTCTATGCAGAATCTTATTTTATCGAAGGCATTCAGTTGTCCGGCATCAAAGGTTAGCAGCGACAGTTGGGAGGAAGTGGAGGAAAGGAGTTATCGGAGGAATTGGACCAACGTAAACGAAAACGAATGATTCAGATCACATTTATACTATTTATCGGAATATTGCTATTTTTCACTTTATACAGCAATACGTTGCAATCATTAACCTTGCCGAAAGTGATAGCAGAGAAGGCGGTTCTAGGCAGTCTGGAGCAGACACTGGAAGGCAGCGGTATTTTGCAGCCACTTAAGGAGGCGAAGCTCTCGAATCCTACGGGATGGAAGGTCAAAGCCATTGCAGTAAAAGAAGGCGCAAGCGTAAAGAAGGGGCAGACGCTCATCACTTATGATAGCGAGTCTGCCGAGCGGGAACTAGAAGATGAAATCGCCCAATTGGCAAAGCAAAACATTGATATGCAAAATATACAGGATCAGTATATTGAATCGGTTACTAAGGGAGATGAGACGAAAGTTCAAGCTACTAGCCGCGAAATTAAGATGCGCAAACTCGATCTCGGAGTCCAGGAGCGGAAAATTGCCGCTTTACGAGCAAATCTAGAGAATAACAAGAAGATTACGGCTCCTTTCGATGGTGTCATCACCCAAATAAATGCTGTCGAGGGGATGTTCTCGACGGGGGGAGCAGACATCTTGATGGCAAGTACCCACCAGGGATACCGGTTTGAATTTCTCGCTGATGAGCAGCTCTTGTCCGCTATAGGGATTGGGGTGCACGAGAAATTTCCGATTACTGTAAGGATGCAATCCGGACAAAAGGGGGAGAGCCTAGAGGGCACAGTCTATGAAATCGCTGATACATCACCGCGGATGGACACGCAAGGAGTTGGATCCACCATATCGATTAATCAAAAGATGGTTCGAGTGAGAGTCGTTGATAAGAAGCTGAAGGGAGGGGAACAAGCAGAAATCAAGCTGACCAAGCCTTCAGAGGAAGAGGGATTCCTGATCATTAATGCTGCGATCCACCAAGATCGGGATGGCAAATATGTATATCGGATTGAAGAGAAGAAGGGTGCGATTAGAAATGAATTTATTGTACGTAAAGCCAAGATTGGGTCTAGTGAGTCGGACGACAAGGTAACGAAAGTGGTATCAACCAACTTTAATATGGATGATCTGATCATATTGGAGAGCACCGAGCCATTGGAGGACGGGAATCGCGTTAGGCTGAAATAATAAATAGAAGAGAGGAATTAATAGATGAAGAAACAATTACTTGTGGGAATAATCTGTGCAGCTCTAGCAGTAACAACAGCATGCGGGAACAGTGACAACAAAAATAAGGGAGGTAAGGAAAAGCCAAAATCCAAAGACGGAAAGACCATTGTGACGCTTAGTACTTATATGACGAGTGATCATTATCTTGAGGCGGTGAAACAGAAATTCGAGCAGAAGTACCCTGATATCGATCTACAAATTCAATTCAGTAGCAGCGGCGATGAAGAGATGGATGAAGCGAGAATGGAGAAAAATCTGAAATTAACGAATACCGCCATCTTATCTGGCAAAGGCGCAGATATTATTGAAATGAGCTATCTACCTGTCAGTCAATACATAAATAAGAAGCTCCTTCTCAATATGAGCGACGCCTTGGAGAGCGATCAGACGTTGAACAAAGACGATCTGAATATGAATATACTAAACGGAATGAAGATCAATGGCGGTTTGTATACGGTACCTACTTCGTTCTATGTCGGTACATTTATGAGTGACGGCGACATCCTGGATAAGATGGTCGAAGTGGATGAGGATGATTGGACTTGGGAGCAGCTCGAGGATATATCCTGGCGGTATATGCAAAAAGAGGGTACTAAAAATGGGCGCTCTGCTTTGGCTAACTATGCCCCTGAGGAATTTCTACGGCTTGTCGTTAAAAATAACAGTGCTGATTACATCGACCAGGATAGCTTGAAGGCCCATTTTGATTCCCCTGAATTCATCGATCAGATGAATCAAGTCAAGAGAATGTATGATGAAAAGATTATAACTGCTAACGAGGCCAAACCAAGCACTCAGGTGTTCATAAATTACTATTTGTACCGCCCGTTAGATTTCTTTGAATTTGGTTTCCGGTTTTATGAAAATCCTAGATTGTTGCCTACTCCCCATTCGTCAAGTGAAGCGGGCGGCACGTCGTTCCTCGTACCGAGTCAATTCGGAATTCAAGCTAACTCGCCAGTGAAAGACGAAGCATGGAAATTCATCGCCTTTCTAATGTCGGAGGAAGCGCAGTCATTAGAAGAAAGAGACGGCTTCTCGCTCTTGAAATCTGTAAATGATAAGCTGCTTGACAGCACGAAGGAGCTTGTAATGAGCGACAAATTCAAGGCCGAGAATACGGGGGAAATTGAGGAAAGGCATTTTAATCAGCTCAAGCAGCTTCTTGCATCAGCGAATCGCCTTGCAACGGTGGACAATCGATTATTAGCTATTATTGAAGAGGAATCCAAGTCATTCTTTAGCGGTCAGAAATCAGTGGAAGAAGTCGCTAAGCTGATTCAGAATCGTACGACCACCTACTTGAATGAGTAGTGTAATTATTTTTGAAGTTACTTCATAAACCTTCTTTAGAACGAATCAAGGAGGTCATCTGTTGGACCAATCGGCACTTTTCGAGCATCGCTTCTGGCTGCAAATTTTAGGTGATCACTCAAGATTTATTTTCAACACACTGTCACCAAAAGAAACGGCAGATATACAAACTGCACAGCACTTTATTCAAGCCTTCGACCAACTTCTCCATCAAGCGCGTGATATAGAGTCGGATGTTCAGCTTGGAACGGTAAATAAGCAAGCTTATAGTCTGACCGTTAACCTGCGACAATTCAAGCTGAACATTCTGGAACGTCAACTCGTCAAGCAAATTGCGATTGCACTAACGCCAACCTTCTTAAATCATATGGTGAATGAGCTTGAGGAGTACTTGCGTATTCTCAACAGCTTGCTTGAAGGGAATCCGGTCCCGCAATTCGATGCGCTGCACCATGATTTTGTGTGGCTATCTGACGCAGTCGGTCATGCTGCAGCCATATCCAGTGATTTGGATTTTGTCGAGAAGCGGTTGATTGAGAGAAGTCAGGCCTTTGAGAAGCATTTTCAACAGTTTTATTTGAAAAGCATTGAAATGGCAGGTTACATGAGGACAGAACTTCGGGATTTCCCGGCTTTCCGGAAATTTCATACGGATGTTGATATGGAGATGAATTTGTTCAGGGCCTTTTTGAAAGAACTGGAGGACTTGGAGCTATCGGCTGAAGTATTGGATCGCATTTCACCGCTTATGCCAGATCATATGATGAGGGAAGAGTGTTATTACTTAATGAAGCTGGCTCAATTGGGCTTGGTGCAAGATCCGGAATGTACGCCGGATAAACCGAGAATAGAAGAGAAGATCTAGCATGCCGCTGCAAAGCGGCTTTTTCATTTATTGACAGGATTATCAAGTACAGCACCATTGGAACAAGCGAGCGATGCTTACCGCATTTTCAATGATCACGAAGAGGATTGCATCAAGGTTGGTATTGAAGCCATAAATTTTAAGTCTTAATTGTGTAAGGAGCTCGGCAATATATTGATTAGGATGAAGAATTCCATTAATATTAATGTAGATGATACAAAATTAAAATATTATTGGACGGACTAAGCTGAACATCTTCAAGAGATTGTGTTCATGTCGTAAGATATGGAAATTATCCTTGAGGGTGTTTTTTCATTTGATAGATGATAATTACCGATCAAACGACAATCGAATCTATCATGAACCATTTATCCGGCTTCAAGCTGCGTAAGGGAATTGTTGATCGATTGATTAGTATTATTGATCCTTCCGACACCCTCCGTGATCAGTACTTGGGGGCGACGAGCTACGAGACTCGAGAAAGGCGGTAAGACCTATACCGTCAACCTATTAATGTACCGATAAAGTATATAGAATAACTAGTAGAGAATGTAGTATAATTTGCTAACCTGAGGTGGCGATCATATGACAAACAATCTCCTTGCTGAGATCCGTCGGCGTTGTATTGAGAATGGCATGCAGCCAACAGATGTCCCTTCTCCATTAACAAAGGTGACTGAAGAACATTTACAGCAGCAACAGAGGCTTTATGCCGACATCCTAGAGGTTACGGAGATTTTTGGAGAGAACACAATTAAGCTATTGAATGGTCAGATGGTACTATTTCTCGTTACGGATGACAAAGGTCTCGTTATTGATTCCTTCGGGGATCAGATCATGAAAGAAAATCTATCGCAGTTAAACATTAAAGAAGGTAGTTTGTTAATTGAGCGAGAAGTGGGGATTTGCGCCACTCTGATCGCCCTTGACAAGAAAATTCCTTTCCAGACAGTAGGAACGGATCATTTCCATCTTGCTTTACACGATTCTGCTTGTCATAGTGTTCCCTTTTCTTTCCCTGACGGTTATGGAGGACAGGGAGTGTTGGAAGGTACAATCTCACTTATGACCAGTGTCGTTGAATTTAGTAATTATCCGCTTGCCATGCTAGTTAACATGGTAGAATCAATGGCGCGAGAGTTGATCCTGAGAAGAACGAATCAACGTCAATTAGATTTGCACCACTTGATGGTCAATAATCTGGATACAGGAATTCTCTTGGTGGATCGTAAGGGATTTATTGTTGATTATAACAAGGTCGCGCATAATATGATCCCGGATTTCATTGCGATAGGACGGTCTTCTCTCCATATCACTGAGCTGGGACCTTATTTTAGTGAAGCGATTACGAATGGCCTACCGCAGCGGGACTTTGAGATCCATTACAATGACAAAGGAGTACACACGGTTTGTCTCGTGGATATCATTCCTATTTTTGAGAAGGGAAATATTGAAGGCGCATATGCTCAGTTTCGCGATATCACGGAACGCTATTATTTAGAGCAGCAGGTGATTGTCAGTGAGAAGCTCTCAGCGATTGGCAAGCTGGCAGCGGGTCTGGCGCACGAGATACGTAATCCGTTGACTACGATAATGGGCTTCGTGCAAATTACCCGTTCACGACCACTTGATCCTGTAACTACACGGTATTTAGGTTATGTTCATGAAGAATTGGAGCGTGTAAATAATCTCGTCTCCGATTTCGTTACGATGTCCAAGCCATCCGTTCCGATTATTAAACCGATTGAAATCAATACCTTTCTGGATAGTGTGCTTCGATTTATGGAAGGGCATGCCGCTCTTCATGATATACGCTTTGCTCGAGACTACTATACCGCCCATGGGGAGATTTTGCTTGCTGACGCAGCTCAGATCAAGCAGGTGTTAATTAATATTTTGCAAAATGCCGTTGAGGCTTCCGAACCAAAGGAGATCGTTACTTTGAAGACACGGAAGCTGAGCAATAGTCTAGTAATCACAGTCTCTGACAATGGCATCGGGATTAGTCCAGAGAATCTGACCAAAATTCAGAATCCTTTCTTTACAACGAAAGATAATGGAACGGGCCTCGGGTTATCTGTTTCTTATCGTATTATTAATAATCACAACGGAGAAATTACCATCGATTCAAGACTGGGTGTAGGTACGGATTTCAATATTCATTTACCTTTAACATGTGACAACATAAAGGAGTGTTCAATGTGAAAAATGTTGTACAAATCTTAGTTGAGACCCTCGTCAACCTTGGTATTTCACATGCTTTTGGAATTCCAGGAAAATCGATTGCCCCTCTGGTATTGGAGTTTGGCAACCAGGATATTGAATTTATTTTGGGAAGACACGAGAGTGGGGCAGGATTCGCTGCCGGAGGCTATGCCCTTACGAATAACAATTTGGGGGTTGTCGTAGCAACGTCTGGACCGGGAGGCACTAATCTTGTTACAGCCGCAGCGCATGCGAAAATGAACTGCCTGCCTGTGCTCTTTATTACCGGACATCAGTCGGTAGCTGAAATGGGTATCCCGCAATGTCAGGATTCTTCGCAATTTGGTATTGATTTGGTGGAAATTATGAAACCTGTCACTTTATTTAGTACGATGGTGACACGAGCCGATACTTTTCCCGCGATCCTGACTTATGCTCTACGTGAGGCGTTGACCGATAGAAAAGGACCTGTGCACCTGTGCATCCCCTTTGATGTTATGATCTCACCTGTAAGTGAATCACATATTCATTTACCATCCAGCGGTATCGATTATATAGCTACCAATCTGACGGACGTTGTTCATCGGCTGAAGAGTGCTCGCAAGCCTGTTATTCTTGCAGGTAAGGGAGTAGTTCTCTCGGGTGCACAAGAGGCGCTCTCCGGGTTCGCCGAGAAGTTTCATCTACCGATTGTGACAACCCCTGGTGGCAAAGGAAGCATTCATTCATCACATCCTCTTTATTACGGGCCTTTGGGTCTAGGCGGACATCGAAGAGCTATGGATTTGCTAGAATCAGGAGTTGATCTGCTCTTGGTGATGGGATCCCGATTAAGTGATACGGCCCTGGCTGGTCTCGACCGTTCTCATTATCCTCAGCAGATCATTCAGTTTGATATAGAACGTGAATTTATGGGCGGCATCATTCAAGCTGAATATGTGCCTGTGTTAGGAGATTTGCGAACCAATCTAGAGGAGATTCTACGTTTATATCCCCATGAAGAACCAGTTCCTTTACATACGGCTACACCATATCATGATCCGCTTCCCGTCTTGGAATTTCTGTCTGTTGCTGAAGTCTGTCAGGCCGTTAGTGATATTATTCCGGAGAATACAATGATCTTTGCCGATGATGGAGCTCATGGCTATCATGCTGTTCGCTGGCTGGATCTCAAGCCTGGTGTGAAGTTTTTCTTCGATTCTTATTTCGCCTCGATGGCTAACGCGATAGGAATGTCCATTGGCGCTAAGTTCGCCAACCGGGAACGGAACGTCATCTGTCTGACAGGGGACGGCTGTTTATTTATGCTAGGCTCTGAGATCAATACCTGTGTTGCTGAGCAGCTTCCGGTTATATTTATCGTTATCAATAATGGACAATTAGATATGGCCTTGAAAGGAATGCAGCAGTTTACCGGACGAACGGATGGTACAATCTTCAAGCAGCCCCTGGATGTGGCCGCCTATGCAGCCTCGATGGGCGCAAATAGTGCAAAGTGTTCCACACTTGACGATTTTAAGCAGGCACTTAAACAGGCACTCGCTTTGAACAAGCCATATGTCATTGATGTGATCGTTGATAAAGAAGAAATTCCATCCTCATTAGCACGAGCAATGAAGCTTGATTAAATATTTCAGATTACATAACCATATTACAAATTCGAAATTACAAGGAAGGTGAAGGCAATGTTGAGCGAGAGCAACAAGAACAGGCTGGAGCAAATGGTCCGTGAACACCAGTTTGAACATGCGCTAGGTTATTTACAGGAGTCTGTACGCCAAGGTATTCGATGGTCCAAGAAGGAAATGGAGGATTATAGCGAATCAGGTGTCTCCCGCATTGGCGGTGACTCGGATTTGCCATCAAGCGTGGAATGGCCGCTGGATTCTGAAGGTACTCCCATGACGTTCCTCGCTCAGCTGCGTCTGAGTGAATTAGCGGCTCAGGATGAGTCTTCACTGCTTCCAAAGGAAGGGATGCTTTATTTCTTTGTGGGGGTGGATGAGCCAGCCTACAATATTGAACATAAGGTGCTGTATTTGCGAGATGAGGAGCTGAAAGAAGCTTATCGTCGGATGACTCCTGAAGAGACGTCGCAAGAGGAGAATTTCAAGGGTTACAAGTTGAAGGCCAGGTCCTCCATTGAGCCACCCAATTATGGTTATGTGGATTACGAGCTGCTGGAGGATGAGGAGCATGATTATGAGCAATATGAGGAGTTATGCTTCGAGTTGACTGAAGCGGACTCGGATGATCTTGCCGTCATGTTCGGTTACCCTGCGACCCAGCACGGGGATTGTGAATATGAAGCGGCGCTGCAAATGCTGACTGGTGCAACGTACAATTATTCCGTGCAGGATGCGATGAAGCAAATAACTGCGCACTTGAAAGGCGATGTGCACAAGGCAGAGCAGGAGGTTCGAGATACGCTTCTGCTCCTTGCTCTGGACTCGGATCAAGATGTGGGGTTCTGCTGGTGGGACGCTGGAGAACTGCAATTTTTCATTCGCAAGGATGACCTACTGTCAGGGGATTTCTCACATACGTATTGCTCTTTATATTCGAGTTAACGTTTTACTATAATTTGTAATTGTGATACGATATGAATCAGGAGATGTGCGAGAGGAGCATGGATTATAATGGCAGGTACCCTCTAATGGTTAAATAATTGAATGGCCTTGTTGATTCCTTTTTTTGAAGGGGTCAATTGCCCATTTCTAATTAGACCATTATAGGATCGCTGAATTCATGTGCTATAGATGCACCGAGCGAATACCAATCTATGGTGTTCGCTTTTTTTGTTGGTGCGCACCCATCTCCCATAGTACTTTGTTCGGCGTTTCCACAAGGAGATGCTAATCATGAAAAGATTAATGAACAAAATCGCCATTGTTACTGGCGCTAGCCGGGTAAATGGTATTGGTACGGCTATTTGTAGAGAATTAGCCCAAGAGGGCGCAGATATCTTCTTCACACACTGGTCAAAGTATGATCGCCAAATGAATTATTTTATCGCAGATGATATGGTTTGGTCACAGCAACTGATGGAGGAGATCCGCGAGCTTGGAGTAAGGTGCGAATCGATGAAAATAGATCTTACGCTCCCCGATGCTCCAAAAATCCTGCTTGATGAAGTTCACAAGAGATTAGGCTCACCCTCCATTCTTGTAAATAATGCAACCCATTCGGTAGATGTAGATTTTCGCTCCATTACGGCGGATATTCTCGATGCCCATTATGCGATGAATGTGAGAGGAACTTGTCTGCTAATGGTAGAGTTCGCGCGACAAATCGAAGGGAAGCATGAGGGCCGAATTATAAATATGGTATCAGGTCAAGACAAGTCGCCAGAGCCTGGCAATTTGGCTTATGTGGCGACCAAGGGAGCTGTCTCTACCTTCACAAAGTCCGTTGCTATTGAACTAGCACCGCTTAAAATTACGGTAAATGCTGTAGATCCTGGACCAACGGACAGTGGATGGATGTCTTATGCATTGAAGGAACATTTATTGCCGAAATTCCCTATGGGCCGCCTCGGAGAACCTAGAGATGCTGCGAAGCTAATCGTATTTCTAGCGAGTGAGGAATCGGAGTGGATTACGGGACAAATCATTCATTCAGACGGAGGCTTCTGGTAATCTAACGTGTTGTAATAACAGATCATGATTAAGAGAGGAATGGTCCTTGGCAGATGCTTCGCCAAATGACGATATGAAGAAGAACCATGTTGTTATATTGCTAATACTATTTATAGTAACTTTGTCCGGTCTGCGTATTTTGTGGATGGAGGTATCTCCTCAGCGGGCTCACATCTTCATTCAGAATGGTCAGTTGGATTTACGTGATTGGGATGCAGAGGACGGTAAAATCCTATTACTTGATGGAAAGTGGGAGTTCTACCCTTCACAATGGTTGATGGATGGGAAGTCGCTCCGAATACCGAACGGTACTCCCCTTAGATTTGTCGATATCCCCGGAGGCTGGAATAATGTGCTGAATTCCGAGGTGCCAACTCCATATGGCTATGGTTCTTATCGTTTGCGCATTCATGTGAATCCGTCGAAGGACATGAACTATAGTATTCGTATACCGAGTGTACGCACAGCTTCTGAGTTATACGTCAATGGTCGATTGCTATCCAAATCAGGGCAGATTGGGGAGACAAAGGATAAATATACAGCTAAGAACCTCCCCTATTCCTCTACTTTTGCGGCAGATGAGAACGGTGTGATCGATCTGGTAATTCAGGCGGCCAACTATGTGGATAGCCGAAGCAGCGGGATTATTCGCTCCATTAAATTCGGTTCAGAAGCAGCTATTACTAGAGAAATGAAGCTTTCCATTTCAATGCAGTTCCTAGCAGTCATTATCTTTCTGATGCACTCGATTTATGCAATTCTGTTGTATTTGCTTGGGAACAAAGAGAGGCGTCTGCTTTACTTTTCATTGCTGACCTTATGCATTACTCTCTCAAATGTACTAAGTAATGATGAGAAGCTGTTCCATCAACTATTCTATATGGGCGCTGGCTGGGATTTTCGGCTCTCTAATGTCTCATTAATGATCGGTGTCTATGCTTTGTTGGAGTGTACGAACCATCAGAAGCTTCGATATTGGAGAAAGATATATCCTGTTTATAAGGTATTGATCTTAGGAACGGCTGTCGTTACGTTGTTTCTAGCCCCTCAACAGGTGATTATGCTCTTCCCAGTTTATTTTCTGCTGGGGTTTTCCGGTGCAGGGGTTGCGTTGGCTGCTATCTTTAAGCTAGTCAGCAAGGATTTCAAGAGCAATCTGCTGCTGTTGTCTTCTATTCTGGCACTGCTTCATCATGTCCTTTGGTCGTTATCCTGGCGGGATAGCGGTATGAGCTATGTTCATTATCCATTTGATCTGATTATTGCAATGGGATGCCTTGCTTCCGTATGGTTTAAGGACTATTTCAAGATGCATGCGAATACCAAGGAGCTTGCTGCCACATTGCAAAGAATGAACGACCATAAGGATCAATTTTTGGCGAATACATCACATGAATTTAAAAATCCGCTGCATAGTATTTTGAACATGTCACAATCAGTATTAAAGAGGGAGCGTCATCTGTTGCAGGAGAGAAGCATCAAAGAGCTAGAAACAGTTCTCACAGTAGGGCGACGCCTCAGCTTGATATTAAATGACTTAATTGACGTAATGAGTTTGCGGGAAGGCAATCCACGTCTGCAGAAAAAGGCCATACGCCTTCAACCGGTCATCACTGGAGTCATGGATATGCTGCAATTTAATGCAGAAGTGAAATCCATTCATTTCGTAAATCAAGTTGCGGAAGATTTTCCCGCAGTCATTGCGGATGAGAATCGGGTTGTGCAAATCGTCTTCAATCTACTACATAATGCTGTGAAATATACCCATGAAGGAACGGTCTCAATTCAAGCAACTGCCCAGGACGGTAGAGCATATATTGAGATTGCCGACACCGGGATGGGTATGGATGAGGACATGCTCAAGCGTCTATTTCGTCCCTATGAACAAGCAGCCTCGAACGACACGATGATTGAAGGCGGTTTTGGATTAGGCTTGAGTATCAGCAAGCAGCTGGTTGAGCTACATGGAGGTAGGCTCAATGTATCGTCTATCCTCGGCCAAGGTTCCAAATTTACATTTTCGCTGCAGCTCGCGTCTGATGAAGCCAAGATAGAGAATGAAATCTATGCGATCCCTAATTCTTTCGCGCAGTTGGCAACTGAACATATGCCTGCACTACATCAAGTCTCAGCCAGTCTGGAGAAAGAGGAGCTTACCCCGATAACGAACCCAACAGCTTCCGTTGAAATGAGTCGCGAGCGACCGATCATACTTGTCGTGGATGATGATCCCGTAAATCTGCAGGTGCTTGAAGCCGTTCTGCCGTACGAGGAGTATGATGCGACGATGGTAACTAGCGGCAAGGAAGCGCTGGCTGTACTGGATGCCAAGGAATGGGATCTGGTCATCTCGGATATTATGATGCCGCAGATGTCAGGTTATGAGCTGACACGAATTATTCGCGAGCGGTTTACCCTTACAGAGCTTCCTGTCTTGCTCCTTACGGCAAGAAGCCAACCGATGGACATTCAATACGGTTTCTTGGCTGGGGCCAATGATTATGTGACTAAGCCGGTGGAAGCTATCGAGATTAGATCGCGGATTGAGGCACTTGTTACGATAAAACAAAGTGTACAGGAGCAATTGCACTTAGAAGCTGCATGGCTGCAAGCGCAAATTCAGCCTCACTTCCTATTTAATGCGTTGAATGCTATCGCCGCTTTAAGCGACGTTAATCTGGATAAGATGCGTGATATGCTGGATCAGTTCAGCCACTTTTTAAGGCATAAGTTCAGTTTTCATCATATGGATGGGCTTGTTCCGATTGAGGAGGAGCTCAGTCTAGTGCGCTCTTATCTATACATTGAGAAGGTTCGGTTTGATGAACGGCTAGAGGTGATTTGGCAGCTTGATGAGTGCGAGGGATTAAAGGTCCCATTCCTGTCGATCCAGCCTTTGGTTGAAAATGCGATAAGACATGGCATCATGAAGCGTACCCGCGGAGGCAAATTGATCATCCGGATTGCTGTCTATGAGTCGCATACCAAGATTACTGTCGAAGACGACGGGGTTGGTATGAATGAAGCTCAATTACAACGAATATTAGAGAGAAGGGCGGATCGCAGTTCGGGAGTTGGTCTGATCAATACGGATCAACGCTTAAAACGGCATTTCGGATCGGGGCTTCATATAGAAAGTGCGCTAGGCGAAGGGACAAAAGTTACTTATTATGTATACAACAGGTGAGTAGTGTGTAAAAAGATGCCCTATAGCGGTCAATTTACAGGGTTTGAAGAGTCTTTAGCTTTTGCATGTGAACTACGGCGGATTGTTAATATCTATAGATTTATATTGGGGGCCTGTGACAATGCAAAATATTGTTGATCGGCGTTTATTTAGTCAGCTTATTGCTGGTGAGAAGCCAGGGAAGCCCGAACAGGTTGTTAAACATTTGGGTGCTATGCAGGCACAGGACTATCATCAAGCTCTATGGGCAATCGGATTACGCATGCCATCGGGTACAGTTTCGGACATTGAGCAAAGCATTGCAGATCATAAAATGATACTGACTTGGCCGATGCGAGGTACGCTGCATTTTGTGCCTTCGGAAGATGTAAAATGGACGTTGAAACTTTCTGCTTCGCGTACCCTGGCGCAAGATAATCGAAGGCTGGAACAATTGGAGCTTAACCAGGGGATTATTCAACATGTCAGCCAGATAATCTATGACGTACTGTACGGGAACAAGCGGAAATCTCGGCCAGAACTTATGCAATTGCTGGAGGAAGAAGGGATCAGCACGAAAAACCAGCGGGGGTATCACCTGTTATGGTATATCGCACAATCTGGTTTGATCTGTCATGGGCCAAGGGAAGGGAAGCTTCAAACTTTTGTATTGCTGGATGAGTGGGCGCCGGATGCCAAAGAACTATCTATGGAAGAATCGATTGGTTTACTAGCTGAACGTTATTTTACGGGTCATGGGCCAGCTACGGTCCAGGATTTTGCTTGGTGGGCAGGCATCACGCTCTCAACTGCCCGGCAGGGGGTTGAAGCTGCAAAGCCCTGCCTGGTTTCGGAAAAAATAAAGGGTCAGGAGTACTGGGGGACCGAATCTTTGCTAGCCGGATCAATGGATGAAAGACCGAGTGTCTATCTGCTTCCGGGGTACGATGAGTATCTGCTCGGCTATAAGGATCGAAGTGCGGTATTAAGAACTGAATTTGCATCCCGCATTATCCCTGGTAATAATGGAGTATTTATGGCGACGATCGTCATCGACGGTCATATCGCCGGCATATGGAAACGATCGATCAAGAATAAAGGGATAGATATCGAATTTGATTTATTTACTCCACTGGCAGACAGAGAAGAGAGCATCATCAAGGCTGCCGAACGATATTGCTCATTTATGGGGCTGCCTTTAGCTTCGACATCTTTTATTTGAAACATTATCAAATCATCAACGTTTAATGTTTGATATGGTAAAAACAGTTACAAATGGGGGCGTGGTTAGTGTGTTGAAGGGAAAATTAAGTTATAAAGATCAACTTCTCCGGTATCTTATAGCAAGCATTGCAGTGGTGGTACTTACTGTGCAGGGGGTGGTCTTTGTGCTACCTACGCGGGCAAGTGCAGAAACAGCGGATGTATCGGTGCAAAATTGGTATTCCTATCCACGTATCACAGTTCCTGAGCTGAAACCTGTTTGGACGCTGCAGGTAGATAATTATCTTGATATGAATGAGCCCTATATTGGGAAACAGGCTATTGCTGAAGAGGGCAAAGTGTTCACATTCGCCGAGTCTAAGCTGATTGCCATTGATGCGAAAACAGGCAAACGACAATGGGCGTATGGAAAAGATCTGACACCTTATGTTATCTATTCTAAGGGAGTCATTTATGGTTTGTCAGGAGATCACAAGCCTTACGCATTGAACGCAAAGACGGGGAAAGTAAAATGGCAGTCAGATTCATCTACCTGGATCGATACGCGGTTACGCACGGAGTCATTGATCCCAACTGAAGATACGCTTTATGTGATTAAAGGGAGCACAACCTTCGCATTTGATATGGCGACAGGCAAGCTGAAATGGAAAGTAGATGAGCCGCTTGCTGAAGGAAACGGAACTGCCTATCTGGAAGAGTCGGACGGTGTTGTGCTTAGGACCTTTTATGTACAAGGTGCGCTCACATCCATTCAGCTGAATGCTTATGATAAAAAGACGGGCGAGAAGATATGGAGCCATTTTGGTCAAGGGGAAGCTCTTCGAATTAAAGACGGTCTTGTGTATTCGGTTGATTACTATTCTCCACTGCTGTTTGAATATCAGTCTCAGCCTGATCGGAAGTTGTCGTTAAATATATTTAATCTAAAGACTGGTGCGAAGAAGGGAAACCGCGAATATAACTGGAAAATGCCTGGTGATCCTCCATATGAGTATGGGCAAATGGGCGTATTTATGAGTGGAGACAAGCTGTACATTGATCAAGGCGATAAAGTGGCACAATACGATTTTGATCAATATAAGACTGGCGCGGCTCCTCTACAGACATTTCAACATCCTTATGGGGATGATTGGATGCTGCTCAACATCACCCAGGAACAGCTGATCTTCCAAGACAAAGTAACGTGGGACCTGAAGGGCATTAAGGCGAATGGACAGGAGGTCGTATGGTCCGGCGATGCACCATTTTCACAGATTGACGTGTATGGCAAGGGAATGTACCGGGCGCAGCGAAATGGCACGCTCCTAACAATTAATATGGTAACGACAATGCCAGTCTTTAGAGTAAGAACTGGAGTAGACTTGCATGAAAAGACACTAAAGACGGACGGAATGTTAATTATACAGGCCGAGGGTAAGCTTCTCGGTGTAAAGGTGCCAGCATCGCTGTAATATGCCGATAAGCGAATGCGTAGAATATATGGATAATACGTTCAAATGATTTTTTTAAAACCACTGATCACGATTATCAGTGGTTTTTTTTATATTGGGATTCTTGAATCGTGTTTTGACAAACCCTTAGACACTAGCTACAATTAAACCATT
This sequence comes from Paenibacillus lutimineralis, assembly GCF_003991425.1. Taxonomy (NCBI): domain Bacteria; kingdom Bacillati; phylum Bacillota; class Bacilli; order Caryophanales; family Paenibacillaceae; genus Paenibacillus; species Paenibacillus lutimineralis. The sequence goes on from NZ_CP034346.1 coordinate 2,960,295, forward strand.
CAATAGATCAATTGAATAGATGAGGGGTTTGGAATATGAATGAAAGAGAGTTTAAAGATGCGCTTTATCAGGAGTTTGCCCGTATTGGCAAATGTCTTTCTAGTCCAAAACGATTAGAAATATTAGATATCTTGACACAAGGATCGAAATCAGTAGAAGGGATATCCAAGCTTACTTCGATGTCAGTAGCTAACGTATCGCAACACTTACAGACGATGCATCAGGCTAAGTTAGTTGTATCCAAGAAGCTAGGTAACTTTGTTTATTATGAGCTGGCAGATCCAGCTGTCATAAATTTTCTAGACACTTTGCATGGACTCTCTGAACAACAATTAATTGAGGTACAACATGTTAAGTATGAATTCCTCGGTCAATTTGCGGATGTAGAGGGAGTATCTATGGAAGAACTGCTGAAACGGATGGACTCAGGAGAAGTTACACTTCTCGATGTACGTCCCAAAGATGAATATGAAGCCGCCCATATACCCGGGGCAATTTCGATCCCATTTGAAGAATTGGCTGAGCAGCTCGCTTCATTACCAGCAAGCACTAAGATCGTCGCTTATTGCAGAGGTCCTTATTGCTTGATGTCCTTTAGAGCTATTGAATTGCTAAAAGCCAATGGATACGATGCCGTTAGATTGGATAAAAGCGTTATGGATTGGAATAAATACATTGATAGGGGAGCGGTTGTGTCATGAAAGTTGAAATTATATGAATTGTGGAGGAAATAATATATGTCGTCAGTACAATATACAACGAAACAACAGGAACATCTAACAAGCTATATCCATTCACCCGAAAATCAACAAAAATTGTACCGTCGAACACTGGCAACGGTTATTTTCTCTCAAATTTTTGGTGGGGCTGGGCTTGCAGCAGGAATAACTGTGGGTGCTTTATTAGCTCAAGATATGTTGGGAACAGATAATTTTACTGGCGTCCCAACAGCTTTATTTACTCTGGGATCTGCTGTGGCCGCCTTTCTAGTAGGCCGCTTTTCTCAAAAATCTGGAAGACGTCTTGGACTTGGTTTAGGTTTTCTCGCAGGCGGGCTTGGAGCGATCGGAGTTGTAATATCTGCTCTTTTAAACAGTATTGTATTACTTATGATATCACTTCTTATTTATGGCGCGGGTTCAGCCACAAATTTACAAGCACGTTATGCTGGTACTGACCTAGCTAATTCTAAGCAGCGAGCGACTGCCGCGAGTATGGCAATGGTATTTACGACATTTGGAGCGGTTGCAGGACCGAACTTGGTAGAGGTGACAGGACAGCTTGCATTTTCTATCGGAGTTCCCCGCCTGGCAGGTCCGTTTATATTGGCTGCGATCGCCTATTTTTTAGCAGGAATCGTTCTACTCTTGTTCCTTCGTCCCGATCCATTACTAGTGGCAAATGCGATTACTGATCTGTCCAGTCATCATACTAATCCTTCTTCTGGTGTAGGAAGAGTAGATAGACAAGTAGGAAAACGCGGAATAATTATTGGAGCTGCAATCATGATTTTGACTCAGATTGTGATGGTAGCCATCATGACAATGACTCCTGTTCATATGAAGCATCATGGACACGGATTAAGTGAAGTAGGATTGGTTATTGGTTTTCATATTGGCTCCATGTATCTTCCATCTCTAATTACAGGGGTTCTGGTTGATAAAGTTGGACGTATGATCATGGCGATCGCTTCGGGTGTTACTTTGCTTCTTGCAGGTGTGGTCGCTGCTCTGGCACCAGGTGACTCTTTGACCGTCTTAATCGTAGCGCTATCTCTATTAGGATTGGGCTGGAACTTTGGATTAATCAGTGGTACGGCACTTATTGTGGATTCAACCTCGCCATCCAATCGAGCTAAAGTTCAAGGATCTGTTGACGTACTGATTGCATTGGCAGGTGCTTCTGGGGGAGCGTTGTCCGGTATTGTTGTTGCTCAATCTAGCTATGCTTTTCTTTCTTTTGCTGGAAGTATTCTTTCTCTTTTACTAATTCTAATGATGATATGGTTACAAAGAAAGAATAGATCGATTGGTTAAAAACTCATGTTTATGATGCTACAAATCATGAAGTCCATCATTGTTGTATAAAGGGGGCGATAGCACTGCCGAATTTGCAACTTGGTACGTTTGTGCTGAATATTGAACTGTTAATTTATTTGATCTCGGGCATCGTTGGTGTTCTGGCAGTCCGTTTTCGGGAACGGGGACGCCCGCAGAAAGAAATGCGCATATCAGAGGCTTGGAATGCGGTCTTTATATGGTTAATCGCTTGGAAGCTAAGCTTATTTCTGTTCGACCTCAAAGGGGTCATCAAGCACCCGCTTTCTCTAGTCTTCTTTAGCGGAGGGCTGAGAGGTGTTTTACTTGCGTCCATTGCTGCGCTAGCTTATCTATTTCTACGAAACTATCGCCGGGCTGGAGGTCGGGAAGCGATTACGGTTGCGGTAACCTGGGGAGCCGGAATGGCAGCCGCTGCGTTCTTCGGTTTCATTGTATTTGATGATGCGGTCGGCATTGTCGAATATGTGGGACTTGCGGTGGCGGTTACTATACTTGCTTTCCTACTGAGCCCATCGCCCAAAATTGCTTCCCGGTCGCTCGGAATCGCACTTATCATTGTGATGCTAGGGTATACCGTTCTCAACTCGACGGGTGGCAATAGCGTTCGAATGGATCAAGCTGCTCCTGATTTTGAACTAACTGATTTGGATGGAAACACGATTCGGTTATCCGACTATCGCGGCAAAACCGTCGTAATGAATTTCTGGGCAACTTGGTGTCGTGTTTGTCAGGCTGAAATGCCTCACATGGAGAAGTTTTATCGCGAACAACAGAACGAGGACGTTGTTGTTCTTTCCATTAATGCAACAAGCCAGGAGAGAAGCAGTGATATTGTGGGGAATTACGTGGATAAAGAAGGGCTAAGCTTCCCTATCGTGTTGGACAAGAGTGGAGATGTGTTGAAAGAATATAATGTAACCGCGTATCCGACTACTTATATCGTCGATCCTTCTGGCAACATCCGAGAGCAGTATTTAGGTGCGGTCAGCTATGAGAGCCTCAAGAAGGCGGCAAAACTGACGGATCAGGGCAACTAATAAGGCTACAGTTCAATAATAACTAGAGTGAGTAAAATTCGATTATAGTAGAACATTCACAGGTTAACCTTTCATTACTTTGATAAGATAAAAGTTCAAATCTGTTGCCCTTCACTGCAGATGGGCCAAATTATAAGGAAGTGAACATAGTGGCGAATGTACCAAGTCGAAAAACAGGGATGCCTATATTCTCGCCAACGATAACTGATTTTTGGCAGACGGAATTTTTGAATGGAGACGTTCTATATAGCGATGAAGTCTTTACTATCGCTATCAATCCGGACCTGGACGAGGACCGCCGGATCATGGTGCTTGAAACCATCGACGGCAGGGTTATGGTGGTCCTGACACCGGCGCTAGCTGAAAAAACAGCCCTCCATAAAAAACAAGGCCTGTCTGAAGAGACTTTTCGCCAGAAATTAAATGAAGCTGGAGTCTCCCTTCATGGCGCGGATTATTTATTTTATTTCTCGGAAGCCGATAAGAATGTAGTGCTGCAAGAAAACCTGGAAGGTGAATTACGCCGGTTAACAGGGCATGATCATGCAGTTTTCTCTAATTTCCAATCCTCCGCCTCGGAGCAAGACTTGGACGATGCTTATGTAGAATTGGATCACTGGGCGGTGTTCGGTTCTTTTGAGCAGAATCGCCTAGTCAGCGCCGCCAGTATGTATCCTTGGGAGAATTCGAGAATTGCCGACCTCGGCGTACTGACTCTGACATCCTTTAGAGGAAAAGGCCACGCCCGCAAAGTAGTGCGTTCAATAAGCAAATATGCCTACGGTCAGGGGTACGAACCCCAGTACCGCTGCCAACTCGATAATCTGGCTTCTGTATCACTGGCTAAAGCGGCGGGGTTGACGCTGTATGGAAAGTGGGATGTGGTTTCTCCCGACTCCATGAACTGAAGTCCGACTAGAAAGATGTAATGTCCTCAACAGACTGCAACGTGAAAATATCAAATACAAATGAGGTGAGACTATGAAAATTACGGTTGTGGAGCATCATCCTGAGTGGAAAGAAGCGTATTTAAAGGAAGAGCGTGATATTCAAAATATTCTTCATAGTGAATTAGTGAATAGCTTTCACGTTGGTAGTACCTCGGTTCCCGGTTTGAAGGCGAAGCCTATTATTGATATCTTGCTTGTAGTTCGTGATATCAACGCTTTGGACCAATATTCCGTCCAATTTGAGCATCTTGGGTATGAAGTCATGGGAGAGTTCGGTATTCGTGGCAGAAGATATTTCCGTAAAGGGGGAGACAACCGGACGCATCACATTCATGCTTTCCAGTATGATCATATCCAGGAAATTGAGCGCCATCTCGCCTTCAGAGATTATCTGTGCCATCATCCTGAAATAGCGAAGGAATACGGTGAATTAAAGGATGAATTGGCGAAGAAATATCCAAATGATATCGAGAGTTATGGGGACGGAAAAGATGATTTTGTGAAGAAAGTAGAAAAACAAGCCTTGATCTGGCATTGGACTCACCGCTAATAGGAGAATTCTTGCAGGAAAACGGACAGGTATTAGAGGAATTACTAAAGGAAGTACAGAATAATATTCAGTAGGTGATTCCAAACAGTTCTGTTACTAGACGCTAAGGAGCGTGCGTGATATGCAAGAAAATTTATCAAATGAAGAGTCTGCATTGATCATGCAAAGTGTTCAGCATTTCTTACTAAAATTACGAGGAGAGCTTGAAGACCCTTCAGATAAGGAGTTCCTCAATCACCAGATTAAAGTTGCTCAATCGGTATTCGAGAAGGTTCTTGATTTACGATTATCAGATGATGGCACGACGATAAGTAGTGTTGGGGAAATCCCCGTAAAGGATATGGCTTTCAAAGCCAATTACACATACCATGGCCGAGATAAGAATACTAGAACAGGAAGTATTGTCGTTCAAGTGAGCCATAAGGCTTATGTGAAGCAAGCGGTTAAAGATCAACTTCACAAAGACCGTGGTTGGGAACCAGGATGGATATTTGTAGGTACGATTCAACCCGTAGACAACAATGAAACAAAATGAATCGTAAGGATAGTCGCTGCAGATCTGTTTAGATTTATACTTTGGGGAAATACAACAAAAGCTGGCCAATAGGCCAGCTTTATTTTTTATGCTAGATGGAGATGTGCTACTATTCGATTCTCCCTTCATACACAAGTTCATTCAGCGGGCGGCGGCTGTTAGGGACTTCACGCTGTTGGACGCCTTCAGGCAGTAAGGATTTATCCCCATGATATCCAAGAGCGATAACGGCATGAATCTCGAAGTGATCTGGGATATTCAACATTTGTCTAGCTTTATTACGATCAATGCCTCCCATGGCATGAGTGACCATACCAAGCAACGTCGCTTGAATCGCCATCGAAGCCCATGCTGCACCTGCATCGAAAGCATGAGCGCCATTTGGATCGCCATTGTCTCTTAGTTTATCGGAAGCAACAACAATCAGAACAGGGGCAGTGGACACCCAGGTTAAATTGAATTCATTAATGAATTGATGGAATACGCTACGCTGCTCCTCCGTTTTAGCGACAACGAAACGCCATGGCTGATCATTAAAAGAAGATGGAGCCCAGTGTGCGGCATCCAACACCGTATATAGATCTTGATCGCTTACTTCGCGGGTTGAAAAAGCGCGCGTTGACCAGCGATTCAGAAAGAGAGGGCTGACCGGATACTCGGAGACGCGTGTAGCCTGCACCTCCGCTGAAATTTCATTGACGATGGTTTGTACATTGCTCATCTGAATATCTCCTTCCGAAGGTAATTTACTTTTCCAGTATATGTGACTTACTTAAACTTATCAAATTACTTTTTGAACTGTGGACTCTGAAAAGTAAAAAAATATAGTCCGAAGAAAGTTTCTTCGTATAAAATGAACTTTTACAACCTTAACGGCCTCTTATCTATGAAAAGGGGAGTGAGCATGAAGGTAAATCATCTTGTCAAACAAGCCCAAAAAGGCAACAAGGAAGCCTTATTACAACTAATCATGGCTGATAAGGACGCTTATTATCGTCTTGCCTATACATACATGGGGAACGAGCATGATGCCATGGATGCCATGGAGGATATGATTGTTACCCTGTATGAAAAAATTGATCAATTGAAAAAAGGGGAGGCCTTCTACAGCTGGAGTAAAACCATTCTCGTTAACCGGTGCAAAACATTGCTTCGTAAAAAGGATCGATTACTTCCACTAGAGAACGAGACAGAATCACTATTTGCTGCATTAACTGACGATAATCCCTATCGTGATGCAGAGTCCGAGATGAACATGGAGGTATTGCTATCTCATCTTAACGCACATCAGCGTGAAGCGATTGAACTTCGTTATGTTCATGACCTTACGTATCAGACGATTGCGGATATAACTGGTGCACCGCTTGGAACAATTAAATCGAGAATCTCGCAAGGAATTCAAAAGCTAGAGATTTTGATCGGAGGTGGATCGTTTTGAGAACGGTCGATAAGAAATTCGAGGAGTACAAACAGAATCAGGTACAAGCTCCGTCAGATCTAGAGGGAAGACTTAGGGATGCATTGCAGCATGCTCCGGTAAAACAAAGAAAAGTAAATAAAACGGTGGTATGGATATCTTCAGTTGTTGCAGCACTTATTCTAATGGTCGGAGCTTATGAGTATCCTGCCCTGGCTTATTATTTCAATAAAGTCAGCTTGAACTCTCTAAGCTTTGCTGAGGTAATGGAGCAGGGGGTTGGCCAAAGGGTAGACAAAAGCCTAACACTTAATGATGGCACAGTTCTTACCATTAATGGTGTGATTGCAGACGATAATGTATTTCGCATGTATTACACGATTGATCGACCTGCAGGTACTGAGTATACTGACGATGATTTTTTACGTTATAGCTTTGATCGAGTGCAAGGGTTCTTGACCCATTCCAAGTCGCTTGGAGGAGGCGGGTCTCCCGGCGAAGACAAGGGCCAGTTCATAGGAGAAAATGAATTCGAACCTGTAAGTCCATTTACTCGAGCTTTAACCCTTGTATTTAACGAATGGCTGGACAGTGGGGAGAAGGTATCCTATTCCATCTCCTTCGATTTTGAAGCGAATAAAGCGATGAAGAGTATCGTTAAAGAAAAACTATCAGAATCCATTGTGGTTGATAAAGGAACGATTCACTATGACTACATTACGGCTTCGCCTACCTCAACTATCGTGAAGGGGCATTATGAACTCGAAGAGTATCCGAGATTTTCAGGAGAAACCAAGCTCTATATGAATGGAATAGAAGTTGGAAGGACGAGGGCAGAGGCACATAATCCGGACTTTTCGCTTCAATTTGATCCGTTTCCTACAGACCATGTTCAGTCCATTGAACTTGTGCTTGAAAATTTTGAAGGATACCATAAAATCAATGAGCCCATCTCGCTGGCATCACCGTCAGATCGATCTGTTAAAGTGGGTGATGAGAAGTTGTGGATTCGAAGCGTTACTAAAACCAAAACAGGCTATGATATCGTCATTGCCAGAAAACAGTTTACATTCTTGGAAACGGACAATTTAGCCATCCAGGCGGGGGGTAAAACAGTGCCTGTAGCTTCGATTTCCGAGGAACGTCCTTGGAACTTGAATAATGGCAATATCTTGTGGGAGCAGACATATTCTTTTAACACGGAGGACAAACCGGAATATCTAATTTGCGATGGATACCAATATATAAAAACCTACAATAAGAAAATTTCGATTCCTGTAGATCGTAGAAAATGACATGTATATAGATAAATAAAGATATGAAAATGGTATTTGTGATAGATTGCAAGCTTACGCCGTATGGCATATGTCTTCGCCCCATTGGTATGCGTTATAATCAAAGCTAACAATCAGAATTAAGCATAGAGGTGTCGGTATGGAAAATAAATTATTCGACCGCATCAAAGGCGGAATGTATGGTGTGGCTGTAGGGGATGCGCTGGGCGGAACGACGGAGTTTATGAATGCACGAGAGATTGAGGCAATGTACGGATATTTGACGGAGATCATCGGTGGTGGGGTATGGCATTTGGAACCCGGGGAAGTGACCGACGATACGATGATGACGCTATGTGTGGCGGAAGGGATTCTTCAGGAACCTCGAGAACCGAAGGCGGCGATAGGGCGTCTTTTCCTGGAATGGTATCAGTCGCGGCCCAAGGACATCGGAAACATCATCCGTCAAGCTTTTCAAAAATATGAGGGAGACTGGTTCGAAACAGCCTTTATAGCACATATGGATCTGGGGCAAAGCGCTGGGAATGGCTCCCTTATGCGATGCCTGCCTGTAGCACTGGCCTACAAGGACTTAGTCGATATAGATAGGGTGACGGCTATGCAGTCACGGATGACGCATTATGATCCAAGGTGTGCCGAAATCTGTGTGATGTATAATCGAATGGCTCATCATCTTCTGCAGGGGGAGAGTTTAAGAGCCACGATCCTGGCTGAGGTATCCGGAACTGAGTATGAAGACATTCATATAGCGAATCCGGATTGTCCGCCAAGCGGTTTTATAGTCCATACCTTCCGGTGGGTACTGCATATTTTGCTTCATTCATCAGATTTTGCGGACGTCGTACAGCAGGCAGCCAATCTAGGGGGAGACTCTGATACGATCGGCGCTATCGCAGGCGGGTTGGCAGGTATCCACTACGGATATGAAGGCATTTCGGCCCGATATGCGGAAGCGATCATAATTAAGGAGAGACTGGATCGGGTCATTTCACAGTTATATAGGTTGAAAACGTCATAACATAGCAAGACCGAGTATCCAATTCACTCCCCATAATTTTGTGAATTAGGCAGTTGATAGAGCAGAGAGGGAAGTTAAAATGAACAAAACCGAACGACAACTCGCCATTACGCTTGAACTGCAGCGGAATAAGGTGCTCAGGGCGGAAGATTTGGCGGCTCAGTTTGAGACGAGCGTGCGGACGATATACCGTGATATTCAAGCGCTAAGCGAAGCCGGGGTCCCGATCGTCGGAGCCCCCGGGCAGGGATATTCCCTGATGGAAGGGTATTTTCTGCCGCCTGTCGGCTTTACGGCAGAAGAGGCTGTAGCCCTGCTTATGGGAACGGATTTTATCGAGCAGAAGCTGGATGGCGAATACGTCTGCGCTGCCAAGGCGGCCAGGCGTAAAATCGAAGCGGTCCTGCCGGAGCAGGTGCGTGAAGAATCAGTGCTCGTACGGGAAACCATGCGCCTTATTCATGTTGGTGAATCGGTAGCTGGTTGGAAGGAGAAGGATTATCTTGGACAAGTACGACGCGCGATTCTGGAACGTCGGAAATTAAGTTTTACCTATCTGAAAAAGATTCCAGAATCGGATGGTAAACGTGAAAACAGGCGGGAGGTTGCTCCATACGGACTGGTGCTTGTTCAGGGAAACTGGGTGTTGATTGCAAGCTGTGATCTACGGCAGGATATCCGTCATTTCCGATTGTCGCGGATGAGGGAGCTTATCGTGTTGGAAGAGCGCTTTTCCATGCTGCCCGGGTTTGACCTGAGCCGATACCGCCCACCGGACGACCGTAACATTCGGATACGGGTTCGGGTGAATCCTGATATTGTCGACAAAATCGCCGAGAGCGCTAATTTTTATATGGAAGCGATGGAGGGGCGGAAGGATCATCTTCTGGTCACCTTTCGCGTTAGACATCCGGAAGAGTTATTGCCTTATATCCTTGGCTGGGGTGAAGATGTCGAGGTGTTGGAGCCAGAGACTCTCCGTATCCGCATTCGGGAAGTGGTCGAAAAAATACTAAAACGCTACTGACATACTGTTGTCAGCAGCGTTTTTTTATATTGGGAATATACCCATTATTGATGAGGAGTTGTTTACTTGATGAGAAGTACAAAGGAAGCATTACAGGATTTTGAAGCGGCGGTAGAACGATATTTACTTGAACTGGACAACCTCGAGTTGAAGCAGCTGCTTAAAAAAACGAACGAAGAGGAATGGTCTATTGGGCAAATGTATAAGCATTTGATTCAATCGGCGTTATTTATGCATTTACAACATGTCGACCAATGTTTGGCTGAAAGTAATGAAACCTTGGCCCATGAGGTAGAAAAAACGGAGCAAGGTAGGACTGTATTCGAGCAAGGAAGTTTTCCGCCCATTCGGATCAGGGTCCCAGCTTCGCCGCAATACACCCCGCAGCAGCCAGAAAGCAAGAAAGAACTGATGGAAGGGCTACAAAGTGTGGTAGAGCGGATGAGACGAACGGAACCCGCTTTGAGTCAGGCATCTCAACGGCATAAGATTCTACATCCCGGATTCGGCGCGTTAAACGCCAAAGAGTGGTTCTTGCTGGTAGAAATGCATTACCGGCATCACTTATTGCAGTTGGAACGTTTGAAAAGGGAGCTTTGAACTTGATCATGTCCAGTTTGTTAACTTATATAGATAACCCTAATACAAATGTAAGAACGAATGTGGCATAATATTCAGAGGAACCACCAAAGGATGAAAAATCCTGCAGGGTGGTTCTTTTTTTCTTGCGTGTCCTATGCCAGAATTATAGAAGGGGGCGATGAAGAGTGTTCCAGGATTTCAAGCTCGTTGACGACCGTCCGGTCGCGATACAAGTGAAAGAATACGTCAAACGTTTAATTATAAAAGGGGCGCTTCAAGCGGATCAGAAGCTGCCTTCTACAAGAGAATTGAGCGGATTGCTCAAAGTGAGCCGCAATACAGTCATTGCCGCCTATGAAGGGCTGGAGGATGACGGATATACGTATGCTATTCCTGGGAAAGGCAGCTACGTAGCAACAATGGTAACCAGGTTGGCTGAAGACAACGGTGATTCTGTTGGTTCCTCTGCCTGGCAGATTGACTGGAAGGCGAGAATGAACGAGTATGCCGGGTCGGCTGTAGAGCTGGATATGATGAAGCAAGGCATCCGCGCCCAGAAAGGGACGATCTCGTTCACCAGCATTGCTCCGGATGAGCAATTATTCGATCTCGGAGATGTGAAGCGAGCCTTTATGGATCGGATGGCCATCGAAGGACAGGTGCTGCTGAACTATGGTTATGCCAAGGGTTATAAGCCGCTGATCGATTATCTGATGCGTTATATGGAGAATAAGGGTGTCGATATCAGCGGCAAGGATATGTTGATTACAAGCGGTTTTACTGAAGGCTTCGACATTGTCCTGTCTGCACTGCGTCCTTATGGACGCCGTGGAGCAGCCATTTGCGAGAATCCGACCCATCATACAGCCATCAAAAATTTGAAGCTGCAGGGGTTTGAGATTACCGGTATTCCGATGGAGCGGGACGGTATTGATGTAGAGCAACTCGAGAAGGAGCTGCAAAAGCAGACGAACCACTTCGATCTGGCTTATCTAACGCCTTCCTATCACAATCCGACCGGGATTGTCATGTCGGCAGCCAAGCGTAGTGCCGTTGTGAAATTAATGATGCGATATCAGATTCCGGTGATTGAGGATGGATTCAATGAGGAACTTCGCTACTCAGGAGCGCATATCGCACCAATAATTGCGACAGCAGGGCAAGGGAATGGTGTGATCTATATCGGAAGCTTCTCCAAGGTGCTATTCCCGGGTTTGCGGGTTGGTTGGGTGCTCGCGGATCGGGCACTGATTAACAATCTGGAGAGCATTAAGCGGGCACGCACGATTCATACATCAACGATCGATCAATCGATCCTATATCAATATTTACTGAACGGGAATTTCGATAAATATGTCAAAAAAGCTCGAACAGAATATAAGCGCAAATACGAGCTGACGAAGGCATGCTGTGAAGCATATCTCCCTGAGACACAGCTGTCTGGCGACGGGGGCTTGCATTTGTTCCTTACCTTCCCATCAAAGATAGACACACATGAACTGCTGGAAGCTTGTACGGCACAAGGGGTTATTTTTACACCGGGAGATAGATTTTTCATTCAAGAGGGAGAAGGGACAAATACATTGCGGCTTGGATTCTCACGAGTAACGGATGAGAATATCGTGCAGGGGATTCAGATCATCGGCGAGCAGGTTCGCGACCTTCTTAAGGGACAACGATAACTAGAGACAAATGAGGTGTCATGATGAAGATTGGTGTTATTATGGGCGGTATTTCCTCTGAGCGTGAGGTTTCGCTGCGGACAGGTCAGGAGATGATCCGTCATCTGGATCCTAATCGCTATGAGGCGGTCCCTATTGTCATTGATCAACGAGCGGACTTAATTGAACAGGTACAGGAAGCTGAAATAGATCTCGCGCTACTAGCTCTGCATGGTCAATATGGTGAGGACGGCACGGTACAGGGTGCGCTGGAGACGCTAGGGGTTCCATATACAGGCAGTGGCATTCTGGCAAGCAGTCTGTGCATGAACAAGCGGCTATCCAAGATGCTGCTTACGGCAGCGGGCGTAAATACGCCGACAGGTCTTTGCTGGCAGGGGATGGAGGATTATAATCCTCGGGCGGTGGAACGGATGGGCTATCCCGTAATTGTGAAGCCGAATACAGGGGGATCGAGTATCGGCATCCAGCTCGTGCATCATGAGACCGAACTGCTGAAGGCTGTTCAGGAGTCCTGTGCTTTAGATCAGACGATCTTGATTGAATCTTACATTCAAGGCATGGAGATTACCTGCTCGATTATTGATGGTGAGATGCTGCCGATTATCGGCATTCGTTCTGCTCATTCGGAGTGGTTCGACTACACGGCAAAATATGAGGCTGGCGGTGCTGAGGAGAAGGTGATCGAGCTTCCTCCTGCTACCCATCAGCGTGTGCGCGAGGCGGCGCTTGCCAGCTATCAACTGCTGCAGTGCAACGTCTATGCCAGGGTCGATATGATCTTGTGTCAGGATATCCCTTACGTGCTGGAAGTCAATACTTTACCGGGAATGACCGCAGGTAGCCTACTTCCCAAGAGTGCGGCAGCGGCAGGGCTGACCTTTACACAGCTGCTGGATCGAATTATTTCCTGCTCGCTTCGGGAGCGGGGAGAGGAATGGGGGAAGCTGCAGCATGTATAATGAAAAGAATGCAGGACAATTTTTGTCCTCAAGTGTACGGGACATTCGACCATCAGGAATCCGCGCTTTCTTTGATCTGAATGCGGCGGACGGAGATACGATCGCTCTCGGAGTTGGGGAACCGGATTTCGTTACACCGGAAAAGGTACGTGAAGCCTGCATTCAGGCCTTGCGTGAAGGGAAGACAAAATACACCTCCAACGCTGGCTTGATGGAGCTACGCGAGGAACTCTCGTCTTATTTAGTTAACAGCTTCGCACTTTCCTATGACCCCTGTCATGAAATCTTCGTGACGGTCGGAAGCAGTGAGGCTGTGGATTTGGCGCTGCGGGCCGTGCTCGATCCGGGGGATGAGGTATTAATTCCGGCACCAAGCTATGTAGCCTATGAACCGATCACCCATCTGCATAGCGGTAAAATTGTAGAGGTAACAACAAAGCCGGAGGAGCATTTCAAGCTGACACCACAATCATTACAGGCGGCGATTACGCCCCATTCTAAGGTTTTGATGCTTAATTATCCGAGTAATCCGACCGGATCAATCATGACAGAACAGGATTGGCAGCCCATTGCAGAACTCGTGGTCCAGCATAATCTGGTGGTCATTTCGGATGAAGTGTATGCTGAGCTGACCTATGGCAGAAAGCATGTAAGTATTGCTTCCTTACCAGGGATGAAGGAGCGTACGATCGTTATTAGCGGTTTCTCCAAGGCGTTTGCGATGACAGGCTGGCGGGTAGGCTATGCTTGCGGTCCGCGTGAGTTGATAGCAGGCATGCTGAAAATCCATCAGTATACGGCCATGTGTGCTCCTACAATAGCACAGATCGCGGCTCTCGAATCATTGCGTTATGGTCTGGCCGCCAAAGATGAGATGATGGCGAGCTATAATGAACGTCGCAAGCTGTTTGTAGCGGGATTGAATGCGATCGGGTTAACCTGTCGTGAACCTGAAGGAGCATTCTATGCATTTCCTTCTATTACATCTACAGGGATGTCATCGGAACAGTTCGCTCTACTACTACTGAAGGAAGCGAAAGTCGCAGTTGTGCCAGGTCATGTATTTGGATCGGGAGGAGAGGGCTTTATCCGCTGCTCATACGCAACCTCGCTCACTGATTTGGAGAAAGCGCTGGAGAGGATAGGAAGGTTTATGCAGACGAAAGAATTTCATTCTAAGAGCATCTCTCGGATTCTTAGAGACCAAACTTGCTCTTGCCTTTAGGACTACAGAGAGATGTTTTGGATAATTTCAGGCGTAATGAAGTTGAATTTTCACCTTTTTAGATGATGTATTATGGTAAGCATCCATACTCACTAGTCATCTTACGAGAATCTTCCCATTCATTTGGGGAGATTCTCTTTTTGGTATGAAGTAAATTACAACTGGGCTTAAGTCCGAGGGAAAGACTGGACTTGGGGTTATTCTGATCAAGGTCGAGCAATTGCTATACTTCTACGTGGATATACATACTCTTGAAAAAGGAGCTCCAATCATGAAAATAAACTTTGGCGAATCACCTGCAAAAAGGCCAGGAGGGGAAAATGAACGTATTCGTTCTTCCAGGAGAGGACTTCTCGTTTACTTCGCTCTGCTCATCCCTCTCTCTATTCTTGGCTATGTTCTGGTGATGAAATCCCCAGGCTTTGTCCTGCTTCTGATGTGGGCACCGGGCCTGTCTTCCATCCTCACCCGTTTACTGCTACGTGAAGGCATAGCGGATATTTCCTTGCGGATAGGCGGGCGGCGTACACTGAAGACTTTACCTATTATATTGCTGTTTCCGGTAGCTATTGGCCTGGTTGCCTACGGGCTTGCCTGGATTACGGGCCTGGTACAATACGTCACACCGGACACATACTTGAAGGCTCCACCTGCAGTTATATTCGTAGGGCTATTACTGGTGCAAATGATCTTTGGTACAGCAGCTGGCCTGATCGGCTGTGTCGGGGAAGAACTCGGATGGAGGGGCTATATGCTCACTCGGCTAATCGATGCACGTGTTCCCTACCCGATGCTAATCAGCGGGATAGTCTGGGGATTGTGGCATCTTCCCTTGATGATTGCCGGGCAGTATTATTCCGGACCCTATCCGGTACTCTCCGTATTTCTATTTATGCTCACAATTACATCCTTCGGTTATATCATTGGACGTCTGCGGCTAACAACCGGCAGCGTATGGCCAGCGATCTTCCTGCATGCATCCTGGAATGCCGTGATCCAGAACATCTTCGATTTCTTCTCCCAAGGGGAGAATGTGCTGTTATGGACGGGAGAATCGGGGGTTTTAGTGGCTCTCTCCTTACTGGCTGCGGCATGGGTTATTTCGCGGAGACCGATGAACGTGAGGCAGCTCGGGTGCTGAAAACCGACTTTTTTGAACACCTACTTTAAGAAAAAGGCTCTGTTTTCGTTAATTGTTGATTTTCGACCAAAAGAAAACCACCCCCTGAATGAACTGCACCCCAATTGTTAGACACCATCTAACTATTGGAGGTGCAGTTCAGAAGAGGCGGTTTATCTAACCTAACGTTTTTCGTAGTTGGACAATTTTCATTTCATGGTTTGTATCATCTCGCCTTAATGACAAGCCTGCTCAAGTGTCTGGAGCACGGATAATAGCTCCTGCTTTAGTTCTGGATCCGTTATAATACCTTCTTTATTTAGTTTCAAAGTGATGTGCGGTATTATCAATGTTCCTCTTTCTACAATCTCAGCATTCATCATTTTAAGTGTAAGCAGGAGTGAAGCATTAGCTTTATCACCGCCCATTGGAGATGGTGAGGCACTGATTATCGTTGTAGGTTTATTTATGAACTCGCCTGAAGATACGAGCCAATCCAAGGCGTTTTTTAACACACCAGGCACTCCATTCCCATATTCCGGTGTACATATAAGCACACCATCTGCCTCCTTAATATGTGTCCTTAATTCTTTGACTGGAACCGGTTCTTCGACAGCATCGATGTCTTGATTAAAATGCGGCAGGTCGCCCAACCCGCCATAGATGGTAAATTTAACGTTCTCCTTGGCTAATCCGATGATGGCATTCATTAGTGCTTTATTCGAAGAGTTTTGACGAAGACTTCCCGAAATAGCCAAGATTTTAATTTCTTTATCCATTTAACATCATCCCATTTCTTCTGTGATTTGATTGTTCGAATTTGTGCTCTTCAATTATAATAATTGGCTATTCATTGCTGCTTGTGGGCAAAAACATAGTCTGGCGTATAAGATTATATGAACTTAACAAATATTATTCCAATAATAGTCAATACTAGAGCGGCAATTCTTCTACTATCAATTTTCCTTTTTTGTAAATTAAATATTCCAAACTGATCGATTATTACAGCCATAATCATTTGTCCCAATAGAAAAATCATAGTAGTTAGAACCGATCCAAGTGCAGGTAATAATACAATGTTACCTGTTACAATAAATATGCCGAATATACCTGCCATATATACCCAAACTGGAATACGTTTTTTCTGAGCGTCATACAAAGGAATCTCTAAGCGACGTTTAGTAATCAATATCAAAATAAGCAAAATAATCGCGCCAACAAAAAAAGAAATAAAAGTAGCACCTAAAAGAGAGTCCGTTGCAACGCGAAGTTTTCCATTAATAGCGGTTTGCAATGGTGGTAAAAACCCAGCTAAAACACCCATAATGATCCAGATTGATTTACTATCTTTTTTCTTACTTTCTAATCCTTGAGTTAAATCTTTTTTCTTTTTAGGTTGAACCAATGAAATAGCCAAAATCATAATAATAGTCCCGATTATTCTAGTACTACTAATATGATAAGCTGGTACACCAAACCATCCGAAGTGATCGATTAGAATTCCTACAATCATTTGCCCAGTTACAGTTATTACTGTTGTTACTGAAGCACCTAGTTTTGAAAAAAGAATGATATTAGCAACATGAAAACCAATACCAGTTATGGCTCCACCGATAAAAACATACCATGGGTATGAAAAATCAATCCCAACACTGATTCCTCTAGGATTTACTATTAAATTAATAATGAGTAGTATAACCGACCCCAAAGAAAATGCAATGAACGAAGCTGTTAAAGGTGTTGTTGAATAAGAGCTTAAACGAGCACTTATAGATGCCTGAATAGGGAAAAGCATTCCCATAATTATTCCCATAATTAAAAAAAGTGCGATTTGCATAAATTTGCCTCCATGTAATTTTTAATTCTAATAAGAGATTTAAAAGACTCTTTATATCCTTAATTCATTTAAAAATAAGAGTTGATTATATATCTAGAGGTAAATGAAATCTGATATTCTTTGATTTTTCAACTCTTCCTCCATTTTTTCCTCTGTAGAAAGCATTACTTTTTTTATAACACATTCTGAATGAGAATCTAAATAGCAATCAAATAAAGCCGATTTACCTTCAATAGCATGTATGATGTTCAAGAATGAAATATCTTCCCAATTTTGACTAAGTGAATAACCTCCGTTGGCACCTGGAGTAGAATTAATCATTCCTTCCTTAACTAACTTGGTCAATGTTTTAGACAAGTACGTTGGAGAAACTTTCTGTCTCTCTGCTAACTCCTGTACACCAATCAGTTTATTTTTTGTGTCCATGGCAAGAAAAAACATGGTGTGAAGAGCATAATTTGTAGCTTTTGAATACTTCATAATACGTGATCACCTCCAATTATAGACTTAACATATCCATAATAACCTCAATTGTATCGCTTTGTCTAATAGTTTTTTATTGTGGCTATAATATTTAATTGGAAAAACAGCTGCATGTTACATACAAAAAGGTGGCTTATGTTTCTTGGACATCTCTACAACTGTAAAATTTCTTTGTAATCACTTGAAAACAAGCTCTACAATTTATACTCATTCTCTTGATAATGCAGAAGCACTATCTAACCACAACGAAGTTGATGTTTACCTTTTAGGGGGTAAGTTTAATCACGAAAATCGTTTTTTCTTCGATGTTAATTTGGCTTCTTATATAAATGATATTTACTTTGATAAGACTTTTCTTGGTGCAGCAGCTATTCGAGAGGATGGTATCTATTTCTCTAACATTGAAGATGCAGTCATTAAACGTTTAGTGGCAAAACGATCAAAAGAGGTTATTTTACTGACTGACTCACAAAAATTTAATCGAATGAGTTCCTATAAAGGAATTGGTTGGTCAGATATTGACACCATCATTACAAATGAGAATCTTCCAGATAACTTTAGACAACAAGTAGAGGAAAATAAGATTGAAATCAAGCTTATTCATGATTCTCCTCCTAATGGTACGAAGATTTGAACATCAACGCTGGAAAAATATGATGTGGAGATCCATTCTCCTTACGAAGTATATTGTAACCCTGCAGCACTTAAAATCGTATATACAACAAGGGAGTTTCAACCTGATGGAGAAGCGTTTGACCAAACTTATAAATTTGTAGGACCATCTATCTCTTTACGATTAACGCAAGAAAGCTTCGAATTTACTGCAATTAAAGGGAAAAGCCCAATATATATTTCACTGGGTTCAGTCTTTAACCAAGCAATTGATTCCGTGAAGCCGCAGATCATGCCTTAAGCCTTCCATCGTTCAAGGATCTGCTGTAAATATTAGAGAATCCTTGCGAAAATCAGGTAGATATCATCAAATTGTTGATGAGATTTTCAAATTTATAAGTCAATATCCTATCTAACTCCCTTAAAAAATTGCAAGTCATCTATAACCATTGTAGGATGGTCGGGACATGCATTTATTTGTATGTAAGCAAAATTTGCATTTCTATAAAGAAAGGGAGAGAATCTATGTTTGTATGGAGCAATATATGGCGGGGAATGATGATTGGTACAGCGGACCTGATTCCTGGTGTTAGCGGGGGTACCATTGCAGTAATTTTAGGATTCTATGATCGATTAATTCAATCAATTAGCGGATTTTTCAGCAAGGAGTGGAAGAAGCATCTCGGGTTTCTCATTCCGCTTGGCATCGGTGTTGTATCGGCCCTACTTATTCTAAGTCGGGTGATGAAATGGCTGCTCGCTAATCATGAACAGCCGACATTTTTCTTTTTTATCGGACTTATCTTAGGGATTATTCCTTATCTCTATAAAAGTGCAGATGTAAAGCAGAACTTTAAAGCGATTCATTACATATTGTTTATTCTTGCAGCAATTGCTATTGCGTTAACAGGCTTACTAGTGCCAGCTGATGCGCACAGCCATGTAACCATCGAACTAACTTTTATGAATGGGGTAGGCTTATTCGGAGCAGGGGCGCTTGCCAGCATGGCTATGCTGCTTCCAGGGATTAGCGGTTCCTTTGTCCTCCTACTGATCGGTGTGTACCCAATAGCAATAGGAGCTCTATCAACATTCAATCTGCCACTCATCGCAATTATCGGAAGCGGCGTTATCTTTGGATTCATTCTAAGCAGCAAGCTCATTAAACATTTACTAGCCACTCATCCTAATATTATGTACGCTATTATTATTGGTACGGTTATAGGTTCCTTATATGTTATCTTTCCAGGAATGCCAACCGAGATCGCTACACTTGTAATCAGCCTGTTTGCCATGGTGCTTGGTTTATTTTGCTCACTAAAGTTAGGTAACAAATAATTGTAAGGAGCATGATAAACTGGAGGGATTGTTGGTGGGAAATTATAAATTGGTAAGTGACTATCGTAACAATAAAGATTTGAGAGCGAGTTTCAATGAATTAGCTATAAATTCGTTTGAAATAGATTTTCGAGGATGGTATAACAAAGGGTACTGGAATGATAAATACATTCCATATTCATTTGTTGATGGAGGTAAAGTTATCGCTAATGCTTCAATTAATAAAATATCAGTAGTTATTAAAGGCAAGACTTATAACGGCATTCAAATAGGAACAGTTATGACAGATCATCGTTATCGTAGTAAAGGTCTAGCTAAGCAATTAATGTGGCATATTTTGCAATTATATAAGGACTCTTGCGACTTCATATACCTATTTGCGAATAAATCTGTTTTAGATTTTTATCCAAAATTTGGTTTTACCCGGATTGATGAAAGTGAATATAGTTTAAATCTAGAAAAAAGCTCTATTAAGAGAAAAATGGATACAAGACTAAAAAAACTTA
This sequence comes from Paenibacillus lutimineralis, assembly GCF_003991425.1. Taxonomy (NCBI): domain Bacteria; kingdom Bacillati; phylum Bacillota; class Bacilli; order Caryophanales; family Paenibacillaceae; genus Paenibacillus; species Paenibacillus lutimineralis. The sequence continues at coordinate 2,980,531 of NZ_CP034346.1, forward strand.
CTATTGAAAAAGACCTTGCTCTACTTGAGAATTTCGCGAAAAACCGTTATATAAATTCAATGATATTAGATGTTAAACATAATGAAGCGTTGCTGATGTTCTATTTCACAATAGTTTTTTCTGAAGTTATTTTTTATATAGATGATTTAGAAACCATTGTACTCATGGAACATGAGGAAGAAACTTTGCATGTATATGATGTTATTTCACTAAATCAACAAAATATCGAGGCAGTTTTAGAAAATATTATTTTTGAATCCACGAAAAAAGTAGTTTTCCACTACACTCCTGCGTCTTTAATTGAAGGGATGGAAGTTATCACTATGCCAGATGATGACGATGCATTATTCGTCTTGTCAGATACGCCATTACTGAATGGTAATTTTAAATTCCCAATAACATCACATTGTTAAGGTAAGAGCCAGGAGTAATTGATACAAGGGGTGAGCTAAGATACAGCTCACTCCTTTTTGCTAGCTAAATAAATATATAGACGTTACACTATTTCACCGAAAAAGAGGATCTTACAAAAAAATTTAACGTCCATTTATTATATCCCAAGCATGGGTAGATGCTTTCGAGTATGATAAGTGAGTGCCCATGCAATGCACTGTTTTAATTCGTCTACTGGGATTTCATCATTTTCAGCAAATACAATCGCTCGATTGCCTTCATAGTTGAATAAATCTCTATAAACTTCTTTAAAAGTATCAACTAGCTTTGTATTACAGTTAAAATATATGGCATATTGATCTGGGCTTGACTGTTTCCAGCCTATTCTAATTGTACTCCCTTTTTTTGTGATATAACTAGGCTCTCCCCATTTTAGCGTTTCATCCACATGATCAACGCCTTCTATCTCTACTGCCGTATCCAAAATTAACTGACGAAGCATCAATAGTCTCGACTGAATATGTTTAGGATACTGTTTAAATACTTCCTCCACCTTGGTATTTTCAATTACACTCACATTGATCATTCCTTTTTTAAAGTAACAAACTAGTCAACAGATATTGCAAAGCGATTCAAGTTGTCTGGTACAAACATTGGAAGCTAATTTATCGAAATATAAATTTCTGCTTGTCCGTCCTCTGGATTAATATCACTGCTATAATATTCAAAATCACCAGTGAATGCTCGGTTACTGCCTGGCTGTTGTGACCACTGCCAAATATCAGCCCAAGTACGCCGCACCATCTCTATAATGGGTCCACGTTCTGTAACGAATACAGCATATTTTGCAGCAGGAACAGTAAATGCTTTTATCATACTCAGGTTTTGAAGCTGTAACGCTTCCTGTATATGCACGCTGACCATTACTTCATAAAGTCCCGCATCTCCCTGTTCATAGTTGAAGTAACAGCTATAATGACCATCCTCTTGTATATTAACACCTAGTTTCTTACCCATGTTTTGAGAATGGAACTGTTCAAATAATTTACCAATTTTGCCATCTTTGCTTTGTTCGGCTTCATTTGTTGTAACGGCACTAATTCCAGCTAACGTGAAGGAGGGTAATTCCTCAATTCGGGTAGGTTCAATTCGTTTTGTAGTCATTTTATCTTCAGACGATGCATGTTTCCATTCAGTCATACTTTTTTGTTCGTTTTGTTTCATCCTTAATCATTCTCCTTATTATAGATTGAAACCAGTTTAAAACAACAAACCTGACAACTGACTGTCAAGTTACTCATTTTTTTAAATATCTGCTATTTTATTCGCCAGACTAGCCAACCGCCATCCTCAACTGGCAAAAGTTCTTCAATGCCAAACCATTCTTCTGCTAAATGACGAGCCTCCTATTGAATAGTGAATGGGGGATACTGACGCTGATTTATCCATTCACCTATGATCGTAGTGATCGAGTAGTTAATTTTTGGTTATGCAATTCGCTACAGGAAATATCTTCTTGTCCATTTTTTATCAAAAACTTGGTATGGTAGAGAATAGCAAATGGATAAGAGGTGATGAGTTATTATGATGAAGAAACGCTGTTTGTTCTGCGATGAGATTGTACCGACTAAATCGGAAGGCGATTATGATAGATATTTAGGCTGTTCCTGTTCACCGGACGGGTCCTATAGCTTACTAAGAGACAGTTACGAATCTATTAATTCGTTGCCACACCCTAAGAAGCGCAGCATGCTTCATATCGTATCGGCTTATCTCCGTGAGCAAACGGACCGCGATGAAGCAATCGTTCTCTCCGCCAACGATCTGGAGACGATTGTTAATGCTCCAACGATTCCTGTAACTATAGAGGATAAAGGAATCCGTCTACTGCAATATTTATATAGGCATTCTGATCGTGCAGGAGAATCCGTTGTCATTCATCCGCTCTCCAGCAATTATAATCTGACGTATTCCCCTAATCTGCAAGAGCTCGTATATATTATTGATAAATTAAGGAACGAGCAGCTTATCATCAGAGAAGGAACGAGCTTTCAACTTACGGAACAAGGATGGCACGAAGCGGCGGCAAGTGCCGGTGGCAAGAAGCTGAAGCCATGCACAATTCTTATCGCGAATGAGGAGAATTTGAGCATAGAATGGCAGGATAGAATATTACCGATTATCGAGCAATATGGTTATCTACCGCGGTTGCTTACACATGCAACTACAGGAAGACCTGACGGCGAAAAGTATTCCCAGGAGCTTATAGCGGACAGTAAATTGATTATCGCGGATTTAACGGGACAATCCCCTGAAGTGTATTTTGCAGCGGGATACGCAGTTGGTCTGAGCATCCCGGTGATTTGGAGTATGAACAGTCGTGATGCTGATACACTTCCAGTAAAAATAAAAGAGATCCGTCCAATCGTCTGGAACTCCGCAGAAGAGCTGATATCCATCCTCCAGCAGAGGTTAAGTTGATAGACGCATTTTATTTAGCTAGCAAAAAGGAGTGAGCTGTATCTTAGCTCACTCCACTACTTGCCTTAATGCCATGTTTTTATAGCAAATTTTCATTTAATACAGAACTTTATCCTTATGATATCCGAACATTAGGCGATACACAAAGAGAATTGAGACATACATTCAATTTATAATTATCTTAAGAGGCCACAAAAGAAATTAAAGAACCTGACGCTGGTTGAGTACCGGCACCAGCTTGCAGCTTAAGGTCTTTTTTCAATGTCCAGAAAATGGGGTCTTGACCCTCATCGGAATGGCTTCTTTTATTTATCTAATAGCTGGTCTATCGCATCCAGCACAGCTTCGGCATTATTCGAACCGATCTGATATTTCGCCGTCCTCTTTACAAGTTCACTTGCATGTTCCATCGCATAGCTATAATGTACATGCCTTAACATTTCAGCATCATTGCCACTATCTCCAAAAGCTGCTGTCTTATCGTCCGCAACCTGCCATCTTTGCTGAAGAAGCTGAATTCCATGCGCCTTATGAATGCCCGTTACAATAATATCCACATCCCCATAACCGCATGATACGGCCGTAACTTCTTCCCCTAACTCATGGTTCAGGTTCACAAGTGCTTGATCCAGATCTTCAAGTGGGAAACGAAGGGCAAATTTAAACAATTGATCTTCAATAGACGTTAGATTCTCTACTCTCTTTAAACGATGGTAATATTGTTTCGAATAGTTATAATAGTCATCTGATTCATCATGCCGCATGTAAGCACTTTGTTTGCCGCATAATGCAATGTTCGAGGAAGGGTAGTGTTTTAGAAGCTCTAGTGTCTTCGCAATCGTCTCATCCGACATTCGGCCTGTGAACACTTCCTCTTTTCCGTCTATAATATAAGCGCCATTCTCCGCAACAAAAGCAATTTCATGCTCAATTTCAGGAAAAAACGACCGCAGCTGATAATATTGATTTCCGCTAGCCACAACAAACCGAATGCCTTTTGCTTTCATCTGTGCATATTGTTCCAGAAAGCGATCTCGATTATAATCCTTATGGTCATTCAGAAACGTGCCATCCATGTCTACGGCGATGATTTGTACATCCATATTCAATTCCTCCTCATATTCATTAATTTATAGTCACGTTCGATTGATTACGATAGAATCTGCCGATACCTAGCAGCAGTATGATCAAATAGATCGCCGCAAAGCCAGCCATATACCACAGCGCAGACACTATACCTGAATGGTCCATCGAATATCCAATCAGTGCAGGGAAGACCGCGGCTCCAAAACCGGCAAAAGCTGTAATTAGACTGGTAACGAGACGCGTCATACCAGGCAACGTATGATTCGCATATACCATGGTGATCGAATAAACACCAGACATCGTGAAGCCCATTAGGATGACTAGGATAAAGCCGACGACAGCATCCCTAGATAACGCAAACAGGACGATCACTACGAGGGTGCCGAACATACTCCAGCGCAAATAACTCGCATAATTTACTTTTCGAATAATCCAACCTGTAGCAGCCCTGCCAATCACCATCGCTATCCAGAACAAGCTAATACTTAACGAGGCGTAGTAAGGGATAACCTCTAAATGATTCAGGAAGATGGAGGACATGAAATGATTCAGGCTCCCCTCAATCCCACTGTAAATGAAAATCAAGAAGACGAATGCGAAGAGAATGTAGCGCTTCATCTGCTTAGTCTTGAACATGGGTGGCGGGGCAATGTCGGCATCCAAAGATTTCGCGCCTTCCGTTTCCTCCTTGGTAAAAGAGATGAAGCCCCATATGACTGCCATAATGATTCCAAGACATCCTGTCACGAGGAAGGAATACCGCCAAGCCTGATTCGCAATCAATACACTAGCGATGAGTGGCATACAGAGCGCACCGATCCCGAACGAGACCTCAAGATAACTCATCACCACAGCTCGACGGCCCACGAATACTTCCATCATCAATGTCGCAACAACACACTCGATTGCTGCTGTACCGACACTATTCAAGAAATTTAATGCCACAACCCAGCCGAACGGCGGAAGTGACCATACACTGAACTGCGCAATCGCAATGACGATCGCAGAGAGAGCGAGTACATATTTTTCCTTTTTCAATACTTTCATGAGCCATGCCGAAATTGGCACGCCCATAATAAAGCCGACTGCACTCACGAATACCATCTGCCCGCCAACCGTATAAGATTGCTCATAGTGAGCAAGCAATTGCGGCATCACAGAACCGATCGTTGTAATGACAAGTCCTGCTAGAAAATACAATGAATACGAAGCGAACGCAAAGGTTCTCATGCCTTAACCTCCTTCTAGAAATAGGGATCATCCTGCTGGTATTTTCATTGTAAAGAATGAAATGCGTTTCAGGTCAAGCATTCAAAACCATATTTCAAAAAAAGAAATCAGCATCTTACAATGATTCCGAATATGCAGAAAGAAGGGGATCCTTATGGCGAATATCAAAGATGTCGCTAGAATGGCAGGTGTCTCGATTGCAACCGTATCCCGCGTTCTCAATGAGTATCCTTATGTCGCCAAGGACAAGCAAGAAAAGGTTATGGCGGTTATCAAGGAATTGAATTATTCGGTGAATGGCAACGCGGTAAAGCTAAGCAAAGGCAAGACAAATACCATTGGTGTCATTGTCCCGTATAACAATAACTCTTGTTATGACGAACTCATTAACGGCATTCTGAAGAAAGCGCATGAGCTGCATTATCAAGTTCTCCTGCTGCCCTCGTATTATGAGAACGTCATAGAGAGAGACTATCTTACCTTATTGAAAAAGAAAATGATCGATGGAATCCTACTCACTTCACATACACTTCATCCTGAGCAGATCTTAGCCTTGTCCGAGTGGGGGAAAGTCGTATGCTGCGAGGCTTGCCCCGTCGAGCTTATCCCGTCTGTGTTCCCAGATCGATTTGCAGCGTATAACGAAGTCTTCACTTATTTCAAGAACAAAGGCTATAAGCGGATACATTTCACATCGGGGAGAGACTTTCAATCGAGTCCTAGCACGCGATTACGTATTCAAGCGTATCAAGAAACCATCGCCGAAGCGTATGAAAGTCAGTTCTTCGACCAGTGCTTCGACTATCAAGATGGGAAAAGAGTTGGAGACCTCATGTTTCGAAATTCGACCGTCCCGGATGCGATTTTTACGAATGGAGATGAAGTCGCTGCAGGAATTATAGCTTCCGCCCAGACACACGGCTATAGTTACCCGCAAGATTTCGAGATTATTGGCGAGGAGAATACGCCATTAAGTGAAATATTAGGTTTTCCGAGTGTGGATTATCATCAGACTGCAATTGGCGAGCAAGCTGTCTCGTTATTACTAAGCGATGAATATGCTCGAATTCAGGTTCGACATCAACTCAACTTCAGAGCTCGAACAGAAGCAAGTGCGTTGTCCCGTTGTCCTGGATGAGCGATAACGAATTAATTTAATGAATGAAAAGAACCCCGGAATGGAAACCTAAGGAAGTGGTATACATTTCTTTTCCGGAGGAGGATATGTGCTATGGCTAACCAGAAGAGAAGAAAGGAAGCTGCCTGGAAGTCTCGGAAGCAAGAACAGCATCCTCATGGCAAGATCAAATCGTTAAAGGAATTGTCCAGCGAATAGGAAAAGAGAAGTATACTTCATGCATGACGAAGACTGCCGGAAATTCCTCCGGTAGTCTTTTTGTGCAATAATGTTTCTACAAGAGTTTAAAGGGAGCGATTGATATGGCGCGTGTGTTATTTATTAATGGCGGGTCGGAAGGACATATTAACCCAACGATTGGGGTGGTACAGGAGCTTATATCACGTGGCGAAGAGGTCGTGTACTTCTGTATAGAAGCTTTCCGTGAGCGGATGGAGAAGACGGGGGCGATAGTTCGAACCTTTGACGATCAGAAGTTTATTAAAGCTTTTATCTCAGGCGGTAGAAATTATTTACTCGAAAGAATCAACGGGCTTTTACTTACAGCCGATATCGTTATCCCTAGTGTTCTTGAACAAATTAAGGGGGAGCATTTTGATTATATCATCCATGACTCCATGTTCGGCTGTGGACGGCTCATCGCTCAAATTCTTAAGCTGCCGGCTATTAGCTCGTGCACTACTTTTGCCGAGACCGAAGCCTCCGTTAATCAGACACTAGAATCGTTTATGACAGAAGCTCCTGCAGAGATCGTTAGACCGATCCAAGATAAATTTCAAAGTCTGACGGAGATGGTGAAGGATAAATATGGAGTAGAGACTCCATCGCCTTACGAAGTGTATTGTAATCCCGCTCCAATGACCCTAGTATATACAACCAGAGAGTTTCAACCCAAGGCGGGATCATTCGATTCATCTTATAAATTTGTTGGACCATCCATCTCTGCACGGTTCAATCAAGACAGCTTTGACTTTACGGAGATTAAGGAGAACAGCTCCATTTATATCTCGCTGGGAACCGTCTTTAACCAAGCCGTGAATTTCTATCAGCTCTGTTTCGAGGCCTTCAAGGACACGAATCATACGATTATCATGTCTGTCGGCGATCGAGTCCAGATATCTGACCTAGGGGACATTCCTAGTAATTTCATCGTGAAAAATTATGTTCCGCAAACAGATGTACTTCAATATGTGAAGTTGTTTATTACCCATGGCGGGATGAATAGTACCCATGAAGGACTCTATTATGGCGTACCACTCATTGTCATTCCACAAAGTGCGGATCAGCCAATCATTGCTGAGCAGGTGGCGCATATTGAAGCGGGCATGAAGTTACAAATGCAGTCCTTACCAGTAGATCAACTCCGTGCGGCGGCAGATCATGTGCTGAGCCAATCCACCTTCAAAATGGCTGCTGCAAGGATGAAGGATTCTCTACGATCCTCTGGTGGGTATCGTCAGGCGGTGGACGAGATTATCAATTTTATAAGCTAAACGTCCAGAACATCAATCTTCCCATCAGTTGGGGAGATTTTTTTTTATAAACCCTTGAGTACAACCTCCTATCTGCTTCATATGCCTATTCATGGTCCAATCGGTATGGGAATAAAGTCTAATGTTTATTTTTTTATCCATTTTTGAGTGTAAATGATCGGTTTGTAAGGTATGATTATCCACGATAGAAATTAGGAATTCCAAATGTAACGGGATATGGAGGTCATCGATGAGATATTCGGTAATAGGTACGATGTTGGCATTATTGTCTATTTTCTTACTGGTGAGTTGTAATGGGGCCCAACAATCGCAAGCTACAGACCTCAGCTTAGCAGGGAGCTGGGAGCTTGTCGACGATTCCCCATCCTTAGGTTGCTTCTCCGAATTGAAATTTCTAGATAATCCCGTTTCTAAGCGTGACCCGGTATCTGTGCATGAAACAACGGGAGATACGACGAAGATTTGGATTGGTGAATATGAGATGGAGGGTAACGATATTCGGGTTATGTTGCATGAGCCCCAAGCGGATCCATTCATCATGACACCCGATTATAACGGTAATGAATTAAAGCTCCAGTACGAATGGAACCAGGCAAATCTAGTCTGCTCGTACAAGATTTCCTCTGATTCACACTCAGATCCAAGCGAAGCCCAATCCGAAAATAACAGCGTTATAGATAACGCTCAAACACCTCCCTTAACAGACGAAGAAATATTAATGGGACCCCCAGGTCGCTTTGCCGATCCTAATTATGATGCGAAAACGGTTGAAGAGGCTCTTGATCAATTATCGAATGATATGACGGCCGATGAATATATGGAAGAGTTACTCCTCTTATTGGCTGAAGACTATCGTACTTACGTCACAACCTTTAACAACTTTGATACCGGAATTAAGGTAGATAATGAACGGCCTGACGGCGGGATTACATTACCTCCAAGCAAGAAATTGCACATTTCGATCTTACTTGATGCCAGCGGCAGTATGGGGTCGAAGATTAAAGGAATATCCAAGATGGATTCAGCCAAAGAGGCGATTCAGAGCTTTTCCGAGAAATTACCTGAAAATGCAGAGGTATCTGTGAGAGTATATGGCCATAAAGGATCAGGAAGCCAAAAAGATAAGGAGCTCTCCTGTAAAAGTACGGAAGAGATCTTTCAAGGTCGGGGTGACCAGGCAGATCAGATCAAAACGGTGCTCGAAAGTGTCAACCCAGCTGGATGGACACCTATCGCAAATGCGTTAGATTTGGTAAAAGAGGACATCGATCCGGAGACAACCGATTCCGTGGTCTACGTAGTCAGTGACGGCATTGAAACCTGTGGCGGTGATCCGGTGAAAGTAGCCAAAGAACTCAATCAGTCCAAGGTGAAGACAGTTGTCAATATCATTGGCTTTGATGTGGATCATGAAGGACAGAAGCTGCTGCGACAGGTTGCTGTCTCCGGTGGTGGAGAGTTTACTTCTGCTGATGACGATGAGTCACTCAAGAAGATTCTAGATAAAGCCTATGAGAAATTACGAGGCGAATGGGTCAGGTGGAAAGAAGAAGGGGAAGGAGATGCCAATACTCAAAAGGAGAAAAAACAGGGGGAGCTCAATGTGACCCGGGAAGTAATGCAAAAATATGCTGTACAGGAATATGATCATCTTCAAGCTGCACTGAAGTATTTGGAGACGAAATACGGCAAGTCGTTCCCACGCCACGAAATCTATATGATGAGTACAAATCGCAAAAATTTCCTCTGGCAATATGCCCGCGATAAAGGAGCAGAATTATATAAAGAGGTTACGAATAACGGGAAACAGGTTTATGAAGATATAAAAGAAGAAGGAGACAAGAACATAGAGGATCTAAATCAGAAAAAGAACAATAATTAACGGATTTCAGACGATTACATCAAAAGTTCGCATTTGAGCCGGTAAGGCTTATGCGGGCTTCTTTGTTTGTCTTTTCTTACGTGGTGTAGTTTATATACAAAATAATCCGAAAAATTTTCTGATGCAATGTCGATTCTCTCTACCGTCGTTCGTTGTCTAGATAACAGCGAAGTTTGGCGAGGCACGGATGAAGAACATCCGAATACACGCGACGCTAGAAATCAACCTTATGACAAGGAAGGACGGAGATCAGGTTATGGGAAAAATCATTATGCAGCAATTCGTCTCATTGGATGGAGTTATGCAGGCGCCAGGCGATCCGAATGAATACGAATATGGAGGCTGGCAAATGCCATATGTAGGCGAGGAACACTTGGAACTGATTGTTGAACAGGCCCATGCGGTGGAAGCGCTCTTGCTCGGACGCAAAACGTACGAGGGTTTCGCGGCCTCATGGCCGTCAGCGACTGGCATGCGAGGGCTGGCCGATCGGATGAACCAAATGGCGAAGTTCGTCATGTCGAGAAGCTTAAGTCAGGCAGAGTGGAATACTTCGATCATTCTCGGTGAGGCGGCTGAAGAAGCAGTGAAGCTCAAGCAGCAATTAAGCGGAGATTTGCTCGTCGTTGGCAGCGGCGATCTCGCCCAAACTCTGATGAAGCATAAGCTCATCGATGAATATCGACTCTGGGTTCACCCGGTGATTTTGGGCTATGGACAACGATTGTTCAGAGAGGGTAATGAGAGAGCGTCAATGTGCCTCATCGATGTCAAGACATTGAAATCAGGTGTCGTTATTTATACTTACGAGCCTGAGAAATAGAGATTAAAAATATAAACGAAGAGGAGATATATACGATGTATTCAGTTATTTCAAAAGATGGCACATCCATTGCCTATGATCGAGTTGGTCAAGGACCATCACTAATATTTGTAGCGGGAGCATTTAGCTACCGCAAATTTCCCGGACAGGTGCAAATGGCCAACCTGTTGTCAGAGCATTTCACCGTCTACAATTATGATCGCCGCGGCCGTGGCGATAGTGGAGATGCATCAGCCTATTCGATTGAGTGTGAGATCGAAGATCTTCAAGCGATGATTGATGAAGCGGGGGGCTCGGCTCTTGTGTGGGGATTATCATCCGGGGCGATTCTAGCCCTGCAGGCCGCGGCGAGGGGGGCGAATATTCAGAAGCTTGCTCTTCATGAACCCCCCTTTGTCGTTGATGATGCTGGTCATAAACCGCCGAAAGACTTCGCCAAGCAAGTGTCCGCCCTTATGTCCTCGAATCGCCGGAGCGAGACGGTTAAATATTTTATGACCAAGGGAATGGGGGCGCCTTCATTTGTAGTTAGCATGATGCGGGTCATGCCGGGCGTGTGGTCCAATCTAACATCGCTTGCTCATACACTGCCTTACGACGCGGCCCTTTCCGATGGATATATGAATGGCAAGCCTCTACCTCAAAAGCTGTGGGATACCGTTAAGATGCCAACGCTTGTCATTGAAGGAACTGAAAGCCCGGTGGCGCTACGCCATGCTGCCCACGCATTAGCGGATGTACTTCCGAATGCAAGGCTGCTGAGTAAGAAAGGCCTCGGTCATACGAAAAAGCTCAATACGAAGCAGGTTTCATCCGAGCTCGAAGCGTTCTTTAGTACTAAATCATAATCACAGGGAGGAAATAAATATGATTATCAAGAAATCTAATTCAGCTGTGATACGATGGCTTCTGCTAGGTCTCGGCTCCCGCCACAAAATTGAGAACGGAAGCTCTTCAGGTATAAATGAATCAATCTAAGGAGAGATCGACTTATGAGATTTATGATGATTGTAAAAGCAACAACCGATTCGGAGGCAAGGGTTATGCCTAGCCAAGAACTGATTGATGCGATGCAGAAGTATAACGAAGAATTGGTGAAGGCCGGTGTGCTGCTAGCAGCCGATGGTCTAATGCCTAGCTCAAGCGCAATCCGGATTTCTTATCCGGAGCCTGGAGCCAAACCGAAATTGGTGGACGGTCCGTTTACGGAGTCCAAGGAGCTAATCGCCGGATATACGTTAATCGAGGTTAAATCGAGGGAAGAAGCGGTCGAATGGGCGCTGCGCATGCCTGATCCACATGGATCTGGACAAGGGGAGATTGAGCTTAGGCAAGTGTTCGAAGTCGAGGAATTGATGGATAATCCCGATACACTGGCCAAAGAAGCAACGCTCCGTAGGCAGGTTGAGGAGCAGAAGAAAGCGTGAGTTCTGCTCAGACACATCGAACCATTGATGCGATATGGCGGATGGAATCGGCGAAGCTTATTGCAGGGCTGACACGAATGGTGAGGGATGTGGCCCTCGCGGAGGATTTGGCTCAGGATGCGCTGCTAATCGCCCTAGAACGTTGGCCGGAGACCGGCATTCCAGACAACCCTGGGGGATGGCTGATGACGACCGCGAAGCGCCGAGCCATTGATTTTATGCGCAGGAACAAGCTGCGCGATCAGAAATACGGTGAGATTGGTCGCACGGCGCCTTTATATACAGAGGATGATGTAGATCAAGCTTTGGATGGGGAGATCAGTGATGATCTCCTACGTCTGATCTTTATGACTTGTCACCCGGTACTATCCCAGGATGCTCGGGTAGCCCTAACGCTTCGTCTATTGTGCGGTCTGACTACGGATGAGATTGCCCGCTCTTTCCTTGTAGCGGAGTCTACGGTTGCTCAGCGGATTGTTCGAGCGAAGAGAACCCTTAGCGCCGAGAAGGTCCCTTTTGAGGTGCCTACCGGGGAGGAATTGAATCAGCGTATGGCTGCGGTACTTGAAGTCATTTATTTGATGTTCAATGAAGGGTATTCCGCGACTTCTGGGGAACATTGGACTCGGCCCCTGCTATGTCAGGAAGCACTTAGACTGGGACGGATTCTGGCTGAGATCGCACCTAATGAACAGGAAGTTCATGGTCTGGTTGCCTTGATGGAGATTCAAGCTTCGCGTCTGAAGACAAGGATTAACGCGAAGGGAGAACCAATCCTGCTTATGGATCAAAATCGCGCAAAGTGGGATCAGCTGCTAATTCGCCGTGGTATAACGGCGTTAGAGCGGAGCCGAAAGCTAGGAAGGCCGCTAGGCCCTTACTCTCTACAGGCAGCAATATCGGCTTGTCATGCCGAGGCGCGTTCCGCAGCTGAGACGGATTGGATCCGTATCGCGGCTCTTTACGAAGCGCTTGCCAGATTATCGCCTTCGCCTATCGTGGAGTTGAACCGGGCGGTTGCGATATCGATGGCATTTGGACCCGCCTTCGGATTGCAGATCGTTGACGAGTTGAACAAGGAGCCTTCCTTAAAGGGATACCACTTGCTCCCCAGTGTTCGAGCTGATTTGCTTGCAAAACTGGGCAGGTATGATGAAGCCCGGTCAGAATTCGAACGCGCTGCATCGATGACGCGGAATACCCGTGAGCGTGAGCTGCTGCTTCAGCGGGCAGCCGATTGTGAATCGGGTACATATCAATAATTATGGATCATGTCGATCATGAGGTTGAAGGGAGAACCCTAATATGCGATTTATGCTCATAGTAAAAGCGAATGGATTCTCGGAGACTGGGATCCATTACAGTCAGGAATATGTGGAAGCCATGAAGGTATATAAGAGGTCTTTGGTTAAAGTCGGCGCGCTTCTGACTGCCGAAGAGCTTAACCCTAGTTCCAGGGGAATCAGGATATGTTATCCGCCGGATGGAGGGCAGCCGAAGATACAAGCGGGCCCTTTTCCAGTAGATCAAGAACTTGTTGCCGAATTTGTAGTGATCGATGTAAAAACAGAAGAAGAGGCCCTGGAATGGGCAATTCGGATGCCGATTCCAACGGGCCTAGAGAGTACAATCGAGCTCAGAAGTCTCCAAGAAAACGTAGATTCTCTATCAGAGCCTGGTATACATGCCTTGGAGGCTGACTTGCTGGATTATCTGCATATGTTAAGAAAATTATAACTGCATTAGATGACCAAGCTTAGCAATAGAATAACTCCTAAGCCAGCTACAGATATGATCGTTTCAAGTAAAGTCCAGGTCGCAAAAGTCTCTTTCATGCTTAAGCCAAAGTATTCCTTGAACATCCAGAAGCCGGCATCATTCACATGCGAGGCAATGACACTGCCGGCTCCGGTTGCAAGGACGACTAGAGCCAGGTTCACGTCAGTTTGTCCTAACATAGGAAGGACCAGACCGGTAGTCGTTAAGGCGGCGACCGTAGCAGACCCCAAGGAAATACGCAAAATGGCAGCAATGATCCAGGCAAGCAGAATTGGCGACAATGAAGTTCCTTGGAATAGCTCAGCTACGTAGTCGCCAACGCCTCCATCAATTAATACTTGCTTGAAGGCTCCGCCTCCGCCAATGATCAACAGCATCATCCCAATGTTGGAGATCGCAGTAGCGCAGGATTCCATGACGTTCTTAATAGGAATCTTCCTTGCCAATCCCATAGTATAGATCGCGACTAATAAGGAGATCAACATGGATACATCCGCGTTACCTATGAATCCGATGCCTTTGATTAGAGCATTTTCGTTGAATCCTATCGTTTTTTGCAGCAAAGTAATCAACGTACCGATAGACATGAGAATAACGGGCAGCAAAGCGGTAAAGACACTAATTCCAAACCCAGGTGTGTCTTCAAGTTTAAATACTTTTTGTTCGCCTAAGGAACGTATATCACCCGTTTTTGTAAATGCTTCGGGTACCAGCCGTTTAGCTAGCTTCGTAAATAATGGACCAGCAATAATAACCGTTGGAATAGCTACAATTAATCCATATAGCAATACATGGCCAAGGTTCGCTCCAAGTTCACCGGCAATCGCTGTTGGTCCTGGATGCGGCGGTAAAAATCCATGCGTTACAGACAGAGCTGCGCCCATGGGAATACCAAGATACAGGATAGAAACCTTCAATTCTCTTGAAATAGCAAAGATAATTGGAATTAATAATACTAAACCTACTTCAAAAAATAAGGCAATACCAATAATAAACGAGGCGGTCACGACAGCCCATTGAATATTTTTCTCACCGAATTTGTTCACAAGGGTCATAGCGATGCGTTGGGCACCACCGGAATCGGAGAGCAGCTTCCCTAGCATCGCACCAAGTCCAAAAATGAGTGCTAAGTGGCCTAGTGTTCCACCTAATCCCGACTCAATCGTTGTTACTATTTTGTCTAGCGGGATGCCAAGTGCTAAAGAAACACCGAAGGACACAATAATCAATGATACGAAGGTGTTTAATTTAAAGAACATAATTAAAATCAGTAATGCGACTATCCCAATTGCTACAATGACTAATGGCATCGTAATATCCCCTAACTGCTTAGATTAGTTGTCTTAGATTAAGCTTCTCTGATAATCGGTAATTCGCGTATATTCATCTGTTAATACTCTTGATAGGCTGATGAATACCGGAAGTAACTGTCTATATTCTTTTACTGCTTCTTCTGTTGGGGTGTGTCTGTAAGTACTGCCAATCATTTGCTTAACAATCTCAAAAGATTCAATTTGTCCTGTAGCGTAGAGACCTAGTATACATGCCCCTAGGCAAGAACTTTCGTAGCTTAAAGGTACAACGACTTCGGATTCGAAAATATCGGACATCATCTGCCGCCATACCTCGGATCTTGCAAAGCCTCCAGTTGCTTGAATTCGGGTTACCGGCCCATCCATGCACTCGGTTAAGGCTAAGAACACGGTATATAAGTTATAAATAACCCCTTCCAAAGCAGCGCGAATCATATGCTCTTTTTTATGCGACATGGCTAGACCAAAGAATGAGCCGCGAACTTTAGGATTCCATAGTGGGGCACGTTCACCGGCAAGATAGGGGTGAAATATAAGTCCGTCTGCTCCGGGTCTTACACGCTCAGCAATTTTGGTTAATACATCGTAAGGATCAATTCCTAGTCTTTTGGCCGTCTCCACCTCGGAAGAAGCAAGCTCATCACGAATCCAACGGAGAACCATACCTCCATTGTTAACAGGTCCGCCAATGACCCAATGTTTTTCCGTTAAGGCATAACAGAATATTCTTTCTTTTTCATCGGTTTGCGGCTTATCAATCACGGTTCGAATCGCTCCGCTTGTCCCGATAGTAACGGCAATCTCTCCTTTTCCAATCGCATTTACACCTAGATTAGACAGCACACCATCACTGGCTCCAATGACAAATGGAGTCTGCGGATCAATACCCATTCTTTGGGCTAGGGCTTGATTGCAATTGCTCAAGACTTGGGTGGTCGGCACGAGTTCAGACAATTGATCACGCGTAATACCGGCAATATTTAATGCTCCTTCATCCCAATCTAACGTGAATAGATTCATCATACCCATGCTCGAGGCAAGGGAGTGATCGATAACATAGCGGTCAAATAATTTTTTGAAGATATATTCTTTGATTCCGATATATTTTTTCGCTTTAGCCGCGATCTCAGGCCGATCATTCACGATCCAGGTTATTTTACTTAACGGAGACATGGGGTGGATAGGAGTGCCTGTACGTCTATAGATTTCATGGCCGTTCAATTCCTCTTTAATCTTCTGAGCCCATGCTTCACTGCGATTATCCGCCCAGGTAATACAAGGTGTCAGCGGCAGATCGCTGTCATCCATTGCAATAACACTATGCATAGCACTGCTAAATGAAATAAATGCCGGTTGCTTATCAGGATGGTGTAACGTTATGTTCGAAGTCCCCTGTAATACGGCCTGAAAAATCTCTTCCGGATCTTGTTCCGCTGTGGACATGTCCGGTGTATGCAGAGGGTAACCAATATTCTCTGTTTGAATGACTTCACCTTGATCGGTGAACAATACCGCTTTGGTACTTGTGGTGCCAATATCTACACCTAACATGTAGCTACTCATGATGTTGTTCTACTCCTTTAGTTAACATTTGCATCTATATTAAAATAAAGCTTTCCATTACAGACTTTAAATTATTCCAAATCCTATTTTCATAGGCCAGCTCCATAGTTTCTCACGGATGGAGGGAGGAGCGCCTTACTGAATTGAAAACCAGTAGTCATTTTTCTCGTACAAAATGGCACCGCTTTCTTTATTGCCGGAAATAATTAATCAGTTTTGATGACACCAACCTCACCATCAACAGTATACTTGTATACAAGTATTATACTCTGGATTGTTCATTATGCAAGCGTTTTATTATTGAGATAGGAGAAAATATGCATTCACTGAAATTAGATCTTGACCCTCAAGCATACTTGAGGGTTTAGAATAAGATGAGGAGAGGGTGAGGGATCTGTATAGCATTGGGCAAGTATCTAAAAGAAGCAATGTCTCCATTAGTACGCTTCGCTATTATGATGAAATAGGCCTCTTAAAGCCAGCAGAAGTGAATGAATCAGGCTATAGATATTACTCAGATAAGGAGCTGATTCTGCTGCAGCATATTGCTGCATTAAAAGAGATTGGGTTTACCTTGAAAGGCATTAGAAATTTACTATTATCTGGAGAGGATACGGATGAGGGATCGCTCAAGTCATTTTATAAAATTGAACTGGAGGCCATTGAGGAGAAGAGAAGAAAACTGGATGTATTAGAGAAACTGTTGATTACCGCTAATCATGCGTTTGAGTTGAAGGGCAAGGCAGACCCGGATGACATCCTCATGTTTATAAAGGCAATTCAAACTCCGCCAAACATCAGAGAGGCCTTTCTTACGGAACATTTTACAGATAGAGAGATAAAGATCATTAAAAGTTTGCCGGATTTAAGCTCGAATGATCCCAAGACCGCTCAATGGATTCAGTTAATTCGGATGGCGGCGAAACATATCGACGAAGAGCCTTCTTCTGAAATTTCACAGAGGTTGGCAAAACAATTTTTCGAGATTTCTATGGAATGGTTCGATCAAGACGAGAAGCTTATCGATAAGTATTGGACCCTAATCCGGCCTGAAGAAGGGATGGAAGAGAAGGTGTATGGGCTAGATCGCAAAGTGATGGATTACATCGATCGTATTGTAGATTGGTATTTAGCTGTAAATGTACAGGAGGAAAATCGGTTAAATGAACAAAAAAATTAAAACGATGAGTGAGAGCAGAGCGTGGGGTTACGTGATCTTGGGCGGATTGCTGGAAATTATATGGGCCAGTGGATTTAAATATGAGAGTGTTCCTAGTATAGTCGTACTCATCTCTCTTCTACTTAGTTTCGAATTAATCATAAGCGCGGCCAAAATACTTCCGGTGGGAACGGTGTACGCCGTATTCGCAGGAATCGGAACGTTGGGGGCCACCGCTGTTGAGATTATATACTCGGGTGGTAGCGTAAGTATGTTAAGAGTTGCATTTATACTTCTATTGCTCGCATGCATCATTAGCTTAAAGTTGACTAGCAGAGGGGGAAGGGGATAATGGCATGGCCACTGCTCATAGCGGCTGGATTGCTTGAAGTCATTGGTGTAATTGGAATCAAGCGGGTAGCTGAAAGGAACAATTTCACGAATAATCTACTCATGGTGATTAGTTTCCTGGCTAGCTTCCTATTGCTTGCTGAAGCCATGAAGACCATCCCGTTGGCAACCGCTTATGCGGTGTGGACAGGAGTCGGAACGGTGGGGGCAGCCATCGTGGGAATGATCTGCTTCCATGAGTCCAAGAGTTGGATGCGAATGATCACCATGATAGGCATTATTTTATCGATTGTTGGGTTAAAAGTTGTGGGGTAAAGTGCATATCTACAGTAGGAAATAGTTGTTCATGTCATAAAACAAATCTTATCCAAGTTAAGAACACAATCAGAATAAATTGATCCACATATAATATGATCATCTTCATGATTGGAGGTGATCATATTGACTCTAATTGAGATCCGCCATTTTGCTAGACGGCATGTTGGCCGGCGTCGGCGTGTAATTATAGTGCTCAGGTCAGGAAGGCGTCTAGAAGGAGTTATTGTCTTTGTTGGGCTCCTCTCTCTTATTCTTCGTATGAGAGTTAGAGGAGTGTTTGTAAGACGGAGAATTTTCTTTAGAGATATTGTTCGAATTGAATTAGTATAAAGAATAAAAAAACGTATTCCTACAAATCTTTGTGGGAGTACGTTTTTTTATTCAAAAAAACGAAGATGTAAATTATTGTTAACGGAGCGATAGCCACGTAACGTGACCTCTGTGTGTTACGAAAAAAATTACGTGTGCTGTTGGCGATACCTTATTAACATATAGGTACAAACCAGTAAAATATACAGGAACATACCAGGCAGAGTGGAATAAATTCCCCAATCGATCAACGAGCTGATTGATCGGGTTACAGAAGCAGTAGGGACTAGGACAACCAGGAAGATCAATGTATGTAACAGTAACCTACCTAAATTCATCCCACTGACAACTTTCTTTAAACCCATTATATTAATCGTAGTTATGATGAATTCCATGAGTAGAATTCCAATAACCGCTCCGATGATATGCAGACCTTTTAAAGGGATGAACGAATAATGACACAATGCAGCGATGAAAATACCAATTATTGTTCCAATCAAGCTTATTTTATTGTTGCCTTGCGACCAGAGAATGCTAGTTGTAATTTCTCGTAGACCCACAACTAAAGGAATGATAAATAACCATTGAATTAGTTCTGCTGCTTCTGGTGTTTTGAAGAATACCTGTGAGAGTTCGTCCTTATAAAACCATAAAAATATACAGGAAGCGATGCCCCAAATCCAAACAATTTCAAGTGCTTCTCTACTTCTTGCATTAAATTGTCCAATATGTCGTTCTTTCCAGGCTATGACTAGCTTCATCGTAATCGTATGCGATATCGCCGAAGTCACAATAGTCGGCATATATACTATTAAAATAGCCATGCCCGTTAATAGACCATACATGGCAGTTGCCTGTGATGAGTCATAACCGGCTGTTTGAAGTCTCGATGGGATAATAATGGCGTCAAGCATGTCAGAGAAAGGAACCAGCAATCGGGTCATTGCAATCATGAAGGAGCATCTAATAAACCAAATACTATCTGTAATTCTAGAACGTGATCGGGGAGGAGGAGAATAACTCACCACATGTTCTTTTTTCGTATGAAGAGTAAATAGTAACAAACTGACAAATGCAGCAATTCCACCAAGCGCCGTTCCGATTTGACTTATTCCAGCTGCAAACACCATACCCTGAGGCATTAGAAGCCAGGCAATGGACAACATAAGTACGACCCGTACAGCCTGTTCAATGATTTCTGATACGGCTATTACCGTATAACATTCCAGACCTTGAAGGTACCCCCGAAGCAAGCTTAATAAAGGAACCACAAATAGGGCAAGAGATAGAGGGCGTATGAAGAAGGACAAATCAGGATTGCCTAGCCATGCTGAGATATGCTGCGAATAGCCAATCGAAATTAAGCATATCGATGCTCCCACAAGAATAAACACGACAGACAGACGTTTGAACCAAACCCAACCAAGGGCATTCTGTTCTGCCGTGTATAAAGCCAGAGCGGTAGGTACACCACCTGTGATTAGCATGAATACAAATCCATAATACGAGTAGGCCATCTGAAACAACCCTATACCTTCAGAACCCACCATTCGAGTCAATATAATCCTGCCTATTAGTCCTATGGCTTTTACCAAGGTAATTGCACCGAGACGGATTCCAACCTGCCTTATGATGGGTGGTATATTCACTGTTCTCACCCCAACCTATCCAACTTGTCCATTAAATATATGAGAAGGATCAGGTAAGTATGTGTTAACTGAATCAATTGTTAATCACGAATTTGGATGAGAATATATTTAGTTGTCTTGTCCCAGCCCAGATCGAACGGAGCTCTGAAGCGATCTGCCGTGTGAGAATTGACCAGAGGGTAGCCATGATCATCGAATCCTGTCACAATTGAGAAATGATCGACATCATTTTTTAAGACATGTGCGATTAAATCCCCCTCCTTAAGTTTACCTATAGCACCATAAGGTTGCGCATCCGTTTGTTTCATCAATTCTGGAAAGAAATCCGTTGTAATAACGCGACCATAACCTGAGTAGAGAATAAAATTTTTGAGAGCATCCGTTTGAACCCATGTCCTGCTTCCGCCATTTGGATAATGGTATCTCCATGGCCCTCGCATCGGTAATCCACCGCCTTCTTCTGGATCACCAAGCGCTTGGGAAACAAAGTTAGTACAGTCTCCACCGTGATTATTGTAACTTTTGTATTTTCGATTGTACTTTCCATTGTTGCCTGCGCCCCAGGCCAGACCGGCGTATTTATCCGCATAAGCAACGGCAGCCTTTCGCCTATATTTTTTGCCATCTTGGGCAACTTCTCGGTCAGGGGAATCGACGGGAACGCCGGAGGGAATCAGACTCGGGTTTTCCTCCAAAGGATCTAGATACCATTCCTTCCATACAATCCAGTGATCGCCTATCTTCTTTAACGTGATAGCATGCCAAGTTCCCAGTCCGAACCACTGAGCAGAAGAAGGATGATTATTATAGCTGTAGGATATTTTCTGTGAATGGCCGAGAGAAACAACAGCTACATTTTCTCCGATCCTGACCCTGGTCACGCGAATTTTGGATTGGGAATTGACGATCTTCATGTTTCTTTTCTTGGCCCAAGAATGCAGGTAGAGCTTGCGGTCAACTTCCATCTTATAAGCTCTACGGCTTAACAAATGCTTATTGTCATAGAAATCCGCTAATTTATTGTCTCGATCCGCTAAATAATCAGATTTATTCGTAAAAAGATTATTTAGTATTTGCTTTATTTCATTCTCGGCAGTAATGGTTGCTGCCTCTGCTGAGTTATGTGGACCATACATCATCAAAATAATGCAGGAGAGCAGCATCACAGCAGTCCATTTTTTCATTTTTTCCCCTCATCAGTTTTGGATTTTATTTTGTACCAATTATAATGTCCCCAAAGACTGAAGTAATATGAGCATGTAGACCAGAAGTAACAATTGGTTAAATCTATCGCGATATTATGGACTCTGGAGCGTTAGGGAAGTCTCTGCAACCTCGACTCCATTCACGAGAAGTACAATCTTGTGATTACCAGGATAATGGCGTCGTGTGGTCAAATTAGCCCAGCTATGCCTTCTTGCCCCAGTGAGACGTATACCTCCAGATACGGTTTTATCGGAGAGCAGAAATAATTTGCGCGACGGTTTCCCGCTTGCCTTAATGAAGTAAATCCCGTACTCAATACGAATATGTAGTGATTCACCTCCACGGACATCAAGGCTATACTGTATTTCGCAGCTATCACCAATCATAAGAGTCGAGGGCTGTACAGAGATTGAAGCTGACGTGGTAAGTGGAACTTCCTCTGTAGAGCTCGCGTAGCCAAATAGCTCCATTACTTCAGGATTTGCTTTGCGGATCAATGTGCGGCAGCCGTGCCTTATGATCCAATCCGTATCAGGATTATCTCCGATCCAGCGACGTGCAGTTGCAATCACCAAGGCGGGATTGTCCTTCGCTATATCGTTGAGGTTATTAGCAACGCTTTTGCGCACATACAGGGAAGGGTCCGCCTTGAGCAACTCAAGGATCGACAATACCGAAGCGGGATCCTCCTTAAACATCGATAGTGCCTGTCCCCAGGGAAGACGTGGGCGGCAGCCTTCACTAGCAAGCCGCCTCACATGCTCACTGGAATGCTCAGCCCATATATCCATCTGATGCATCGCCCGTTCCGGGTCAGACAGAATAAATGTCCTTATGGCGAATTCAGCGGACGATTTTTGCGTAAAGTTCTCTAATGCGTTCATAGAGAGCTCCCAGTGCTGTTCCTCCCGACCATATACTTCTACAAAGTCCGGAAAGAAAAGATAGGGAAAACCAATGCAGCTGTCCGCAATGGCATACAAAATCTCCAACGCGGCGGCATAGTCATTTGGCAGATAAAGCCCAAGCTTCTCGGAAATCCGCCGTGTCCGGGCTTTAAGCGGAAGCGTATCCCATGCATCATCCATCACTGCCGCTACAAATGCCGTAGTATCAAAAACGCTATAAGCGGATTGAACCTTTTTACTAAAATCTAATAAAAATTCCTCATTATAAATATCTTTTAATAATTCCGCCAATGTATATCCTCCTTCAACGTGAGCACAGATCGCTTTATGTCTTTGTGCTAACTATTTCCGAATTTTATCAGATATAATCTGACAGCAGTATGGCATGTTATGCGCGATGAACGCAAATCTAAGGTTTGCAACGGAACTTGTCCGATCTGCAACAGCACAAGAATTAAACTGTTATATCCACGTGCGAAGACGAATGGTACGGTAGTGACCGTCTGCAAGAAATGTTCCAAAGCAGACCAGAACAAACTAGATGCGGTGTAACGCACGATTGCCGTGCGTGAGGAAGGAGGCCTGCCCTAATTGGGACAGGCCCTTTTATTTTGTTGGCTTGCCAAGCAAGAGGGTCTAATGATGTAATAGATTTAAACATTGTTTTTCCTGGAAAATGGGGGGATAACCTTGAGTCATATGCATCGTATTCACTGGTTCGACCAACGTATTCGTGAG
The DNA here is from genome assembly GCF_003991425.1 of Paenibacillus lutimineralis. Lineage (NCBI taxonomy): Bacteria > Bacillati > Bacillota > Bacilli > Caryophanales > Paenibacillaceae > Paenibacillus > Paenibacillus lutimineralis. Next base: position 3,003,777 of record NZ_CP034346.1, read on the forward strand.
GGAAAGTATCCGAATAGTGGTCATATTGCTGAACAATTCGAAATCTCGAGACGTCAGGCGCAGCGTGATATCGAGTATATGGCATCTTCATTGCGGGCCCCACTTCTCTATATCGCACGTCATCGTGGGTATTGTTACGAGGATAAGACGTATGTACTGCCGCATCTTTATATGACGGAAGAGGAACAGAAGGTGCTGAAGTATCTCACTTATCGCTATCGTCAGTATGATTATGACAATGGGGAGACCATTCAACGCATTGCTCATGTACTCGACCGTTTTACAGCTGGTAATAAGGATGATACGAGCAGCAGATTGCCGCAATTTGAACTGAATCCTCGGATTATTCAGAATTTTGAGAAACTGTCGCAGGCGATCAAAGAGGCTGCAAAGGTCGACCTCATTTATCTAGACGATAAAGGGGGGCCGCAGCATGCTCGCATGTACCCGCTGCAATTCATCTCCCGCTATAATGCGGACTATGTTGTTGTCTATTGTGAACTCGAACGCCAGTAGCTTATGCTGCGGCTCGATAGATTGCTGCAGGTGCAGGTATTGAAGGAGAGGTTTGAGCTGGAATTTGCTATGGATATGGATGCCGTGAACACGCACTATACTCCCCGTCGAAAACCCTTTGTGGCCTGCGTAATTCTAGCTAATCCTCGTACCGGAGAGTCCTGGTACGGATATCGTATTGTTGCACGGAATGAACTTGAATATGAGGTAGAGTTCTACGATACAGAGGCATTTCTACAGCATTTGCTGACAACACCATGGGTATCGCTAAAATCACCGAAATGGCTGCGTCAGAAGCTGATGGTACGTTGTCAGCAGACGATTGAACGATTGCTAGTGTCACTCAAACCCCATTTTAACATGAAGGTTTTTTTGAGTGTCTACTTGAAGGGGATAATACCACTGGTTAAGTTCCGGTGGCAGCTTTTTGGTAAAGTTTTTTCTATCCGTCCATCAAAGTGAGTCTTGAACAAACTTTCTGTTTCTGTTAGATTGTTTTCCTATTTATGCTTAGTTCACCCGTCAATGTTGACCCCAACAATAGGGTAGCGCCTGCAATTTGGAGTATAATTAAGGTTGATGATGTAAAAGGGATCATAGGCGGTTTATATCACATAAGGTAAAAAGAACGATTCATTTACTGTTCAAATGAAACCTCAAGAGGGATGGCAGCCAATGCCAGGTAAATTATGGATGAAAACTTATTTGTTGAATTGCGACATAAAATTGTTCGATGAGCAATTACGGATAGACTTATAGTGGGAATGAATTGAATAAGAACAAACCAAGACCAAATTGAAGGACAAATATGTCTTTTACTTGGTCTATTTTTTTTGCTACAATTCCTAACTCTAGTCCCAACAAAAAACAGAAACCATCGAGATCAATGGTATGTATACGTATAGAAATAAGAACTAAAGTGATGACTTTAAGTATCGGTCCGATGCAAGCACTGATTACCGGTAAATTCTAAGTAAATGATCGAAAAAACTTATAACCACTTATTGTTTTTTATATATGACTTATATATACTTATAATTAGTTTTAAAATACTTAAACAAGGAGTGTGCCCAATTTGTTTCAAGAGGACAGATTATTGAAAATACTTGATTACTTAAAACAAAAAAAATCTATGAGTGTTGGTGATATATGTTCGTTCTTTCAAGTGTCGCGAGATACGGCGCGCAGAGATATTGTAAAATTAGTTCAAGAAGGAGTTGTTGTTCGAACGCACGGAGGGGTAGCCTTGCCTGAACTGCAAAAGGAGCTATCTTCTTATCAAGAACGTCTCATTGATGAATCTACCAGCAAAAACTATATTGGCGAGCATGGCGCTAAGCTGATTCGGGATCATGAGACTGTATTCTTGGACGTATCTACGACCGTACAATTTGTTGCGGAACATATTCAAGCGAAACAGATAACAGCGGTTACGCATTCCATTGATAATGTAGGAATTCTCTCCAAGCGCGAAGATCTGAGCATCTACGTGCTCGGCGGCTATCTGCATACCCGAAATCGCTTATTATACGGACCTTCTGTCATTGATAAAATTAGTGAAATTCGTGCCGACAAAGCGTTCATCGGAGCGACAGCAATCCAACCTGACGGACTCTATTATCCATATGAAGAAGATGTCCGGGTGAAGAGAGAAATGGCCCGGCGGTCGGATCAGGTCATCCTTGTAGTGGATCATACAAAATTCACGGTGAAATCGAGGTTCAAGTTAGACTTTGACTACGTGGATGTTATTGTAACCGATCAATCCATACCAGTCGAAATGAAAGAAATGTTAAATCACAAAAATATTACAATTATAGAGTGTCAGACAAATTACCAACAGGACGGAGTTGAGTAGTAATGAATAACAAAATAATTCAACATGTAAATGTACTGCTTCCACATCAAATACTTCCTTCCGCAACGGTCTGGATCGCCAACGGAAAGGTGGAGAGAATAGAAACGCAAGAGCTTAAAAAATTCGAAGATGGTTATGAACCTATTGATGGCAAAGGGATGTGGCTCATACCAGGGATGATTGATGTTCATATTCATGGGGCCAATGGCTATGACATGATGGATGGAACCGAGGCAAGTATTCAAGAAGTATCACGCGCTTGTGCTGCAACCGGATGCACCTCATTTCTAGCGACATCCGTGAGTTCGACGATGGAAGATCTTTTGAATATGATTCACAGCGTAAAATTTATGATCGGACGTGAACAAGGGGCAAGGATCGCTGGCATTCACTTGGAGGGGCCTTATTTGAATCCGAGGCGCAAAGGGATGCAGAACGAGAAATATCTTCGCCATCCCAACCTTGAAGAAATGAAGCTAATTTTTCAGGAAGCGGGTTCACTCATTAAAATGGTAACGATAGCTCCAGAATTGCCTGGGGGCTTGGAGCTCATTTCCTTTCTAAAAGAACAGGATGTTGTGATTGCCATTGCTCACTCTGACGCCACATACGAGGAAGCAAAGCTGGCTTTTGCAGCTGGCGCGAGTCATGTGACACATTGTTTTAACGGCATGAGACCGATTCACCACCGAGATCCCGGACTGATCGTAGCCGCATTCGAAGAACCGCATGTAAGTCTGCAAGCAATTGTCGATCAAGTCCATCTTCATCCAGCGATTATCCGATTGATGCATCGTCTCAAAGGGCCGGAAGGCATGGTGCTAATTACGGATGCGCTTCAGGCGATGGGATTGGGCGATGGTAATTATATTTTTGGTGGCCACCATGTCACTGTATCCGAGGGGATTGCAAGGCTAGCGGATGGCACCTTAGCATCGAGTACCGTGACGATGAATGAAGCGTTACGACTGACAGTCGTTAACGGAATTTCGATGACGGATGCTGTGCACATGGCTTCAACAACGCCCGCTCGTATTCTAGGGCTTCCTCACAAAGGAAAAATCGAGGTAGGCTACGATGCGGATTTAATCCTGTTGGATGAGAGGTATCAAGTGCAATGGACTATGATTGAGGGTGAACTTCTTCGAACGGAAACTTGCAATATTTAGGCTAGATGAATAAATCATGGAGGATTTATATGAAGCCGAACTTGCTTTTTGTTGTACGTGAGGAGCTGTCATCATATCGTCCGTACCGTCTCGTAATTAATCTATATTTAGCCGCCTGGCTTAGTAGCATGAAATAACAAAAACAAGCTGGTGATGGGCGAGTACCGGCACCAGCTTGTTCATTATATCCTTCGTCTGCAATTAAAGTCTTGGTCAATTCTTTAGGTTAACTTTCTGTTTCTGTAAGATTCTTTTTCTATTTGTGCTTAGTTCACCTATTAATGTTGACCCTAACAATAGGGCAGCGCCTGCAATTTGGATTAGAGTCATCTTTTCGCCTATAACAAGAGCTGAAATGAATAGTGAAGTTAATGGATCGATATAACTTAATATAGCAATGCTCTGGCCTTTTAGTCCTCCCATTCCAGAAAAGAACAGGTAGAATCCAGCAGTGTTAAAATAACAGAATTTCCAGTTACTTGAGTTAAATTGAACCCCTCTGTTAAAAGAACGTAAGGCAAAAGCATTAAAAGAGAAACTACTAATTGGACAAGCGTGTTTTCCAGCCCATTCATATCTGGGATAAATTTATTAACAAGGGTCAGAATTGCATAGAAAACCGCAGCTATCAGCCCGTAGAAGATACCAAGCAAGTGATGTCCGGTAGTTTCCGCTGCTGTACATAATTAAATACAATCCGAAAAGGGCTGCACCTACACAAATCTTTTTTGAGTGAAAGTTTTTCCTTCAATACAATAGGTGATAACATAATGACTAGATGATGAATGTGAGGATTGATATCGTATTATGCTCGAGAATAAATTTTTGCGGGATGATTTTATCGTAATAACAGGTGGGCCTGGTGCCGGTAAAACAACTCTGCTATATGAAATACAAAAAAATGGCTATAGCTTCGTTCCGGAAGTCGCGAGGGAAATTATACAAACACAGGTCTCTGCTAATGGTGATGCTTTGCCTTGGAAAAATACAACGAAATATCGTGATTTAATGCTAAATGAATCTATAGAAAGCTATCTTTTGGCATTAACCCACCCACTAGAGCAAAAGTTGTTTTTTGACAGAGGTATTCCAGATACCTTGGCCTATTCCAATTTAATAAACATTCCTATTTCAGAAAAACTAGAATCAGAAGCTCGAAAATACAGATACAACAAACAAGTTTTTATTTTACCTCCCTGGGAAGAAATATATATAACCGATCATGAAAGAATTCAGGATTTTGAAGAAGCAGTGGCAACTTATAAAATATTGGTTGAAACTTATAAACAGCTTGATTATGAACTTATTGAAGTACCCAAAATAAGTGTCAAACAACGAGTAGACTTTATTCTACATAGAGTCGGAGTTTGGTCCTAAACATATTAATCGGAGGATAGAGCATGGATACTATATGTTTTACAAATGAGCCCCCTAAGGATTTTGGGCAATTACTTTCCCTGTATGAATCATTAGGATGGAATTCTCTTAATTTATCTAGTGATGATTTGAAACAAATGTGCAATCAAAGTTGGTACGCAATTTATGCTTTCAAAGATCAAAAATTAGTGGGGATGGGGCGTATTATTTCAGATGGAGTGATTACTGGAATTATATGTGGATTGTGTGTACTGCCGAGTTATCAGTCCAAAGGGATTGGCAAAGAAATGCTGAATCGAATGATTGAGCATTGTGAACAAAATCGTGTAATACCCCAACTTTTATGTACAGAAAACTTGGAACCCTATTATGAGTCTTTTGGGTTCAGGAAATTTACCGTTGGAATGACAAGGAATATCATTCGATAACTTCCTCATTAAACAGAGTGGAATGAGTTGTGCTAAATGGCATGAATTGAATTATTAAAATAATCCGAATTATTGAGCAGGTGATGTTATGCTGATAGAACACAATAATCTTGAAGAATATCGGGACCCGATTAATTATGATCTTGAATTTGGCGGCGAGATTGATAAATACAATTTCTATCTTGAACTTGCTAAATTAAACCCGGGAGAAGTTTTAGAACTTGCATGTGGTACAGGATTAGCAACAATACCTTTATCAAAATTAGGGATTAATATAACTGGGGTTGATATTTCTTCAGCAATGCTTGAATATGCGCGGGTTAAAGCTCAAGGTTTGCCTGTTACTTTTATTGAAGGTGATGCTCGCACATTTGAGTCAGACAAGCGTTTCTCTATGATATATTTAACAGGAAATGCTTTTCAGGCATTTTTGAGTGATGAAGATCAAATAGCTTTACTCAAAACGGTTTATAAGCATTTAGAACCAGGTGGGGTATTTGCATTCGAAACACGCAACCCGCTGGGAACGGATCTATCAAATCAAGAGGAAACAACTTGGGGGCAATTTCTCGATATGGATGGGACTACTGTCAAGGTATCTGGAACTCAAACTTACGATGCAAGAAATCATACCATGCACTGGGTCACCTTCCGTGATTGGGGATATAAGAAAACTACTTCTCGAATTGCATGTCGTTTTACTGACAATGATACCCTTAAGTCTTTGTTAACTAGCCATGGCTTTAATATTGAAAACCAATATTCAGACTGGGATAAAACAGAGTTCTCTCCTAAATCCTCTTCCATTATTAGCGTTTGTAGAAAATGTTAGAACTGCTGCCAAAGCATCCTAGAAAAAAGGGAGAATATAATCATGAACAACAGAGAGTTTGATAAAATCTTTGCAATTATGGAGGCCTCATTTCCTGAAAGTGAACGAAGAACTTATGCTAGACAGAAGGAATTGTTGGCTGATCCGCATTACCGTCTTATAACGGAAACGAATAGCAATAATCAATTGATCGCTTTTCTGGCGACATGGGAATTTCCGTTGTTCCGGTTTGTTGAACATATTGCTGTCGATCCGGCAACGCGTGGAAGTGGCATAGGTGGAAAACTAATGGCTGCGTATATCGAGGAGTCATTAAAGCCCATTCTATTAGAGGTGGAATATCCTGACACGGAAATGGCGCAGCGGAGAATAGGCTTCTATGAGCGACTGGGTTTTCGTCTCAATCCTTTCGAACATGTGCAGCCTCCTCTTCAGAAAGGGCAGCCTGATTTACCGCTCAAGATAATGAGCTATCCTCAAATTCTCACGGAGGAAAAGTTTGCCCTTTACCAAGAAATCTTGTATACAAATGTGTATAAGTTTGTTAGTTAGGAGGTGTTCCCTCCAATTACATAATGTACGCTTAAAAAACGTGATAATCTGTTTTATTTGGGAATTTAAGTGTATCTTTTGCAATTACTATATGGATTTCAAGTCTCTTTGCCGAATAGCATACTTATTCACTTACTCGAAACTGCAAAAATACACTTATTTACTGGAGAATCCCTTGAAATTAGAAAATAGCTGCGTACACGCACTTATTTTCTAACTTAGGCTTCAATATGGAGAAAATTCATCCCAATAGGTGTATAAATGCAGTTATATGCAGCATTAACGCTTATAAAAGCCGGTTTAGTTGTAAATAAGCACTTATTTTCTTATTTCACTACGTTCGTCCAATGTCCAATGCGTTATTAATTATCGACTATTTCATCGGGAATCACTGGTCCAAGCGATTTTTTAATGGGAGACCCTTGATCTGATGCTGTCTAAAGCAGACTATGCATGATGTGGGAAGAAGCGGCACGACTGCTGGGTACCTCCGAAGGATGCGCTTCGATTAACAAGATAATCGATCTATTCAGTGAAGCAAAAGCAACAGAGGCAAAAGCGATCCAAGCGCTCAAGTACCTGATGCGGGAGACGATCCAAAATCGGTTCCACGATATTGGACTACGTTAGGGGAGGGCAAAAGAAAGAATAAGCTGGCTAATAAAAGCTGCCGCGGTCTCGGGACTGCGGCAGCTTTCGTAATATTCTATTCTTGCAACAGACAAGTAAGCCGCCGTTTACACAAGCTCTAGCACGACCATCTGATGATTCTCTAAATAAGGAACCGTGTAGTTAATTTCGCCGTACTCTCCGGCCATATACGTAAGCTCCTCCATAGAGGGGGCCAGATAAACCCGCTTGATTGATGCGAAAGTAGGGAGACGCAAGCTGACGGCAACGTCCTGCAGCGGTACGATGTCCTCGATGACTTCAACACGCCCTTTCAGCACAGGGGAGGCATATAATAAATGATTGATATAACGATTTCCCTCCGCTTGATATTGGAGCGTAGCGATGCCTCGAGCCGGCAAGTCGCAGCGCAGTGACGGCCGCGGCAACAGCCGGGAAAGAGCGTGTAATACCATCTCCTTTAGAATGAGGTGGCCATTGTCTGCATAGTCGCCAAATACATTCCAGGCGATATAGATGCCGTTCTGGCTTTCGATCATACCAGGTCCGTTATCCTCCCCGGCACTTGGGGTATGCAAATGCGAACTGAAGGTAAAGACGTCGCGGTTGAAATACGGATTCTCCCGTCGACCAAGCGAACGGCCTCCGTTCAGTTCCACCAGCTGTCCTTCTCCGTACATGACAAACGAAGCGGGCAGAAGGGAGCCAGGAGGGAAGTCCGGATGAAAATAAGACGGCTGGTACGGGTTGGTACCTTTCCAGTCCAATCCCAGTTCAAGCATAAACGTATCACCGGCCACATTTAAGCCCGAACGCCCCGTGGCCAGAACTTTTCCCCCGTTAGCTGTAAATATGTTGAGGGCATCTCTCAATTCCGACCATACCGGTACCTCATCCGGTAGAATCAACACTTTGTAACGGCTGAAATCCGCTTCGACATCCACGATGTCGTACAGATAATGACCTTCGGTCAGAATTCGTACTGCTCCTGCATCAGCCAGATGGGTTCGTTCGTCCTTCTCTTGGGCGTCCGGGCAAGCCACCCGAGCTGCTTCCAGCGACAAGACGGCGATGTCTGCCACGGATGAAGTGCCTCGGCACCACGGCTCTTTCGCTTCTACTTCAGCATAGGCGGCACCGATCAGGGCATAGGTTGCCTCATCCATCAGTCCCGACGGATGAAGCTGGTCGCCGATCGAACATTTGGCACCGTGGGCCAGACTAAGTGCCGTCTCGAACCGCAGCGCGTTCGGATGCTTGTACCCGCCGAATTCGCCCCATGAGGTGTGGAATTTGCCCGTCATGCCCAGATAGTCCATGCCCAGCGACTGGACGTAGCGCGCCGAAAGCGGAAAGTGATCATAGCCCCAGCCCCCGGTCGGCAGCGATTCAAGCTCCAGATGGCTGTTGACATGAGCAAGATCACGGCGGCCTCGCAGCTGATGACTGCTGTTATGAAAGACCGGAAGGCCGGGCTTGACAGCATCGATAGTTTCCCGCACTCGCCGGGTATAGTTCAGGTAAGTACGTTCGCCCAAGGCGGCAACGGCTGCTTCGTCGCGCGGATCCTGTCCGGTCTCCCGAAGCGCGGCCACGCAATACTGGCATCGGCATTCGCGAATCCCGACGATGTCGAGGAAGATGCCGTCCGCATCATAGTTGGAGACGACTTCATGGATTTGGGCCAGCAGGATGTCCAGGTAAGGCGTATTGAAGCAAAATTCGTGGTAGCCTGGCGTCATGAAATCTCTCACCCAGCGTGTTCGATCCTCTGCATCACGGATTAGCCATTCGGGATGGCGCCTGGCCAGCTTTTCGTCGAGGCCTGCGGAGAGGTACACGGGGGTTTTGACGCCGATTTCATGAGCGGCGTCTATCATTTCGCCGAGTAGATCGAACGAGAGATGCGGATGCATCGTATTAGCTTCACTGGGATGGTAAGCCCAGCCGTGATGGCATTTCGAAAAGATTGTAATCGAATCAACATGCCCGATGCGCAGCATATTCTGGAACTGTGATCTGGAAAACTGGCTTCCGATGCCCAGGATGGCCTCAGAAGTATGAAAGTCGAGATGAACTTGACGAAAACGCATGTATGAACAGCCCCTTTAGTGGTAGATTAGAACGATTTCTTGTGTTCAATGTACCTCTTTTACAGGGGCGCAACCAGTGATAATATAAACTTTAAATAGCACAAAACGGACTTATAGATTGGAGAGAATCGACGTGTATTGTCTGGAATTTGCCATTCCGCCACTGCCGCAATTCTTAATGGCAGGACATGCCGTATGGAAGCCGGGAGACCAGCATTTCGCCCGCGTCTTTGGCGTATACGACCTGCTTCTGGTAACGAGGGGAACGCTCTATATGACGGAAGAAGAGATGGAATACGAAATTGGCGCAGGAAAGATGCTTGTACTGGAAGCAGGGCTGCCACATTTCGGGCATCGATCCTGCTCGGAGGATACGGAGATTTATTGGGTGCATTTCGTCCATGGACATCCGGCGGCGCACATCCGGCAGGAGGATATTCCTTGGTCGACCTTGCTGTCCAAAGGCACGAACGAGGATGTCGAGCCATCCTCGCAGCAGCGGATGTACTTGCCGAAATTCGCTGCCGTCGATGTGCAAAGCTTAGAGCCGCTACTGCGTGAGTTGGATGATATCCACAATGGGTTAAATGTAGAAACTGCACTTCGGCTCCATCTCTTGCTGGCCGAGCTGTTCGCGGCACTGCAGGCAGAATGTGTGCGGACGTTCGAACCGGAGCCATCCTTAAGGCTGGCCAGGGCTGCCGTAGCGTATTTGAACGAACATTGGAGGCAGTCGTTTCAACTTGCAGAATTGGAGGCAAGCCTTCATTTCCAGGCCAATTACATCACGAGATGCATGAAGAGGCATATCGGCAAAACCCCGCTGCAGTATGTACTGCACCTGCGTCTGGAGGAGGCCAAAAAACTGCTGGGCGGAACAGTGCTTGGCATTTCCGAGATCGCGGAAAAGGTAGGAATCCGCGATCCCAACTATATGATACGTCTGTTTACATCCAAGCTGGGCATGACGCCTGGGGCGTATCGGCTGATGCTTCGTCAGAGGAAAGGAGAGGAAGCTTCCGGGGCGCAGGAACAAAATGACGGATGATACAGAGAATACAATCGCATTCTTACATGATTTGCGTGTCCACTTATAAGAAAAATCTAAACAGGCAAAAAATCAATACCATTATTCCAAAGGCAATAAGTAAACTGGCGGAGTCCCATAATAATTCCTTTAGAGTGCCGGCTCCCATTTTTTGCTTCTCTTCATGCCGCTGCTTGTGTACATGGGGATCGTATTGTCCAGGTGGGTTGCGAAAATCATTCATAAGGTTCTTCTCCTTTCTGCTTCATATTGCTGGATATCTATTTGAAACTAGAAAGCGGATCACAAGGGGAGGAAATAGAGGATTCAAACCGCATCACCCGTTCTAATGATTATGCCCTGATTATAGACTTCCTTCAATCTCATCTCTATAATAGGAGAAACATAAATGAAATCGCTTACAAGGGAGGTGCTATGAAAATTCGTTCCGGCAATTATTACACCCGTCTCTTAATGTATAGTCTGCTGATTGGCTCTATTCCAGTGATTATAGTTGGAATTATATCATATTACAAAGCTTCCTCGATCGTTCAGGACAAGGTGAACCAGAGCAGCATGGCGACACTTCAGCAGACTCAACTTCGTGTGGAGCAAACGCTCAAGACGATCGATCATTCGATTACGCAGTATATTAGCTCGCCTCTTGTGGTGAATGCCATGTCGCTCCCTTATTCAGCAGAGCACTATCAGGTTTATAGTGAAATGTACCAGAACATGGTGCGCAGCCAAACCTTCGAGCTAACCATAAACAATATGACAGTATTGAATTTAAAAGGGCAATGGGGCGTCGACAACAACAATATTTTTACATTCGACGATGTGTTGAATCTGGATCATCTTCTCGGGTATGAGAAGCTGCCTTCATTTTCTGTTTGGGTAACGGACGAGGACAAGAGTTCGCCAAGTATTAGTCTCGTGAAAAAAATCCCGCTGAATTCGCTGAAAGCCGACGGATTGGCTATCGTGACTATCGCTGAATCGCAGTTGGCCAACCTTCTGGCGGCCGACAACCAGCTTGGCAGCATTATGGTTATGGATCAAGATTACCAGCTATTGTCCCGAAGCGATCAGAAAATACAGCAATCCGGCTTGGAGCAGCTTGTGGCTGAGATGCAGAGGCAAAGTGAAACGGAAGGGCAATTCAACATTGAGCTGGATGGAGATAATACCAGCGTGATCATTCGCAAGTCAAGTTATAATGGCTGGACTTATGTCTCCGCTATTTCCATTAAGGATATTACCCGGGATTCTCGCTCTATAGGCTGGGTTACTCTATTTGTATGCTTGCTCATGGTTCTGATCACCGGCGGACTCGCATGGCTTGGTTCCCGGAAGTTCTATCGGCCGGTTGGGAAGTTGGTCGCAACGATGGCCAACAGATTTGGAGATCCGCCAGATGAAGCCCGTACTGATGAATTTACGATGATCGGCTATCGTCTGCAATCCTTGCTGCAGACGGAATCCCGCCTCTTGGCGCAGCTGACAGGGCAAGTGCGGGAGCTGAAGCAGTTTTTCGTTATGAAGCTAATCCGCGGCGAACAGAAAGAATCTCAGCTATCGGCCAGATTGAAAGAGTATGGATATCCCACCGATTGGAACTGGCATGCCGCACTTGCCATTCAGATCGATGCGCTGGAGAAGTCCCAATACAGCGAAAACGACCGTGATCTGCTGCTCTTCGCCATCGCCAATATCGTCGGCGAGCTGATTCCTCCCGAGGAAAGGCTGGATCCTGTGCTGCTGGAACAATCCCAAATTACCGTGGTCGGAGGTGCCGGATCGACAGAGGTGGAGTACAAGAGCCGGTTGTTTACCGTAGCGGAGCTGATTCAAACAACCGTGCTGCAATACTTGAAGCTGCATATTAGCATCGGCATCAGCCGTCCCCAGAAACGGCTCGCCGATATTTCTGAGTCTGCCGTGCAAGCGCTGGAGGCGCTTCGCTATAAGATTCGTTTTGGCACAGAATCAGTGCTGTTTATCGATGACGTCCAGCCTAACGACCTGGTATCCAGTGTGTTCCCGCACCGCGCAGCCAAAGAACTCTACGACGCCGTTAAGCTCGCGGAGCGAACAAGAGCCGAAGAACTGCTGGAACACTGCATTGGCTTGATCTTCGCAGAGCAAGCCGACTGGCGCCAATACCGGATGGCATTGGTCAGGCTGTACACGATGCTGACCGAGCTGGGACAGTCCGAGACAGCAGCAGCAGATACGAAGCAGGATTCCGCCGTAGAGTTTCCACCCGAACAGGAAAAGCAGCTTTTTGACAGATTGCTTGATCTAAAATCCCAGGAGGAAATCCGCCTTTGGTTCAGCGATACCGTTATCGCTCCGATCATATGCAGACTGGAACAGCAGAGCAAGTCTCATGCCAAGAAGTTGTCGGACCAGCTAACGAATATGATCCATCAGAACTTCGATATCGAGCTTACGCTTGAAGCCTGCGCAAAGCAATTGAATTATCATCCCAACCATTTAGGACCGCTGTTCAGCCGGGAAAAAGGGATCAGCTTCAGCGAGTACCTGCAGAACTATCGCTTGCAAATGGCGAAGCAATGGCTGATCGAGACGGATATGAAGATCGGGGATATCGCGGACCGACTAACCTATACCAATCCTCAGAACTTTATTCGCTTCTTTCGCAAGATGGAGAACATGACGCCCGGACAATACCGGAAATTGCACGGCAATTCGAAAATATGAACGCTCCAGTCGAAGACTCCCCGCGATAGGTTGCCAGCCTGTCGTCGGGGTCTTTTTTATCATGATGTTATAGAGGGGAGCAAGGGAGGGGTTCTACGGGGGTATTCCCATGATTATTCCATACGTGATCCTGATTATATCCCATACAGCGGCAAACACCTTTCCTGATGATTATCCCTTGATTATAGACGTCGGCTCGCCGGGGCGCTTATCTTGAAGGTACCGCACAAATAACACGAAGGTGGAGTCGAAGATGAATCAAAGCAAAGGAAATCTTGCGATTGGAATATCTGCCCCGATCAGAAAGAGAACCTATTTCTGGGGACAGATACGGAGAAACAAATGGCTATACGGGATGCTGGCTCCCGGGGTGCTTTACTTCCTATTATTCAAATACGCCCCGATGTGGGGACTTCTCTTGGCTTTCAAGGATTATCAGCCTTTCTTGGGCTTTTTCGGCAGTAATTGGGTGGGCATGAAACACTTCGAGCGGCTGTTCCATGACCCCGCGTTTTGGATGCTTCTGAGGAATACCCTAGTACTGGCCGGATACAATATTTTATTTTTCTTTCCGGCACCGATCCTGCTCTCTCTTATGATTAATGAAGTGCGCCAGGATAAATTAAAACGTGCCATACAGACCGTTATCTACATTCCGCATTTTGTCTCATGGGTCGTGGTCGTCGGCATCGCTTATACCTTCTTTACTATTGACGGCGGATTGGTGAATGAAGCCATCATGGCGATGGGAGGGGAGAAGATCAATTTTCTCGCTAGTGCGGGCTGGTTCAGGCCGATGATTACCTTGGAAGTCATTTGGAAGGAGACGGGCTGGGGAACGATTATATTCCTCGCAGCTCTGGCAGGGGTCGATCCTCAGCTATATGAAGCGGCAAAGATGGACGGTGCAGGAAGGCTGCGACAATTATGGAATGTGACGCTGCCAGCCATTCGCTCCACAATTGTCATTCTTTTCATCCTCCGGCTGGGAAGCTTCCTGGATACAGGCTTTGAGCAAATCTTCCTGATGCTGAATCCGATTAACCGCGAGGTGGGAGAAGTGTTTGATACTTATGTATATACGGCGGGGATCACGCAAGGACAGTTCAGCTTCAGCACCGCTGTTGGTCTTTTCAAATCGCTGGTTGGATTTGTATTAGTCATCAGTTCCAACTGGTTGGCCAAAAGATTCGGCGAGGAAGGGGTGTATTAAGCTATGAATCAAAAGAATCGAAGCTGGGGCACCCATCTGTTTGACGGACTTAATCTCGCCATCCTGCTAGTGGTATCAGCGGTGATGATCATTCCGTTCATTTACATCATCCTGATCTCCTTTGCGACCGAGCAGGAGGTGCTGTCCAAGAGCTTTCTTATATTTCCAACGAAATTTTCGCTGGAGGGATATCGTTATATTTTCTCAACTCCAATATTGCTTCGCAGCCTGGCGGTGACCATCGGGGTGACTGTGATCGGCACATTGGTGAACCTGCTCCTGACCGTGTTAATGGCCTATCCGCTTGCCCGCAAAGATCTCTATGGACGCCGCCCCGTCATGCTTATGGTTATCTTCACGATGTTATTTAACGCCGGGATCGTGCCTACTTTTTTGATTGTCAAAGAGCTGCACCTGACCAATACCTACTGGGCGCTTATTATTCCTAGCGCGATCAGTGCTTTTAATATGATCATCATCAAGAATTTCTTCCAGCAGCTGCCTGACGGCCTGGAGGAATCGGCCAAGATCGACGGTTGCAATGACCTTGGGATTTTATTCCGAATTGTCATCCCTCTTTCTCTGCCTGCATTGGCTACCTTTTCACTGTTTTACGCCGTAACGCATTGGAATACTTTTCTGAGCGCTATTTTGTATATCAATGATTCGAAAAAATGGCCAATCCAGGTCCTGTTAAGACAGATTGTGATTCTATCGGAAAAGGGGTTGTCTGATATGAATGAGGCGCCTCCTCCACCATCCAAGATTATCAATATGGCGGTTATCGTGTTCTCTACCGTTCCGATTCTGTCCATATACCCATTCTTGCAAAAGCACTTTGCCAAAGGAGTGCTGCTAGGTTCGGTTAAGGGATGACCTGTTCATCTTTTAATATAATATTTTTAGTATAACGAGGGGGAGTAAGACATGAAGCAGCTAAGCTACAAAGTGTTCCTGATGAGTCTACTAACCATTCTGGCAGTAGCAAGTTTGTCAGCGTGCGGAAGTAATCAGGAAGGGAAGGGCTCACAGGCAGGCGGAAAGCTTTCATTTACCATGATGAACCAGTATTCCTCGACCGAGCCGCCCAAGGCCGACAACCCAATTATTAAGAAGATCGAGGAGTATACGAATACCAAGCTTAATATTACTTGGGTTCCCGCGTCTGCCTACAATGACAAGATCAACGTTTCTATCGCCTCCAATGATCTGCCTCAAGTATTGATGATAGCGGATACCAAGTCCTCATCTATTATTAATGCGGAGCGGTCGGGCATGTTTTGGGAGATTGGGCCTTATCTCAAGGACTATCCCAACCTGAGCAAGTACAACACCAATGAACAGGTATTGAACAACATATCGGTAGATGGCAAGGTTTACGGTTTGTACCGGGCCAGAGCGCTAGCTCGTCAGGGTATTACCTTCCGGCAGGATTGGTTAGACAATCTAGGCCTGCAGCAACCCAAGACCATCGATGAGCTCTACAATGTTATTCGCGCATTCGCGCTGGACGATCCGGACAAAAATGGAAAAGACGATACATTCGGACTGGTGGAAGCCGAGGATTCCGGCGGCGCTGGGTCAACAGGCCTACTGGGATTCCAGACCATCGCCTCCTTCTTCGGAGCGCCCAACCAATGGGATATTCAGGATGGAAAAGCAGTTCCCGAGTTTATGACAGAGGAAAATATGGAAGCCATGAAGTTCTATAGGAAGCTGTATGAGGAAAAGCTGATTAATCAGGATTTTGCGGCAACTAAAATCAGCAAGCAGCAAGAGCAATTCTTCCAGGGCAAGGCCGGGATGCTGTTCACAACCCTTGACTTCGTGATCACCGGAGGCAACGAGCTGAAGAAGGCTAATCCTGACGCCAAGATCGATATTTTCAGCAGAATTGAAGGGCCGAAGGGGGAGCGGGTATTTGCGACCACGGGGTATAATGGAATGTTTGTATTTCCGAAGGCTACAGTCAAGTCAGAGGCAGAACTGAAGCAGCTGCTTGGTTTCTTCGATAAAATCGTCGATGACGAAATGATGTACACCTGGACATGGGGAATTGAAGGGGTCCATTACACCAAGGGAGAGGACGGAGAACCGACCATCTCTGACCAGACAGCGTATGCCAATGAGGTATCTCCGCTGAAGCAGCTGCCTACCTATGATGGTTCGCTGATGATCTGGAAAGGGAAAGGGGAAGCGGACAATAAATTCCGCACGATGATGAAAGACAACGAGGCGATAGCTATATCCAACCCGGTGGAGCCTTTGATCTCTCAAACGGCTGTGGAAAAGGGGACGGAGCTGAACAAGATCATCGCTGACGCCCGTGTCAAATTCATTATGGGAACTCTGGATGAGGACGGCTTCAATAAAGAAGTGAAGAAGTGGCGCTCTCAGGGCGGGGACCAAATGATCCAGGATTATACGGAACTGTATGCAAAGCAGGCTGAGAAATAATCTGGCTATTTCAAGAAAATGAGGTGCGTTATGAGTTATTTGCTGGAGGACTTTGCATTTGATCTGCGGGCTTGTCTTGCGCCTAAAGAGCATATTTGGGTATGCAGCGGTTACAGCACCGTAGCTCCAGAGAGAAATACGGTAATGGGGGTCAAGGGGTGTTACTCGCCCCCTTTTGCAGCTAAGAATCTGCAGACCGGGATTCGGATGTTCGCGAACGGCTACGAAATTGAGGATACTGGAAACCTGGGCAAGGGAGACTGCGGAGTGCTTTACGCTGAAGAGTGCTGGTGCCCTGATCGAATTATCCGCCGAGGCACCTACCACCATTTTATCAGTGAAAAGTTGATTTCTTTAAGCGTTCGCAGCGAGCTCGTTCCATTGTTGAATGCTCATGGATTTGTGCTGAAAGTAATCATCCGCAACCGCAGCGGGAGTTCGGTACCGATAAGCTTATGTCCGCAAGTAACACCAGACAGACCGGCTTATGTGGCTTATGACAAGTGGGACTATGGCTGGCCGGAGACGGCAGTATCACCCGCTCAGGAATTGGGGCCTGACCGCAGCAAAAGCGAATCTGAAAAGCTGCCCTTTGCGGTGTCCGGGGTTTGGGAGAATGAAGAAGCTCGAGTAACTCTGTTGCAGGAAGGAGCTTGGGAAGCAGTGCTGGCCGATGGGGAGGAGCTGGAGGTTCGTCTGGCCATCATTATGACCGAGTCTGGAATTGCATACAGCACGGATGAGACACTGGCAGAGCTGGAGCTGCGGACGACAGCAGGTTGGATGAAACGATTGGAGGATGCCAGCCAACGTCTGCCTTCCTTGCAATCCGACATTCCCGGTCTGGAAGATTACTATAAACGCTCGTTAATCAGCGGTCTCGTCTGTTTGTGGGAGAACCCGGAGTTTGCTATGACGCCGTTTCCTGCGGTATCCGGTGTGGAGGGGGCAGGCATATGCTGCTATCCGTGGGATGTTGGCGGCTATGCAGCTAAAACGATGGTTCTGCTGCTTGGCCGGGAGAAAAGCCTGGAATTGGCCAAGCTGATGATGGCAAGCGGAATTGATCGCCACTCCCGGTTTGCCCCAAGCGGCAGAGGAGCGGACGTTCCTTATTCCTATAGCATGTGGTCCTTTATCCATTTTGCCTGGTCCGCTATTTTGCTTCACGGGGAGGGGAGCGAGCTGTTCCCGACGATGAGGCTGCTGACGCTGCATGATGACCAGCACCTGGAAGAGTGGAATGATTTGCTGGATTACGGCCTGCAGCACAATTTGCTGGAAATGCGCGGAGCGGGCTATGAGCATATCGTAGCCAGCCCGAATGCCGAGCGGGCCTGGAGCTACGACCGTCTGGCAGAGCTGGCATCGCATTTGAAAGCGGACCATGAGCCGATCAAGGAGTGGCAGGAAAAAGCGGAGCGGATTCGGCGGTCCATCCGGGAACATCTGTGGGATGAGGAGGCTGGCTGGTTCAAAGCGCTCTATCCCGGGGGGCACGAGGAAATCATCTACTCGATCCAATATTATGATGCTTTGCGCTTTGGAGCCTGCACCGGGACGATGATGGACGGAATGCTCAGACAGGTTGCAGATGGTGCGTTCCTCGGTGCTTACGGGGTAAGCAGTGTATCCGCCAGGGACAAACTTCACTATGAGCAGAACGATCCGGACTGGTCCGGCAGCGGATCGTATACCGGGGACGGACCGATGCTGGCTTTGACTTTATGGGAAAAAGGTCAGGGTGGGCCGGCGTGGAACGTGCTCAAGCGTTTGTTGTGGATGGGTCGGCATCTGCCTTATTATCCGCAGGAGCATTATTGCGATCGACCGGCTGTACCTGCGCATAAACGGGCCAATGTAGTAGCTGGGTTATCGGGGATGGAAGCTCTGCTGTTCGGGATGGCGGGAATCGAACCGGGATTGGACGGCAGCTTGTGGATACATCCAAACCCGCCGGAAGAAGGTTCGGTGCAGGTTTCTGGCTTCCTGTTTCGGGGACATAGCATAGACATCAGCATGAGCCCCGGCTTTTGCGAGATTTCCTGCGATGGCAGCATCGTCTATAGCGGTGCCCCACAACGGGTGCTGGCAGGTCGGTTTTCCGCAGCGGGAGAGAAGCTACACATTCAGGAGGTATAACGATATGAATAAGGAGTCTTATGATTTTGATATGATCATCGCGGGTGCAGGCGTCGGAGGGATCAGCGCGGCGCTTGCTGCTGCAAGATTGCAGATGAAGGTGCTGCTGCTCGAGCAAGCCGGTGAAGTCGGGGGAACCGGCGTATTCTCAAGCGTGTCCTTAATATGCAACTTCCGGGATTCCTGGGGAGGACCGATTACTAGCGGCATTCACCGGGAGCTGTTCCCCGCCTCATACACGCATTACAATGAGAAGCTCGTTCCAACCTATGATGAGCGGGAGTTGAAGGCTGCATATGAGAGGCTATTGGCCTCCGAACCGACCCTTACGTTATGGACCAACTGCAAGGTGTTCCAAGTGGATACGAAGGACGGACGAATTGTCCGTCTACATCTTCAGGGCAGCCGGACAACAACGGTTACTGCCAAGATCTACCTTGATGCCACTGCCGACGGCAATCTTTCCGCGTTGGCAGGTTTGGAATACAAGCTGGGCAGAGAAGGCGATGGCAGGCTGCAATCCGCCACTGCGACCTTCAAGGTCAGCGGGGTTGACTGCTCCCGGCTGAAGGAGCCTGATATTCGGCAATGGTCAGCCATTCATTCGCTGCGCAGGGAGCTGCTGCCTTATTACCTTGATAGGAAAGCGGCAGGCCTCACCAACAACCCGCGGCAGAGCATCACATGTTTTCCTTATCCAGATGGCGAGTCCCTGCTGTTTAATTCTACTTCGGTGCTGGATGTAGACCCTACCCGCCCAGAGACGGTTATTCGGGGGAAGGAAGAAGGAGTCCGCCAAGCGCAGGAGCTGTTTGAAGCGATCCGGCAGCATCCGGCTTTCCATCATGCCAAGCTGGAATACATCGCCCCCAAGCTGGGAGTCCGGGAGGGGCGGCGAATTGTCGGAGAATACGAATTGACGGCAGAGGACTGTCTTGAGAGCCGGCGCTTTGAGGATATGGTGGCAGCATGCGCCTATTCCCTGGATATTCATAGTCCGGATGGAGGCGCTAGCAGGCTTGAAAGCATTCCGGAGCCGGGCTACTACCATATTCCGTACCGTTCGCTTATCCCCAAGGGCTGCACCAATTTATTACTAAGCTCCCGATGCATCAGCGGCACTCATGAAGCCCACAGTTCATACCGGATCATGGCCTCGGTAAGCGCGATCGGGGAAGCGGCGGGAACGGCAGCTGCGCTCTATGTCTTTCAGGGACTCCAGGATGTCAGGCAGGTGAAGAGCCCTCATATCCGGTTCATCCTGCAGCTTCGGGGGCAATTTGTAGAAGGGGAGGTGGAGCGGATTCCTATGCCGGCAAGCCCTGTATGGGCAGAAGAGACCCCATAAGATGGCAAAATCCAATCATCCTAGAAAACGCTTACAGTGAGATGGTTGAATTTCAGGTCAAGACAAGGGAGTGAATGTCATGTTCGTGAAAAAGTGGATGATCCGTTTGGTGCTTGTTTTATTAGTATCCGTCAGTATTATTCAGGAGGCGGCGCCTCAGGCCGTCGCTGCCCAGCCTCAGGCTGAGGTTATTCTCAGCTCGCCTCCCATATACCAAGGTGTAAACAAGGCTTGGCCCGGGGACGCGGACAAAGATCCGACACACGCTGCGACGACCAGGAACGGCACGGCATGCTGGATAACATCGCAAAATCCGCTAAATCCCTACTTATATGTGGATGTCGAAAGCTCTGTAAAACCTGCTGACGCAACCTACGCGATTGTGTCCGTGGACTACTATGACGCAGCAGCAACGACGATGGCCATTGAATACGACGGCCAAAACAACGCGTACCAGGCCACCCCATGGATGCCCACAAGCGGCAGTCAGACTTGGAAGAATCAAATCTTTGAGCTGAAAGGAATCAAGTTCGCCAATCGCACAAACGGTGCGGATTTCCGTCTGCGCGTTCACAGCATCAATGGGGTCATGCCAGAAATCTGTTTTGCGCGAATCCAGGTGACCTTCGCAACGACTCCAACGCTATCCGTAATGAATCCGAGCCTGCTCTTCACAACCCAATCCGCAAACCTGGACTTCGGCACGGTGGGTGACTCGGTCTCCTATGAAATTGCAGACGATCAGGGCGTGAGTCTTCGCACGGGATCCATTCCTGTAGGTGCCGACGGACATGCTCCGCTGTCCGTACAGGATCTGGGTCCGGGATTCTACAATCTCACTTTCTCCAGCGTAATTGATGATCATCCGATAACGCGCACCACCACATTTGGCATTGTGACCCCGACGCCAGCTGGCGCTTTGAGCCCGGATTCCTTCTTTGGGATCGACACCCATTTTGGGCATTACAAATCGCTTGAAGACGGGCTGATGAATGCTTTGGCGACCATCGGTTACGGTCACATTCGAAGCGATGTGAACTGGTCGTTAATTGAAAAACAGCCAGGCGTGTACAACTGGGCCGGATATGATTTTGAAGCCAGATCACAGCAAGCTCTTGAACTTGGTATGACTCCCCAGGGGGTCCTGGCCTACAGCAACGCCAATTATGACAACGGGAAAACACCGAGTTCCGAGGAGGGGCTGGCCGCATTCGGCCAGTTCGGGAAGGCTGCCGCCGAGCATTACAAAGGCAAGGTCAGCGATTTCAACGTCTATAACGAGTTCAATGGTACCGGCTTTAACAACGGGGCTTGCGGCACTACCGCAGCCTGTTATGTACAGATGCTTCAGGCTATGTATGGACCTATTCACGAAGGAAACCCCGACGCGAACGTTATTGGCCCGATTCCATCCACCATTGACGATAACTGGAATAACGCCTTTTTTGCGGCTGGCGGTATCAAATACATTGATACATTTGCGACGAATGTCTACGGGTATGCTCTCGAGGGAGCGAACACGCCGCCCGAGCGCACACTGCTGGTGTCGAAGCTGCCTGCATTGGTACAGCAGGTGAAGCAGGAGGCTGGGAATCGGCATGTTCCCGTATGGATAACGGAGAACGGCTGGCCGACCTATGCCGCTGCCTCTACGGAGCTGCAGCAGGCGGATAATCTGGTGCGTTCGCAGGTGCTGGCAAAGGCAGCAGGCGTAGATGTCTTCAGCTGGTACTCGGCTATGGATGACGGGACGGACCCCAATAATAGAGAGCATCACTTTGGACTGTTCAGGCAACCTGTAGATGGTGTAGTTGGTGTAGCTCCGAAGCCTGGAGCAGTTACAAACGCCGTGCTTATTCGTGCGGTAACCGGAAAGAGTATTGAAGCTCGCGAAAGTCTCGGCTCCGATACCGCCTACTCGTATCCGTATACAGGAGGAGGTTCTACGACTCGAGTCATGTGGTCCACTGGCAGTGAAAGCATTGCTCTGAACGCTATCCAGCCCCTGATCATCACGAATGAATACGGGTCGACACAGACGGTAAATCCGACCAACGGCAAGGTCATTCTCACGCTCAACGGCAGCCCGATTTACGTTACCGGCGAAGTTGACAGCTTGGGCGTAACACAGTCAGCGATCGCGATGAAAGTCGTCGGACAGTCGATCAAAGGAGAGGCGGTCTCTGTGACGGTGACTGCAGATCGTTCGAACCCTAAGACAGACCTTCCTAATGAGTTGACGCTCATTGCCAGCGGGGCACAACCCGTAAAGCTTCGTACTTCCCCGGGCAAGGCAACAAGCGCCACCATCAACGTCCCTGCATCCATGCTCCTGGGTCAGCGAACCATAGCCGTGGATGTGGTGAAGGTGAAGCCGGGGAAGGGAGGCAATGATAAACATGAGCCGAGTCTTGTTGTCGGTTTAAGGGCAACCACCCATATCGTAAAGCCGTTCGAGATCAGCGTTCAGCCAACAATCACATCGGATGCAACGTCTCGAAGCTATTTTCTCGACATTGAACTGAAGAATAATCGCAACAATGCCTTCACGGTGACCCAGGTTACCTACCAAGTCGGACCGGTATCCGGGGAGGTGGCGGATGCGGTTAAGATCGCTGCGAATGGAATAGCCTCGATGCGTGTCCCGCTCTCCGATATCCCGTTATTCGATGCCTTGAGCTATAGCGTGACCGTTGACAGTGGGAACGGTTCGGACACTTCATTTGGATCGATATCCTACGCTCCTATTGAGCTTGCGGACCAATATACATTGCCCGCCATCGACCTGGCATCGCAAGCGGCATGGGTATCGCTCTCTGGGACACGAAGCAGCAACAGCGATCTCATCGGGCAGTTGCGCATCACTTATAACACCGACGCGCTTATAATCGATGCTATGATCACGGACGACAAGCATTTCGGCGCGCGCACGCCAGATACATTATGGCAGACCGATTCGATCCAGTTCAGTACTTACGACCGAGTGCCAGGACAGGAGGGAGGACAACGCGTTGAAATCGGTGCGGCGCTTCTCGACAGTGGACCTTCGGTTTACACCTTCGCGGCACCGGACGGGCAGCAGCCGGGGCCAACCCCCGGCGCTCAAGCGGACATTGTTCAAGATGGCAGTACCATGCATTACGTCATCTCCGTCCCGTGGGCTTCGCTTGGATTTAATGGACCGCCGATGCAGACCCTTGGCATCTCGTTCCTGGTAAATGATGATGACCAGGGCTCCAGTGGCGATTCTCGCGATGGTTTCTTGCAGTGGGGCTCGGGAGTCGGCACTACGCCAAAGAACCCCGCCTTGTTCCGCCACGCACAGTTGGTGCAGTAAAGGACGAGATTCTGTCTAAAGATGATGAAGAAATATGTACGCAACAGGATATGGATCGAAAGCAATCAGAGGCAGCCGGGAAACCGGCTGCCTCTTTCTTCTCCAACCATTCTACCTTCGGTCAGCGTTCCATCACCTTGATCCATTTATATCGATTTACTTTGACCAGCGCTACAAAGCACTTAAGGATTTGATCGCTTTTAAGAACTACAAAAATGATCACCGGTGAGAAGTTAAACATAAATGCTCCCAGCAACGAGGCCGGCAAAATCAGCAGCCACATAAAGATAAAGTCATTATACATCACGAAGGTTGTATCTCCGCCGCTTTGTATAATCCCCGATAACGCCGGCATTTCATAGGATGTTCCGATCACGGTGATCGAGAGAATGGTCATGAACGCTGCCGCGAGGTCTTTGGCCTCCTCCGAAATAGAATAGAGGAAAAGAACGTGGTCCTTAGCAATAAACAAGATGATGCCGGTTAACACACCAATCAGAACGTACAGGACCTGAAGGGTTTGGCTATAAGCCTTGATTTTTTGGAATAGGCCTTCTCCCACTGCTTTTCCCATGATAATGGCAGAAGAAGTGGCGGAAGCGTAGGATATGACCGTGACGAACTGAAATATCGTTGTTGCTACGCTATTGGCTGCGATGGCAGAGGTTCCCATATGGCCAAGAATTCCTGTCTGTACAGCCATAGCTCCAGCCCAAGAGAGGCTCGATAATAAAATAGGCAGCGCAATTTTGGCATATTGCTTCAGGATCAGCCGATCCAGCTTGAAGAAGTCGAGCAACTGTAGACGCAAGGCCTGGTTATGCTTCAGCATACACGTGATGACGATGAAGCACTCCACGATACGGGAGATTAAGGTAGCTGTGGCTGATCCTTCGAGTCCTAATTTTGGCAGCCCGCCATACCCATATACTAGTCCATAATTAAGTGTGACATTAATAACTAGTGTAAATAGAGATACGATCAGGCCGATTTTGACGATTTCCATGCTTCTTAGTGTGGCTAATAGAACATTGGTGACAGCAAAAAAGACATAGGAAAAGGAGACGATCGTTAAAAACTTGGCTCCTTCTTGAATCACCGTGACATCATTCGTCATTGCGGATAAAAGCCACGATGAAGAACAAAGAGCTGCCAGCCACATGAGGACGCCAATACAAAGCGAAATCGCCATGCCGACACCAGCGACTTTTCGAATGGGATGGAGCTCATTTTCGCCCCAAAAACGCGAAGCCATAATGATGACGCTTTGAGAGCAGCCGATCATCAGAAACGTTGCGATAAACTGAATCTGATTAGCAAGTGACGATGCAGAGAGGGCTATTTCACTATACCCGCCAAGGATCAGGTTATCCGAGAGGTTAACCGCTATCGTAATTGCGTTTTGCAGACCAAGAATCAGCGTTAAGCTGAAGAAGCTTTTGTAGAAGCTTCGGTCTCTCACCAAGAGACTCATGATGGTTCTACTCGCAAGTTCTTGTAATAGTAAATCTTGTCCTCTTCATTGATTTCACGCAGCACTCTGCATGGGTTTCCAACGGCGATTACACCCGGAGACACATCCTTCGTGACGATGCTTCCCGCGCCAATTACACTGTTCTTGCCGATTGTTACGCCAGGATTAATAATGGCGCCGCTTCCGATCCATACGCCATCTTCAATCACGACAGGGAAAGCATACATTTGCCCGGTCGCACGCAATTCCGGGTCGACGGGATGCCCAACCGTGCATATGGTTACGTTTGGTCCCATTAAGACGCCATTTCCGATCGTAACCGTCGTATCATCGATAATGGTTAAGTTCGTATTGGCATAAAAACCGTCTCCAATAAACGTGTGGGAGCCATAGCAGATATGTAGTGGAGGCTCAATCCAACAATTAGACCCATAACTCCCGAAGAGCTCATGAACCAAGGCAGCTCGTTTTTCTACCTCCGAGGGTCTAGTATGGTTAAAGTCATATACTAGTTCTTTTCCTTTAAGGCGTTCCTCCGGCAATCCTTCACTCATATCCGTAAAAAGCTTCCCATTTTTTATATTATCGCGTTGAGACATGCTTATGACCTTCTTTCTGCACAGGATTGATATCTTATCGAATTATTTTATAATTATAGTGCATAACAATTTTCGATTATATCGAAATTAACCATATTTATATAACAATCGTATTTTCAGGAGGACAATATGACACAGCTGAACGTTACTGACAATCTGTCGGAAATCATTGAATACGATACACCTTATCTTCCTATTCGTACGAGACAATCCAAATTATCTTATTTTTATAATCGAAGCGCGAGCTGCCACTGGCATATAGATTTGGAGTTTATATACGTTTTGGACGGCTCCATGAATTACTTTGTGGACGGGGAGAACTATACCCTTCAAAAAGGGGAAGGTATTTTCGTGAATTCTAATCGTTTGCACTATGGCTATGGCCATAAGGAAGATGATTGCGACTTTCTCGTGCTAATGCTTAGCCCTCAGCTTCTTGTGCGGAATTCTCATATAGAAAATAAATATATTCGGCCGTTATTACAGGATCATCTGAGTAATGCCATTATTTTAAGAGAGGAAACTGCTTGGCAAAAGAAGGCGCTCCAATACATCAGAAAGCTATATGAACTATGTCACGAACAAGTGGAAGGTTATGAACTTCTAGCCCTCAGTCAGTTTGAGTTATTATTTTTACAGTTACATCAGAATACGGTTGGAAATCATGGACTACACCAGGAGCATTCCAAGGATATGAACGCACTTAAAAATATGCTAGGATACATTCAATCCCATTTTTCAGAAAATATCAGTTTACAAGAGATTGCTGCTGCTGGATCTGTTGGCCGTAGTAAATGCTGCACTTTATTTAGAAATTCTTTGAAAAAATCGCCGATAGAATACCTTACAAGCTATCGTATCCAAAAAAGCGTAGACTTCATGACTAACGATAGTCTTAACATGACAGAAATTTCGGCAGCCTGTGGGTTTAATAGTTCAAGTTATTTTGCAGAAACCTTTAGAAAAATATGGGGAGTCTCTCCAACTGAATACAGAAAAACAATAACTAGCAACTAACTCGGAAAATCGACTGTTTTTCTATTATAATGAGGACACAGAAAGAGAAAAGGTGGAGAGGATCATACGATGCAAGAAAATTTGCAAATAAAACAACATGGAGTTGAAGTTAGAGAGGAGAGCTTCTTACAGGGAGTAAAAGACTGTATTCCTACGTTATTGGGTTACTTGAGTATTGGATTTGCTGCTGGAGTGCTGGGAAAAACATCAGGACTAAGCGTCACTGAAATCACCCTGATGAGCTTACTTGTCTATGCGGGATCCGCTCAATTTATCATTGCTGGGATGGTGGCGGCAAATGGATCGGCTTCTGCGATTATTTTTACGATATTCTTTGTGAATCTCCGTCACCTTTTATTGAGTGCGGCCTTATCGCCTTATTTCCGGCATTTATCTCCCTTAAAGAATATGTTGATAGGTTCTTTGCTTACGGATGAGACATTTGGTGTTGCTATGGCTCAGACCGCGAACAAGACATACATCAGTGATAGATGGATGCATGGTTTAAATATCACAGCTTATCTAAATTGGGTCATCGCCAATATCGCCGGAGCATTCTTGGGACAATGGATAACAGACCCACAGAAATTTGGTCTCGACTTTGCCTTGCCAGCCATGTTTATCGGTCTGCTGGTTCTAATGATGGTGAGTCGGGCTAAAGTAGCTGTAGATATCGTGGTCGCTGTAAGTGCAGTGGTTATTGTTGTAGGCGTATCCCTGTTGACTTCTGGAAGTGTCGGGGTCATCGTGGCTACAATCATTGCCGCGACAATTGGAATGGTGGTGGAAAAATGGAAGTAAGATGGTCGATTCTTTTGATTATTATCGGGGCATCTATCGTCACGCTTATTCCAAGGGTGCTTCCGCTTGTTGTGCTTAGTCGCATACAAATACCCGAATGGGGAATGCGCTGGTTGAATTATGTTCCAGTTGCCGTCATGGCGGCGTTAGTAGGGCAAGAGTTACTAATGAAGAATGGGGAAATGTCTCCCTTACAAAGCAACCTAGAGTTACTGGCGGCATTGCCAACTTTCATCGTGGCTAAATTAACGCGTAGTTTGTTAGGAACTGTAGTGGTCGGGATTATTTCTATCATGGTGTTGCGTTTCATTTTCTGAAGACAAAGTCGTGATAATTACCTGTTCATCCCCATGCCCCCTTCCGAAAACCCATTTTTGAAAAAGGCAAACGGCGGTTTTGATTTATTTCAAAACCGCTGTTTGGCTATCGAAACATTCTCCAAGTCAGTTCCTTTCGGTTTTTACCTTGTCGTTCTCAACCAGTATTGCTTCGTTATTGCTGATTGGAGATAAATTCAAAGCGGAGGAATAGCTATCTACTATCTTATGTGCGATTTTCTTGAAAGGCTCATTGGTATAATGCGGCACTGTATAAAACTCCACCAATCCTAAAGCGTCAAAGTTCACCAAGTCAGGGGCTTTTTTAACGCTATCCATACCTTTTACATATTCGATATTTTGCGCTGTAACCATTGCCCCTGCGGACTCCCCGATATAGAGCTTCCCAGCATTTACTTCTTCAATGATGATTTGATCTGCTCCTGTCCTTTTCATCTCTTGCAACAGGAAAAAGGTATTGCTACCTGTCACATAGATAAAATCATTACCTTTTAATTTGGCACTTATTTCATCAGCGGTGGCTGTGGATATTTCCAGAACATCAATAATCAGCCCTAATTTCTCAAGTGCTTTTTTTCCTGCATTTACATAAAAAACAACCTTTTCTACTACACTTGCCGTAGGTATAAAAGTTATAGTCTTATCATTCAAGTTTTTTTCAAAGTCTGCGAATATATTGGCTACATCTTTGAAAGATGAGGCTAAAAATATTTTTTTCATATCTTAACGATGTCTCCTTTTCTATCTTCTTTAACTATAGTATAAAATAAAAAGGTGTCATATAACGATACCTTTTATTCTGATGCATCAACGGTTGCTATACTCAACGGAGGGAATGGACGGCGTTTATGGAGAAGATAAACGCTAACTTGTATGAGATGGTGACTTGATATCAGGTTCACGTAAAGCAGCCGCTCCGATGATAGGAGCGGCTGCTTGCACGCTGAACCGTACCATAAGTAATGGCAGGTTTTTACTTAATGCGATTCATTATGAAGTTTGGATCTTTCGGGTGACACGTTCCCCGAGCTCGGAGGACGCCTGGTATAGGTAGCCGAGCACGATGTTTTGCGTTTCGGGGGATATGCCGACAAGATCGGCTGCCAGATTATCTACCAAGTGTTCTTGCTGTAATGGGGCAAGGGCAGAATAATACTGACCGGCTTGCGCAAAGTCATCTTGCTTAGGAACATCGGACCGCACGAGGTGTCCTTCCACGAATCTCCCGTTGCCGCTAGTCACAAGAAAATCGGGTGTCCAATTCTGCTGATGATTTATCGGAATCTTACGGAAATCCGGACCAAGTCGACGTCGCTGCGAGTCCCAATAAAGATTTGCACGCCCCTGCAGTAACTTATCGTCCGATAACTCTGCGCCTTCCAGCAGGTTGGAGGGGGAGAAAGCCAACTTTTCTACTTGTTCCATATAATTATCTGGATTGTTATTTAACACCAATCTCCCTACCGGGAGCAAGGGATATTGTCGCTCATCCCATACCTTTGTAGAATCCAAGGGATCATAAGGGAGAAAGGACTCGTCTTGGGGGTTCATCAGCTGCACGTAAAGCCCATATTCAATCGTTTTTCCTGTGTTTAGTGTATCGAATAAGTCCTTGGCGACATAATCCGGATTCTCGCAAGCGAGCCGGGCTGCTTCTTGGTGGTCAATATACTGCACACCCTCAAGAGGCATCCAATGATATTTCACGTAAGTGCGGACACCTTGGGCGTTTAACCAGACATAAGTATTGACGCTGTGCCCCGGGATATGTCGAAGACTCTTGATCGTGCCCGCGTCAGAGTAGAATTGGACGAGAAAGTGTGTGGATTCCGGTGCTCTGGCGATGAAATTCCAAAATCGTTCCGGATTGGTGAGGTTGTTGGTGGGAGAAGGCAGTAAGGCATTGATAAATTCGGGAAAGCGGAAGGCGTCTCGGACAGGGAACACGGGGATATGGTTAAAGACAAGATCGAACACACCGTGGTCCGTATAGAACTTGGTGGCGAATCCGCGCACATTACGGGAAGTATCTGGCGTGCCTGCGTTGCTTACGGCTAAGGAGAATCTTACCGCAACGGGGACCTGCTGGCCCGGATTTTGCAAGAAACAAAGCTTCGTGTAAGCCGTCATGTTATTCACGGTCTGAAAGTAGCCGAATGCGCCATAACCTTTGGCGTGTACGGGCCTTTCCAACAATTTCGAATGAATGAATGTCTGCAGCTTTTCGTGCAACACGTTGTCCTGTTCCAATACAGGGCCTCGTTCACCCACTGTCTGTGAATGAAAAGCAGCCGAAGTATCTCTAGGGCGAGTTCCATTGTTCTCGTTCATCTTTCAACCTCCCATACCCGCATGCGAATTGTTAGGATATATCAAAATGTATGAAGAGCGACTGTGCGAATATGACAGTGCGTCCTCCGGTACAAGAGAGTTGTATTTAGCAGGAAATGCTCTAGATAGATACTCACCAGCAGGCAATACTCTATCACCAGATGCTTGCGTCCCGAGATATAAGGTTATTACACCGGAAATTGAGCTGGACGCGGCTTTTTTATGTTGAGTTAATGTGAAGATAAGAGAGAGTTCGAATTTTGCCAAAACAAAAAAGCTTGGCCAGTAGACCAAGCTGAAAAATAATTTGAAACACTAAAAGCGCTATGATATAATCATTAGCGCATTTGGAAATCAAAATACAACTGGTAATTATAATTACTCTTCCTAATTTTATTTTATACCAGTGACTTCTGATTTGTCAATGCCCATTTTTCGGAATGAAAAGGAGTGTGTTCAGAAGAATATGGAAGCGAAGGAATGGCAGACAGAACAAGCGCGGCTGGATCAGGTTAGAGAGAAGCTGCGGGCAAGGATCGAAGAGCTGGAGCCGGAGGTTATTGGGACACGCGAGCAGGCTTCCGAGATGCGCAGGCACTTCTGGGAAGAAGTGACGGTCAACACGAGCTCGGATGAGGACTTTGAAGAGACTTTCTATACTATTAAACAACAAGCTGCGGTCTTATCCGAACGGGAGCGCCGTCATCGGCTTCTGAGCCAGCAATGGAAGAGCTTAAATCGGCTGCTGCCCTCACCTTATTTTGGTCGCATTGATTTTCAAGAGGACGGCCTGAACTTGACTGAGCAAATCTATATCGGAGTAACTTCCTTCGTGGAAGAAGATGGACTGAGCTTCCTAGTATATGATTGGCGCACTCCCATTGCCAGTCTCTACTACGATCATTCCCCCGGTGCGGCCTTTTATGACACGCCAGTTGGTAGGATTACGGGTACGATGGAGCTGAAGCGGCAGTATCAGATCCAAAACGGACAAATCCGCAATATGTTTGATGCGAACGTAACGATTGGCGATGAGCTGCTCCAGCAAGTTTTGTCTAAAGGCGCAGACTCGCAAATGAAAAGTATCGTAGCAACGATCCAGAAGGAACAGAACGCGATCATTCGAGACGACCACAGCCGACTGCTTATTGTGCAGGGAGCTGCTGGCAGCGGGAAGACTTCTGCGGCTTTGCAGCGTGTAGCCTACCTATTGTATAAGAACCGCGATTCACTTAAGGCCGATCAGATCGTTCTTTTCTCGCCGAATCCGATCTTTAACAGTTATGTATCCTCTGTGCTTCCAGAGCTCGGGGAAGAGAACATGCAGCAGACGACTTTCCAGGAATATCTCGAATATTGGCTTGGTTCATCCTTACGTCTGGAGGATCCGTTCGATCAGATCGAATATGTACTGACCGCACAATCTATGCCAAAATACGAGGCGCGGCTTCAGGGGATGAAATACAAGGCGTCCGAGGTTTTTCTGACAGCTTTGCAGAACTATGCACATTGGTTAGGGCAGGAAGGAATGCTCTTCAAGAGTATTCGGTTTCGGGACCGTGATCTAATCACTGCGGAGCAGATAGGTTTACAATTTTACAGTTACGACTTCACCTTGAGCTTGGCCAATCGGATCGATCTCCTGCAGAAATGGCTTATGAAGGAACTATCGATCCTGGAACGTAAAGAACGTGAAGCTTCCTGGGTAGAGGAGGAACTCCAATACCTTGACATCGAACAATATGAGGAAGTTTTCGGCGAGTTGCACAAGGATCGAGAAGTGTTTGATATTTCCGAGCGTTACGCCGAAGTGTACGAGGTAATAAGCAAAAAGCGTAGGAAAGATGAAGGCGACTTCGACTTCGCCGATCAGGAGAAAGAATTGCTTAGCCAGAGGATTGTGAAGCAGAGCTTGAAACCGATAAGACAAAGCGTGAAGAAATTATCTTTTATCGATGTCCAGGGGCTATACGACCAATTGTTTGATGATGAAGTGCATTATCGAGAGAAGACGAGAGAGGGAGAAATTCCTGCTCTATGGTCTGAAATCTGCCAACAAACCAAAGAAAAGCTGGACCAGAACGAATTATTCTATGAGGATGCAACTCCGTACTTGTATTTAAAAGAACTGATTGAAGGCGTTCGGACGAACACGGAGATCCGCCATGTCTTTGTCGATGAAGGACAGGATTATTCGGCGTTTCAATATGAATATCTCAAGAAGCTGTTTCCTCGCGCCCGTATGACGGTACTTGGCGATTTCGGGCAGGCGATCTTCACACAGTCTACAAAACTGCAAGGGGACGATTCGCCACTTGTTAGGCTTTATGGTGATGACAAGACCAGCTTGATCCGCCTTGTGCGAAGTTATCGTTCAACACGGGAGATTGTAGAATTTACAAAGGAACTGCTCTCGGAAGAATCGGAGATTGTACCATTTGATAGGAGAGGACCGAAGCCACTTCTTGCTAGGATAGAAGGCGGGGAGAAACGTGACGCGCAAATACTGAAAGACATTGCTGCGCTTCAAGCCGAAGGCTATGACTCGATTGCCGTCATTACGAAGACAGCGGCAGAAAGCCGAACAGCCTTAGAAGCTTTACAAGCACAAGGAAGCGGAGAATTGCAACTGATTACGAAGGAGACGGTCCAGTTTGATAAGGGAGTGATGGTCATTCCCGTATATCTTGCTAAGGGGATTGAGTTCGATGCCGTTCTAATCTATGAGGCCTCATCTCAGGCGTATAGCCGGGACAATGATCGCAAGCTTCTATATACTGCATGTACGCGGGCTATGCACCAACTGTCGCTATACTCAACCGGGGATTGGATTCCATTTATGGAAGAAATGAACAAAAATTTATATAAGATGACGACCTGATATTAGGTTAGAGATAATTGATTAATCAATGGATCCCCATTCCTAGAGCCCATTTGACGGTCACTATCTATTTGGGTCTAGCTGAATGAAAACGAGGTCAGACGCTCATGTTATAAATGGAGGTGAGCGCCATGACTGGAAGAAACAATAAGCCTAAGAACGACGGACCTGCCTCTTCTCCTGAACGGCTGGATCAATTCGGTGAGAAGTTGGCAGAGGATAGTGGAAATAAACCGATGAACCCAGGTAAGAACAGCAGAAAGAGCTGTTGAGTGAAAAGAAACGGACGCCTTTCATTGGCAGCCGTTTCTTTTTCTATGTAATCACGACAGGAGCAATCGACAAACGAAGCGGGATAATTCAATTATAATTGTTCTCACTATCCAGTTTATCAGCAGGAGCTGCTTGATCCTACACAGTTTACAAGCTGCTGAACACGATATTACGCAGCTTGCGCGTAATCGTCATCGTACCGGCATCTTTTTTCTGGATCATGAATAGGATTGTCAGGCCGTCTTGAGGGCTATTGCAGAAGTATGCTCCAAGCCATCCGTCCCAGCCATATTCGCCCGGGCTGCCAATCAATCCGGCTTTTTCCGGAGCGGTCATGATGCGCATTTGGTTGCCATAGCTATAGCCGCGGAAAGTATGCCACGTATCGAGGCCTTTTTGCTGCCAGTCCGTTAGAGTGGCTGAAGTCAAATATTGAACGGTTCTTGGCCTCAACAGTTGAACGCCGTTGAAGCTACCTTGATTCAACAGCATCGTTGTAAACTTGGCGGCATCGTCAATCGTAGACGCTAGGCCTGCTCCGCCCGATTCAAATGCCGGCTCCTGATCCATCTGATGGGCGATCCCCAGATGATTATCCGCATATAGCTTCAAGCTTCCTGCACCATCATCCTGATAAGTTTTCGCCAGACGCGCTCTTTTTTCTTCGGGTATCCAAAACCCGGTATCCTTCATATCCAATGGATCGAATATTTCTTTTTTCAGAAATTGCCCATACCGCATACCACTGACCGTCTCTACAATCGCGCCAAGGATATCCGCTGACGCCCCGTATTGCCAGTTCGATCCTGGCTCGAACGAGAGGGGGCCTTGACCCAGACGGTTTGCGAATTCTATGGTACTCATGGGGTTTTCACCGTACATACGACCGTTCATTTCTTGGAATAGTGCCTCAGTATACTGCCCAGCTTTGTCGATTCCTCCGTATACTAATCCCGATGTCATATTCAATAAATCGTGAATATTGACCTCGCGCTCGGCAGGCACCAATTCACCGTTCCTCTCAACCTGTTGGTTATTGAACCCTGGAATATAACGGCTTATCGGATCGTACAAATCGATTTCTCCACGTTCCAGCAGCATCATGATGGAAGTGGCGGTAATCGGCTTCGTCATCGAATATAAGCGGAAGATCGAGTCCCTTGTAATCGGACGTCCCGAATCGATGTCGGCCAAGCCATCTTCATGATAAAAAACCATTTTCCCATCCTTGATCACCATAAAGTTCGCACCGGCGATTTCCTGGTTATCGATACTTACTTTCAACGTGTTCTTTAATTGATTGGCTATTTTCAGTTCCAGCATGTTTGCGATGACTCCTTCACGAATAAGTTCACTACAGAGAATATTAAGCGCTTTCGTGAAAGTTGTATAGAAGGAATTGTACCCGAGCACATTTGTTTACTTTTTGAAAACATGCTAGCATCCAATTATACTCATATTGGTAATTGCAAAAAGTGTCAACTTATGGGTTGCAAGAAAAACATAGTGAGGTAGTTATATGTCAAAAACAATACTGATTGTAGAAGACGAGCCTATTTTAAGGGAAGTTATGAAAGATTATTTGCTGGAAGAAGGATACGGAGTGCTTGAAGCTGGCGACGGCAAGAATGCACTGGAGTTATTCCAAGAACATGAAGTAGATCTGATCATTCTCGATATTATGCTCCCTGAACTGGACGGATGGTCTGTATGCAAGCGGATTCGGAAAATATCGAATGTTCCAATTATTATGTTAACAGCTCGTTCAGATGAAGACGATACATTGCTCGGGTTTGAACTAGGGGCGGACGACTATGTAACCAAACCCTACAGCCCTCCAATCTTGCTGGCACGGGCAAAGCGGCTTTTGGAGAGCAGACAGACTCGAGAACAAG
Organism: Paenibacillus lutimineralis; assembly: GCF_003991425.1. Taxonomy (NCBI): domain Bacteria; kingdom Bacillati; phylum Bacillota; class Bacilli; order Caryophanales; family Paenibacillaceae; genus Paenibacillus; species Paenibacillus lutimineralis. The sequence goes on from NZ_CP034346.1 coordinate 3,039,092, forward strand.
AAGACGATACATTGTCCAGCAGCGGTATTTACATCCATTTTCCGTCCCGGATGGTTACGGTGGATGGGGAAAACTGCAGTTTGACGCATACGGAATTTGAAATTTTGGCTTATCTGATGAAAAACAAAGGCATTATTATCACCAGAGAACAGCTGATTACAAAAATCTGGGGGTATGATTTCGTCGGTGACGATCGGACCGTCAACAGCCATATCCGTAATTTGCGTTCCAAGTTAGGGGAGCACGCCAAGCAAATTGCCACGATCGTTCGATCAGGTTATAAATTCGAGGAGAAGTTATGAAACAAGGCATTGTTCTTAAGCTGTTCCTATTTACGACGGGATTATGCTTGTTCATTCTTGCTGTTATTTTTGTAGGGCAGACCGTATTTTTCAAACAGTTTTATGTTCATCAGAAAGTGAAGGACGTCAACGCGGCGCTTCAGACTTATGAACAAGACTACCTGAATCATGCCTCGAACACGCAGGAGATGGCAAAGCTAGAGCAAGACTTTTTTCAAAAGCATAACACCTGGATCACGGCTTTGGACACCCGCGGTAATCTAAAGTATGCTGACGATTTCTTCATGGAAATTAAGCTGGATCGTTCGGAAGAATCTGCGCTTTCCGATAAAACGATAACCTTACCTCTATACAGTTTTATCAACGTAGAGGACTTCAGCAGCAATAATGCGGTCCTCACTCCTTGGATTCAAGAAGAGGAATGGATCGCGATGGAAGGCTTGATCATGAACAACCAGCCGGTGATCCAGCGGATGGGAAGGAGCAGATCCAATCTGAGAGATGAAAGCCGGCTGGAAAATCATCAGATGGTGAGCAAAGAGTACGAGGTCCTCAATCGATCGAACGTGATCCAATATCGTGAGAAATATTCCACATTTCTGGTCGAAGGAACCATTACGAAAGTCCGGATACCGGAAGGGGCGGGAGTCTCGCGTTACACCAATCACTTGTTTCTGGATCGTATCAAAGCTTTCCAAGCGGATCTATTATACGGCGACTTTAAGGATGCCACGAACGCAAATCAGATCGTAGATTATGAAGAAAATCACGCGAACTACAAAATTTTCGTGGACCGCATCCAAGATCGCGACGGAAATCCGACATACCTGTTCGCGATGACGTCACTCCAGCCGGTCAATGAAGCTGCTGGGATGATCAAAGATTACTATGTGTACATCATTATTGCCACCCTACTTCTCGTGGTGCTGGCATCGTTCTATTACTCTCGTCAGATCACTCGGCCACTGCTGCGTATCAACCGTACCACACGGCAAATGGCAGACCTCGATTTTTCGGAGAAAATCCCGATCACAACAAAAGATGAAATCGGGGACTTGTCACGTAATATTAACGAGCTCTCTGAGCGCCTGCACTCTCATATTCTTCGGCTTGAACAGGACATCGAGAAAGAAAAGCAGTTGGAGAATACGAGAAAAGAATTTATATCCGGCGTATCCCATGAGCTGAAAACTCCTCTAAGTGTCATTCAGAGCTGCCTGGCCATTATGAAGGACGGGGTGGCAAGCCATAAACGAGATTATTATTTTAAGGCGATGGAGGACGAAGTCAAAAGAATGGATCTGCTGATTGTGGATATGCTGGAATTGGCCAAATATGAATCCGGCACGTATACCATGGAGATGGATTCCTTTTATATCGATGCCGTTATCGAGCGAGTATGCGCAAAATTGGCTCCGGACATCGAGGCAAAGCAATTACATCTTGATATGTCACTGAAACCTGTCGAAGTGCTGGCAAATGAGCGGCGAATTGAGCAAGTCGTCGTCAATTTCCTCAGCAACGCGATTCGCTATACGCCGGAGCAGGAGTCCATTCTCGTTAGCATCTTGGAAGATCGGGACACCGTAAAGATTTGCATCGAAAATAAAGGAACCCACATTCCGGACGAACAACTGGAGAAGATATGGGACCGATTTTATCGCGGCGAACCTTCCCGCCAGCGGTCGGCCGGAGGCACCGGATTAGGCCTCGCTATTTCCAAGAAAATTTTGGAGATGCATGGCGTGCCTTATGGCGCAATCAATACACCCGAGGGGGTCATGTTTTATTTTCACTTGAATAAAAAAGCGTAGAACTTCGGTTCTGCGTTTTTTTATTTTTGCACTTTTTATCTGCTGGAAATCTGATTCTATAAATAAATTTGACATGATCTGCACTTTTTCTATATCTCCTCTTAGTATTCTTTAAGCATAGAGAGAGGAGATGGATTGAAAATGACAGCAAGAACAAACTTTGATCGAGGTCTAAGAGAAGGAAAACATAGAGCTAAGAAGCGCAGACGGCAAATATTTATGTTCGCAGCCATTGGCCTATTCTGTTTTGGCCTGATGAGATTAATGCTTCCACTCGATACAACCGCGGTTGCGGAGCAGCAAGGAGAACAGCCAGTGTACCAACCATCTACGACGAATGTAAGCAAGGCTAATCCGAAAGACGAGGATGCCAGGCCAGAGGGCAAGATCGTATATTTAACGTTTGACGACGGTCCGAGCGAATGGACAGAGAAGTTTCTTGACGTTCTGCAGGAGCATGGCGTAAAGGCGACTTTTTTTATGCAAGGAAGCAATCTTCAGCATAAGGATTTACAAAGCGTGGTGAAGCGTGCGGTAGATGAGGGACATTACATTGGTGGACACAGCATGACCCACCAATACAAAAAGCTGTACGAAGAGGGACAATTCGTATCCGAGATGAAAGACAACCTGGCGCTTATCCATGACATTACAGGTACAAATCCACATTTGGTACGTGCGCCATATGGTTCAGTGCCTGGTCTGGACGATACGATGGTTCGCGACCAAATTGCCCAGGAAGGATTGAAGATCTGGGACTGGACCATTGAATCGAACGACTGGAAACTGAAGGATCAACCAGAACAAATTGTCGAGAACATCAAGAAGGCGACAAAAGTTGATTTGGAAGTCGTATTGATGCATGAAAAGCCACAAACGCTGCAGGTTCTTCCGGAGATCATTGAATTCTACAAAAAAGAAGGATACCGATTTGGCGTTTACAATGATAACGAGCATTTCCATATGAATTTTCAAAAGGATCATCGCTTGTAGACGCAGCTTAAGCCTAAAACTCTATTAAAGTTTGATATGATCTGCATTTTATCTTTATCTCCGCCGATTACACTTTTTTTCAGGAGGAGGAGAGAACGTATGAAGAAAGGCAGCTCGATCATACTCACCCTTTTGTCTGTACTGGTGTTCGTTCTGTTGTATCAACTTGTTTCCGGGGAAGGGGCAGCCAGCGACCGAAAAGCCAGCCTTGGTGCCCGCTCGGATAAGATAAGAACGCTAGAACATCAGCCAGAAACGCCTTATAAGGTCGTGATTGATCCAGGACATGGCGGTAAGGATAAGGGCGCAACGGGCGCCAGTGGAAATTTTGAGAAGGATTTTACGCTGCAGGTAGCGCTTAAGGTAGAAGAACTGGCGAAACAAGAGCCACAGATTGAGGTGTATCTCACTCGATCAGAGGATCGCTTTATATCTTCGGTTAATCGGGAACGGCCGGAAATCGGCAATCAACTGGGTGCGGATCTATTCATATCCATTCACGGTAATACGTACGAAGACTCTAGTGTTTCAGGTACTGAAACCTACTATTACCATGAAGATTCCCTGTTCTTGGCGGAAATTTTGCAAAAGCATATATTCCAGACCAACGGATTTCGGGACCGGGGAGTAAAAAAAGAGGATTTCTTCGTCTTGAAGGATTCGAACATGCCGGCGGCTCTAATCGAAATGGGTTATTTAACGAATCCGCAAGAAGAGAATGAAATGCTGACGGAGGATTTTCAATACCGGATGGCAAGCTCCATTTTGGACGGAATTAAAGAAGCTCAAAATTTGAATTAAAGAGAGGAACATGAACATGAAAAAAATAGTTACGACATTACTAGTTGGGAGTCTTACACTTGCCTTGGCGGCATGCGGCAACGAATCCGCGGGACCGCAGCAACCGACATCAGTTGCCCAAGGGCAGACAGCAAATTCGAAAGGATTAACCGAGATACCGTATCAATCTATCTATAAAGATAGCGTATTTGTAGGAGATTCCATTACAGAGGGGTTATCCTTCCATGATGTTCTCAAAGAGGGAAATGTCTTGGCAGGTGCAGGAAAGACAGCGGAATTTGCGCTGGAAGATATCAACGAGTTGACTGAACGGAACCCGAAACAAGTCTTTATTCAGTTGGGGTCGGACGACATCTTGTGGCCTACGGATAACCCCAAAGAATATTCTATACAGAACTATACTAAGCTGATCAACATGATCAAGGAAAAGCTGCCGCAAACCAAAATTACGCTTTTAACGGTGACCCCGGTAACACCTGAAGCGGTGAAGCAGGAGCCAAGATACGAAAATATCAGCGATTATAATCAAGCATTAAAAGAGCTGGCAGATAAGGAGAACATTGGATTTGTTGATCTTTCCTCGATATTTACAAGTGGCTCTGATGATCTGTATGATTCGGACGGCATTCATTTTAAACCGGAGTATTATACAAAATTACTGGATCTGCTGAAAGATCAAGTGAAATAGCATGAGAACGGGTCAATCTGTTTGGAGGTGTGGATATTGGTCTTTAGCAGCCTGATATTTCTGTTCCTCTTTCTGCCGCTCACCGTTCTGATCTATTATGTATCGCCTAGGAAGCTTCGAAATGCTGTCCTGCTTGTAGTTAGTCTGATCTTCTATGCATGGGGCGAGCCTTTATACATTATTATTATGATATTTTCGACCGTGTTCGATTATTTCAACGGGCTGCTGATCGATAAGTATAGAGATCGGAAGCCGATCGCAAGGGCGATATTTATCGGTTCAATGACTGGCAGTTTAGGTATTCTCGGTTTTTTCAAATACGCTGGTTTTGTGGTGGATAATATCAACCAGTTGTTTCATTTGAATCTCCAAGCGGCCGATTTGCCCCTGCCTGTGGGCATATCCTTTTACACCTTTCAGACGATGTCTTATGTGATTGATGTCTATCAGGATAAAGTGCCGGTGCAGCGAAATTTCATCTCTTTTGGGGCTTATGTGACGATGTTCCCACAGCTTGTTGCCGGTCCTATCGTGAAATACGGAGACATCGCGAAGCAGCTCGATTCCCGCAAGGTGACTCTGGATCGATTTGGCGAAGGGGCGGAGCTGTTCATCAGAGGTCTGGCCAAAAAGGTGCTCTTGGCCAACAATATCGGATTATTATGGACAAGCGTCAAAGCAACTCCGCTGGAACAATTGACGGTGCTGTCTGCCTGGCTTGGCATTATCGCGTTCACACTGCAAATCTATTTTGATTTCAGTGGGTATTCTGACATGGCCCGCGGACTTGGCAAAATGTTCGGTTTCGATTTTATGGAAAACTTTCGTTACCCCTATATCTCCAAGAGCGTGACGGAATTTTGGCGAAGATGGCATATCTCGCTGGGTACGTGGTTTCGGGAGTACGTGTATATCCCACTTGGCGGCAACAGATCAGGGCTGATGAAGCAGCTCCGGAATTTGTTGGTTGTATGGTTTTTAACTGGTTTATGGCATGGAGCCAGCTGGAATTTTATCGTGTGGGGTTTATATTTCGGTTTCTTCGTGATGGTTGAGAAACTGCTGCTTCTAAGATGGCTGGAGCGTAGACCCGCCTGTGTCGCGCATATCTACACGCTTCTAGTCGTTATCATCGGCTGGGTATTATTCGAAATGGACCATCTGGCTTCCGCTGGACGCTTCATCGGCGTGATGTTCGGTTTCAGCGGGCATGGCTTGGCGGATCAGCAGGCGCTCTATGCCTTATCTACGAATGCTATCTTATTGGTCGTGTTGGCCTTCTGCGCCACTCCGTTTCCCGCGAAGATTTTATCCTATGTGCGAGAGAAATGGAAAATCGTCGGTATGATTACTGTTCCGTTTATCTATATTTTGTTCATGACTCTGTCGACCGCATATTTGGTCAATGAAACCTACAATCCGTTTTTATACTTTCGATTTTAAGGGGGGACGGCGATGGACGGACATATCAAAACCAATCGGAAATGGCTAGCTTTATTGCTCCTGCTATTTATAGGGGGATGAGCGTTCTCAATCTTATGGCACAGGATCGGGAATTCTCGGAATCGGAGAACCGGATGCTGGAGCAGTTGCCGCCTTTCTCGTTGAAAACACTGATTTCGGGGACATTTACTTCCGATTTCGAGAAATACGTGTCCGACCAATTTATTTATAGGGATATTTGGATCGGTGTGAAAACCGATACGGACCGCATCACCGGGAAAAAGGAGAGTAACGGAATATACCTCGGCAAGGACGGGGTTCTGATTCAGAATTTTATCCCCCCAGCAGAAGAGGATTTACAGGAGAAGGTGGATGCCATTCAGGCGTTTGACCAAGCCACCCCCGGCTTGAACAAATATGTGATGTTGGTGCCAACGGCAGCGTCTCTGTATAAAGATAAGCTCCCGAAATATGCAATGGTCGGCGATGAAGAAGCGTATCTGGGCAAAGTCCGGCGTTTGCTGCCACCCAGTATTCATTTTATTGATGTGTTTCCTGCTTTGAATGCGGAACGGGAGCAGTCTGTTTTTTATAAAACAGATCATCATTGGACAACCGAAGGCGCTTATGTCGCCTACCTGGAGCTTTGCAAGCAAATGGGGCTCACGCCTCAGAGTAAGGAAGATTTTAATATCCAACGAGCAACCGGTGAGTTTTACGGTTCACTGTATTCCAAGAGTGGGTTCAGACATTTGCAGCCCGATAGCATTGATCTGTATCTGCCGAAGGATCCGGAGAACTATACCGTAACCTATGTGGATGAAGAGGAAAGCACGGATACGTTATATGCGATGGAACAGCTTCAAAAGAAGGATAAATATGCGGTGTTTCTGAACGGCAACCATGCGCTTATCCATATCAAGACGGCTCATCCAGACGGGAAAAAGCTGCTTGTAGTCAAAGATTCGTACGCCAACAGCTTCATTCCATTCTTATTGAAGCATTTCAGCGAAATTGATGTAGTAGACCTGCGTTACTATGACGGAGAGTTAACGTCGTTCGTGAATGAACACGATATCGATGACATGCTGCTGCTTTATAATGCAAACACATTTTTTGAAGATCCATCTATAAATTATTTATCGGAGTGATTGTATGAGAAGACCATGGAAGTATAGAAGAAGTCTTTTCCCCGCAGTTCTGGTAATTATCGTCGCGATCTACGTCCTCACTGGATGTTCGGGCACGGATGACAAGACCGCTGACAAACTGTCAGCCGCCCAAATCGGAGGAAAAATCGAACAGGCAGTGAGCTTGAAGGACATGAAAGCGGGAGATCAGATTAAGCTGCAGAAATTGTATAAGATTGATGCTGACAATGTTGATGATTTTATTCTTTATACATCTACATCGAATGTGAGAGCGGATGAATTAACCGTCATCAAGCTAAAGGATTTGGGTAAGGCGGAGAACGTCAAAGCCAAGCTCGAGCAGCGTATCGAGGAACAAAAAATAAAGTTCAAGGACTATCGTCCAAATGAATATTTCTTGGTAGAACATCATGTTTTAAAGACGAAGGGAGCATTTGTCTTCTTCGCAGTTTCCAAAGAGGCTGATCAAATGGAGCGTGCATTTGACGATGCATTTTAATATAGGAAAATTTAATTTAAATTGTTCTTACTATCCAGTCGAGTTTTTTTAAGGGGTGTTTTTTGCAACATTACAATAAACAGGGGGGGAATGTAGCCTAATTTTGTGTCATTAATGTTTTTGCCGTCATCCAGATAAAGGGGCTAGAATAATGTAGGATGGAGGTGAGTACATGAAACATAAATATATTAAAAGCAAAATGCAAAAAGGAACACCCTTGATACATGATCACATCCTATCCCGTCACGTTCCGGAAACCCATTGGTATCATGCTGCGACTCTCACCAAAATGCTCACAGCTTTCCCTGTAATTTATATCAAACCCGATACAGGCTCTTCGGGAACAGGGATTATCCGGGTCAAGAGACTCAATAACTCCGAAAGCTTGATTTCATTCAAGGCATCGTCCAAAAAGTACCCAAACACAAAAATCGCAGCCGAAGTAGCCAAAAGAATGCACCGCGGAAAAAAATACATTATCCAGCAAGGGATTCCACTGGCGACCTATCAAAAGAAACCTTTTGATCTGCGGATTGTGCTACAGAAACCCTCCAATCGGTGGTTGCTTACCTGGATGAGCGCAAAGGTCGCGCCAAGATCCAATTCCATCGTCACTAATGTGGCAAAAGGAGCTCGCGATGCAAAAATAGAAGAAGTCCTTCGAGGAGCCGACCAACGGCTAAACGTACCCACAGTTCAGGAAGAGTTAAGCGATGTTTCCTACAAAATCGCACGTAAATTGGGTTCTCGTTTCCCTCTTCGAATCGTCGGATTGGATATGGGGATCGATAAGAAAGGAAAGGTATGGTTTATCGAGGCTAACACGAGACCTGGCTTTAACGGATTGAAGAAGTTCGATCCCGTGCAATACCGAAGATATCTTCGTGCAAAGAAGCAAATAGAAGCAAGTTAGCTGAAGTGATTTACATGATTAAAGCCCACTCTGTGGGCTATTTCTGTTATTATATAGTCTGTTGAAAGTATTTAAACCGACTTCAGTATTTAAACTGATAATTTAATTACTATCGTTTATAATTTAGATATGATGAAGTAAAATAATGATCTTATATATGCAGAATGGAGCTAACTATAATGTATCGCAATTTAGAAGATTGCCTCATTGATTTAGAGAAGCATGGTCATTTGGTTCGAATCCGAGAAGAAGTTGATCCGTATCTTGAGATGGCTGCAATTCATTTGAAAGTGTATGAGGCGGGAGGTCCTGCCTTACTGTTTGAGCGCGTAAAAGGATCCCAATTTCGTGCGGTTTCTAATCTTTTTGGTACAATGGAGCGCAGTAAGTTTATTTTTCGCAAGACGTGGGATTCTGTACATAATGTAATGGCAGTTCGCAACGATCCAATGAAAGCTCTTAAGAAGCCCTTCAGCAATATAGGGACCGGATTAGCTGCATTTAAAGCACTTCCGTTAAAAAAGTGGGGTAACCTTCCCGTTACGGCCCAAGAAATTCAAATTTCAGATCTTCCGCTGATTCATCATTGGCCCAATGATGGCGGGGCTTTTGTTACCCTGCCGCAGGTTTATTCAGAGGATCCCGAAAAACCCGGAATTATGAATTCCAATTTAGGCATGTACCGCACTCAATTAACCGGCAATGAATATGAGATGAATAAAGAAATTGGACTGCATTATCAAATTCATCGGGGAATCGGAGTTCATCAGACGAAGGCGAATAAAATGGGGATGCCGCTCAAAGTAAGCTGTTTTATTGGCGGTCCGCCAGCACATACCTTAGCAGCCGTTATGCCGCTACCGGAAGGATTAAGTGAAATGACGGTCGCTGGTATGCTATCGGGACATAACTTTAGATACAATTATGTCGATGGTTACTGTATTAGCAGTGATGCTGATTTTGTAATTACAGGGGAGATATATCCTGAAGATACAAAACCAGAAGGGCCTTTTGGAGATCATTTAGGCTACTATAGTCTAATTCATCCTTTTCCAGTCATGAAAATTCATAAAGTATATGCCAAGCCGAATGCGATTTGGCCATTTACAGTCGTAGGAAGACCTCCGCAAGAGGACACATCTTTTGGTGAACTCATTCACGAATTGACTGGTGATTCGATCAAGCATGAAATTCCGGGGGTAAAAGAAGTTCATGCAGTAGATGCTGCGGGGGTTCATCCGTTGCTTTTCGCTGTTGGCAGCGAAAGATATACACCTTATCAACAAGTAAAGAAACCTACTGAGCTCCTTACACTGGCGAATCGTATATTGGGCACGGGACAATTAAGCTTGGCTAAATATTTATTTATTACAGCTGAAGAAAACGAACCAATTAATTCACATCATGAAGTAAATTTCTTAACTTATATTTTAGAGCGAATCGATCTGCGTCGTGACATTCATTTTTATACGAATACTACGATTGATACCCTTGATTATTCCGGGACAGGTCTGAATAGCGGCAGTAAAGTCGTTATTGCTGCATATGGAGATAAACTGAGAAATTTATGCCATGAAGTACCTGAAGATTTAAAGGGCATACGTGGATATGATAATGTCCGCCTTATCATGCCAGGCGTTGTGGCGATGCAAGGTCCTAAATTTAACAGCTATGCCGATACAGAGAAAGAAATGCAAGGGTTGTGTGATGCGCTTCAAGAGAAGGGACCTCTCCCAACTTGTCCAATGATTGTTCTCTGCGACGACAGCTCATTTTTGAGTGAATCGATCCATAACTTCTTGTGGGTTACATTTACGCGTAGCAATCCTTCCCATGATATTCATGGAGTGAATGGCTTTTATGAGCATAAGCACTGGGGTTGTGACAACTTAATCATCGATGCCCGTACTAAGCCGCATCAAGCACCACCTTTAGTTCCCGATCCTACTGTAGAGAAAAAAATTGAGCGTTTATTTGTAAAAGGAGCTAGTCTGGGCGGTATTATATAGTACAGAACCGCAATCACATAGATATGGCGGTAAGACCGGGGGGGAAGAAGGATATTGAAAGGAAATGTCGCTTTTTATAGTCGCCTGAAAGGGTGGCTATAGAAAGCTTTTTTTTGTTGGTAATGAATCATTAAACCGTTCTACTCATATTCTTACAAAAGAAAATACTATAAAGGGGGTACAGTTATTTGATACAAGTTAAGGTTAGTTTACGACCAATTATTAGTAAGATAAACATGCCTACTGTTTTGAAAACAGCTATACTTCCTGGTGATTCAATTGAAAGATTATTTGTAGCAACTCAAGTAGGGGAGATCTTTTACATAGGGAACGGGGTTATAGGGACTTTTTTAGATATTCGCCAACGAATCATAAAATTAGGCGCCTCTAGTGGTGGGTATGATGAACGGGGTTTGGTCGGGCTAGCATTTCATCCTGATTTTTATTACAACGGTTTGTTTTATCTCCATTATTCAGTGGCTGGGAGCCAAGGTCCAGGTGCACTTACAGGTACTTTTGAATCCTTTAAGCCCAACCCGTGTGATACGGATACCTTAAACTTAAAGTGGTTGAATAGAGAAATTCAATATGATCATATTGATACTGTTGAAGAATGGGTCTTAAATTCGAATGGTCAACCTCAAAGACGGCGGACCTTATTGAATATAAGAAGGCCATTTTTAAATCATAATGGTGTCAATAGCTTGAATTTTTCACCTGAAACAGGAAAACTTGTTTTGACTACCGGAGATGGCGGATCCGGCTATGATCCATTTAACTTAAGCCAAAATGATATGGAAATCGCAGGTAAAATAATTGAAATTGATGTTGCTAAGCATACATTTATCGATAATCCACCCGTAGTAACACGTTTTAATGAACTCCCCGTATCAATTCAGGAGACGCTTACCGTAATTGCCAAAGGAGGCCGCAATATACCAGGCATTTTATTTCAAAGGTTTTATAATTATTATATCAAATATGTAGGAAATGTCGGACAGGATCTCGTAGAGTCGATTTTTTCATTCATTCATTATAAACCAATACCTGTTACTCAGCTTGTTCAAGCAGCTTTAATGAATTCTGAACCTGACCAAGAAGGATTTATTAACTTTGGCTGGAGAGGGTGGGAAGGCGCTTTCCCTACTTCGATCATTACAGGCTGCTCTGCAAATCCGTCTTTGGATGAGAAAACAGTGTCTTATTACAATGAAGCTATAGAAACTTCGGTACGACGTCTGCAGCCTCTAATTAGTTATTTTCATAAAGATCCCCGAAGCGATAAGTTTGGAGGAACTGCACTTACTGGAGTCCAGCCATATATGGGAAATGGAATCCCCGGATTAACGGGAAATGTTGTGTTTGCTGATCTAGCCAGGAAAGAAGGATCTCACCATCCAGTCCGAGGGGTTTTAGCTTATATCAGGGTTCCAAAAGAATGTAAACTAAATGATTTTAGTGTTATTAAAGTCGATTATAATTTTGGGCCTCAATCCGCTTATTATGTTAGTTTGGGAGCGAATCTGAATCAATCCAGACTATATTTAGGCGTTTATGGCTCTACAAAAGTGGCTGATGCTCACCAAGGCACTGTTTTTGAAATTATTCCACAATAAAGGGGCTGAATAGCCCCTTTTTGAATTCACTCTTGAGCGAATTCTGTTCGTGTTCGCTGTTTTTTTTGAGGGTTTGTTTTTATACATAATTGCTTCGCTATTGTATAGCCGATAAGATATGCCGCGGAAGAAGTATTGCCATCAACTGTGAATGGAACAATGGATGCATCTGCAACGATCAAATCCTTGACCCCATGTACATTACCTCTACGATCAACAACCCCCCCTTTTGATAAAGGCGCCATTCGCAGAAAACCTTGCTGATGATGATTATGGTCGAAATTTTCTTTAATAAACTCTTCGAGTCTGTCATCATCATCAATGATGTCAAAAGTAGGTGATAGCAGCTGATAAGAAGGATCAATTCGGGATAGCTCGAGAGCAATATTCTTGATATAAGTTCGATAAATCCTTTTTACTGCCTCCATGTCATCTGGATCAGAAAGAAACCCTTCGTCTGCCAGTACAATGTTTAGCGGATCTTTGCTTTGTATGCGGATATTCCCTTTGCTCTTAGGTCGTAAGTACAGAATTGCTATGGTCAATTGTTCATCGGCTCCAATACCAAGAAGTTGAACGGCTCGCTCTTCAGGATTGTTGCCGGATGGATCCGGCAAGAAAGCACCTCCTGTATAAAGGGCATCAGGATCTTGGGAAGGGAGGGGACGGTCATTGGGATTTGTAGCAAATACAGCGAAGTTTAAAGTGTGATTTTTTAATCGCTGTCCTACGTTTGGATTATTGAAAATGACTGGGATGCCTGCCTTTTTTAACATGCTAGCGGATCCGATCCCAGATAGCATTAGTATCTGAGGGCTATTGTTCCCTGCCGATATAATAACCTTTTTACGAGAGTACGCACGGGTGCATTTACCATCCTTCAAAAATTCAACACCAATCGCACGCTTACCAGAAAAAAGAATACGAAGAGCTGTTGTTCTGAACAGGACGGTTAGCTTACGATTATTAACCCCTCGGCCTGATGGGGTCATAATATCCGAAGACAAAAAGGCTGTGGATGAGCTTTCCCTCAGGCCATCAGGTTTTTGGTATAATTGCCAGCGTGTGAACGATCCAAGTGGGGTATCAGGATCATTGTAATCAAGAATGATTGGATATCCTGAAGCCCGCTCGATCGCAGTTGCTAATTTTTGTGCCATCGAGGTTGGCTCTTCAGGCGCTTGCCTGATACTTATTCTTCCTTTATAACCGTGTGCGTCCATATTTGTAGTTGAACCATCGAATTTCTCCAACTGTTTGAAACGTCGTATGGCTTTATCAGGTGACCAAATAGGCCCCAGCAGTCGTTCCCATTTACTGAGTACAGCTGCTGTCGGTCGTACATATTGTTCTCCGTTTATAGAAGAACCACCTCCTGAGAGACGTCCCGTAGTCCACTCGAATGAGCGGCCATCGAGTCCTTCCTGGGGTACCCCTTCACCTTGCCAGAAGTAATCCGGGGAGTAACTTTCTTCAAGTTCCGATGCAAAGGTGGAATCCTTGATCGGTATATCTTTATCATGATTTCCGCCCGATTCTAGGACAAGTACAGAGGTTTGTTTGTCGTCAGTAAGCGTCTTCGCAATAACAGAACCTGCCGGTCCTGTGCCGACAACAATGTAATCATAAGTTAAGTTTTTCTTCATTAACCTTCTCCCTTTAGTAAACTAATTCAGAATATTATGTTGTTCTGAGAAAGGTGCCTATTTCTGCATTAAATCTCTCCATCGAACCGGGAGCCTGCATTCCGTCTAAGATAGTTTTTAAAATAGGTACAGTCACCCAAGTCCATTTTTATCTTTCATCATAGGATAGACAGAACATGATAAAAGGGAGGATTTAAATGGCACAACAAGTGAAGGTAAGCCCACAGTTCAAAAGGTTGTGTACTCAATTCGGGAAAATTCTAGGGGGCGAATCGGAAGTTGATGAAGGCCCTGTTTGCTTTGTCATGCGGATGACAAACCTGAGGGCAAAGATCTTGGGAAGAAGTACGAGATCCCCATTAGTTCAAATGCAAATGTTCTCTTTCGAATCTCTTGATAAGTCGGGAAGGGCGCTTTGTTTGGGTGAGACGGCTGTACACCAGAATCAAGTTAATAGATTGATATCGAATCTCCGTAAACGTGGGATAAAAGTGACAGCAATTCATAATCACTGGTTAAATGAAAACCCACGGTTAATGTATATGCATTGGGAAGCCACTATGAATCCTATTGATTTTGCTAAAAGAACCAAAGCATCTATTGCATTCTTAGGCTGATTCAATCGACATGAAGATGTATTGATCATTTAATGAAAGGATGATACTGAATGTCTGAACAAGCTAAAGCAAGCCCCCGCTTTATAAAACTATGTAATCAATTTTCATCCATTTTAGGTGGAACTGAGCATACAATTACAAAAGGTCCGGTTTGTTTTGTCTCCAGAAATAGGAAGTTTAAAGCCTCTATTTTAGGAAGAAGTACGACATCCCCATTGGTCCGTTATCAACTGTTCTCGTTTGAATCATTGGACAGTTCAGGACGCGCACTTTGTTTAGGGGAAACGGCTCTCTTCCAGAACCAAGTAAATCGATTACTGTCAAATCTTCGAAAAAACGGAATTAAGGTTACAGCGGTTCATAATCACTGGCTGTTTGAGAACCCTCGACTGATGTATATTCACTGGGAATCGATCGATAATCCCATTGCATTCGCAAGGAAAGTAAAGAACTCTATCGCTTTCTTGGGTTAAGAGCACTCTAATCAAACGCCATAAAGGCTGCCAAGATCCGATTGGGCAGCCTTTATGGCGTTTGGTGTGACCCCCCCTTTTAAACATGTACATAAAAACATGAAAATGAACTAATTTCTCTTAAACTAATCCATTAGTAGGCCGAATATATGACACTATTGTGTGCATTTATGTTGGTTTTGGCATTTGACGCTTTATTGTTTAAAAGTGACAAAGAATTTTTGATTGCAAATTATTTTTATTAGGAGGATAATTGCGATAATAGATCAAGAGTGAACCAGGTTCAAAGGTTCTTCTGTTGATATATATTAAACAAATGGGAATAAGGAGCGTGTATGTATGCACGAAAAATTAAAAAGCGAAGAAGCAGCATTGATCAAACAGGGTGTCCAGGAATATTTGCTTAAATTACAGAGTGAGCATAAAGACGCTTCAGACAACGGATTTCTCAATCATCAGATCGAAGTCGCCCAAGCGGTATTCGACAAGGTACTTGGTCTAAGACTATCACAAGATGGCAAGACAGTAAGCAGTGCTGAGGAAAGCCCTGAGGGAATGTTAGTGTTTAAGGCAAATTATAAGTACCACGGACGAGATAAGAAGATCAGAACGGGTGATATGGTCGTTCAAGTCTGGCATAGGGATTCAGTTAAGGAAACCATTAAAGATCGCCTTCAAAAAGAACGTGGTTGGGAAAAAGGATGGATCTTTGTAGATACAATTCAACAAATGGAAGCAATAGGTGATGCAAATTAAATAAGAGGTCTCGGAAATTGCGGCTTTTTATTAACGATGTAAGCTCCGTCCAACTTAAGGACGGGACTTACATCGTTTGTTTAGTAGGAATTATTTTTCTTCTGCTTTTTCAAAGTATACGATCTCACTTAATCGAACATGATGCAGTTTACCATCAACGGCGAGGGCAATGTGATCAATAAAAACATTATCCAAAGTACCTATCAATTTCCCTACAATTGTAGTGACGACAATTTTCATTCCGATGTGTTTGGTCAAATGCTCAGTGAATTTGGGCTCTACAATGGTCGTATACATCATATTTTTCGGTAATACCAGGGATTCTCTGCGTTGTAGATCTTCATTCCGATAGTATGGCGGCGTTGGAAATGAGGGGTAGGCCTGAGGATAGCCATAGTACACATATCTATTCATGTAGTAATACTCCTTATATATAAATTTGGATACTCACATCTATAACATATGACAAATGCCTATATGGGGTTCATAAATAACAACAGAGGGTTGATTAAATGGCAATTTACATTGCGTTGTTAAGGGGTATTAACGTAGGTGGACATAATAAAATCAAGATGGCTGAATTAAAAAATATGTTCCATTCGATGGGCTTTGACCGAGTACTAACGTACATTCAGAGCGGTAATGTGCTGTTTGAGTCGGTGGAAGATGCAGATTCACTGCGTGAGCGAATAGAATATGAAATAGAGAAGGTCTTTTCTATTTCGGTCACCGTTATAATAAGAACATCCGAAGAACTGAATCAAATTGTTGAAAACTGTCCATTCTCTGAGGATGTGCTACTGGAAGCACAAGCATCAACACAGGTCGAGACTTTTTATGTCTCCATGCTGCTCGATTCACCTTCCCAAGAAAGAATCGAACAGCTTAAAGCATTTGCTTCTCAAATCGATGAGTATCATGTTCAAGGTCGGGAAGTCTATTTATTGCTCCGCGAAGGGGTGCGTAATTCTAAGCTGGCCAATCAACTTTCTAAGTTGAATGTACCTTCTACTGTGCGTAATTGGAAAACAATGAACAAGCTCCGTGATTTAGTAAAATCCATGGAAGTATAAGCAGCGAAGATAAGGCCATCCTACATAGGATGGCTATACTTATCGGTTACCTCAAATATTCCTTGACGGGAATATTCCAAATTGGGTATATTTTAATCACAAGATGAAAGTGATTCTGAATAACGGTAAAGATAAAGCAAGAAACTGTAATTACAGAGGTGAGAGAAGATATGCTATGAATAAGTCTGTATTGGATGTAACAACACTTAGTGCATTAGCTGAACCGAATCGTATGAATATCGTTCAATTGTTGCGTGCCGGCCCTCTGACTGTAGGTGAAATCGCCGATCGATTGGGGCTTCGCCAACCACAAGCGTCGAAGCATTTAAAAGTGCTTAGCGATAGCGGGATTGTGAAAGTACAAGTCGATGCGAACCGCCGGATCTATAAGCTCCGGTCTGAGCCCTTCCAAGCGATGGAGCTTTGGCTGAAATCCTTCCAGCATATTATGGAAGAGCGATTTGACAACTTGGACAATTACTTGCGTGAACTGCAAAATAAGGAATAATCATAACATCTATAATTTAAGGAGGAGTTAATGATGTCAAAAAACGAAATGGTCTCGAGGGTAGAGAACGATCGTGTCCTGGTACTGGAGCGCGAATTCGAAGCGCCGCGTGATCTCGTATTCCGCATGTTTAAGGAAGCGGAGCATCTCAAGCGTTGGTGGGGTCCGAAAGGCTGGGAGGTCCCGGTTTGTAACATCGATTTTCGTCCAGGTGGCGTGTGGCATTACTGCATGAAGTGCGTTGATCAGAATCAAGGCCAATTTTACGGTATGGAATCATGGGGGAAGGGTGTTTATCAGGAAATCGTCGAGCCGGAGATGATCAGCTACAACGATTACTTCTCAGATGCCGAAGGCAATATTAACGAGTCCCTGCCAGCTACCCTAACAACGATAGAATTTATCGATTTGGGCAGCAAGACGAAATTGGTGAACCGTTCTGAATATGCGTCAGCAGAGGCCCTTAAGACTGTTATGGACATGGGTATGATGCAAGGAATCACCGAGACCTGGAACCGTTTGGGCGATCTGTTAGAGTCACTTAAGTAATTACACAAGAGGAGTGCATATATGATGATTAATAGAATTGGTCAAGTTATGTTATATGTGAATAATCAAGACGAATCCAGAGATTTTTGGACGGGGAAATTAGGCTTCGAGGTCATTGCGGAAGTAACCAATGGTCCAATGAGATGGATCGAAATCGCTCCAAAAGATGCAGCAACCAGCATTGTTCTTCATAGTAAAGAGTTCGTTGCCAAGATGAACCCAGACATGAATCTCGGAACACCGTCTCTCATGTATTTCACTGAGAAATTCGATGAGTTATATAGTGATCTGAAAAATAAAAACGTAAAAGTTGGAGAAATTGTTGAGCTCCCGACTGGTAGAGTCTTCAACTTCGCAGATCATGAAGAAAATTACTTTGCCGTCTCGGAAAAGAAATAGGATAGTTGAATAAGTTACGAAAGCACGAAAGCAGCTAATCAAAATGATTAGCTGCTTTTTTTCGCTAAAAAGGGGTTGATGTGAATAGGATTCGAGAATCTTAAAACACGCTGCGTACAAGTCCTCCATCAATCCGCAAAGCGGTACCGTTAATGGCCGAGGAAAGAGGGCTGCTTAAGAAGGTAACAAAATTGGCTATTTCTTCTGGCCGAATAAGCCTTTGAATGATAGATGTTGGTCGATTCTCTGACATAAATCGTCTCTCAGCCTCATCTATTGTCAAGTTTTCATTAGGATAGAGAGTATTTAACATCGTCTCTACTCCTTCAGTTAAAGTTGAACCAGGCATCACGGTATTGACCGTTACCTTCGTTCCATGAGCCAGCTCGGCTAAGCTTCGGGAAACCGAGAGCTGCATTGTTTTGGTTGCACTATAATGAGCCATTTCTTGCGAAGGCATGATGGCCGCCTCGCTAGCAATAAAGATGACTCGTCCTTCGTTATTCTGAATCATTCGGTTCAGGTAGTGGCGGGAGAGCCTAACACCACTCATAATGTTGGTCTCGAAGAATCTAAACCAATCCTCATCGGAAATATCGAAAAATTCGGCAGGCTCGAATATACCGAGGTTATTTATCAAAATATCAACGTCAGGGTATTGTTCAATCACCTGTTGACACCCTTGCTCTGTTCCTAGATCCGCGACCACGGCTTCGAGTTTAGCGCCGGCATGCTGGTCTCGAATTTCCTGAATCGTGTTCATTACTTTGTCTTCGCGGCGGCCATTAATTAGAACCCTGACGCCTTCAGCCGCTAATGATGAGGCGATTGCTTTTCCGATTCCTGCCGTAGACCCGGTAACAAGTGCGGTTTTTCCTTGTAGATGAAGTTCCATAAGTAACCTCCAAAAAAATTAATATGGATAAATAACCTAATTTATAAATCAATTGTTAACTATACTATCCTCTTATACGCTCAAGTTTATTCCGAGTCAAGAGTAAACGATGCAAATGCGGCAAAAGCAGAAATAATTAGATAATTACTTGATTATATAAGTGAATGCTTATATAATAATCTTGGAAATAAGCGATCGGAATGAATATATGAAGGAGGGAAAGATGTGATTCCTACGGATATCATGGCAGAACAACTTAAGTTGTTAGGGGATAAAACACGTTTAAACATTATCAATATCTTATTTCACCAAGAAGCTTGCGTATGTCACTTGGTTGAAATCTTAAAGATGACTCAACCGAACATCAGTCAACATATGCGTAAATTAAAAGACGGTGGCCTTGTACAAGAACAACGTAGTGGTCAATGGATCTTTTATTCTTTGGATATTAATGATAAACCCTACATCCGCGAAATACTGATGCATTTACCCGAATTAAGCGAAGAATCCAGGTCCGTTCTAAATGAAATTCCGTGTAAGCCAAAGGAGGACTGCATATGAGTCAAACTATCAAGCGATTATCTTTTCTAGATCGATTTTTAACGATTTGGATCTTCGCTGCGATGGCAATAGGTATTTTACTCGGAAGCTTATTACCGGGGGTATCGGATACTCTAACAGAGATGCAAATAGGTACTACCTCTATTCCGATAGCTATTGGCCTTATCTTAATGATGTATCCTCCACTTGCAAAGGTTCGTTATGAGAAATTGGGACGGGTATTTAAAGATTGGAAGGTACTTATTCTCTCATTGATTCAGAACTGGATACTGGGTCCGATCCTCATGTTTGTCCTAGCCATCCTGTTTTTGAGTGATATGCCTGAATACATGATTGGTCTTATTATGATTGGCCTTGCTCGCTGTATAGCTATGGTACTAGTGTGGAGCGATTTAGCGAAAGGTGATCCAGATTATACGGCAGGACTTGTAGCTTTTAACTCTATATTTCAGATTCTATTCTATTCTGTATTTGCTTATATCTTCATCACGGTATTGCCTGAATGGTTCGGCATCGCTGGGATGGAAGTAAACATTACCATAGGGCAAATAGCAGAGAGTGTTTTAATCTACCTAGGAATCCCGTTTGTGGCTGGATTTTTAACACGTTTTTTCCTTGTTCGTTCGAAAGGGGAAGGTTGGTACGTTCAGAAATTTATTCCGAAGATTAGTCCACTAACCTTAATCGCCTTGCTGTTTACGATCCTTATGATGTTTTCCTTAAAGGCAAATATGATTGTAAGTCTACCGTTAGACGTGGTTCGTATCGCGA
The DNA here is from genome assembly GCF_003991425.1 of Paenibacillus lutimineralis. NCBI lineage: Bacteria > Bacillati > Bacillota > Bacilli > Caryophanales > Paenibacillaceae > Paenibacillus > Paenibacillus lutimineralis. The sequence goes on from NZ_CP034346.1 coordinate 3,059,569, forward strand.
TCCCTTTAGTCATTTACTTTGTTATTATGTTTCTTGCGTCGTTTTACTTATCTCATAGAACCGGAGCAAGCTATCAAGTGTGTACTTCGCTATCTTTCACAGCGGCTAGTAATAATTTTGAATTAGCGATTGCAGTTGCGATTGGGGTATTTGGAATTAATTCGGGGCAGGCATTTGCTGCGGTGATAGGTCCTCTTGTTGAGGTACCTGTATTGATCTTGCTTGTGAATGTAGCACGTAGGTTTGAAAGAAAATACTTCTCAACAAAGGGGTCGTAATATTAATGAGTAAACCAATAGTGTATTTCTTATGTACGGGAAATTCTTGTCGTAGTCAGATGGCAGAGGCTTGGTTGAAACATCTTGGTGGCGATCGTTATGAGGTGCTCAGTGCAGGACTTGAAGCTCATGGATTAAATCCAAGGGCAGTTCAGGTCATGAAAGAAGCAGGTATTGACATAACTAGTCATTCATCCGATGTCATTCATCCAGAAATTCTGAATCGGGCTACTTATGTCATTACACTTTGTGGCCATGCGGATGAACATTGTCCGGTCATTTCCAATAAGAATGTGACGAAGTGGCACTGGGGATTTGATGATCCAGCTCAAGCCACAGGGACAGAAGAGGAAATTATGTCACAATTCAGAGCAGTACGCGATGCGATAAAAGCACGTGTAGATCAGTTTTTAGCATCAGGGAATTAAGAACTATCGATAGAGGGCCGGCCTTTAAGGTCGGTTTATTTTCTGACCCAAGGAGTTTAGTGGAATGAAAGGAACGAGGAATCTAACAGAGGGGCCCATCACCCCTACACTTGTGAAGTTAACGTTACCAATTATCGCTACAAACTTTATTTCTACCACTTATGGACTGGTTGATATGATATGGGTTGGCAAATTGGGAAGCGATCCTGTTGCCGCTATTGGAACGGCTAGCTTTTTTGTGAATCTAGCGGTTGCGTTATCGACCATGATTACTATAGGAACCGGAATTAAAGTGGCACATAGCATAGGTGAAGGAAGAGAAGACCAAGCCAAGGTGTATATCAAGAATGGCTTTTTGATGTCAGTAGTCTTAAGCGTCTTATATATGGTGATTATTTTCACATTTAAAAATGGACTTATTGGTTTCTTTGGGCTAGGTAATGACAATGTAGAAAGCATGGCTATTCAGTTCTTGCTGATCTCTATGATCGGAATAAGCTTCTCTATCATCAACACCTTATTTAGTACCATTATAAATTCACTAGGCAACAGTAAGCGACCCTTCAAAATCTTTACGATTGGCTTCTTAATTAATATGCTGCTTGATCCAATATTGATTTTTGGACTGGGCCCCATACCAGCTATGGAAGTGAAGGGAGCGGCATTTGCAACGTTAGCAGCCAATATGTTCGTCACGGTGCTGTTTGTTTTTGAAGCGAAGAACACTCATCTTTTTGCAAAGAACATCTCGTACAAATGGAAAGAAATGCGCGAAGTAATCTCGCTGGGAATTCCGATTACGATACAGAGGGTAACATTCACAGTAATCTCCATTATTATTGCAAAAATTATTGTTAACTGGGGTCCGGAGGCGATCGCTGTACAAAAGGTCGGGATTCAAATCGAGTCCATTTCTTATATGACCATCGGTGGCTTACAGGGCGCCATCGCAGCGTTTTTTGGTCAAAATTATGGAGCACGAAAATTAGGACGAATCAAAGAGGGCTATCATCGAGCCTTATTGTTAACGATGACTTTCGGAGTCTTTATATCCTTCATTTTTATTTTATTCCCTAAACCACTCTTCTCATTATTCCTGACGGATTCTACATCTCTAGAGCTGGGTGCAGATTATATGAGAATCATCGGATATTCACAATTGTTTATGTGTCTGGAGTTAATGACTGTTGGGGCTTTTAACGGAATAGGCAAGACACATATCCCACCGATTTTTAGTATTGCTCTTACAGCCCTTCGTATACCTATGGCCATCGTTCTATCATGGCATTTTGGATTGAATGGAGTATGGATGTCGATTGCATTAAGCAGTGTTCTGAAGGGAGTTATTCTTGTAGTTTGGTTTAATATGACGCTTCGAAATTTGAATAAACCTGTTGCATTGAATACTTAATCATTACTGAAGGAAGGTCATGAGTATGATCGCACTGGATCATCATTTTATAGATGAAATTATTAGAGGGAATTTACAAGAAGAAGTCTTTAAAGGCCAGTTTGGACTTGAGAAGGAAAATGCGCGGGTAGACCAAGACGGAAAACTCGCCCTAACGCCTCATCCATCTGTATTTGGCGATAAGCTTGATCATCCCTACATTAAAACAGATTTCTCAGAAAGTCAGATTGAAATGATCACCCCTGCGCTAAATAGTACAGATGAGGCTTATCATTTCTTAGAGACGCTGCATGATATCGTCACACTTGAACTGCAAGATGAGTACTTATGGACCAGCAGTAATCCGCCAGTACTTCCATCGGAAGAGAAGATTCCTATTGCGAAGATGAACGATCCAAAGGAGGACCACTATCGTGTACAATTGGCCGAGAAATATGGACGTAAAAAACAATTGCTAAGTGGAATTCATTTCAACTTCTCTTTCCGGGACAGTTTATTGATAAGACTTCATCAAAAGCTAGGTCAAACCGTTTCATATCAGGAATTTAAAGATGGGATGTACTTAAAAGTTGCGCGGAACATACTTCGCTACCGCTGGCTGCTCATTTACCTAACTGGTGCAAGTCCTGTATTCGATAAGACCTATATTGAGAGATGCGTACATTTAAGTAATCATCTTGATGAAGAGAGCCACTACTTCCCATATATGAATTCATTGCGGAATAGTACGTGTGGATACCGTAATGAAAAGCCTTATTATGTGTCATTTAACTCCGTTAAGGATTATGTTCGAGATATTCGTCAATTCATTGCAAACAAGCAGCTGCTGAGTGCAAAGGAATTGTATAGCTCACTTCGTCTTAAAACAGCGAAGGGTGAAGATATGCTAGCAGAGTTGATCGAGCATGGAGTCGAATATTTAGAACTTCGAATGATCGATCTGAACCCTTTAAGTAAGATTGGAATTCGTCATGATACGCTTCAATTTATTCATTTGTTTATTGTGTTCTCATTGTTCTTACAGGACGAACCCTTGGATTTGGAGGAGCAGAAGCAAGCACATGATAACGTTGATCTCCTCTTGTCTGAAGGAATTCATGCGAAGATCCAAATGGATCATACGACCGTAAGTATGGAGGCTCTTGCTCTTGAGATTTTGGATTCTATGATGGAATTATTAAATATTCTTAAGCCCGGTGATACAAAGGATCAGCAAGTTATTGAACAAGAAAAGAAGCGGATCTTAAACCCGCAAACCAGCTATGCAGCCATCGTCAAATCAGAAATTGAAAAATCATCTTTTTCAGCCTATCATTTGAATCAGGCAAAGCTGTACAAGAAGCTAAGTATGGAAGTGGGTTATCAATTTGCCGGGTACGAAGACTTTGAATTGTCTACGCAGCTTCTACTTAAGGCGGCGATCAAACGCGGAATTCGATTTGACATCCTTGATCGGGAAGAAAATTTTATCCGGTTGCAGACAGATACTCAGGTCGAATATGTAAAGCAAGCTACCAAAACTTCATTAGACTCTTATAGCACTGTACTTATTATGGAGAATAAGATCGTAACCAAAGAAGTCTTACGAGCAAACGGTATTCGTGTTCCGAACGGAGAGGCATACGGAAATATAGAAGAGGCTATGTCCGCATTTGAGAATTATCTAGGCAAACAAATCGTTATTAAGCCTAAATCTACTAATTTTGGCCTTGGAATAACTATATTCACGGGTGAGTTTTCTATAGAGGATTATCGCAAGGCATTTGAGATGGCCTTTGAATATGATCGTACTGTATTGTTAGAGGAATTCATGACGGGAAAAGAGTACCGTTTTCTGGTGATGGGTGATGAAGTGGTTGGGATTTTACACCGTGTCCCTGCAAACGTCATCGGGGATGGGCTGCACACGATTGTCCAATTAATTCATGAGAAGAATAAAGACCCGCTAAGAGGAAAGGGATACAAAACTCCGCTTGAACGAATCCAGTTAGGTGATGCTGAAGCACTATTCTTAAAGGGGCAGGGAAAATCAGCAGAAGATATTCCAGCTAGTGGCGAAATCGTCTATTTGCGAGAAAACTCAAATATCAGTACAGGCGGAGATAGCATTGACTATACTGATGAAATTCCAGACAGCTATAAGCAATTAGCCGTAAGATCAGCTAGAGCAGCTGGGGCAACAATCTGTGGCGTAGATATGATGATTGATGATTACCAAAATGAGGCAACCCCTCATAACTACAGCGTTATTGAGATTAATTTTAATCCAGCGATTCATATTCATTGCTATCCATACCAAGGTAAGAATCGTAAGGCAGATGATAAGATTCTGGATTTGTTGTTTGAAGCAAAAAGATAGTAAGTTAGACTGAACATGAAAAGAGCATTCACGAAATGATTGCAGGTGTATACGGCCTGTCTCACCAGTGGATGCTCTTTCCTATACTCCAGTTAATCAACTCTTAGCTTATATTTTCCGCTATGCTGTAGTCTCACATCAACTTTGACGTTCACCAGCGATTCCTTATCGATCATGAACCCACCTTCTGAATTCAACTCCCGCCATTTCTTCGGATTCTCACGGTATAGACATTCGGTAAGATTGAAGATGTCAACCTTACGGGCCATTCCCTTCATAAAGGTATGTCTGATTTGATTTTCGATCGTCTGAGATGCCATTTTTTCGATTTCTTGCTTCTTAAGGTTACGCCGAAGTTCATCCACATAAGCATTCAGCTTCAAATTGATCGTGAAATAGACATGTCCGTCCCGAACGGTATGATGAACCGAGTTACTCGGATTTTCTATTACAATGGCCGCTTCAGGCTCGATATCATTCGGAATATTAATGATCGAGCGTTGTAATTTCTTCTGCATCCAGCGGTAACCTTTTAGATCATCTTCGGAGAACCAGTCTTTGGCCACAGTACCCTTGAAGAAATAGGCGCCATCAATTTTGAACATCGACTTTGGGTCCGTGTCTTCCGTCCATGCTTCCCGATCAATGGCTAAAGAAGGAAGAAGGGGGGCACCCGCCGGTTCATTAATAAGAGCGATGAGCTTGTAGCCGTGCAATGGAAGGATGTCTGACCGCTGAGAATAAGACATTTCGGGAGATTCCATCACGGTCTGAAGCGGAGAAAGGTTCAAATTCGACTTCATAGCGAGAATATCACGCAATGGTTCCCGTGTTCCGTATACCGGAATGTTGTAGCGGATTTCACGATAACGATTCACTAAATCGTATGTAGATCGAATCCGTTCTCCTTCCTCAAGGAATCGCTCGCTGAAGACGAGGGCTTTAACATGTCCCCAGAATACCCTAAGCTGTGCTGTCGAATAGATGGAGTTGAAGGACTGGGTTACCGATGTACCTTCTCCTTTACCAATCCAGGTTGGCACGCTGCGTCCCGATTGATTGCTTTCGGACTTGGCTACGTTGGAGAAATTAAGCACCTGTACATACGTAACGTATTTTCCATTCTCGTAATCGAACCCGATGGCCGTTATATAGGCCATGTTCTGAATGTCCTTGGAATTCCAGCAGGACGTTAGCAATAACAACAACATTGGAATGACGCCCGCGAGCAACAGGAGTTTCCGTCTAACCGCTCTCATTGTCCATCTTCCTGCTGATGGTCAGGATCAATTGGGTCAAGCGAAGCTGGACGACTGCGCATCTTACTCCAAGGAACTCGTAAATAGCTCTTCAATATGTCTTTAAAATTTGGGGGGGATATCGGCATGAGATAAGGTATGCCGAACGATTTCATCCTGGACATATAGAACAAGAGCAGTAGCATTGCTAGGATAAGCCCGAACATTCCAACTAATGAGGAGATCAGAAATATAACAAAGCGCAGTACACTGACGATGGAGCTTAACGATTGATTGACAAGTGTAACCCCCATTACCGCTGTAATCGAACCAACCACGACGACTGCAGGGGAGACGAGTCCCGCCCGGATCGCAGCATCTCCGATCACGAGTGCTCCGATCACCGTTAACGTCTGTCCGATCGAGGTCGGGAGCCGTACGCCAGCTTCCCGGAAAATCTCTAGTAGGAGCAGTAGTGTGAACATCTCTAGCTGTGCATTGAAGGGAAGCCCCAGACGTGCAGTGGCGATAGTTGCCATTAGTTGGAACGGAATCTGGTCCTGATGAAATGCAGTCAGGGCCACATATAGGCCAGGCAATAGAATCGACATCCAGAAGCTGAACAGTCGGATCAATCTGACAAAGGTGACATATTGGAAGCCAAAATGCACATCCTCCGGCGATTTCAGAATAAGAGAGAAGGTGGCGGGACCAATGATAGCGAGCGGATTTCCGTCAATGATAATAACAAACCTTCCCGATAGCAAAGCGTTCACGGCAAAATCTGGCCGTCCGGTCGAATCAAGCAAAGGAAAGATTGGATACTTTACATCGGACAAAGCTTCTTCTAGCTGATTAATACTAAAGAGACCATCTACATCGATTTTTTGAATACGATGTCTGAGCTCTTCTAAGATTTTTGGAGACAGAATATCGTCTATATACATCATAGCAACCTTAGTTCGCGTCCGTTTTCCCAGCATAATCGTCTCACAGCACAATGAGGTGCTGCGGATGCGCTTGCGGATCAGAGCGATATTCTTCGCGTACGCCTCGACAAATCCGTCCTTCGGCCCTTTAATGGAAATCTCCGTGCTGGATTCCTCTGGAGAACGTTCTGGAATATTACTGATATTCAATTTGAATAGATCATTGGTATCCGTAAAGACAATTAACAGATCACCTTCAAAGACGAGATCAACGATCTCTTCCTGTGATACTTCCTTGTTGAAAGGAATCAGGGGCAGGGCCCCAACCGCATCGTACATCAGCAAGTTCTGGAAATGATCACGCCCGAACATTTGATCCAGCTCCGGAAGCACTGTATGCACAATCTCCGCGCCATCACAGAGCCCTCCGGAATAGATAAGCATAATTTCACAAGTCGCATTCTCATCCTTAAAATGAAATGATTGGAGGATAACATCGGATGCCTTTTTAAATAAACCGGACAGCTTCTGCTTGGTCCAGACCGAAGTTTGCTTGAGTTGTTCGCTCATGATGTCTCCTCCTTAGTGGGTTTAGCGAACCAGGCGATAACGGCCCAAATGGCAGTTAAGACAACAGCGATGATTAGAGTAGCAATGAGAACAAGTTTGAACAGACCTAAATAGAACGTATTGTATCGTTTAAGGCCAACTGCTAATATGATGTAAATTGTCGTAATCAGTGTTATGATTCGATTGCGTAATTTAGTATTACGAGGTGCAAATAACTCTGCGATCAGGAATTGGGCCAGGCTGATACGAATTGTTGCTCCCGACAACCACTGGAATACAGATAGAAAGTCAACATGCTCTAGATAGTTCCCCAGCTTCACGAGCCGCCATTGCTCATAGGGAGAGACCATCTGCTTTGCAGATTCCGTAGGACCGAATTCTGTGATCGCTCCGATGATCGGACCGAGAGATATATAGACAAGCAGGAGACCCAAAAGCATGATCTGCCATGGCTTTATCGTAGTCTTAAGACGATGTTGAAGCAGTAAGACCAGAAAAATCTCAGATAATGCTCCGCCAGCATACATCATCCCGTTAAAGATAGGCATCCAACCATTCTCAAAAACAGGTAGTAGAAGTAGCCATTCTTTCTCCCGCATGTTCGCAATTGACACAAAATAGCCAAGAACAATAACAGCTGGCAGAATAATCCCTGAACCTATAGCAATAGCAGTAATGCCATGCTTGGCTGCATAGTGACAGACTATAATCAAGATGATGATAATGACGGTCTGTGGTGTGGTTGGTAAATAATTCGATACCGTCCAGACCGTTGTCTGTGTAATTGTCATATTCCCGATAATTAATAGTAGTACAGCAACAGGGGCTAGCATAACCCAAGACAAGAATGAACTGGTTTTCTTGGCAAGCCATTCCTGAAGATGCTGCCTCTCAGATTTCCTCATAATATAGACAATTAGAATAGTCCATGGGATATATAGCACACCTGTGAACAGAAGCGTTATCCAGGAATCTCTATGAGAAGCATCGAGCAGAATCGGATTGACGATAACGTGGCTTAGCAATCCATTGAAGAGCATGATGATCATAATGATCTGGATAATACCGATCTTACCGCCAGTTTTGTCCACAAGAACTCACTCCATAGCAATCGAATTCAACATTTAGCCAGCTTTGGTCTAATATAGCTTGAGCATTATTCTCCAAAATATGCATCTAATTGCCATATGAGAAATGAATAAATCAACTTTCTATTCACTCAATATTTTTTCTGAAGTTCGAATTTTTATAAATTATTTAATCAGAATATACACTCCTAAATGTTGTCATTATGATCATGTTAATTCGTGTTAATAAAAGTGTTAGTTCGGTAAAATGCTTTGAAGAATTGCCTATAATATCAAGGCCTTGTCGTCAAAAAAATGAACCGGTTAGCTTGTAAGAAAAAGCAAAGAGAAGATAACATTAATGACATTAAATATAAGAAATTTAATATGTATATTGGCTGTATCCAAAAACCACTATAACTATCCCCTATGACACATATATAGTTCCACCAATCGTACAGATCTTAGCAACTTTAATCCGAATGGGGGAATAATTTTCCAACAAAAAGATTGAAATTAAAGTGTTGACAAAGAAATTTATTAGCACTATGATTGCTGTAATCTAATATTGGATGCACGATGAAAGAGCGAAGTAGCAAGTTTGTCACTGTTCAGAAAGCCAGGGGTTGATGCGACCTGGTCATACAAAACTTTGCGAATTACACTCCGGAGTACCTTAGGTAATGCTAAGCGGACTGGCAATCGATATCATTGCTATGAGTGGTATTAATGGTGAACTGCAGCGCCATTGATGCAATGTGGGTGGTAACACGGTTAATAAATCGTCCCTATGTCTAAAATAGACTAGGAGACGATTTTTTTATTTATCTAATTAAAATTAAAATTCACCAGGGAGATGAACTACAATGATGAACATTATCGATGAATTGGAATGGCGCGGTGCCATTAATCAACAGACGGATGCAGAAGGATTACGTAAACTAACGAGCGAGAAGTCGATTTCATTGTACTGTGGTGTTGACCCTACCGGTGACAGTATGCATATAGGCCATTTGATTCCATTTATGATGTTGAAGAGATTCCAGCTCGCAGGACATCGTCCCGTCATTCTGATCGGCGGTGCGACAGGTACAATCGGTGATCCGAGCGGTCGTACTACAGAGCGTACATTGCAGACGATGGATCAAGTACAGAACAACGTGGATGCTCTGACTGCGCAAATGAAGAAGCTGTTCCTGAATGAAGGAGAAACAGGTCTTCGCATGGTGAACAACTACGATTGGACGAAGGACATTACAATCTTGGACTTCCTTCGTGACTTCGGGAAGAACTTCAGCGTCAACACGATGCTGGCTAAAGATATTGTAGCTAGCCGTCTCGATTCGGGTATTTCCTTCACTGAGTTCTCGTACCAGATCCTGCAGTCGATCGACTTCCTTCATCTATTTAAGAATGAGGATGTGCAATTGCAGATCGGCGGTGCTGACCAATGGGGCAACATCACAAGCGGACTTGACTTGATCCGTAAGAAGGAAGGCCCTGAAGCGAAAGCATTCGGCTTAACGATTCCATTGATGCTCAAAGCAGATGGAACGAAATTTGGTAAGACAGCTGGCGGGGCCATCTGGCTCGATCCGAACAAGACGACTCCATTTGAATTCTTCCAGTTCTGGGCTAACCAAGATGATCGCGATGTCATTAGATACCTGAAATTCTTCACCTTCTTAACGAAGGATGAGATCGATGCTCTTGAAGTGAAAGTACAGACTGAACCACATAAACGTGAAGCACAGCGTGTATTGGCTGAAGAGATGACGAAATTCGTACACGGCGAAGATGCACTCGCACAAGCTAAGAAGATCACAGAAGCATTGTTCAGTGGCGATATCAAATCCCTAACCGCAGATGAAATTGAACAAGGATTTAAAGAAATGCCTACATTCCACGCTTCCAAGGAAGCAAAGAATATCGTTGACTGGCTCGTTGATCTAGGAATTGAACCATCCAAGCGCCAAGCACGTGAGGATATTACAAGCGGTGCCATTTCTCTGAATGGTGAGAAGATCACGGATACAGAAATGAATGTGACCGTAGACAACTCCTTCGAAGGTCGCTTCATTATTATCCGTAAGGGCAAGAAGAACTACAACCTCGTTAGACTCGGAGAATAGCTGATATCAGCTATTCTCTTCTCTTAAGAATGGAGGCGAGGATTAAGAATGCTTGGATCGTGGAAAAAAACACTGGAGCTTGCATTTATTAATCATCGTTTGATATCGGAAGTGAATCGGACCAGACAAGTCAATTGGCAAACCATCGATCTAGGAATCCGTCACGTAACCGCGGAGCATATTAATGAAGTATTGGATCATATGTTGCTCGGATTGAATCGGCTATTTAAGTATAAGAAAGTGAAGCAAGCTAGTCTTGGTTACTTCCGAATGCTTGACATTATAATAGAAGAAGAACAACTGCATCCGGTTATTCATATCCTGATGCCGACGATCAGAAGCTATTTTCAAGGGCGATATTATATTAAGTTAAGTGAATGGTCATCCTATTGGCGTAGAGCACTAGATATGAATCCAGATTATAATCTATCGTTAAATGTAAATATATTAAATGATAAGAGTGATCAGCAATCCATTACGGGTAAGATGGAGAAAGGGCTGATCCTCTTACATAATGAATCGGATAAAGCGCCAACGAAACTTGATGATTCGATTACCTCTAGAAGAGTGATCGGATATAGTAGATTGTTAAAAGAGCAAGTTGATTTCTTACAACCAAAATTCGTCTATAACTTACATGATTATAATATAAATGATGCTTTTGCCAATAATGCTTTTGAATTTATCCTTGATTGGCATCCAGGATTAAGAGAAGATGCAAATCCACCCCTTAAACTGTTATCAAATCTATGATTTCCATCACAAATACAATGCATTTTTCGCAAAAAAACAAACCGATTTTTCACTGTTTTAACAGCTGAAAATCGGTTTGTTTTGTTTTGTTTTACCAGTTAGATTAAGGCTTGAGATTTTACCAAAATTCAAAATACTAGAAACATTGATGGATATTACTTCTTCTGTAAACCAGGTTGTATGGCTCGAGAAGATGATTAGCTATTCCCCATATCGCATAAGTATTCCTTTTCATAAATTCCCCAGAGCATTTGACCACTATATTCCTCAACTTGGGGTAATGTGCAGTCATAAGTTTCATTAGCCGAAGCCATCATAACGATAAGCAAAGCCAACAGCCAGCCATCATTCATTGCCGATTTCTTCAAATAAAAGGAGAGTGCTGCCTATAAACAGTAGTGTCTGGAGCATGAATATTCTCCAATATAGGGAATGTTATTTATACAAATAATAGAATATATATACATTACTTTTGCCTGAAAGTGCTTTAACCCATGAAAGCGAAAATGGTTTAAAGCACTTTGCGATGAAATAGTAAAACCTTTAAAGTAAATGTTAATAAGATTCTGGGAATTATCAAAATTACCTTATGTGACAAGGATTTGAACCGAATTGACACAACAAAAATTTAGGCGTATATTGACGAGGAAAGTTAATCGATTAACGAATTCATAAATTTTCCTTGCACCACAACTTCATGATTCATCCATTTATTTGTAATACATCAATTATTCATATTTGGATGAATTAAGAAGCTAGACTAGAGAGAAAGAAGGGAGACTTTATGGCCAATTCAAAAAAATTAACCTTATTCGGGTTGATTGGTATCACGATGGCCTTTTTTGGTACTGTACGTAGTGTACCGACGCTCGCTATCACCGGTTGGACACAAATTTTCTACATGCTCGTAGCAGCAGTATTATTTGCACTTCCAATCGCTTTGATGTCGGCTGAACTGTCCACAGGATTTCAAGAAGAGGGCGGACCACAAGTCTGGGTTAAAAAAGCAATAGGAGAGAAATGGGGATTTGTTACCTCATGGCTCTTATGGGTTCAAATGTTCTTCGGTATGGTTATGGTTGCTTCAACAGTAGGGGTACTGTTCGGATATGTTATTAATGTACCTCATTTATCTTCAAATAACTTCTTCATCTTTGCAGTTATTCTGATTTCTTATTGGGGTGTTACGCTCCTGAACTTGAAGTTCGATATGGTTAAGATCGCCGGTAACTGGGGTTCGATCATCGGTGTATATATTCCATTCGTAGTTCTCGTCGTGCTTGGTCTTGCTTATATGTTCAAAAATGGAATTAATCCAGCCGGTCACTTGGCTAATTTCAAGGCTGGCGATCTGTTGCCTAATCTTAGCGATCTAGGTAGCCTGGCTTATCTATCCGGTATTATCTTTATCTTCGCTGGGGTTGAAATCTCCTCAGTGCACGCGAATAATATCGAAAATCCGAAGCGCAACTATCCAATTGCAGTTATTTCTTCCGTAATCTTGTTGGTTATCTTCAACTTGATTGCCGGTTTGACTGTTGCGAACGGCGTTCCAATGGGTAAAATGGAGCTTTCCAATATTACTCAACCCTATATGATTTTCAGTGCAGACCTAGGTATTCCATCTATTTTCGTTAACATCATCTCCGCGATGATCTTGATCGGTGTGCTTGTTCAGCTCAGCGCATGGGTACTTGGACCAAGTAAATCGATGATTAAAGTTGCAGAAGACGGCAACTTGCCGCCATTCTTCCAGAAGAGAAACAGCAAAGGTATTCCAATTACATTCGTTATGCTTCAAGCCATCGTTATTTCCTTGGTTTCGGTTATGTACATCGTCGTTCCTGACGTAAACAGTGCCTTCCTGGTAATCACAATTACTACCACGATTCTGTACTGTATCGTATATGCCTTGATTGCCATTTCCGCAGTTCGTCTGCGTTATAAAGAGCCGAATATGAACAGACCGTTCCGTCTTGGCAAAGGTAATGGCATGATGTGGTTCGTCTCCCTGCTATCGCTGCTCAGTGTTCTGATTACGATCGTGGTGAGTTTGATTCCACCATCCATTCTGCCTAAGAGCTTCTCCACGGGATACGTCATTTACCAAGTCGTTGCGACCGTAGTGATGGTAGGCGTTGCCCTGATCATATACAAATTTAAGAAGCCTAGCTGGAAAAAAAGTGATTAATCACAGCTAATTATGCACTCATTAATCCTTTTTTAATAAATTCATAAATAACGGAGGTACCCAACATGAACTATTCAATCCCTGATATTAACCTCAAAGCATTGTTCCTTGGTGATAAAGGCGAGAACGTCGACCTGTTCAAGGAAATTCTAAACAAAATGGTTGACGAGCATGTGGGCTGGCGCCAAAATTATATGCCTCAAGACTTGCCAGTCATCACTCCTTTTGATAAAAGTTCTAAGAGCTTCCAAGATACTGCCGATCATATGCGTAGCGTATTCAACGTATTGTCTTCGAAGCTTCGCTCCGAATCACTGCCTTGGCATACTGCAGGCCGTTTCTGGGGACATATGAACTCCGAAACCTTGATGCCATCGATTATCGCTTATACAGCAGCAATGCTCTGGAACGGTAATAATGTGGCTTATGAGTCTTCTCCAGGTACATCGCAAATGGAAGAAGAAGTTGGTCATGAAATTGCTAAACTGATGAGCTACAAAGCAGGAGAGAGCTGGGGCCACATTGCTGCCGACGGTTCGATCGCTAACTTGGAAGGTCTCTGGTATGCACGTAATATCAAGTCTCTTCCACTGGCTATTAAAGAAGTTGTACCTGAGGCTGTTGCAGGCAAATCCGAATGGGAATTGCTGAACATGTCAACGGATGAAATCATGGACCTTACAGAGAAACTGGCTGACCAAATGGATGAAATCAAAGCTAAATCCGCTCGCTCTGGTAAAGACTTGCAAAAGCTTGGTAAATGGCTCATTCCACAAACGAAACACTATTCCTGGTTGAAAGCTGGCGACATTATCGGTATCGGCTTGGATCAAGTTGAAGCCATTGATGTTGACAGTGAATATCGCATGGACATCGTAAAACTGGAAAAACGCATTCGTGAATTGGCTGCACAAAATATTCCGGTTCTTGGGGTTGTCGGTGTTGTCGGAAGTACAGAAGAAGGCCAAATTGACCATATCGATAAAATTGTTGAACTTCGTGAAAAACTCGCTAAAGAAGGCATCTATTATTACATTCATGTTGATGCTGCATACGGCGGTTATGCACGTGCCATCTTCCTTGATGAAAATGATGAATTCATTGAATACAACAAAATTGATGAAGTATTCAAGAAACACAACATCTTTACAGATATGAAGCTGAAGGACGAATGGCTTACTGAAGATATCTACAATTCATTCAAAGCTATGAGCCAAGTAGAATCTGTTACGATTGACCCTCATAAAATGGGTTACATTCCTTACTCTGCTGGTGCGGTTGCGATTCGTGACATTCGTATGCGTGAGGCGATTTCTTACTTCGCAACTTATGTATTTGAGAAAGGTGCAGATATTCCTGCATTGCTTGGTGCATATATCCTTGAAGGTTCTAAAGCTGGTGCAACTGCAGCTGCTGTATGGACAGCTCACAAGGTGTTGCCACTGAACGTAACAGGTTATGGTAAACTAATGGGAGCTAGTATCGAAGGGGCTTATCGCTTCTATAACTTCTTGAAGAACAAGAAATTTACAGTTGGCGACAAGACCATCGTTCTTCATCCATTGACGAAGCCAGACTTCAACATGGTCGACTACGTATTCAACGAAGAAGGAAATACCGATTTGGTTAAAATGAACAAATTGAACCATGACTTCTTCGACTATGCTTCTTACGTTAAAGGCGGTCTGTACAGCAATGAGTTCATTACTTCTCATACCGACTTTGCTATTCCTGACTATGGCAACAGCCCATTGGAATTCGTGAAGAGCCTCGGCTTCACCGAACAAGAATGGAATCGCGCTGAAAAAGTTACGATTCTTCGTGCTTGTGCATTGTCTCCATATGCTCATAATGCTGAGACTTTTGAAGATTATGCAGCCAAGATTGAGAAAGCAATGCAACAAAAGCTTGAAAAAATCTACATGTACGAAATGAACTAATCTTCTATAAATAAGGAAATGCGTAACACCCAAATGCGGTTGTTACGCATTCCTCATTTATCCAATATAAGGGGTGCTTTAAATGTCCAACATTAGAAAAGTGCTGACAGTTGCAGGCTCAGATTCCAGCGGTGGCGCCGGTCTTGAAGCCGATCTAAAAACATTTCAGGAATATGGGACCTTCGGGTTCTGCAGTATTACCTCAATAGTCACCATGGATCCCGATAATAATTGGCATCATGAGGTTCAGCCTATCGATACCGAGCTAGTTCTTAAGCAAATTAAGACTGTAATGGCTGGCGGCAAGCTGGATGCAATGAAGACCGGGATGCTCGGCTCCGTTGAAATTATTGAGATGCTAAGCAAAGTGATAGATGAGCATGATATCACAAATATCGTTATCGATCCGGTCATGGTCTGCAAAGGTGAGGATGAAGTCGTTCAACCAGAGAATGGACAGGCGATTCGCGAGCTTCTGCTGCCACGGGCTACAATTACAACACCAAATCTGTTCGAAGCGGGTCAACTTGCTGGAATATCTAAGGTAAGAACGATCGACGATATGAAGGAAGCCGCACGTCGAATTTATGAGCGTGGTGTCAAGAACGTCGTTATTAAAGGCGGTAAGACCCTTGAAGCTGAGAAGGCGGTTGATCTGCTGTATGACGGCAACGAATTTACCTTATATGAAGCGGATAAGCTCGACACGAATCATAATCATGGTGCAGGCTGTACCTTCGCGGCTGCTATCGCTGCAGGATTAGCCAAAGGAATGAGCGTCAAGGATGCAGTCTCTAAGGCTAAACAATTCACAACAGCAGCTATTCAAGGCGGATTTGCTTTTAATCGCTTCGTAGGTCCTGTCTGGCATGGCGCATACAACAAGGCAGAGGCACGCATTGAATAGCAAAGACTCCTTTTGTCCACTCTAAGATCAATCCCTAAAATGATCACCCAATTCAACAGGTGTTTAATACATGATAAGGAGTTCAGCTTATGAACAAAGAGGTGACTCTAAAAGAAAGCCTATTTCTTTTAGTCGTATTGTTAGCTATTATTGGAGCTTGTATTATCGGTTTAGGAATGGATCCACAAATTCCAATATTAGTCTCACTGGGTGTTATTATCGTATTTGCTAAAATTAAAGGGGCTTCCTGGGATCGGATTCATAAAGGAATCCAGAACGGCATTTCTCCAGGACTGATACCTATACTTATCTTTATGTTAATTGGCGCATTAATTAGTGTCTGGATTTCAGCAGGTACGATTCAGACTATAATGATATATGGTTTTAAAATTTTATCCGCTAAATACTTTTTGCCTTCCGTATTTGTCATTTGCGCGGTCGTAGGGATTACGGTAGGCAGCTCATTTACAACGATCTCAACCGTCGGCATCGCATTCTTCGGCATGGGGCAAATTATGGGCTACCATCCTGCAATCACGACTGGTGCTATCATTTCAGGTGCCTTCTTGGGCAACAATATCTCTCCATTATCCGATACCACCAACCTGGCATCGGCCATTGCTGAGGTCGATTTATTCGATCATATCCGTTATATGATGCGTGTTGTCATCCCGGCATTCCTCATCTCCTTAGTCTTCTTCGCAGTCACGGGACATGCCAAGGTATTGACAACCGGACAGGAAGTCAATGAACTTGTAAATACACTAAGTACTTCATTCCCTATTTCTGTCGTAACTTTAATTCCCGTTCTCGTGCTCTTCTTATGTGCTTGGCGGAAGGTACCCGCTATTCCGACATTGCTGTTAAGCATACTGTTCACGATCGGTGTGATTTACATTTATTATCCGCATACCAGCTTATCGGATATTTCTGCGCTGATGCAAAATGGGTATGTAGCTAATACAGGTGTAGAGAGCGTGGATAAACTGCTTACACGCGGTGGGATTCAGAGTATGATGTGGTCGGTATCCTTGATCCTCTTGGCGCTTGCTCTAGGTGGACTACTCGTCGAAATGAATATCATCAAGACGATCATCTCGCGTATTACCTCATTCGTAAGCACAAAAGGCAAGCTGATCCTTATGACAGGCTTAAGTTCGATAGGTGTCAATCTGCTGCTCGGTGAGCAATATTTGTCGATTATTTTACCAGGTGAAGCATTCAAATCACAATACGATGCGATCCAATTGAACCGCAAAGAGATGTCAAGAATATTGGCCAACGGCGGAGCGGCTGTGAACGCTCTGATTCCTTGGGGAGTCAGTGGAGTATTTATCACGGGTACACTCGGCGTATCCACGCTTGAGTATCTACCGTTTGCTATCTTCTGTATTGTGGCGCCGATCCTAAATATTCTGTACGGGTTCCTGAGCAGCAGAAAATCGACAAAAACAGCGCATTAAGTTCAATTTTGACGTAAGAAAAGTTGGTAGTAGAGCCAACTTTTTTTACGTCAAAGTCTAGGCAAAGTCAGTTTGGTAATAATTGCAAGTGAAAATTATTGCTATATTATGTTATACATAATACAGGCAGTTGCTAAAAACCTCGCTAATACCAGTGTTTATAAGGCTCCGCAGGGAAGTGCTCGTAAAATAAAATCACGTAAAAATCACATTCTCTGCAGATTAAGCAGATTCGCTTATTTGATTGTTGAATTTAAAGCTCAGAATATCGGCAAAATGAATTCTAATCTTCTCATCAGCGTTCTTTTTCATCTTGTTCGTGACATGAGTATAGATCTTAAGTGTTGTATTCGGGTCTTCATGACCAACCCGTTGCATAACGGTCTTAAGATCTATTTCCGCTTCAGCAAGCATACTCACATGAGTGTGACGCAAGACATGAGGGGTGGCTTTCTTCTTAATACCAGTTTTCTTCAATATCCTCCTCATCCGGTCCTGAACAACACTTGTGATATATGGGTACCCATTATCACGACAGAATATAAAACCTTCGTCATGAAAAGCTGGATCGATTTTTTTGTTAAGGGACATAATTGTATTACGACGATCCATTAAAGCTTTGATCAATACCATAACAGACTCATCGATCGTAACCACTCTAATAGATCCGATGGTTTTAGGTGGAACCACTTCATATTCCTTCATATTCTTCTTTTCACTGTACAGAGTCTTCGATATACGCACTTCATTAGTCTCGAAGTTAAAATCGTTGACTTTCAGAGCGCAAAGTTCACCTGGGCGCATACCGCTAAAAGCTAAAAGATAGAAACGTTCTAAATCTAGTGGCAAACCATGTGTGAAGACGGCCCCGAGAAACTCTGTTAATTCAGATCTTTCCAAATATTTCTCTTCGATAGGATTACTCTCTATTTCTGCTACCGTAGGAATTCGTTCTGGAATCACCGCATCTTTACAAGGATTATCCTCTCTTAATTTATGTTTAATTGCATATTTAAAAATCATGTTAGCCGTAACATGTAAACCTTTCATGGTGTTAAGTGCATACTCATCGTCATCTAGCTTATTAAGCATGTCCTGATACATCTTATGGGTAATTTTATTAATCATAACATTTGAGAAAAAACGAAGCAGCAAATTGATATCGTCAAGACGCTTTTTCTTAGTGGCAGGCTTGATTTTTCGTTTTGAAAAAGTAGCATGCCAGTCATTTGCGACTTCTTCGAAAGTAAGGGGCTTTTTATTTTTGTCAGCTTCTGCTTGATTCAACAACTTCTCTAATGCAGCTTCAGCCCTTTTCAAGGCTTCCTTCTGCGTAACACCACGCCGTGATATCTGCTTTCTTTTACCCGTAATAGGATCAGACGGTCCTTCAATGACACAAACATATTTATAGCCTTGCTTATTTTTGGCTGGTACCTTAGTGTAGCTGGCCATGATTAAAATCCTCCTTTATAACAGACCATGATCCTGATAACCAGGTAAGCCCTTCGCAATCAACTGGTGATCCAGCTGCTGCAGGATTCTTTTTGTTTCGCGTGACCAAGCAGGTTCATGGCTAAGGTTCTTTAGCTCGCTCCGTTTGCTTTGACGATAACCGTCTATTATTCGTCGTTTAATTTGTTCTATGCGCTTGACTGCAAGTTCAGGAGGAACGTCGAATACTTCCACCAGGCATGGTATCGCATCCGCCATAGTGGGCAAGATTGGGGTCAGCTGGAATACCATTGACGATGGCATAGCTGCATATAAAACAAACTGCTCGGCCTCGAGCTCTTGCATTTGGGTGTACGATTCAGGCATAGTCATTTGATTACCGGCATGCCTGAGAAGGTGACAGAGCTCATGGAGGAAATCCAGACGTTGTTGATCTTGTGGCAACCGGTTGTCGATAAACATGCTGTACATGCCGCTGACTGCTTCCAGGGCTCGACTGCCAACTTCTGCATAATGGACCCATACATTTAACCGCGTAGACAGCTCATCAATGGTGATCTGATCGGGGGAAGTAATGCCGACACTTACATATGTATGCTCTATAAACTCTTCCAAAATAGTCATTCGATAATGTTTGACCATGGTGATAACCTCCAGCAGGGGAATGTATGTTCGTTTTTAATGTGAAAATAAAAGCCGTTACCGGCTTGATCAAATATTTGGAATTTTAGTTCGCTTTAAGATGACGAATATCGGTTTCTTGCTCCAAGGATCGGACAGCGAGCGTTTCAAGAATTTTGTCTTGTCGTTGCTGACTCTTGTTTAGTTCGTCAATATTTTCTTTGATGGCCACCACAACTCCGTGCAGCTGGTGGACATCCATTGAAAGAGCTTCAAGTTTCGCATCAGTCTCTTCTTGGCGATCGCGGATAGCGCTTGTGATCTGCTGCAGCTCCGCTTGTCCAAATTCGAGGGACTCTAGTTTTTGCAAGATAAGGTCTAGCTTTTGGTCGTTCACTATTTGTTTCAACTCCTTATTGTTCAATTGATAATTCTTTATCTATTGAAGTTAAAATTAAAATAGCTTGCTGCATATATTCATCGGAGCCTTCTATTATTTGCTTAATCTCAGCTAATGTAGATGGTATGATTTTCCCTGTATCAAACATTTTCTTAGCCTTCTTGATTACTTCAATTCTTAATCCGATAGAATCCTGAACTTCTACAGAGAAGGAACCAATCTGTTTTTTGCGATCTTTTTCTAACCCCTTATCAGGAACCTTGTTTAGACGATCATATAGTCGATCGTATCTTTTTTCTGCTGTATCAAGTTTTTCATAGCCTTCATAAATATCCATTGAGCCATCTGAAATTTCTGTGAAGGTTTTTATCCAAAGACTATCCCATACTAAATCGAACTCATCAATAACGGAATCAATTTCCGGTTTAGTGAATTCTGTGTAGTATTCCTTTTGCTTGTCTAAAGGAATACTTGCTTCAGCAGCTTTATCTTCTGTAGGTGTGTTGGAATTGGAATCGTTCTGGTCCATTTTTTTTGTATTTGAACTACTTTTATCCTCAATTGTTACAGGATCATTCACTGCTTTATCTTTATTATTGTTTTTTCCTGAACAAGAATTAATAATTGCGAAAGCAATTATTAGAATGACAAACGCCTTGATGAAATTCTTCAAATTAATTCTATCCTTACTTTTCCCCATCGGCTGGGGGATTTGCTCTATTCACCTTGTCTTTGTCCAGGCTTACGCCCCTTTTCTTTCTCCCTCAAGATACTCCATATTTTCCGCATTTCCTCACGACGCTCTTCAGGAGCGCTCAAGTAGTCTTTAAAAAAGATCCCGTATTCAGGGTTATTAATGAAAGCTTCAAATTCTGCTTGTTCTTTTTCATCAAAATCAATTGTTCCACCTGATGAACGAGGTTTGTCAGTTCGTCCTAATAAATAATCTGCGTCAACATCATAAAGATCAGCAAGTTTCGATAACATACCAGTGTCGGGGTCTCGGTAGTCACGTTCATAATTAGAGAGTACGGTATTGGTTATCCCTAATCTTTCAGCAACGTACATCTGAGACCAACCTCTTTTTTCTCGTTCCTTTTTTAAACGACTCCCTAAACTCATAAATACATACCGCCTTGTTTATCTTCTTACGTTAAATCATAACAACATTTCACGTTCCGTTAAACATAATCCACGAAAAGTTAAACTAGTAGTTGACTTACACGATATGTGGAATTATAATAAAAACAACAAATCAACTTTACGTGGAATTGAGGTGATGCAGAATGGAACTGTTTGAAAGAATTAGAGTTGTTCGTCAATCAAAAGGAATCACGCAAACTTTTGTAGCAACTGAAACGGGGTTGACGATCTCTAATTATAATATGAAGGAGAATGGCAAAAGAACAATTTCTGCAAATGAATTGGAGTTGATAGCGAAGGCTTTAGGAGTACCGGTTGGGATTTTTTTTGAAGAAAATATCCACGAAAAGTTGAATATTGAAAGCACATTGTCATCTACTCGAAAGGAGGTGGGGTAATTGGATCACAACATACAAGACATCAGAGAGGTTCGTGAAACACGAGATCCGGAAGAGGTCAATCAGCTACTGCAAGATGGTTGGGTGATCAATTACATCAACCACGAACCAAGCCGAAGCCGTTATGTTCTTGTGAAATTAAAATAGGGAGGCCACCTGATGTCTACCAATATTTTTAAAATGGATTTCGATGTCGAGTTACTGCAGAAGATGATCAATACAGTAGTTGCTGATGCAGTTGATAAAGCAATCGAACGTCACGCTTTTAAAAATACCCTGCCGCCAGTGCTTACAAAAGAACAATTGATGGATCTATTAGATATTAAGGTAACGAAGACAACAGAATTACTGAACCGTGAAGATTTCCCAGTAACCAGAGAACTCGGTCGTCCGAGAGTCCTAACCCACCTCTTGTTGTTATGGATTGAAGATCATACAGATTGGGTTAGAGAAAATGTAGGTGAAAAATCACGTTTAAAGAAAGGCGTTGCCTAGCAATGCGATTCCGTTGGCTTAAACAGACGTCTCGATCAGCTTGCATCTCTGCGATTGTAATCAGAAGTTTTGTAAAAGGAATGGATCTGGAAGAGGCTGTGAAATCTTCGCTTCCGCATTATTCGGTCAATCCAGAATCAATCTCTCAACTGGAATATAGAAGGTTACTTAAGGATGCAAAGGTTGAGTTAAAGAGGGTAGAAGAAAGCCGCCGGAGTTGTACGGGCTACCAGCGGCGAAGGGGATAAGGGAAGGGGTACAACTTGAACTAAAAACAGCATACAACTAAATGCCTTCCCTGTCTGTTCGAATTTCGATCAAGAGAGGAGGTATCAAATTGAAGATTGGATTTGGGTATGGAGTGATTGTAAAAGCGCTACGGACAAGAAAAGGATGGAGCCAAGAAGAACTTGCTCAGAATGTCCATATGTCTCGCAGCGCGATAAGTAAGTTGGAGAATGACCAGCAAACACTAGATGTCCCAACACTAATGCAACTCATACAGGCTACAAATGCACCAGAAGTTGTTGTAGCAATACTTTGCGGTATGGATGGGATCACTTTGATGCAACAATTAATGACTTTAGTAGGAGGATGATGGATTTGGATAGAGAGATGTTAGTAGCACAAGCGCTTGAAGCTGGACAAGCAGCTAAACATAACTTGGAGATGATTATGCGGGAACCGGAGCGGATGGTATCTTCCAAGAAATTAGTGGACGGTATCGCTTATCTGAACACTATGATCAAATTCGCGGAAGCAGAAGTGCAAACGAAAAACGACCGCCGGCCAGGGCAGTCGAATTTGAGAACACGTCTTAAGAGTCTCTTGCTGTCCATTTTACTTGTTGAACGTCGTGAAGGCAAGGGGGAAACAGCATAATGGACCGTCGTTGGATAGCTTTGCTCCACATTTTCAAGAATACACCGCGGTTAGAACCGTTTTTAACAACGCATTACATGAACCCGAAGCGAGGGGTTCTTCATATTCAACGACTTCGGGCAGCTTCAAAAGGCTGGTCGCGGTCGGAGAAGTTCATGCTAGTTCTGGCTTTTCACTTTTACAATGAGTCAAACAAAGTGAACATTTCAGACATGGATTATCTGGACTTTCACCATAAGGAAGTGGCCTTCGAGGCGCTTCGCATTAGATTTAATAATAACTATTAAAAGGAGTAATTAACTATGGCTATGAAATCAACTGGAATCGTAAGAAACGTGGACGAGCTTGGACGGGTAGTAATTCCTAAGGAGTTACGCCGCACATTGGGGATCGGTGAGAAGGATCCACTCGAGATCTTCACTTATGGAGAACAGATCATTCTTCGAAAATATGTGCCAGGTTGCATTCTTACTGGTGATACTGAGGACCTTATTGATTTCAAAGGTAAGTTGGTCAGCAAGGCTGCCATTCGAGAGATGGCGGCTGCAGCAGGACTTCATTAACAGACAAGGCTTCGGCCCTGTCTCCCGGCATCAGACGGTTTTCTAACCTTTTCTCCGTTTGGTGCCGAGAGATGCGGCCGACCGCATCAATATCTTTAGAAAGGAGGATATTCAATGGGAGTTAATGTGATTCAGCGCCTAACAGTGGTCAGTAATCCGACCCGGATCTTCGAAGTTGGAACCGAGCTTGATGGGCGAGAAGTGATTGAAATCAAGCAGGTAGGTTACGAGCTTGATAATGGGGTCTTTTCTGAGTTCCATGTATTTGACGAGAATGATCAACTGATTGCAAGCATTGAAAATTGTCCAGTGATTCTGGACTGGAAAGTGATAGTCGAAGACGGACCGGCGGAGGTGGCAAATGGGCGAGATTACGGAAATGATCTTGGACGGGCTGCTGTGTGAGACTTGCGGCAGCTATATAGACGGCGAGGAGACTGGATATCCTCGAAAATGTGAGGATTGCGAAAACGAAAAATGACCAGCTGCAACTGGTCATGTCTATTACTCAAATAATTTTCTTGCCCCTATCGTAGCAGATGGGGGCGCATCACACAAGAGGGAGGGGTTAGGAATGAGCAAGGCTTACTCAACCTATTCGGTTGACCTGAGCGATCAGAATATTGAGACCACTATCGAGCCAGAAACGCCATTTCTTCCACCGATGGTGACTTTAAAAGGAAGTTTCGGTTCAATTCAAATCTATGCCGCAAACGAGCAGCTGGCGGAGATCGAATATGCTTTTCGGACTCATTTGAACGGGATTCGCTATCCTGAAACTCCGGATCAGCAAACTATTTTGAATAACGAGATTAATCAATCTATTGAGGAGGAAATCGCATGACAAAACAAGATATCGCAAACCGTTTATTAGCATTACCTGGGGAGATCGCTACAGCGGAAGACTCTGTACTTGAGGCAAATAGACAGGTGATTCTGGCCAAAGAGATTCTGCAGCAAAAGGAGGATGACCTACTGCTTGGGAATGCGATCGATGGTAAAAATGCAGAAATCCGTGCGGCCCAAATGCGTCAACATACGGAACATGAGCGATTGAATCTCTCTAATGCCGAACTACATTTGAAAAATGATGTAACTAGACTGGGAAGGCTAAAAGATGAATTCCGGGCGCTTCAGGCCGTAGCAAACTTGCTTCAGGGGGTGGCTTAATTGACGGAAGGGAACCTGACTGTATTGCCTCAATCCTCTGGTGGAAACGCCGGAGGAGGGGCGATCGTCGATCTTGAATTCGGCAGCGCTGCCGATCTTCGGAGGAAATTAGACGCCATGAAACAAAAGCTTAATCTGACCAAAGAATTTTTCCGTGAAGTGATGCAGGAAGGCGTTGATTACGGGACTATCCCAGGAACGGATAAGCCTACTCTTTATAAACCGGGAGCTGAGGGGCTTTGCGAGTTTTATAATCTAGCTCCAACGATTGGGGACAAAGTCGAGGATAAGAATCACGAAAGTGGATATTACAGCGTAGACATCACGATCCGGCTGATTCATCGAAATACAGGATCTATCATTGCTGAAGGTGTTGGCCATGCTAACACTTACGAGAATAGATACCGTTGGCGTTGGTATTCGGAATACAAGCTACCAAAAGGGTTAGACAAAGAGACCCTGTATTCCGAACAGCGAGACGAATGGAAGAACGGTCGGAAAACGGGCACTACGTACACCATGTATCGTGTTGAAAACGATGATATGCACAGTATTTGGAACACGGTTCTGAAAATGGCGAAGAAGCGCGCGTTGGTTGACGCAGTCCTTTCGGCCACTAGGTCAAGTGGTATCTTCTCTCAGTCAGAAGAGGAACTCGAAGCATATTTGAACGGGGATGATCCGGAATCAGGGGATCAAGAAGGTCACGTAACTACTCGGAAAGCTTCTCAATCTACGAAGACTAGTAGAAGCACATCATCCGGTCGACCATCTAGCGGTTCTAGGGCTGGCGGCTCGTTTTCTGAAAAAAACCGTGCATTTGATCTTGCCAAACAATTCAATGGTGGGACTATGGACTGGAAATGGCTGACCGACAGAGCAGTTGAAGCGTTGGGCCGTCCGATCGGGAAGGTGGTACAGGACGTAGGAGACGCTGAGTGGAAGCAGGTTGCAGATTATCTCGAACAATATGGGGCGGGAGGAAATGATCCTGGCGAGTTGAGTTTTGATGATCTTCCGGAGGATTTGCGATGAAAATTGCTCATATAGCAGATGCACATTGGGGTTTCGGGTATCCCGGCCCCAATCCGGCTGCACGGTTTGAAGATATCACTCGTTCGATGGATTGGGCTGCAGATCGGATTATTGCTGAGGGATGCGAACTGGTCTTGTTCGCAGGCGATGCGTTTAAAGACGCTAGGGTCTATATTGACCGGGCGACAGCGGAGATCAGGGCGTTCGTTTCGTGGCTTCGTCGGCTATCAGACGCTGGCATCGAGGTCATCGTAATCAGTGGTACCCCGTCGCACGATGCTATCAGTGCGTACCATCTAATCAGAGAAATGCAGATTCATGGAGTTCAAGTCTTCACCGAACCGGAGATTGCTTCACTTCCAAGCGAGGGAGGAGCAATAGTTGCCTGTCTCCCCGGAATGAATCGCTCGTCCTTTGCGCTTCAAGACGATTTTGCGGGGCTACCACCACACGAATTTCATTCCAAAATGACAAATTGGATTACGGACACTTGCAGGGAGCTTCGTGCTGGCCTTATTGGCCCGGTAATCCTCGTGTCTCACTTGACTTATGACCTGGCCGATACAGGTTTTGAGGATGCACTCCTTCAGAATGAACCTATCCTGACGGACGAGGCGGCCCGCATGTTCGACATCGTTTGTCTTGGCCACATTCATCGTCCGCAGCTCGCTGGTAGCAATGTATATTATAGCGGAGCTCCGGAGCGGCATAACTTTGGTGACGAGCGGACGGTGCCGGGATTTTGGATTCATGAATACACCGGTCTATCATCTATTCACGAAATAAATGGTTTCCGTTCTACATTTGTTGAGACGCCAGCTCGCAGTTTCAAAACAATTGATTGGTGCGATATGGACATCGAAGCTTGGTTAGATGGCCAAGTAGATGATTTTACTTCTATTAAAGATGCGATTGTCCGTGTACGTTACGAGTGCTCAGAAGAATTGCAAAAACGGTTTGATCGTCGATCGTTAGAAAAAGCACTGTACGAAGCCGGAGCCTTCTTTGTAGCCGAGATTCGAGCAGAAGTCCAACGCTCGGAGCGGATCCGGGATACAGAAGTGACAGAAGGATTAAACCCGCTGACGGCACTGACTGCTTGGGGTAACAATCAAGGTTATGAACCTGAGGAGATTTCTGAGCTACAGGTATTGACGACGGAACTATTGGAGGGAACGAACTGATGGCTAATCTTACAGAATCATCGACCGCAGGAGAAGCTAAAAACTTCCTACTATTTCATATGGATTCAACTGAAGCAAACGATGGGGTTTCTGAGGAACCACGTTCCACCGTAAACCCGGGCCTGACAAAAGAACAGGCATGGAACGTCTTCTTTGGAGCAATCATTCAAAAAGAGGATAACGAGCCCATTCATTATCTAGCTCTCCGAAATATGATCAGGGAATTCGGTTCTTATTATGATGACGGATCTCCAGAGGAAGAAATAACTAACCAGATGACTTGCATCGGATGTGGACTCCCTCCCGATCAAATCGAGGAATATATTGAGATGGCGCGAGAAGAAGGAACGACTCCTAAGCAAATTGTTTTAACGGAGGAAGGCACGTATAACGGTTTCGAACCCGGGCGGTTTTACTGCACTTCATGTTACATCAAAGCTGGTATGCCGATTGTCGAGGAGGGCAGCGCATGATTCCTCTTCGTTTTATCCTCAAAAATTTCAGAGCAATTGAATATGCCGACATTGATTTGTCGGCTGTAACATTGGCAGCGATTGCCGGGCGGAACGGTGCCGGCAAGTCGTCGGCCTTCACGCTGGCGCCACGATTTGCTCTCTTTGGTGATGTTATCAAAGGTATCAGCCTGGATGACCTAGTTCGCAGGGGAGCACAGGAAATGTCCGTCACCTTCGTTTTTGAGCACCAGGGCAGCGTATATCGGGTAATCCGTACGCGGTCAACGAAGGGCAAGGGCAAATCCACGCTCGAGCTGCAGCAACAGGTTAACGGTACCTGGGAAAGCAGATCGGCCGAGAAAATCGGTGATACGGAGGCTAAAATCCGCATTTTGCTCAACTTGGACGACGAGACGTTTACGGCCAGCAGCATGATCCTACAGGGTCAGGCTAACGCCTTCACTGGTTCGACTGCCGGGAAGCGGAAGGAAATCTTATCACAGATTCTTGGGTTGAACGTATATGAGCAGCTTCTGGAGCAGGCCCGGCAGCGGGCCGGGCTGCTGAACATAGAGATCGAGAAATCCAAGGATAAGCTATTGATAATTGACGAGCGACTAGCCGGTCGCCCAGCGAAGGTAGAGGAGCTGCGGATTGTAAAGAGCCAGCATGACTTAACTCAGACTATGGTGGCTGAGGATGAACGAGCGGTCCGGGAAAGCGAGGCGCAGCTTGCCGTACTCCAGGTAAAGCGGTCCCGTATTCTGCAAATCAATCGGGATATGTCGATGATCGACGACGAGATCACGGCCCTGCAACAGGAACGGTCTGGCCATCTTGAACGCCTCGAGCGTGCCGAGAAGATTCTTGCCAACGAGGCGGGAATTTTGGCCAAGGCTTCCGAGTGGGAGGAGGTCAAGCAGCAGATTGCCACTCTGGAAGCCAGGAAGCCCGAGAAGGATCGCATTCTCCGCGAAATGTCAGCAGCGGGAGCGGAACAGTTCCAACTTGACGAAGATATGATCAACTTGGCTACTCGAATCGTTACACTCAAGCGACAGCTTGCCGATCATGAGACACTTCAGCTGCGAGCAACAGAATATGAAAGAGAGTCGGCAAGGCTGCAGGAGTACGAGAAAAAGGCTGACAAGTGGAATCTGTTGGCTGCTGAAATCCGAAGCCTTGACACTCAGCGGGATAAAGAAGAATCCCGGTTGAAGCTTGAAGAACAGCGTTTGACGGATAAGATTACCGTACTCGAACAGCAGGAAGCACATATTCACGACAGCGGCTGTTTACCAACCTGTAAGTTCCAGCAAGCTGCCGCCTTCGCTATCGCAGAGCTTCCGGACTTACGGAAGCAATTAGAAGAACTTGACTGGAGTTCAGCGTTTGATCTGACAGCAAGAATCGCAGTATTTGAAGCTGACCAGGCTAATATCGGATATAACTCTTCAGCTCACCAAGATTGCAAAGTCAAAGTGAACGAATTACGTGAGGCCGCTACCGCCTTCGCTCAGCTATTAGGAAAGGGTGAACTGCTACAGCAGTTAGAGCAACAGTATCGTGATCTCAAGGCACGAAAAGATAACAGCATAGAACGTGTTGGTGATCTTTTGCAGCAACAGGCAGGTCTTGATGTTCTTCTCATGCCGCTGCCAGAGTTGACAGCACGTGCCACTGATCTGCAGCGCTGGGCAAAGCTTAAGGACGAGATCAGCGCATCCCGTGAGGCAGCCGCGAATGCGAAGGAGCGCATCGCCGCCATTGATCGGGAAATCTCCAGCAAGCAAGCCCGCAAGGAAGAATTAGAGAGTGAGAAAAACAGCCTGGTAATTGACACTCTTGAGTATGATTCCTTGCATCGAGAATTGGACAAATTGCAGACCGTATTACAAGACCGTCGCCGGCAGCTCGCTGCTCTGGCCGAACAAATCGGCGGCATCAAAGCGGTATTGACTGAGCTCGAGGCAGATCAGCAGGAACGTGACCGGCTAGCCGCTGATTTGGAACCGAAGACGGTCCGCTGGACCCGTTATCAGACACTGATCAAAGCGTTCGGACGCGACGGGATCCCAGCGCTCATTATCGAAAACGCCGTGCCACAGCTCGAACGCATCGCCAATGAGATACTCGGACAGATGTCGAAGGGCAAGCATTACGTCCGCTTTGAAACGCAGCGAGAACTCAAATCCCGCGACGGGGTCGCCGAAACGCTAGATATAATGATCGGCGACTGGTCTTCTGAAAGACCGTATGAGACTTTCAGCGGAGGCGAGCAGCTCCGTATCGATTACGCCATCCGCTTCGCGCTAGCCGAATTACTTGCACAACGAGCCGGCAGTAAGGTCGAATGGCTAACGATCGACGAAGGTCTTGGCAGTCAGGACGCGGAGCACCGTGCGCTTGTACTCGAATCTATCAAATCTGTGGCCAATCGATTTAAGAGGGTCCTTGTTATCACGCATATTGAGGATGCTCAGGCTGCATTTGACCAGGTCATAAGGTTCGAAAATGCAGACGGTGGCGTGGAAGTGCTTGTGGCGTGAATGATGAGTTCGGTCGGCCACTGTTGCGAAGTATGATGGGCGACCAGATTTGGAAGCTCATGCGTGTTGACGAAGAGATGTTCAAACAGGAGACTCGGGCATATTTCGCTCTTAGGTATCCTGGATGGACGGTTGTAAAGGTTAAGTATCCGATTGTATTTCTTAGAGACGATAGGGGGACGTGAGCATGGATAAGAGCGTTGTTCAACTAGATTTGTTTGATCTAGAACAGCCTGCAGAGAAATCTTTCAAACAGCCAGTGCGAAGCCCTCTACTAAATGGAATGTATTATGAGCGCAGTTCAAATAGATTTGTTTCATTCGTCCAGGGACGCAGGCACTTCGAAGTAACTCCAAGCCGCTGTCTGGGAGACAAAGCCTGGAAGGAAAAAATAATGAGGGAGCGTGTGATATGAGCGTAATGACGAAGGAAGAAAAATTAGCACAAACAACAGAAATCGTTAAATTTCTTACCGAAAAGAACGAGGAGGCAAAGAAGGCGGGTATTGAACAACATGCCCACTTTATAACATCTATTGCTTACACCCTTGGATCGTTAATCGGTTTTGACCTCAAGCCTATGGGATATGGTCCGATGTTAGGCACAATAATTGAATCACTTACGGATGGGCTTCAAATGGCAGCCACCGAAAAAGGTGTAGAAGGAACTTTCGTAAAAATCGTTCGAGATTGATGTATGTAAGGGGATGAAGCATATGCCCGAAGGCAGTTACCCTTTTCCGATGTACTCAGGGCTTTTAGAGCCAGAACACTATAAGAACATAGGCAGCGCGATATGGCTTTTCCTCTGGTGCATCAGCTCCACGACACAAGAGCTTAGGGAGGAGGAAACGGTCTGGGGCATTGTCCTCGGTGGTAAGCCAATGAAACTGTCTGAGATAGCAGGGTATTTCGGAGTCAATGACAAGACCGTTAGTCGCTGGTTGGACACCTTAGAGCAACACGAGTACATACGAGTTACCAGGGCTGCACGCGGGTTGATCTTGTCGGTTCGAAATTCGAAGAAGTGGACGGACAAAAATGTCCGATCACATGAAAGTGAACAGACAAA
Source organism: Paenibacillus lutimineralis (assembly GCF_003991425.1). Classification (NCBI taxonomy): domain Bacteria; kingdom Bacillati; phylum Bacillota; class Bacilli; order Caryophanales; family Paenibacillaceae; genus Paenibacillus; species Paenibacillus lutimineralis. The sequence goes on from NZ_CP034346.1 coordinate 3,090,656, forward strand.
AATGTCTGATCATGAAGTTAGTGATAAGACATATATGTCCGATCAGTCGAGCAGTGAACAGACAAAAATGTCCGATCATGAGCAGAAATTAGCCAGTGATCGGACAAAAATGTCTGATCTAAAAGATATTAAAGATCTTACTACTACTCCTATTACTGTTACGGATTGGCTTGAGGAAGAAAATCCTGATTCTCAGGCTAACGGAATTTTCGAGCTTTTAAACGCTTATTGCAAACTGCATGGGAAATTCGATATCCACGTTTCCCCAAACGAACGCATAGCCATGGGTAAGATGGTCGCCGGAGGTACGCCTAACCCTTTTACCATCCGAACTATGGAGAGCCTTCTGGAGGCAAAGCGACTTCGTGAGGGGGCAAGGTTTAAACTGCCTAAGAGCTTTTTATACTACGTGGACGGTATCGAGGAGGCCTGGCAGAACCATCTGGCTGCTTTGGACAAGCCAGATGAAATGAAGCCAACTCATACGCCGCCTGAACAGCCCAAACGAATGACCAAGCAACAACGCGAGCTAGAGGATTTACGCAGAAGAGCAGAGGAGGCGCGGAAACGTGGACAGGGCAGAGGTTATTGAATTGCTCATAGTCATCAAAGAGAATTACCCGAACTTCGATGTCAGCGACGATAATATCGATCGACACATGAAATACCTTCATGATTTTCCTTTTGACGTGGCTATGCGAAACGTGGACGAGCACATTCGGACGAATAAGTATCCGCCAAACATAGCGGAGATCCGCGGTAGTCTGGGTGAACAGATCGAGCGGGACCGGATGAAGGCTGCTACGGATGAATATTTCAGAGCACGGGAGAAAGCACAGGAACAGGCATGTCCTCCACCTCCTGGCTGGAAGGAGGATATCTTTGCAAAACTTAGACGGTCATCTTGAGGTGATGATGCCGCATGATTTAGCAGCTGAGTGTTCGGTGATCGGAGCGGTTTTGGTAGATTCAGAGGTTTACGAGCAGGCGGAGTCGTTAACATCGCAAGCTTTTTATAACGATGAGAATCGGATCATCTTTGAGCGCATAGTGGAGCTTGCTGACGAAGGAGAGCCCATTGACTTAGTCACTCTGACATCACGTCTACAGGATTGGGGTGAGCTGGAGAAGATCGGCGGGGTCAGCTATCTATCCAAGTTGGCTCATGCGGTTCCAAAGACGGAGAATATCGAGTCTTATGTTTCCGCAGTTCAAAACAAATTCTTGTTACGAGAAATCATTCAGTCGGCACAGTCTCAAATTGCCGCAGCTGCATCCGGTGGAAATATTCAAGCACTTCTGACTGACATGCAGACGTCGGCTGCTAAATTAACGGATAAGGCAGCACCACCGCAGGATTTTAAGCGCATCGACAATGTGTTGATGGAGGTCATCGAAGCAACCGAGACCAAATCAGAAGTCTTTAAGACTGGCGAAGTAACGGGTCTTCAAACTGGATATAAGGATCTGGATGCAATCACTGCGGGGCTTCAAAGGAGCGATCTTATCATCGTCGCAGCTCGTCCATCCGTCGGGAAGACGGCTTTTGCACTGAATGTTGCTCAGAACGTGGCTGCACGATCTTCAGAGCCGGTTGCAATATTCAGCTTGGAAATGTCTGCAGCTCAACTTGTAACCAGGATGGTCAGTGCAGAGGGGAATATCGATGCTAGCAAGCTCAGGATGGGTGATATGGGTGCGGATGATTGGACTAAGATGGCGGATGCAGCAGGAGTCCTTGGCAGGGCTAATATCCGCATTGATGATTCAGCAGTCATCACGGTCCATGATATCCGGGCGAAATGCCGGCGCCTGAAAAAGCAGGAAGGGTTGGGGATGATCGTTATCGACTACCTGCAGCTGATCTCTGGACCCAGCAAAGGGCGGGGAGCCGAGAACCGGCAGCAGGAGGTTTCTGAGATCTCACGTACCTTGAAGCAGATCGCCCGAGAATTGGAAGTGCCGGTTATCGCATTATCTCAGCTCAGCCGCGGCGTCGAGCAGCGCCAGGACAAACGTCCGATGATGTCCGATCTTCGGGAGTCAGGCTCTATTGAACAGGATGCCGATATCGTTGCTTTCTTGTACCGGGACGATTACTACAACCAGGATGCTGAGAAGAAGAACATTATCGAGATAATAATCGCCAAGCAACGGAACGGCCCGGTTGGAACGGTCGAACTAGTCTTCTTGAAGCAATTTAATAAATTCGCTAACTATGATCGGATTCATACTGATCCGGGGCCACAACCACCACCTCAGAAGAAGGTAACGGATATTAATAAGCGCCGCTGGGCGTAGGGGAGGAAAGGATATGGGGAAGCAAACACGACCAACAAGACCTACACGTAAACAAAAGGCAGAAATGAAAGCCTGGAAGCTTGTACCTGAAAATTGGTTAGTTATACAGGACATACCGACAGTGATGATATTGGTTAGCAAAGGTGGTCTCAAAAAACGAGTCATCAGGCGGGGAGCATAATGAGTAGTCCGTGGAGCAAATGGAGTGTGTACGAGTATATGAGGCACACATACATGCGATCTGGGCGCTGGCCAGACTTGCCAGAGTTAGTGGACAAGTTTCCAACGGTACCGCCGGCAGAGATTAAAGAGGGCATGGAAGAATTCGAACTCACCCTCACGATCGGGGGCAATCGAATTGCGAAATGAAGAACTCATTGATCCATTCTTTCAAGACACTCCATGGGAATTGATTCATGATGACAATGGGCGCTTGTTGGGTGAAGTATATGTACTGGATTTATATATGCTTCCCGCAGCATTCATGAAGGAAGAGGGGAAACGGAATGATTCAATTCACAGTGTATGGCGAACCAGTAGCACAAGGAAGACCGAAGTTCAGCACCGCCGGAGGGTTCGTTAAAGCTTATGATCCGGCTAAGTCTCGGGACTATAAAGATTACGTCCGTCTGGCTGCAACGGAGCACGCTCCAGAGGTGCCACTGGAGGGACCGGTCGGGATGGTGCTAACGGTTTACCGATCAACTCCAAAGAGCTTTAGCAAAAAGCGGGCGGCAATGGCTGAGGCAGGGCAAATACAACCAACTACAAAACCGGATGTAGATAACTATCTAAAAGGGGTCAAGGATGCGCTGAAAGGCGTTATCTGGAGAGATGACAGTCAAGTTGTTGAAGTGTTTGCTCGGAAGAGATACAGTGCGAGACCGCGTATTGAAGTAAAAATTAAGGAATTATCATAAAAATCATGAGGGGAAAGTGATTGGGTATGGTAAAGAATTTCGCTAGATTTACAGCAACAATAGGCAAAGGTATCAAAGTTGGTGATTCAGATGTAGAAATTAAGCTGACACTTCCGTTAAAAGTAGTTCAAGAGAATTTTATGTTTCTTAGTACTAACCAAGGTGAAAAGGTTAATGTTTTCTTAGGTGATCCACAAATGGCCTGGGATTTTAATGAAGAGGAAGAAGATATGTATAAGACTTATACTGGCGGTCGTCAAGTTACTGCAGATGCTTCAGGTGTGGTTACATCAGTGGAGCGGCCAGCTGAGGAAAAGGACGATAATCAAACTGAATTGTTCGCCGAAGATGGGACTGCACCTGAAAGTGATGCGGAAACAGATAATGATCAAGTTGGTGAACAATCCGGAGAGCCGGATGGCGAGAACCCTGTGGGAAACGAGCTGGATGATTATGAAAGAGAGATTCTCGGTGAGATGGATAAATACAAGGAGTCAGGGGAAATGACATTCGAAGAAGGTCATTCTTCAAATGATAATGGATCCGATCAGAAGGAGGTCACTCCTGTAGAGGATGAAAGTGCTGGCGAAGAGATCGAAATCAGCAAGGAACGACTCGAGGAGTACATCCTTGATCAGCGTCCATCATTTCCGGAATTTGATTTGGATTTCGCAGACTTATTGAAGAAGCGCCGTGATGGTTCGACATGGCTAGGTTTGTCTAAGGAACTAGGTATTCCGAGCAGTCAACTGAATACCAAGTACCGGAAGTATAAAGACAAGGTTAAACAGATGATGAAGGACAATGGAGCTGCTTAAACTGTAGAAGGTAAAAATTGAAGGGCCCCTTGCGGCCCTTTAACCGAACATATGATCTTATGGGGGATGGGAAATGAAAAACACTTTGGGAGATTTGAACAATCATTTATTTGCTCAACTTGAGCGGTTAAGCGATGAGGATATGACTGGAGAAAAGCTGGCTGATGAAATCAACAGAGCGAAGGCAGTGACGAGCGTTGCCTCACAAATTATTGCCAATGGTTCTCTTGTGTTGGAAGCCAGAAAGCTTGCGGATGACCGTATGAACGCAGATACAAAGATTCCTAAGATGCTTGAAGGTGGGAGCTAATGCATCGCTGGACGGATGAGCAGAAACAGTATATTCACGAGATTGCCCAAGGTAGGTACAACTCTGAGATTGCTGATTTGTTTAATTCAAGGTTTGGAACTGATATCTCAGAGGGACAAATTAAAAGTTTTAAGGCTAATCACAAGATAAAAAGTAATGTTCCAAGGAAACGGATAACTGGTGATGAGGGATTGTTCACTCAAGAACAAAAAGACTTTATTAGACGAAATGTCAGCGGCCGACTAAATGAAGATCTCGCGGATCTAGTCAATAAAAAGTTTAGTCTCCAAATCACAGCTAGGCAAATGAATACTTATAAAAAAAATCATGGTTTGGTAAGTGGATTGGATTGTCGCTTCTTGAAAGGATCTACTCCGGCAAACAAAGGGACAAAGGGATTGTACAATGTCGGAGGTAATCGAACTTCATTTAAGAAAGGGCAGCAGGCGCTGAATTACAAACCCGTGGGCAGTGAGCGAATCGATCGTGATGGGTATACGCTGATTAAAGTTTCGGATGAAGGACCTTGGAACAAAAGATGGCGACATAAGCACAAGGTTATCTGGGAAGAAAAACATGGTCCAATTCCGAAAGGCCATGTAATTCTTTTTGCAGATCAGAACAGACGCAATATTGATCTGGATAATTTAATTATGATCAAACAAAGCCAACTTTCGGTTTTGAATAAAAAGGGCTTGCTCCATGATGATGCTGAGCTAACTAAGACCGGCATAATTATGGCAGACATATATCTAAAAATTGGTGAAAGAAAGAAACTGAGGAAATAGTCCTTCGAAGGAGGATCGCTGACAATGAACAATCATAATAAACCACTAACTCGGCGCCAAACCGAGGCGTTGCAATTCATAAAATCATTTGTTTCTAAAAACGGTTATCCGCCGACGGTCCGAGAGATCGCCGATCATATGCAATATCAGTCTGCTTCGACGGCGTTTCAATTGCTGGAAGTTCTGGTACGTAAGGGATATATCAAAAAGGGAAGCCGTCCTCGTGAGCTGCAGATCGTTGGGTATGAATCCATGGCAGAGAAGGATGCGGAGATAGCACGGCTACGGGAAGCCCTGGTACGTATTGCTGGCATGAATATCATCGGTAGCTCGGCAATCACGATGAAGAGCATAGCGAACAAAGCTTTGGAGCTGATTGGAGGCAAGGCACAATGAAGGCAATTACGATTCACCAGCCTTGGGCGACGTTGATTGCACTTAGGGAAAAGAAGTTTGAAACACGGAGCTGGCCTACTAAGCACCGTGGAGCGATCGCCATTCATGCCGGGAAGAAGATTGATAAGGCGGCATGTGAGGTGCCTGATATCAAGGCAGCACTCGCTAGGCATGGATATACAGCAGACAATCTTCCGACCGGTGCAGTAGTGGCAAAGGCTGAGTTGCTGGATAGTCATACTATTTTTAATACAGCTGACAATGGTATACATGTTATTCATTCGACTGATGCAAGGGTAGAGTGGATTTACAACAATGAGAAAGCCTTCGGGTGGTACGATGAAGGTCGCTATGCCTGGGAACTGGATAATGTCCGGATGCTGCCGGAACCTATCCCAGCAAAAGGGCAACAAGGATTATGGAATTGGGATGGTGGTATCCATGAAGCATTGGTTTAAACGCCTATTTTGCAAACATGATTATAAGCCGTTTACGAAAAACTCTAAGTTTCATCATATCCAAGGGGAAAGGGTTTATATTATCTGTACAAAATGTGGGCATGAAAAAGGTTCTATTTTCTATGAATATGAAGGTTCAGGCTACAAATGAATAGAAAAGCAAAGACCCCCATAACCTGGCCGGGCGCGGGGGTCTGTTGGTAAACCATTCCTCTTGACATTATAGCATAAAGGGGAATGAGGGGAATGGCGATGGCATGGGAACAGGGGGAACTTTTTCCGAAGGCATCAGAGCAGGAGATCCAGCGCACTAAATTCCTGCTCGGTAAATATACAAGTATGATTTCTTTGATGAAGGACTTTGAAGGATATGAACAGGAATTGAGACAGGTGGCCATTGATGGAGAAGTGGCACGTCGCATCGACCAGGAAGACCTGCATGCGGATAAGACAGCAAATGCAACGATTATGATTGAAAAGCAGCGCTGGGTATATCAGCGATACAAGTTTTATACCACGCAACTGCGGAGATCCTGGGCGCTCATCCAGGACGAGGACGAGAAGAAGGCAATTGATTACAGGTACATTCAAGGATATTCGTACAAGGAAACACTGCTGTTTTTTCGCCGTAGTCTGAGTGACAGTACTATTCGACGGAAGATTGATGATGGCGCGAAAAGCATGGCCAACTCACTTAAACTGATGGGATTCTTTGAGCAGGATGATGCGGAGTTTTGATGTGTAGTAGACCCATATTGCACAGGAAGGAGAGAAGACGGTGAGAAACTATTGTCTTAAAATGACCCCTTATCAAATGTTAATGCTGAAGGCTGATATGGAAGACCGACTTAAATATAACGGTGGATTTTCTGCTGATGAACATGCTCTTTGGTTGCAAATGGTGGAGTTTGAAAAACAGTTCGATATTGATGATGCTGAGTACAAACGTCGTGAAGCGGAAAAGGCTGCTGAATAGTACAAAAAAATTACGGATTTTTGGCCCTAAAATGAACACAACATGAACGTAACTTGAACCTAAGTTGAGCACCACATGACGGATTTTCCATGATACATTAGGAGCATAGAAAAAGGCGGGATGACACGCACGGCTGCATGAATGCGGCATTGAACCGGGGCGTAACTCTCTCGCCTTTTCTATTCCAATGCAGGAATATAGTCCCAATTGTCGAAAGATGTAATGTATAACAGTATTCGATGGGGGATTTTTGAGATGGCAAGAAGAAAGAGCAAGGCAAAGCAGCAAGAAGAGTTTATTCAGGGGCTTTTAGGGTTGGTGTTATTTGCTTCAATATTTGGGACATTTGGTCTAACTAAGTCGTTTCAGGTGACCATTATTGTTACAGTACTGGCCGTGGCTGTATTCATCGCTATATTGACTATGATTGGTATCAAGAGAACAGAGCGTCTAAAACGATCCGGAATCGCGGACATCGATAAAATGGAGGGTGTGCAGTTCGAGCAGTACCTAGGCCATTTATTCCGGGCTCAAGGGTATAAGGCTGAAGTGACAAAAGCCACGGGGGACTACGGCGCGGATCTGCTCATCCAGAAGAATGGCAAGAAGACCGTTGTCCAGGCGAAACGATATAGTAAAAACGTCGGGATTAAAGCGGTACAGGAGGCACAGGCGGCCATTGCTCATTATGGAGCTTCGGAGGCCTGGGTCGTCACAAATAGCGATTTCACCACAGCAGCATATGACTTGGCCAAGTCAAACCGGGTTCGACTGATTAATCGTGAAGCATTGGTTGAAATGATTCTTTCTATGAACCCAGGGACCGCGCCGGCACCAAAAGCCGTCATGGCCACGACACCAGTGGACGAATTGACTTGCCCGAGATGTGGGAACAAACTTGTGCTTCGGAACAGTTCAAAGGGCCAATTTTACGGATGCAGCAGTTTTCCGAAATGCCGGTATATAAAGAAGAGTTAGGTTAGTTAGTGAAATAGTGAGGAAATGAGAGCAAACAAAAGAAGATATGGATTATGTCCAGCAGCCCGAGCAAAACACATTTTGACTTCATTTTCTAAAGCTCATTAAAATGGTCTTGTCATAAGTATCTAGTTACTAAGTACAGATGCTTTTATAGCAAAGAGCGAAGCGTTTTTGCGGCGGCCGTTCAGGACGCAATGATCCAGCGGATCTCTTTGCATTGAATGAACTACATATATAATTCGAAGTCGTTCCTTCCGTGGAGTGGCTTTTTTTATTTTCACAGGAGCGTGATTGTATGAAAATCCTTCGATGGTTAATCAAGGTCACATACGGTCGATCGGAGGCATCAAGAAATCGGGGTGAGCGAATACATGGCCGGGAAACGTAATAAGCTGCAGCAGCCACGATCGGAACCGAAGCAGCCGAGGAAGTGTAGAGGTTGTATATGGGGTTCATGGACCGGAACGAAGCAGTTTTGCAGTAAGCAGCAGTGTGTGAAGAAGGGAAATCCTTCCTGATGTCGAATTTTGAAAACAGGAGGGAAGTTGATATGTTTGACTTTATTGCGAATTTGAAAGAACTAAAAGACCTAAGTATCTCAAAGGTTCTAATTTTCAGTTCTTTTATCTTACTGGTGCTAGCTTATGTCAGGAAGAATATGCCTGAAATGAATAGTGATTTTTTAGAAACCCTAGCTTTTTTCTCGAAAAAATTAGGGTATGAAGATTGGAAGTCACTTTTTTCAATTATTCAGATAATTAGTGCGGGAATAGTTTTAGTGCTATTTACCGTTTATATTCTGTGCCTTATTCTTTATATGTTTTACTGGGAAAAGCAGAAAAATGCCCCATATCTAAATGCACAAAGAAAACAGTGGGTCCAAAGTAAAGCTCCTGTCTATCTTATGTTGTCTTGTGCGTTCTACTTAAACTTAGTTGGGTATTACTATGTATTGGAAATAGATATCATTAACTATTCTGTTCCACTTATTATTTCGACATTAGTCTTAATGACTGGCGTATTAGGTATTCTAGGGAAATATGTCCTTCAAAATTATGATGATTAACAGCAATTAACTGATGTTTTTTCTTCTGCTCACATAACGAATACAATCCGACTTCAAGTTAATATGTTCTTGGTGTCCGATTACAACAACAACATCTGTAAACGTCTGGAGAGGGCCACAGCTTAGCTGTACGGCCCTCTTTTGCATCTACGTATACGAAAACCAACTCAACACAAAGGAGGCGTCCATAGTGGACATCAGAATCATACCGATCGAACAGATTAACGCAGCTGCTTATAACCCTCGTGTCAATCTGCAGCCTGGCGATCCGGAGTACGAGAAGCTTAAACAATCAATTCTATCATTCGGTTACGTCGAGCCAATCGTCTGGAATGAACGAACCGGCAACATGGTCGGTGGGCATCAGCGGTATAAGATCATGGTGAATGAACTTGGCCACACAGAGTTAGTCGTTTCCGTCGTCAACCTGGACGATCAGCAGGAACGGCTGCTTAATCTAGCTCTTAATAAGGTTTCGGGCGACTGGGACGAAGAAGCGTTGGCCGCTTTGCTGGATGAATTGCAGACAGCGGGGGCTGAGCTGGGGCTTACCGGGTTTGATGATACGGAGATCGACAGACTGCTAGCCGACTTTACTGAGCCGCCAGAGGATCAATTGGGCGATTTCAGCAACAAGGAACTGGACGTATCCGAGTTCGACGAATCACAGTTCGATTGCAAATGCCCGCGCTGTGGGTTTGTATTTGACAAGGAGGATACGTTATGACTCTCCCGGCATGGGATTGGCGCCTGTCTGATCTCGCTGGCATTCCGCATCATGGCAAGACTGTGTTCTCCTGTTTCTCGTGCGGCGGCGGCTCTACTATGGGTTACAAGTTGGCTGGATACAGGGTCCTTGGAAACGTTGAAATAGATCCACAGATGATGAAGATCTACCGGAAGAACCACAACCCGTCTCACCCGTTCCTGATGCCCATACAAGAGTTCAAGAGCATTCCTGATGCGGATCTTCCGCCTGAGTTATTTAATCTGGATATCTTGGATGGATCGCCGCCATGTAGCGTATTTTCAACTGCCGGCGCACGTGAAGATAAATGGGGAGGGGAATATGCCTTCCGGGAGGGACAGGCTGTTCAGCAATTGGACGATCTGTTCTTTGAATTTTTAGAAGTGGCCGAGAAGCTTCAGCCGCGGGTGATCGTGGCTGAGAATGTCAAAGGTATGTTGATAGGCAAAGCACGAGGTTTTGTCAGTCTTGTTTTGTACAGGCTCCGAGAGATCGGCTACAGGCCGCAGCTATTTCTACTCAATAGTGCGACGATGGGCGTTCCCCAAAAGCGGGAGCGCCTATTCTTTGCTGCATCCCGTAATGATCTGAAGTTCCCGCGTTTGAAGCTTGAATTCAATGAGCCGCCAATACTTTATGGAGAGGTTCGTCAGGGACGTGGAAAACCGATCAATCCGGAGAGCAGGACCTTCCAACGTTGGCATAGGAAGCGCCCGCCTGATCTAAACATGGGAGACGTAACCGAACGCGAAGAGGGAAAGGTGAGCAACTTCAACACTATTCTTCTTAAGGACCAAAAGGTCGCAAATACGCTGGCCAGTTCGTCGGTATTCCTACGTGATGATGTGCCGGAACATATCAGTGATACCGATGCAATTCACATTCAGACTTTTCCGTCTGACTATGATTTCATGGATGCTGATGTCCAGTATGTATGTGGAATGAGCGTCCCGCCGATCATGATGCATCGGATTGCGGAGCAGATCCATCTTCAATGGCTTGACCCAAAATAAAAAGGAGGACGCGCGAACGTCCTCCCATTCATCCAGGGTATCCCCCGGCTGAGATAGCGGCCCGCCGCGCGCGGCATTTTGCAGACATCCGCTATCTCGCATTCCATCATAACGGAAAGCCGAGGGGAACAGCAATGAGAACACCTGAAGACAATGACATCCTGCTGCAGCATGAGCTCGCAGTGATGGAAGGAATTTTGGAAAGCAAAGCACAATACCGGAAGATCGTTAAAGCTGGCATTGCGAAATGGGTCAAGGACTTTCAGGACGGCCGTATCGAGATTAAAACGGTAGACGATCTGAAAAAACTGATTGAAATAGATATTGAACTGCAAAAAGACGAGCTTTGATTAGCTCGTCTTATCTCTTGCCTCGATACCTTGTCTTTTACCTTCGGGTAATTTAGCAAACAGTTCACTTATTCTTTTATTACGAGAAATTCTTTCTTCTATTATGAAGTTTATAAGTTCGAAGAGTTGTAATGCTGTTTCTTGATCATCTCTTAAATCGAGTTCGCCAGGATGTACAGATTCGTTTCCAATAACGCGTACAATATCTAGGGCTTTTTGTACTGCTTCTGGTAGCCCTTTGCTTACTAGTGAACCTATATCCTTGTTGATATCTTTTCCTGGTTCACCTAGTTCAACCATGAGTTTTTGAAGACAAAGTCTTAGTAAGGCAGCTGCCCCTCTTGGAGAGAGGTCGACAATACTTCTGGCTTCTTGAAAATCATCAAGTAGGGTTTCGGGCATGTCAGCATGAGGAGTTGGAGCTGTTTGTACATCTGGTACCACCATTCTATGCCCTTGCCAAATGGCATACTCCCTACAATGAGTACAGTAGGATATATTAAAACCCTTTAACATATCGGCATGACCAAGCACGTTGTGCATTACATTGCCCCATCTTTGATGTGCGAGCACTCCACAGTTAGGGCAATGAAAGGATGTCTTGTGTAAAGCAGGAGGAAAATAATCCGTTTGCATTAAAATCACCTTTCAAGTTTGAGTATTTAATGAAGTAATTCTACTTTTCACTAAACAATTCCTCTATTAAATAAATCCGGAGGTGGTGATATATGTAATGGCCAGAGAACGCAGTCCAGATCGGGACAAGGCTAAGCAAATGTGGATAGAGAGCGGCGGGACGATGAGGTTAAAGGACATCGCCGCCGCTCTTTCATTTGGTGATAGCAAGATCCGAAAATGGAAGTCCTTAGACAATTGGGAAGCAGAACTGAAAGGGAGCGCTCCATCTGAATCGAAAGGGAACGCTCCACGTCGCGGCGCTCCTAAGGGGAACAAGAACGCAGTTGGTAATCGCGGTGGTGCGCCTCCTGGCAATCAGAATGCTCTCGGGAATAATGGTGGGCCCGGCGGGCCGAAAGGCAATAAAAAAGCGGTAACTACCGGCGAATATGAAACTATCTGGATGGATGCCCTTGAAGAGGACGAGCAGGAGCTGGTTGACCAGGTTGATACCGATCCGATCCAGCAGGCTGACGAAGCTATCAAATTGCTAACGATTCGGGAACGTCGTATGCTGCAGCGGATTGGTAAACTCATAAACGGGTTGACAGAGAAACAACGGCGTGTCCTCAATGAACTCAAGGCGGTTAAGGATGTCATGACCGTTCATGACGAAAAGACTGGCGTTACTAAGACGATACCGATCACTCGTACCGAGATGGTAGAATCTGAGATAGAGGAAACAGAATTTCGTCCGCTCGACGACATTTTAAAGCTCGAAGAAGCGTTGACTCGGGTACAAGGGCAGAAGATCAAGGCGATAGAATTGATGAACAAGCTCATTGCTATCGATGAGGAGAAACAGGTTCGCACGGCTATCCTGCAGATCGAGCTGCAGAAACTACAGGGAGCTGAGGGAGCAACGGCCAGCTGGACAGATGCTCTCAAGGAGATCGCGGAACGCCGCAGAGCGAAGGTGAAAGCTAATGGCTAAGCCTTATAATGTTGTGGCAGACCTGGTAGCCCTTATCGATCTCTATTGGGATGACCCGAATGCTTTTGTTGAGGATATTCTTCGGGCGGATCCAGACGAATGGCAAGCTGCTGTTCTTCATGATATTGCTTATCATCCTTTAGTAAGTGTGCGGTCTGGCCAGGGTGTCGGCAAAACCTCACTTGAAGCTTGGGTTGTCATCTGGTTCCTTTGTTGTCGGCCTAACCCGAAGGTAGTTTGTACTGCACCGACCCGACAGCAGCTGCATGATGTACTTTGGGCGGAAGTGGCCAAGTGGCTTGAAGGGTCAATGGTGAAGAATCTGCTCAAATGGACAAAAACTAAGATTTACATGATTGGCCATGAGGAACGCTGGTTTGCAACGGCGAGAACTGCTACCAAGCCGGAAAACATGCAGGGCTTTCACGAGGACTATATGCTTTTTATCGTGGATGAAGCTTCCGGTGTTGCTGATCCGATCATGGAAGCAATCGACGGTACATTATCAGGTCCAGAAAATAAATTGTTGATGTGCGGAAACCCGACTCGAACGAGCGGGTATTTTTATCGGTCACATCATCAAAATAGAGGAGATTACAGAACTCATAAAGTTTCTTCTCGTGACAGCAAGCGAACCAATCGGAAGAACATAGAGCGCCTTGAAAAACAGTATGGCAAGGACAGTGACGTTGTACGAGTGCGGGTTGACGGAGAGTTTCCACGATCAGAGCCGGACACATTCATTCCGCTAGAGTTGGCTGAAGCTGCTGTAGTCCGGGAAGTTTACGTCAAGATTTTGGACGAGGACACGGGGGAATGGAGTCAACCGATTCCAGATACCGCCGAGATTGAAATTGGCGTTGACGTCGCTCGATTCGGTGATGACGTAACGGTAATTGTTCCTCGTATAGGTAATCTTGTTCCGTTCATTCGGTCTTATTCCAAGAAGGACACCATGGAGACAACCGGTTGGGCAATTAACTTGGCAAAGGAACTCATGGCGAAATACGGACGTCCGCGCTGCACAATTAAGATTGATGATGACGGTGTTGGGGGTGGGGTGACGGATCGACTTAGAGAAGTTGTCCGGGAAGAGGACTTATACATCGATGTGGTTGACTGTCACAACGGCGGTAAAGCTGACGATCATGAACATTATGACAATTGGGGGACAGAAGCCTGGGCGACCGTTCGGGATTTGCTTCAGGCCGGGGACATACAAATTCCGAACGACGAGGATCTGATTGGCCAACTCTCGACACGGAAATACACCGTGACTAGCAAAGGCAGAATAAAACTTGAATCAAAGAAAGAAATGAAAAAGCGGGGCCTCCGATCACCTGACCGGGCGGACGCGCTTGTTTTGGCATTCGCAAAAACCGGAAGGATTATTGATCCGGCTGCGGCTGGATTACTGAGAGGAGGGAGAATATATGGCTAAAATATGGGGCAAGATCAGCGGCGAGATGTCCAGGCTACGCGGAGGAATTGTAAACATGATGAACGGCCTTGGATGGAGCCTGACCGGCGGCACGATTGGCGGGACATATACGCTTAATACAACTCGTGTTAACTATGAGTTTGCCCGGAAGCTATATGACAACACAGCTGAAGACTATAAGCTTGGAGCTGGCTTTGCGAAAAAGATTATCAATTCAACAGTCGGATTCATGGGTTTACCGGACGTTAAGAGTTCAGATGCTGATGCCCAAGAGCGCCTGCAGGAGTTCTTTAAGCAAAATCGTAGTCGGATGCAGCGAACACATCTGAACGCGATCCGAGAAGCTGACTGTTTCGTCTGGTTGACTCGAGAGGACAACAACAACCCTCTCTATCCAGAAGAGCGCAAGCGGATCGTCTATAACATCATTCCACCGGAGCAAGTCAAAGGGATTAACCTGGACCCGATCACTGGCGAACCGATCGAGTATATCCTCGAATCGACTAGTACTTGGACCGATGATTCTGGGGCAAAGCGACGGGCTGTTATTAAACAGCGGATCAACAAGGATCGCCGGATAATTGAAATAGAAGGTGATCAGCCGCCAAATTTGGTAGCGGGGGAGATTACTAATCCATGGGGCTTCATTCCAATCGTCCATTTTAAAAATGAAGCGGATGAAACAATGGCCTATGGTAAATCGGATCTCGAATCCGTTGAACCGTTCTTTAAGATTTACCACGATGTGTTTCTTCATGCTGTTCAAGGTTCTAAAATGCACAGCACACCGCGCTTGAAACTGAAGCTTAAAGATGTCGCAGCGTTTCTTCGTAATAATTTTGGTGTTAATGATCCGGCCAAGTTTGCAAAGGATGGCGGAACAATTAATCTGAATGGACATGAGTTAATCTTGCTGGAGTCAGAAGAGGATGCAGCATTCATTGAGGCCAAGTCAGCAACAGGTGATGCTACGGCGTTGCTTAAATTCGTGTTCTATTGTATTGCCTCGGCTTCGGAAACGCCTGAGTTTGTATTCGGCGTTCATATGCCTTCGTCGCTTGCTTCTACCAAAGAGCAGATGCCGGTATTTATTCAGAAGATCGAGCGGAAGCGCATGGCATTTACGGATAGTTGGCAACTCATGTGCCGGATGGTCCTGGCCATGATCTCGCAGGCAGAGAACAGCTCCTTTTCCACCTATGAGACGGAGCTGATCTGGGAAACAATCGATCCACGGGATAGTAAGGACGTAGCCACAGAGATCAAGACGATCGTCGAAGCACTGGACAAGGCGCTTGCTGGTCGCTTCATCAGCTTAGAAGCAGCTGTAGATTTCTTGAAAGCCTGGATCGACACTATGCAAGATTTCGAAACGGATGATGAAGATGTCCCGGGTGAGAAATCGCGGATTGTTCAAACTTCCTTGTTCCTCGCTCGTTTAGAGGATGGTGAAGGGCTGGACGAAGAAAAGCAGGAACTGGAGGTGTAAGCTATGGCAGAATTGCCATCTGCGCAGCAGATCCTCGAGCAGCTGAAACTGATTGCAGGCCCTTATGCCAAGTTTGCACTCGCTGGTCGCAAGAAGTACGTCGATCTCCGACTTCGCCAAGATCAGGCAGTACGAAGTATATACATCCGAGCAGCTGACAAGGTGGCCAAGGAGATCCGGCGGTTGAAACGACTTGGCGCCGGCAGCCAGATGAACATAAGGTATTTGACTGCTGTAAGCGAGTCATTGCGCGAGAATGGTGTAGGTGAAGCTCTGACTGACCTCTTAACAGGTGATATCGTCAAAGCGGTCGACGCTGGATCTACTTACAGTATGGAAGTAACACTGTCGCATATCAGCAAGACCAAACTTGCCAAGAAGCCGGTTAAACGAGCATTCTTCCGAGCTAACAATCAAGCGGTTGAAGCCTGCTGGGCGCGAACCGAGCGCGGACTGCACTTATCTGATCGGATATGGGATAAAGATGAAAAATACCGAAAGGCTATGACGGAGATCATACAGGACGGCGTCGCTACAGGTGAGGACCCAGTCGAAACGGCCCGGCAGCTTGAAAAGTACGTGCGCCGTGGCAAGAAGACTTTAGCAGTCGATTATCCTGAAATGATGGATCGGATCGGTAACAGGGTACCACAGGACATCAGTTATGAAGCGTTACGCCTTGTCCGGACAGAGACAGCTGCGGCATTTGGGGAAGGCACGATTGCTGCAGCTAGCGTCAGCCCGAGTTACAAGGGCATGAAATGGGTTCTTTCCGGCTCACATCCGGTTCCAGATATATGTGACGATCTGGCCAACGCCGACCATGGGCTTGGTAAGGGAGTCTGGCCGCCTGGTCAAGAGCCACCAATGCCGGCGCATCCGAACTGTTTATGTGTTCTTATTTCCGTTCATGAGGATACAGACGACTTCATGAAGCGCTTGAACGAATGGACCAAGAACCCGCAGTCACATCCGGATTTGGAAGATTGGTACACGAACGTATATTCCGAAGTGGCATAGATTTCCTGCTAATGGTGATATATGATATATTCGTAGATTGCTATTTTAGGAGGTATGGCCATGGATGGTGGTATCGAAATTGAGATCCCGTTAATGCCGACTGAAGAAGAACTCCGAGAGATGCGCAAGGAACAGACCAGGGAAAAGCTGCAACTGCTGGATGGCGGCAAAGATACAAATAATAATGATGAAGAGTAGGCGCCTAATTATGGCGCCTTTTCTTTTGTCGGTTTTACCGGAGAGGGGGTGAACGTGAAAATGTGGAGCTCACAAATTTACGGGGAGATGGCAGCGGAGGAAAGTAGCCTTTTTCGTTTGTTTGCTGGCATTTCGGGAGAAATGAGTGTGAATGATATTCCCGTCGCTCCTGGGGTTGATGTTGATTTGATCAAACAGGGCGACAGTGATCCTCTGGAAGTGGTTGTAGAGGTTCCTGTCGGTAAGTCGAAGCGGGGTTGGAATTATACTCACAAGTCATTGCAAGACATCGTTAATGCCGTTAATACGAGGACGCTTGCCGGCTTCAAGGGGCACCAGAAACCGGAGGACGTATCCAATCAGTTTATTGATCCGGCCACCCATTGGATCGGCGCTAAGATGACCGAAAAAGCAGCCTATTTCCGTGGGATTGTGGACCAGAGAGAACCAGACCTCAAACGGTTTATTCGATCTGGACGAATCAAGCAAGTTAGTATCTTCGGGCGGCCAGCTCTTAAAAATGTTTCTGGCGAGACGCAGGTCGTCGGCTACGATCCTCTTAGTATTGATTGGACGCCGCTTGACCGGATGGGGATGCCGACACGGATTGTTGCTGCAAGCGGTGAGATGTGGGATTTAAACGGGGCAGGACCCGGAGAAATGAAGGGAGATGATGAGCAAGTGGAATGGGCTCAAGTGATTGCGGAAATTAAGAAACGTTATGAGAATAAGACGATTACAGTTGGTATGCTTGCTGGCGAGATGGGGCTTACCAATGATCAAGTCATTGCAGAGTTGACTCCGGAGTTTGCCAAGGAGGTTCAACGGGCGCTGGAGATCAGCACAAAGGCTACTGAAATCCTTGGTGTCAGCGGCGAAATGGATGTCGAGGCCTTGTTTAAGTCCTTGAAAGATGCTGCCGACAAAGAGGCCGGCGCAGGACGGGATAAGATTGTTGGTGAGATGATGGAAGGCAAGGTGACATCGGAGTCAGTCCGGAAGGAATTACAGAATCCTGAAACAACTCTTGGCAAGCTGTGGGCTTACCATGCAAAAGGCATTGCTGCTGATGCAACTAAGGAGCAAATCGCGGGTGAAATGGATACATTCTTGGCTGATCCAGTTGTTAAAGGGATGGTAGATGTCATTCACACGGACAAGCCTGCTGGTACAGGTGGGGGCGGAGGCAGCAAGACAGGCGCTCCGAAAAACCTACGAGTTAAACGAGCATCGTTCTAATTTATCAATTCGAGGAGGGATTCATATGTCTTACAAAGGTCAACCAGTGCCAAGTACTGTGCATCAACTTAATCGTGCCAAGATTTCTGATGGTAAATCCGTTCGCGTTACAATTCCTGAAAAGATGACTATTGTCGCACAACAATTTTATCTTATCGAAGGCTTTTTCGGCGCGGCAATGCAGTCTGTTAAGACGGAAGAAGGTCAAACTGATGAAGTCATTCTCAATATCGAACAAGCTGAATTTGAGACTGATCAAATCGATAAGACTCAATCGTTTGCTGTCGGAACATCAATTTATTGGGATGCTACTGCTGGTCAATTAACTGAGACTGACGAAGACAATCGTCTCGTTGGTCGGGTTACTGCTCCCAAGGACGCTAAAAACGTAATATGGTTCCTTTTGGGACCACAAGTATAAGGAGGCTAATAACTGATGGCAAAATTTCATAGTGCTGAATCGATTAAGGCCGCACGTCGTCAAGGAACCGTTGAAACTACGGTTCCTTTTTTGTTGAACGGTAAACAGGAGGAAGTCACCAAGAAGATCGTTAACGGTGAAATGGAGACGTATGAGCTCGATAAGCCGATTGGTGAGATGCTCACATCCGAAAGTGTCCGTAAGGAACTGTTGCAGAAGGTTGTCCTGGATGTGGAGTTGGGGCGCGAAGAGGTTCCATTGTTGTATAAACTTATCTACGATACTATCTCAGATCCGAACTTCCCAAAGGAGTTTGAAGCAAAATGGGCGATGTACGGGGCTGTCATCTTCCTTGAACACTTGGAGGGTGAAGAAGTCAAATTCGGCAGCCTTAATGCAGAGGAGGGTCCGATTGCTCGGATTAAAGGTTATACAGCTGGATTTGAGTATACAAAGGAAATTCAATTGTTCAACCAGACTTTTAATTTTGAGGTGCTCAATAAGGCTTTTGGAGAAGCTCACAATGCGTTGCTGAACCACTTACATTTGGCACCGATCATTAAGTACGCTTATAAGGCAGCTAACAAGACTTCTCCAGCATATGTTGATGAGAAAGGAAAAGCACTATCTAATGCTACAAACTCTCATTTTGTCTTGTCGCTTCGTGAAACTCTGCGTAATGCTTTGCGTGATGCACGGACAGCTAAGCGTGCTGGAACAATCCTTTTGGCTAACTCAGCAGATCAGGAGGATATTGCTGATGCTTTGTCCAGTATTAACATTCAGGCCACCCCATACCGGGCTTTGTCAGGCATTTCAGACATCATCTTTTATGACGGATGGGAAGCGCCAGTTGGTAAGAAATCTTATGTTTACACAGGCGTACCTGCCGGCAAGGCTTATCTGATCCGTCCGAAACGCGGATTTAAGGAGCTTATTAAACAGGCTCTACAGATCCAGGCGACTATGGGTGACCTGACCCGTCTGGTGGAAGCTCAGATCGTTGGTGATGTATGGCGCGGGGTCTTTGCAGCGGTAGAAGAGAACGTCCAGGAGATCACTTTGCCTGGTAAAGCATAAGGCGGTGTATTAAATGGAACCATCAATTGCGCTTCGTGCCCGCTTGAGGAAGCTTCTTAACGAAGCCATCCCGGCTGGTGGCACCGAAGCAAATACCAATTTTCTTGACGCCGAGATCGATCTACTCCTGACGGAGGCGGACAGCCTACACGGCGCCGCTTCTGCCGGATGGATGGAAAAGGCCGGACTCCTGCAGGGCGACATTGAGGGTTATAGCAGCGGTACTGAGAAATACGACCTAACGTCGTTGAAAGACCGGCTCAGTCATGCGCTTGCTATGTCCAAACAATATTCCGATATGGAGGCTGATGCAGCTGGTAAGGATGCATCAGGGTTTATGATCCGCGTCTGTCCGCCGGAGGTGTTGTGATGGTAGTAACGGACTTTGTTGCTACACGACGTAAACACATTGCCTGGAATATATCGCAGAACCCGACGACGATCACCATCCACCGCAAGGAGAAGATCCGGAAGGGTGGCGGGTACGAGGAGAACGAAAAGGATCTTCCTCCCGTTACCGTCCGGATTTTTATCTCTCGCTCTCAGATACCGCAGAACATATCCGTTCTGGCCGGCACGAAGCAGACTGATAAAATGTACAGCCTGCTGGCCGACGAACATGCTGACATTAAAGCGGGTCCCAATGTAACAGATCGTTTCGAAGCTTTAGGCGAGACGTTCGAAGTCGTTTCCGTGCAACCGCAGGTTGTGCAGGGATTGACTGTTGGTTTTCAAGCGGATCTCGAAAGGGTGAAGTGATATGGGCGACTTTGGTCAAGGCGCAATCGAGTACATGAAGAGGAAGCAGGCAGGGATTTACGCTGTTGCAGACAATGTGGCAAGGGAAGCAGAAGGGTACATGAAATTAAACGCACCATGGAAGGATCGACTAGGTGGATCTGGAGCGAGAGGTGCTCTTCACACGGGGATTGAGATTAAGAATAAAGAAAAAGTTCTTGTATATTTAGCTCATGGTGTAAGGTACGGGAATTATTTGGAGGAAGGAACGCCTCCACATAAGATCAGAGCAAAAAATAAGAAAGTTCTTGCTATCCCTATAGAAACATGGAATAAGGATAAGCGCGGACCGGTGAATGATCATAAATCGAAGCAGTTGCCTAAGTTATCTAAGGATGGAAAATTCGTAATTTTAGGTAGATCAGTTAACCATCCTGGGACAAAGAAACGCCCAATTGTTCTGCCGACTGCGAAGAAGTACAAAATAAAATTGAGGGATAAACTCATCAAATGGTGGTTGACGCCATGAGAAACACTATTCGTGAAAAACTTCTCGCCGCCGTTCCCGAACTTAAGGACGTTTTTGAGCCACATTCAGCAGAGGAGAGCAGCCCCAAGCCATATGCTATTGTTCTTCAGGGGGATGATAGCGAAGAGTCTCCGTGGATCGGCTTCCGCCGTATCGTCGAGATCTGGCCATATGTATCCCGGTCTACCTTTGGCAAGGTGGATGCGTTGTCGGATAAGATAATCGCCGCCTTGGACAAACAATTGCTGACAACTGAAACCGGCGAGGTCTTTTCCTGCGTTTACCTCGGATCTGCTGGCCAGGACGTGGTTGACGAAGAATGGGATGCGATTACTCGAGGCATGCAATTTGCCGTCATGGCCTTGCAGCCAGTAGGGACTGATGGCCAGATCACAAGCGATCCTTGGGTGCCAGCCTTATCTGCATGGACTTCGAGTATTCTAGGGACGGATTGGGACATCTATAACGGTTTCTGGCCATTAGGCTACTTACGCCCTGCAGTGATGTGGAGAGTGACTAACGTTGAAATCAAGACATTAGCTTTTTCTAGCTACCAGGTTACTAAGCGATTTACTGCTCATGTCCTTGGGAATGAGAAGCAGCCGGAACATTCGGCGGTATTTTCCTTAGTAGCGGCATTAGGCAGCGCCATTAAGATCCCATTCGATCTTGCCGATCGGCGTTATCTGACAGTAGTGGATCCCAAGGCGAACATTGGGGCCGATGGGCTCCGAGAGGGGCAGATTACAGTGACGCTATCTCGAAGAGTCGCCCGCCCGCAAGAAGAGGTTCCACTGATCCGATCAGTGAATTACAAACCAAATATTAAGTAGGTGATGACTATGGCTGAAAAGCCAGATAAGAAAATCGAATCGAAGTACCCCGTTGTAGAGCTTCTGGTAAATGCTGAGGCTCTTTTTTCTGTTCGAGGGGAAGTTGTGATTGGGGCTCTGCATGGCCATAACGAGGTAGAATTTACAGTCAGCGAAGTGAAACGGCTTGTTGACCAGTTTTTGAAAAGGAAGGTGAACTAAGTGGCAGGAGGAAATTGGAGTCCGACAGATATGCCCGTGTTACCAGGGCTGTACATGAATTTCGTTGCTGCAGCTGGCACTGCTATCCAGCCTGGAGCTCGCGGCATTGTTGTTGCTGCTGTTAAAGCGCATTGGGGTCCGGTTGGGCAGTTTGTGGAGGTTTCAGACGAGGCCGCCATTAAAGAAATGTTTTCCGAGGGTGAGAACGGTGGTGCTACGGCATTTACGACGCTTTACCTAACCCTTTTGGGTGGGCCGAAGACGTTGCTAGCTTACCGGATTGCTTCGGATTCAGCAGCGGAAGCGACCATTTCCGTTAACAATACGGATTCAGTGACTGCTTTAAAACTCACTGCTAAGTATCCTGGTATCCGCGGCAATGATTTCAATGTCACGATCGCTGATAGCTTGGCGGTAAGTGGTACCAAGGAATTGAAGCTGTATGAAGGCACCAAACTACTTCGAACCTTTGCGATCGGTAACGGTGATGTAACGGCGGCGCTAGCTGCTATCAATGATGATGAAAGCAATAAATGGATTGTGGCAAGCAAAGTGGCAGATGGCACACTTACCGATGTATCGGGGCAATCCTTGACTGGTGGGGATAGCGGTATAGAAGGCATCACGAATGCCGACTATGTGGCCGCACTCGTCGCGTTCGAAGGGCAAGAATTTCATGTACTAACACTTGACGGGGTAACAGAGCCAGCATTGAGATCCAGTGTTGTTGCCTGGGTTAAACGCGTACGCAGCGAGGGCAAGGGTGTAATCGCTACTTTGGGCGGTATGGCATCGGAGGATACGGCTACCGATGCAGTCAGCAAGGCTGTGAACCGCAGTGCGGGCTGTAATCACGAAGGCATCGTCAATGTGGGCTCTGGCGCAGTTTTGGCGGATAAGGAGTATAGTTCGGCGCAGATAGCAGCCTGGGTAGCTGGTTTGATTGCAGGGCAATCTCTAAGTCAATCCACAACATATGCCGAGTCACCATTTGATGACGTAACTCGGCGCTGGACGCGTTCTGAGCAAGAGAAGGCTATTCGTAGCGGTGTATTTTTGCTCATCCACGACGGCCGCAAGGTCAAGGTACTACGGGGAATGAACACACTGACGACCTTACAGGTCGATCAGAATAACAGCTGGAAGAAGATTCGGACCATCAGGGTCATGGATGCGATTAATGGCGATCTGCAGAGGACGGCTGAAGATGTCTATATCGGTAAGGTTAACAACACGGAGGAAGGCCGACTTGCTTTGATCGGCGCCTGTAAGGAATATATGAGAACGTTGGCCCAGAGTAATGTTATTGAAGGGACCGGGTATGACGTTCTTCTTGATCCGGATTACTATGGCTCTTCTCCGGCCAAGAAGCCGGAACCTGACCAGGTATTCTTACGCTGGAACGCTCGTCTGACCGATGTAATGGAACAAATCTTCGGGACATTTTACGTTGAATAGAAGGGAGTGAGGCATAATGGCAGAAATGACAGGAATGGATCCTACCAGGGCGATACTTGGCACATTTGCCCAGGCTTTTATTGATGGGGAATGGCAGACTAACATCAACCACCTGGAAGCCAATGTAGAGATTGATAAACGGGAACTTAACTTGGTTGGTCACAACTGGGTACAGTTTAAAATCGGTGCTAAGCGAGGAACTGGAACCATTAGCGGGTACAAAGTATCGTCAAAAATGATTCAGCGTGATTTTGGTAAATTTGATATTATTTCCAAGCTTGACGACCCCGAAGCGTATGGTTTTGAGCGAGTCCGTTTAATCCGATGCATGCCAGATAGAGTGCAGCTCGCAAACTGGACAGCGGGTGAAGAAGTAACTGAGGAAACGGCATTCACATTTGAAGATTACGAGCTGCTTGACCCTATTGAAATTTAAAATTGAGAGGATGGACATATAAAATGGCAAACGAACAATTGAATGAACAGGAAATTCTGGACAGTCTCTTCGAGACGGCGACGAATCTGCCGGAAGAGACTGTTTTTATTAAGCGACTTTCTTTGCGTATTACGCTTCGCGGGCTGACTTCAAGCAAGGTGGATGCTATCCGTGAACGTTGTACGGTCCGGAAGACTACTAAAGGGCAGGCTATCGAGAAAGTTGATAGTGAACTGTTCAACGCTGCTTTGATAAAAGAAGCGACCGCTACTTTGGAAGTCAAGGGCTTGGAGCTTAGTGGCTGGGGTGACGATCGTTTGACGAGTCGCTTGAAGCTTTCCGGTGGCGAGGAAGTTGTTCGCCGGATGCTTCTGGCTGGAGAATTGGATGCTGTAGGTGATAAAGTCCTGGAGCTTTCCGGCTTTGGTGTTGACATTGCAGATATAAAAAACTAATACGCTCCGGGGGCACGACGACGATGCTGTATCACATGTGGGTGCGGCATCATTTGCGTCCCGGGGCTTTTTGGGCGTTGCCTAAAGGTGAGCGCACCTTGTTAATGGCTTTTACGCTTCATGAAATTGAGATGTTGAATAAACCAAAACCTGCTACGTCCGGAGATCGGAGAGGTGGTAAGCGTGGCAGATAACAAAGAGTTTTATCGCCTAGACCTTGTCATTGGCACATCGGGAGCGGAAGAAGCCGAGCGGACGGTACGAGCCCTAGATAAGCTACTGGAGCAGACAGAACGTCGAACGGCAGCACTAGGCAAAACCAAGATCGCACCGGAGGTAATCTTAACCGATAAAACATCGACCCCGGCAAAAAAGGTGATTTCTAAACTAGCCGAAGTGGATCAGACGGTCGCGAACCCAGAAGTGGTTCTTGCCGACAAGACAGCAACCCCGGCAAAAAAGGTAATAAGTAAGTTGGCCACGCTCGATACTACTCAGGCAAATCCGGAAGTCGATCTCGTTGATAAGACGGCATCACCAGCCAGTAAAATCAAGAGCAGAGTTGAGAGGATCAACCAAACAAAAGCCAAGCCAGAAGCTAAGTTGGTTGACAAGGTGTCAGGAGCTGCCAATAAAGTATCTAGCACATTAAGCGCTATGGCTCGTAAACCTTATAACATAGTTGTTAGAGTTAAGGATATGGCAACGGGAGTAATCAAAAAAATCACGAGCGCTCTGACTAGTCCTTTAGCAATGTTAGGTGTTGGTGGTGGTGTTGCTGGTGTTACTACCGTTGGACTTGACATGGTTATGCAGGAGCAAGGCATAACATCAGCATTTAAGGTCATGTTAGGAAGTGCTGAAGCAGCGGCGCAGCGCGTTCAGGAATTAACAGCTTTTGCCGGGAAGACTCCTTATAAGCGGGAAGAAATATATGAAGCTTCCCGTGTTCTGCAGGTTTTTACTGGTAATGCACTTTCTACCGGCGAAGGCTTGAAGATGGTCGGTGACATTGCAGCTGGAACCAAGCAAGAATTCGGTGACGTTGCCCTTTGGGTTGGCCGACTCTACGACGCTCTTAAATCAGGTCGTCCAGTAGGTGAAATGACTTCACGCTTGCAGGAGATGGGGGCAATCGGCGGGGATGCTAGAGCCGGCATTGAAGCCTTGGCCGAATCCGGATTGAAGATCGACAAGACATGGCCACTCGTCACTCAAGCCTTTGGCAAATTTGACGGCATGATGGAAGACATGTCCGGAAACCTTCAAAACCTCTTGCTTGGCACAAAATCCTTCTTTACTCAGAACGTAGTCAAACGTTGGGGATATGGTATCGAGAGTGCTCTTGGTCCAGCCCTTAAAAAGTTTCGGGAATGGCGTGGAGAAAACAAGGAAACCATTGCATCGATTGGTGAATGGTTCGAAGCCGCGGGTAAGAATGTGTCTACTTTTGTCCTGGATAAGGGACAACGGGCCTTTAAGATTCTTACCGACCTTGCGAATGATCCTGCCTTTCAGAATGCAGATTTTTTCGGGAAAGTCAAGATCGCATGGGATAAGATTATCACGGAACCGCTGGGAGAATGGTTGGCTAGCGAAGGTGCTAACAAGTTGACTGAGATGGCGTCGAAAATCGGAGACATTCTTGGCGGCGGAGCTCATGGCCTGATTATGGGAGGACTAGAAGTGCTTTCACCAAGCGGTGATGAGATAGTCAATGAGAACCCTTATGTTGAAGCTGGCAAACGAGCTGGGAAGGCTTTTTTCTCTTCTTTTATCGAAGCACTTGATCCTGGAGAGATTCTTAAAAGACTTGGAGAAGCAGGATTAAACATAAACAAGGACGCATTCACAGATCCTTCTTGGGGTAACACCATTAAAGCAGGTGTTTTTGATGTTATGGCCATCGCGGGTATTAGTTCAGTTGTAGGTTGGTTTGTTAAAAACTTCGGATGGCTAGGAAAGTTGTTACCTTCAGGAACAAGAGTAGCAGCAACTACTGCCGCAGCAGGGACTGCTGCTAGCACGGTAGCGAGTACAGCAACCGCAGCAACCGCAGCTGAAACTGCTGCAGGAGCACTTGGGTTATCAGCCTTAACCATATACGGCGGTTCTGCACTTTTGGCCGCTGGGGGTGGAATAGTTGCAGGCGAGGCAATGAATCAAGGTCTGGACAAAGTCACTGAATTACGAGAACAGAACACTCTACGTAAGGAGTCTATTGCTTCTAATTTGCCTAAACCTGAGGAAACGACCGATTGGGCCTGGGTAGATAATGACAAGCCTAAATGGTATGACTTCAAGAAGAAGTTTTGGAACTGGGTAGCCAATACCGAGATCGCCGGGGTTGACATGACGGATATCTTTGGGCAACCTGAATCGTTGACGAAGCAACCGACTATCAGTGAGTTTGCAAATTCCGAGTTCAACAAGTTCCCGGATGTATATAAACCTGTTCAGACTTACGATAAAGACTTGCTTCCTAATCTGCAGGCGTTTCCTACAGCTACGAACGAACCACAGCCAATTCAAATTCCAGAAGAGCAGATCGCTCAAATAGTCAATCCTCTAAATGAGCTGAAGCAGCAGATTGAGGTAAACATTACTATGTCGCCTGGTCTCGTCAATATGAATGTGACCAAGGAAGAGGTCTTGCCTGTTGAAGAAGTCGTGAGTCAAGTAGGACATAAAGTTAGAATGGCTATGTTAAACGCAGAAATTAACCTTAAATAGGAGGTCGACTCCCTAAATGAAGATCCATTTGATTGATTCGGCGGGAAATGAATTCATATTTCCTGTGAATCCAGAGGAATTAAAAATAGCTCGTAGCAAGGGGATTGAAACAGTCAATATTCTATCTTTGGGTGAGTTCGATTTTCCAAGTGGGGAGAGGGTGAAGGAAATCACCTTCTCTTCTTTTTTTCCTATTGAGCATGATTCGGGTTATTGTAATAGTCCTGACATACCTGACCCTATCGACGCTATGCAGATGCTGACGAAAATGACGGCTAGCAAACAACCGGTGAGGTTGATCATTACCGATACTCCGGTTAATGTATTGGTGCTTATCTCGGCCCATGATACAACATTTAAGGGTGGCGAGCCGGGGGACATATACTTTGACCTTACAGCTCGTACGTGGAGGCAGATGAAGGTCCATACCAAACTTGCTTCAGCATCGAAAACGACAGCTGCTAAGAAATCAACGACGTCTCGCACCGATACTAAAAAGACTCCTAAGACTTATACGGTTAAATCCGGAGATAGCCTATCGAAGATCGCCAAGATGGAGCTCGGTAGCAGTGCAAAGTGGCAGGCAATCTATAACTTGAATAAGAAGACGATAGGTAAAGATCCGAACAAGATCAAGCCTGGAATGAAGCTGGTGATGCCGACATGAGTTACGAGGTAGTTTATCAGGATAAATACTATTTACGGGAGTTGATCGAGAGCATCTCTCTGAAAGATTCCCTGGATCAAATTTCGTACCAGGCTGATATACGGCTAAAGGTCACTTCCGATTTTCCAGACTTGCAACCTGGTCAGCCCATCCGGGTTAGCGGTATCCCGTATGGTAAGAACAGTATGGTCTATCTACTAAACCCAGGTGTTGTATGGGATTGTGATAGTACCAACAGAGAGACTAAACACATGACAGTGACTGTGTACGATCGCACCATTTACTTAGCCAAGTCTGAGGATGAGTATCTATTACCTGCAGGGCAAACGGCAAGCCAACGGCTTAAGAAGTATGCTTCTGATTGGGGGATTAAGCTTTCGACGGTGCCGGATACCAAGACGAAGCTTAAGAAGGCCGTTTACCGTGCTCGCCCGATCTACAACATGCTCAATGCCGATCTGCAGGAGACGGTTAAATCCGGAGGGGATATGTACATTCCACGGATGACTCCGGCAGGTCTCGAGCTATTTAGGGTTGGAAGCAATAAGGATGTTTACGTCTTGGAGGCCATCGAGGAGACTACTCAAAGCCGTACTCTTGATGGGACAATCACCAAGGTCAAGGTGATTGGGACAGAAGACCGGAAAGAGAAGAAGAAATCTAAAAAGAAAGCCGGTAGTGGTAATGTTGAAATTCCGGATGGCATGACCCTTGAAGAAATAGGACGGTTGTACGGTGGCAAAGTTGATAAGAAATCGAAGAAAAAAGGTAAAAAGCCGAAGGTCAAAGCAGATTCGAAGGTTGAGCTTCCTAGCAAAATACTGGCCATCACAACTGGCCAGACTGATAAATTCGGTACTTTGCAGCGTATGGTTCAGGATGAGGACGTTAAAACGCCAGCGGCGGCCAAAAAACTTGGAGAATCAATGCTTAGCGGCGTGCAGGAGACGTTCACCGTTTCTGGCCCTGATCTCAATATTATTCGTGCCGGCGACGCTGTGATCTATAACAAAATGAATCTGATCGTAACAAGCGTTATTCACGACCTGGGCGAACCAGGTCATATGTCGCTCAATTTGGCATCACAAGAGTATGTCAGAAGGAGGTATTTCTTAAACTATGGCTGATATTGATCCGTTTCAAGCAATTGCAAGGGGAATAAGAGACCAGATGACGAAAAGCGCCGGCGCCGCCCTCTC
Organism: Paenibacillus lutimineralis; assembly: GCF_003991425.1. Taxonomy (NCBI): domain Bacteria; kingdom Bacillati; phylum Bacillota; class Bacilli; order Caryophanales; family Paenibacillaceae; genus Paenibacillus; species Paenibacillus lutimineralis. Next base: position 3,119,530 of record NZ_CP034346.1, read on the forward strand.
TGGTATTCCAGCTGAGTTAGGCACAATCACGGAAACGGGACTGAAGCTCGATAATTTTAAGAATGAGATTCAGGATTACCTGGTAGCTGATTTTCTCACAACCCTTCATTTGCCGGCATTTTGGCTGATCGGGACAACCGTTCAACCCGATGCGGAGGACGAGCCTGTCGGAACTCCATCGCAGCGTACAAGATTCGATTTTGAGCCGACCTTGATCGAAGAGGTCAGGGTTAATCTTTCGGATGGACTGATGCCTGGGGAACGTGTTCTGGTGATTCCGACTAACGGCGGCGCAGATTTTGTTGTTATGTGTAGGGTGGTGAATGGCGGTGGCTAATCTATTTCCAGAGGGTATAGAAGAAGATTGGACAGTTGAACAGGGTGAAGTGGAGTCAAACGAAGAAGTGCCGTTTGGGCGAAGTTGGCGGTTTGATTTTACTGCAGGTGATTTTGTAATGACCCCAACCCGTAAGGTAGCCGCAGCTGATGAAACGGCAGCTTGGGTAATGTGGTGCCAGAAGGCTATCCGAACACCGCGATATAGACATCTGATCTATTCCAGGGGGCACGGCGAAGAATTCGACGATCTGATTGGCAAGGGATACAGCCGAGCTGTCATTGAGAGTGAGATCCAGCGGATTGTTACTGAGACATTAACTGTAGATCCGCGCACGGCTAATGTTGATGGGTTTACATTTGCCTGGTCCGGTGACGGCTGCCATTTCACTTGCAGAATACAGAACGTTCGAGAGGAAACTGATACCATTGAAGGGAGGGTGGAAACCTAATGGCGAATCTACCGTTATTCCTACAAAATCAAACCGAAGACGAAATTATGCAGCGCATGCTGGATCGAGTGCCCACAGATATCGATAAATCCGAGGGCTCTTTTATTTGGGATGCCCAGGCACCGGTTGCATTTTTATTATCCGAGGCTGCCATTTGGGCGCAACAGGTACTTGAACGGGGGTTCGCAAGTACAGCTTTTGGGGAATATCTTGATCTACGGGTAGCTGAGCATGGATTGACCCGGCGGGCTGCTGTTGCTGCAGTCGGGAATGTGCAGTTTACAGGGACACCAGGCAAAACTGTACCCGTTGGGACTGGGGTGGCCACGCCTGCAGATGAAGTGTCTGGCGAATCATCGATAGAGTATGTAACAGCTGCCGAGGTTACATTGAATGATGAAGGTGTAGGTGTAGCACCAATTCGAGCAGTTGTTCCGGGGAAAGCCGGGAATGTTCCTGCTGGGGTAATCGATGTTATGTCTACACCGATTAGTGGGATCTCGGCTGTGACAAATCTTGAACCCGTCACGGGTGGGGCGGATATTGAGTCGGACGAGTCACTTCTTGAACGATTCTATTCCCGAGTACGCAACCAAGGAACGAGTGGTAATAAGGCACAATACATCCAATGGGCTAATGAAGTTCCGGGCGTAGGTGGTGTTCAGGTCTCACCGCTCTGGAAAGGTCCCGGAACGGTTGGCATTTACTTGTTAGACATGGACAAGCGTGCTGCAAGTCCTGAGATCGTCCAGAATGCACAAGAGTATATTGATCCTACGATGGATGGTCAAGGGGAAGGACAAGCGCCTGCGGGTCCGATCGTGACGATCATGGCTGCAGAAGAAGTGCCTATTAATATATCTGTGCAGCTCACGCTTGCAGCTGGAGCAACACTTAACGATGTAAAAACGCAGATTGAGAGCGGGGTCACTGCCTATTTGAAACTGCTTGCTTTCGTTGATCTTCTCGTTAGGTTTACCCGTATTGCTGCCGTGCTGCTGGATATTCCGCCGATCATAGACTATTCAGATTTAATGGTTAACGGTGCGTCAGATATTAATATTCAGATTAGTCCGGGACAGGTTGCTGTTCTTGGGGCGGTGGAAGTGTATGAGTGATCTTAATATAAGCAGTCCCATGGGCAGAGAAATGTTCTCTTATATGCCCGCTTATTACGAGAACTCACGGGTTATTCGTGCAGATCTAAATTCTAAGGGTGCGGAGCTAGACGGACTTTACAAAGCACTTAATGAAACACTAGATCAATTCTTCGTCCGAACAGCGACTTGGGGACTGGACAGATGGGAATTGGAACTCGGCATCGCTATTGAAAATGGTAAACCGATAGAGCAACGCCGTGCAGTTGTGGAATCCAAGCTGCGCGGGGCTGGACAATTCTCCGGACGGCTCGTGAAGAACGTGGCCGAAGCTTACGATGGCGGAACCGTTGATGTATCATTTCAGCCTGCCGAGTGGAGCTTCACGATTAAGTTCGTGGATACGATCGGTGTCCCACCTAATCTAGATGATCTGAAGATGGTCATCGAGGAGATTAAGCCGGCGCATTTGAAGGTGGAGTATGAATTCAGCTACTTATTGCTTAGAGACATTCATGGGGTGATAACGCTCAACCAAATAGAACAGATACCATTAAGTAAATTTGCAGGAGGTGGTCCGATTGGCAAGTGAAACTCCTAACCTTGGGTTGCTGAAAAAAGACCCAACTGTAGACGGAAACGACACATTTAATATTAAGACCATGCTTAATGACAACTGGGATAAGATTGATGCTGCAATGGGCCAAGTCGATATTCCTGATGCTTCGCTGACGGTCAAAGGTAAAGTGCAACTTTCCAGCGCAACGGACAGCGCCGCCGAAGATCGGGCAGCGACCCCGAAGGCGGTCAAGGATGCAGCCTTTCAGGCGAAGTCCTACACTGATCAGCAGATTAGCCTGGTCACCGAGACAGGCATCCCGAAGCTGGTCAGCTACCCGTTGTTAGTGACGGCTACAGCCGACAATCAGAAGGTGTTCGAGATTCCGCTCGATCTGTTCGACGCCAACACTGACACTTTGCTAGTTGCGATTAACCGGGCAGTTTTGGACGCATCTCAGTACACCGTGACCAATACCGTCCGTGATGGAGCTGGACAGGTCACACAGCGGGCAAAGATCACTCTTCTATCTGGCGTGGCCGCAACGTCTGAGGTGACGATGGTCGTCCTGAAAAACGTCCCTATCGGCCCGGACGGCGCGATCAATGGCGCAGTGTTGGCTACAGGCAGCGTACCCATCAATCGGGTGGATGGACTTCAGGATAAGCTAGATCAGGCTTTTCAAGCTGGCAATGAGCGAAAAAAGGAAGTCGTGGACGCCCTCGTTGCCCTAGGAGTATCGGCGTCCACTTCGGATAGTTGGGACACGCTTATTAGTAAGATGGCCACCGTAATCAAAGCGACTGGTAATGCGGCAGTTGGGGATGTGTTGGCAGGGAAGACGTTTAGTAATGTATCAGGCAATTACTTAACAGGCACAATGCCCAATCTTGGCGCAGGCGGTACCATCACGCCGGGCATAGGTAACCAAACGAAAGCAGCCGGGTACTATAGTAGCGCGATAACGGTATTGGGGGATGCCGACCTTGTTCCAGGAAACATAAAGGCCGGAGTTGATATATTCGGGGTACTAGGTTCATTAAACCCGTCTATGTACGCAAATGGCACGCTCAGATCAGAAGAATATTTCAATAAAGGGTCAATCACTATATCAGGCCTCGCGTTCACTCCTGATTTGGTTTTCGCCACTCAGTGGAATGGAGACACGTTCTACAACGACATCCAACTCGTGATAAATGAGCAATACTTAGCTAACGGTAGAACTGGACGGGTGATATTTAGAGGGAGTACCAGTTATAACGCTCCCGCAGCTCGCTATGTAGTCCAAACCGAGCCAATAGCACCTGGAGGGATTTTTTTAATGGAAGTTGAGTATTCCGGTGTAGGATACCGCTGGTTAGCAATAAAACTATGAGGTGGTGAACACATATGACAAAAGGAATCACTTTACAAGAGATTGATACATCAGCTACAAGCCGTCTTGTGATTAAGGACAGTGCCGGACGTGCTAAGGTTACCGCCCCTTCAGCTGCGGACGAGATCGCGCTCAAAAGCACAGTTGATAATGCGGTAGGTAATCTCTCAACCTTGCAAACAATCGACAAGAGCAACGTAGTAAAGGCAATCAATGAGCTTTTTACAAATGTCAGTAATGGGAAGTCTTCAATCGCTGCCGCTATTACTGGCAAAGGGGTAGCAGCATCAGGCAGCGATACATTTGACCAGTTGGCTGCTAAGATTGGACAGATTGTAATAGGAAAGAAGTATGCAAGCGGTCTGCTGACATCATCAATTAGCATGCAAAAGTTTTATTACTATGAAAATAATAATTCAAACAATTATTACACATTAATCATATCTGGGTTGGATTTTGTTCCTTCTTTTATTTTTTGCAAGTCTGCAAGTGACTATGCACGGCCAGGCGGTATATTATACTCAACAACATTACCAACAAGAGAATATCCAAATGCAAGAATCTCGATTGATTATTATTTGGGAGATTCGGGGCATCGTAACATGATTTGTAATTCAGATGTTTTGCTTGGGCCTAATTATGTGATGCCCACTCAAGACGGTAACAAATCGCATCATTGGTTTGCCATTGAGTAGAGGAGGATAAAAATGCAAGTAGGTAGAAAAATATATTGGGATAAAGCTACAGGTAATGTTCTTGTAGATACAGGGGAACGATCTGGAAGCGTACGCGAAACCACACAAGAAGAAGACTTTGCAGCATACCAGGCGCTTGCTGAGCGGGTACCGGATACAGTAGGCTGCTTGCAGCTAGAGTACGGACAGTATACTAGAGACTTCGCGGAGTGCAATAGTTATCGGGTTAATCTGGATACTTTAGAGTTGGAGTTTAGTTATCCAGGCCCGGGCGAGACGGAGCCAACGGAGCCAGTATATCGCAAGCCGTTAAGCGTTGAGGTGGACGAGCTGAAGGCAGCCGACATCGAGAACAAGCAAGCAATTGCAGAGCTAACGATGATGATCGCAGCCCCGGTGGGAGGTGATGGACGATGACATTCGATAAGAACAGCGGATTGGTTAAGGTTTGGGTCAGCCTGGTCATGGTAGGAACATACAAGATTGAACAAGTGCCAGCGCTGTATAATCTTAGGACAGTAGTAGCAGAAGTCGTTAACGGAACATCAGCTTAAAGCACGCTCAAACATGGAGCGTGCTATTTTTATGCCCTCGGGATACCGGGGGCTATTTGATTTAAGGGGGAAGGCGGATGGACGGGGGACAAACTGAAGTGATTCAACGGTTGGCGATAGTAGAAACGAAGGTGGACAACATGGACGAGAAGCTTGATAGAGCGATCACGGCCAATGAAACGGCAGTAGAAGCTCTATCATCGGCGCAATCGGCTCACCACCGATTGGACAAGATCGAGGACGCCCAGAAGTGGTTGTGGCGCACTATTGCGGCGTCGATCATTACGATTGTCGTCGGAGCTATTTTAACGGTAATTAAATTGCAAGGAGGGGCTTAACATGCAAGCACGTAAGTCAGGCAACGCACAGGGGATCGACGTATCACACTGGAACGGAACAATAGACTGGCCTAAAGTAGCGGCTAGCGGGATCTCCTTTGCTTTTATCAAGGCCACCCAGAACAGCGTTGACAAGAAGTTTCTTGAAAACGTTAAGGGGGCGAAAGCTGCCGGTCTTTTGATTGGCGCTTATCATTATTTGGATAACTCAGTTACTACGGCAGATGCTGCTAAGGCTGCAGCCAAGAAGTTCTATAAGGCAATCCAGTCAGCTGCAGTGGACTTTGATCTCCCTCCGGTACTGGATTATGAATCGAAATCAGGTAGCTTGAGCGTGGCTGGAGCTACTACGGTTGCAAAGGCTTTTCTAAGTGAAATTGAACGATTAACTGGAGTCAGGCCGCTCCTCTACACTTATCCGGCGTTCATTGGCAACTTCATCGGATTGAGCCAATACCCTCTCTGGATTGCAAGATATAGCACTCAAGCCCCTGTTGACGCATCCGGTTGGACTCGCTGGACATTCTGGCAATATAGCGACGGTCAAAGCGGAGGCAAGCTGCCTAATGGTTCGAGAATCGTAGGCGGGATTAATGGACAGGTGGATTTGAATGAATTCGATGGTTCCGTGGCTGAGCTGAGAAATAAATACGGTCCAAAGAAGGAGGAAGCAAAGGTGACTAAGCGAGATATTAACAAGGTCAGTTCATGGGCGGCTGAGGACTGGAAGGAAGCTACAGAAAACGGTTATTTTGATGGTAGTCGTCCAGGAGCGCCGATCACACGGGAGGAGGCGGCCATTGTGATTAATAGGCTGAGGAATAACTTCCTGAAGCAGAAGGGAGGCGACGTGCAGTGATGAACAAGAAAAGATGGCGTAACTACGCATTATGGGTCAGTATCGTATCACAGGTGTTATTGCTTTTGCAGCTTATTGGCCATTTGACAGGACTGTTTGACTTAACCGATGTAATGAAGCAGGACCTACTTACCGTGGCCGATGTGCTGCTTGGATTGTTGGCTACGCTCGGGATTATTTCTAATCCAACCAAGCCAGATAGCGGCGGGTATAACCTATAGTACAAGTATCTAATAAATAGACTATTTAATTGAAAGATGCCCAAACAGTTTATAGAAAATGGAATAGGATGGTGTGTACTTTAAATACAAGGAGGTAAGCGCATGGGATGTGAAGGTCTAGGCGGTGTAGAAGGTGTAGGCGAAGGCTATGGCGGTAGAGGTTTCAGCTGTGGCGGTGGATTATGGGGTTCAACTGGGGCGATTTTGGTTCTGTTCGTATTGCTTGTAATCATTTCAAGAGCCTTTATTTTTTAATTACTCTAGCTATTGGCTTGCTGGGTCCAATAATTAGGATACTGCATAAATGCGTGTGCAGACGCGCCGCCGCGCAGAGGAGCCCACTGACCTTGGTTGGTGGGCTTTTTTTCTTTATAAATGATGACTCACTATCATCTGAAAAATATGGTAGAATTTCGGTATACATAAGCAAGGGAGTTATTTATCAAAATGAGGCAAAAATCACGTTTCATGAAGCCGCTAACCTCCGACATACACTTTTACACCGCTCAGATGGATCGGTTACCTATCATAGTTTTTATCGCGGGGGAGCTTGTGGGAAGCGGGAAGATTGAGGATATAACAAAAAATAGCGTGAAGATCAGCGGCGAGCGGTATCTTCGCGAGAGTTGTACGTTTAAATACGCTAGTTAGAGAGGATAGTGATATATACTGATGCAAGAGGTCAATATAAAAAACCGGAAGGAACTCTTACATTAAATTTAGATCACCCAGATATGTGCCCACATTGTAGGATAATGACACAAAAATGCCTACATTCTAGCGGGAGACCTGTACTTATGTCGGCGGATAATGGCTCCGCCACAGTTTTGATTTCAAAAAAATCTCCTCTTGGCGAGGAGATTCAATAGATCAAATTAAGGCAATCGCGAGCAGCGTGAACAGGCTTAATGTTAAAATGGAGTTGCGAGTTCCGAAAGATCCGTCTCTTCGATCTGTCTCCATGTACACGTTATCACTATCCACTCTTACGATTCTTCCTTCGTGTATACATCCGTCTCTTGTCCAAATGCGGACTCTCTGGTTCATGCATCGCATGCAGTTATAATAGGCGCCCATCTCATCACCCCTTTCTTTGACAAAGCATCATATGAACGCGTTGGACAAAAGGTCACGGCAGTTATACCAAAGTAACTACTAAATAGACTTTATCATAAGGGAATAACGTCCAATCTCTGTTACAAAGAATTGAATAAGATGGTGTGTACTTTAATTCAAGGAGGTATGCACACATGGGCGAAGCAGTTGGCGGTGTAGGCTATGGTGGCTATGGAGGAGGACTATTTACATCAACAGCGGCAATTTTAGTACTCTTCATTCTGCTTGTTATCGTTTCAAAGACATTTCTATATTAATTACTCTAACTTGGTTGTTCCCAGAAATCAGGATATGATGTAATTACGTTAGCGGAAACACCGCAGCGCAATCCGAAAACATCGGTAAAAAAAGCTCCGTTGGCTAATGTTGGCGGAGCTTTTTTTAATTATTGATTAGAAATATCCTTATTAAGCTACCGAATTTGGCAGCGTTGAACTAACGAGCAGCATAGTGAAATGACTTGCTGTTGTTTATTTGTGAATTTATACAGGTGACCCCACATATAATGAAATTAGTCATTCGACTAGTTCTTAAGAATGTGGAGGTTAGAAATGGAGCGACAGACGATACCTCATCCAATTCTTTTGGAGGCAAGGCTAATTGCTTCGAATCAAATTTTATTGTCATATGATAAACGAACTGATTTAGCGTCAGCAACAAATGTTTCGAATTATTGGATTAGAAGTAATATGGGTCCTGTTGGTATCGCAAGCGTAGGAATGTCGGATGCACTAACAGCAGAGAACGCAATACGCCCCGATATGGCAATGATAACACCTGCTGACAATTCCATGATGAGATATGTCATGGGTTTCAGGGTAAATGCTATGCCTGGTATAATGTATACTGTACTCCCTTGTTTTGTTAACTTAGAAGGCATGACTGGGTATAGAGGAGAAAACTGGGCTCCTTTCAGCAGAAATATGTTTTTTGGCATGTAATTCAACCGTTGAACTTTCGAGGTCGGTTAGATTAAACTATATTTTCGCTGAATAACAAGTCAACTCGCCCAAATTAGAGAGAATATACGAACAAGACCACAATGGATAATCCTAAGTGGTCTTGTTTCATTTATGAAATTGGTTTAATGGCTTATTTCATTTAACAACTCCGCATAATTATTTCTTACGTTGCCAACTGCGGACGACACTGGGTAGGCTCGCATCTTATCTGCTTCATACGGAAGTAATAGTCTTAGTAGCGATGATACATCCGTATTCCCACGATCAAGCCACTCTGATTGGTCTTCCCGACGAAGGATCACCGGCATACGATTGTGTATCTCGGCCATGAGGCTATTTGGTTCAGTGGTGATTATCGTGCAAGTTGATAACTTGTTTCCTTCTGCGTCCGCCCATATATCGTAAAGGCCTGCAAAGGAAAAAAGGCTCTCACCCTTCAACGTAATTCTATAAGGCTGTTTCGATCCATTACGCTGCTGCCACTCATAAAACCCATCAGATGGGATCACACAACGTCGGGATGACAACAGGCGATTGAACGAAGGCTTTTCCATGATAGTCTCGGCGCGAGCGTTAATCATCTTGCTGCCGATTTTCGAATCTTTAGCCCAATTTGGGACGAGCCCCCAGCGCAGCTCTCCTAGCCTATTTCCATCCTTACCTTGAACAATGGCAGGAACATACTGCATTGGGGCCGCGTTATATATGGGTTTATAGTTTATATTTGTATTTTTATCGACGTAGTACTGTATCATTATGTCCTCGATAGGGGCCGTGATAGTAAAGCGTCCGCACATAATTATAACTCCTCAATAGTTATTACAGATATTATAATTACTCAATAATCTAAAATAAAGAATTCCCGCTTGCCTTTGATTGGTAGGTGGGCATTTTTACTATTGATCAAGATTATCCATAAGGCATATAATACAAACATATGTTCTTATATGGAGATGATGTCATGTTAAGTGATCTCGAACGAAAAGTGCTTCGAATTCTATTCAACTTCTCATCACAGAGGCACCGTATGCCGACTAAGCCTGAGTTAGAACGCACGACAGGCCGTCAATACCGAGATATTAAATCCGCTCTGGATGTGTTGGTCCAGCAGCATTATATCTTCTGGCCGGACAATCCCCGACTTGATACCATTGTCATCCTGGAGGGGTGGGAGAGGGATACATCTATGCCTAAACCCAAGCCAACAATAACCAGTAATTTAGATTACTGGACTAAGTATTAAGGGGGAATAGTTATGGCGGGCCTACTTGATGACGGGGGGATATGGGAGCGAAGCTTTATCTTGCCGGAACATAAGGAAGCAATGAAACGTCAAAGTCGGGAGGCAACAAGGAAGACAAGGCCGGTCCTGGATGTTCAAGAGTTGGAGCAGATCCAGCTGGTGTTGTCAGAATCGTTTCATGAGCATAAGCGAATCACGCTCCGATTGTATGATGAATATGAGGACGTAGAGATCAGCGGCATCGTGACAGTGATCCAAACATATCGTCGAGAGATCAAATTTGCCACAACTCCAGGGGAATGGCAGTGGATTAGGATAGATGATATTTTGGGTGTATATTTATAAGTTCAAGCAATTCACAGGAATAAGCCCACTGGCATTGGCTAGTGGGTGATTTAAAATTATTAATATGAATAGTGATGTATCCAAAAGAGGATATTATGACTGTTCAAATGATCACAAAAAAATCACATAAAAATCACGTTTTCTGCGGTAGAATATGAAAGCTGGCGATATAAAAATAGAATTATTCGAGGTGACGCACAATAAAATAACGATAAACGGCATTTGACGAAACTTGTCGAATGCTTATGCCTTATGTTATACATAGAGAGGGAACTTGTCATGACTCGAGGAGGGACTATTAATGCTTATTGATGAATTAAAAGGTAAAGCATTGGATGAATTTGTAGAAGGCATCCTAACTTTAGAGACAAAAGAGGAGTGCTATGCTTTCTTTGATGATCTATGTACTGTTAATGAAATAAAGACATTAGTCCAACGTTTTCAAGTTGCAAAAATGCTATATAACAATAATACGTACAGTAAGATTGAATCGGATGCAGGAGCGAGTACAGCTACCATCTCTCGTGTGAAAAGATCTCTGTACCACGGAAATAACAGCTATGAACTGATGTTCAGCCGCATGCATAACAACCCTGAGTCCAACAAGAAGACAGATTAAGCAAGCGGAAATTAGTATGAGGAATTTCTTAATATTGCAAACGGGATAAAACGCTTCCAAAATATATAATTTTGGTATAATAGGAAAGTATAGGGTTTTATTTCTTATAGATGAAAATTAGCGGAAAAAAGAGGAAAGTCGAACATGATTCTATCCGAATCGTGTTCGACTTTTTTATTGGTACCTTTGGTTACTTATTCTTCAAGTTCATTATATGAATAATTACGATGTTAATGATTGCGATCGAAGGTCTACAGTAGCATCGTCAGGCAGATTTTTTATCGCATTAAATATTGACAAAAAATAACATATTAAGGATAATAATTCTAATGGTAGAAAAAGGAGGGGTAGTGAAAATTCGACTGAATTGCAGAGCATTATTGTGAAAGTAAATACTCGGTTGTATCTTGACACATTATCCCAATAAAAGGAGTGTAGAGATGTACGATAAAATCGTAGACATTTTATGTGCTATTAAAGAAGACCAACCGGAACTCCGCCATTCTCTTTCCCTTAATACGGATTTAAACAATGATGTAGGCCTCGATTCTTTGCAAATGATCCAGTTTATGCTCAAAGTCGAAGATCAGTTGAACGTGGTCATTGACTATGACCAATTCGATTATGAGCATCTCCACTCGATTGATGCTTTTATCTCTTTTTTGAAGAGCTGCCAGCCGCAAGAGCAGCCGTTGTACGAAGATGTCAACCAGTAAAGCCAGTGTAACTCCTAAAACTGTTATGGGGACCTTCGATCCGGAAACCCGTTGGAGAGATCCAAATCTGGCCCGGCTGCCCGCTATGCCCGACAAAGACCGAGAGTCGATTGTCCTCTGCATGGACGAGCTGCTCTTTCCGTTCTGCGGGCCGGACGGTATGCTTTACAGCCGATGTAAAATCGATCCAGTACTGCATGAGTACCTGATCGATTTGGGGTTTTCCTTTCGGACCCGTTATCACTATGATTTGAACGATCAGAATGAGCCGTTACCCGAACCAGATGTTTTCAAGCGTTGTATGTTCAGACTTGCGATTGATCAAGCCCTGCCTCTTCAACCGCAGGGGGCAGGATCTGGGTGTCTGTCTCCGTACGCCATTACGGCGGATACGGAAGCATATCTGCAAGCTGCCGGAACGTTTACTTCTTTGCCAGACCTTGAGACGGTTATACGCGTTAACTCAAAGTTATACCACAATCGGCTCCTTTCCAGAATCGGTGCGAAGTGCTGGGGCACTGAGGTGAACAGTGCAGCGGAGATGGAGGCGACCGGAAGTACACTTCTGAAGCGTGTGCCTTATTTACTGAAGGACCCCTTCGGTGTTTCGGGTAAAGGAAATCTGCTTATCGACAATGAGACTATGCAGCGAAGGATAGCGTCGCACTTGTATAAACAGGAGAGTAGCGGATTACACTCTCAATTCTTGCTAGAGCCCCTGCTCCAGAAAGAGACGGATTTCAGTTCGCACTGGTTCATCCGGGAAAGCGGCGAGAAGGAACTCGTTTCTATTCAGCGGATGATTAACCACCAGCAAAATTACTGCGGGTCTATCCAAGCAGATGAAGCTTTTATCCATTTGTTGGAGAATGCAGGCTATTTTGATGTGATGGAGAATGCGCTCCGAGTTCTGGAGAAGGACGGCTACTACGGCTTCGTATGTTTTGACTCTATGATCCTTAAGGACGGTGAAGTCGTACCTATTGTGGAAATTAACGCCCGCAAATCTATGGGTCTGCTTAACGCTTATCTTGATAAACACTGGGGTTCATACGGGTGTAAAAGCTGGCTTACGTTCTTGTCTCTTGGTCTTCCAGAAGGCTTCACATTCGAGAGGTTGCTGCACATTCTACGTGAATCTGATCTTCTGTTGACAGTCCCAGGTAGATACGGGATCGTTCCTCTTTCGTCCAATACTGTAATGGTGAATGAGATTCTAACCCGTCGCCGTATCGCTGATGGTATACAGATCAAGCAGGTCATGCCGAAGGGAAGACTGTATGTATCAGTGGTAGGCCGTGACGACGAACACCGTAGCGAACTTCTCGAAAGCCTGCGTCAGGTGCTCGCCGACTTATCCATGAAAGTGTACAACTAAATCTGGAACTCGGAGGCTGCTATGAATTCATCCCCGGTTACCTTGCTGGCGTCGGGAAATTCGCTCGGCGCATATATTCCAGCTATCCATCTGTACACTTACCTGCAAGGCAGAAATGTCTGTACAGACATTCATGTTCTGGAAAACTTGTATCACAAAGAAGTTCGGCTCAAAATCCGTTCGACCAAAGAAGCGTTTCATGCAGATTTCTCCGTTGCTCGAATGGGGCATAAGCTGGCCAAGCCCGTTGACTCTTCGCTGGATGAGGAAGCGGTCCTGAGACTGCTGCATGGCTGGAAACAGGCCGGTGTCTTTCGATTTGTCGTGTTTACCGGCTTTTGGATACCTATATTGGAGCGCTACAAACAAGAAGCTGATGACTCCCTGGATATCCAACTGATCCGGTTGGATGCTTGGGACACACCATCGTTTAAGGTACACAAGCAGTTATACCCCGGATACGACAATGTCTGGTTATATGAGTCTTCGAAGCTGTCTCCGAGCAGTTATATCGCTTCGGATGATGTGGAGCCTCTACCCTACGCGCAGCGTGCCGGACGCATTCTGATTCATGGCGGCGGCTGGGGCATTGGGACTTATGCAAGTACTATATCAGAACTTCGTAGACTTGGTTACGGCCTTGATGTGATCGTCTATGATCCATCTGAGGTGGATGAGGACGATGGTATAACGCGCTACTTTGGTACGAAGCCTTCATGGGATCCGTGGAGCCGGGATGCGCTAGGGCGACATACGTTTCCGCCCATGGTCCGATATGTCCGTATAGGCGGCGTTCTCAGAGAGTTCCCGTTCGAGGATTACTCTGCATATACAGACCTGATGCGTAATTGCGCAGCGATCATCAGCAAACCAGGTGGAGCGACTCTCAACGACTCGCTGTCACACGGAATCCCTTTTGTCATGCTGGAGCCGTTCGGTGACCATGAGCTTCATAATTCTGCCTATTGGGAATCCTGCGGTTTTGGCATCCAGTTTGCAGAATGGAAAGCCCAGGATTTTTCGAAGCATCATCTGGAGCGGATTTACCGACGTTTGCTGGAGCAGCGATCAAAAATCAACCATTTTGGGGAGGAATACTTATGCAGCCGAAAACAACAGTTGCGTTTGACCAAGTGACATTCAGCAATATGAAAAGAACTCTGATTCCATTGGCGGAAACAGGAAGGAAACGCCGGGAAGATCCGACTTACGCGGCTCCCGTGCCTTACGAGATCGGAATCAAGCTCAATAACGGCTGCAATTTGCGCTGCAAGCACTGTTTTGAATGGAATCCAGACGGCTTTCATCATGACTTTACCAGAGAAGTGAAAAACGATGAAATCGAGATTCCCGTCGTGGAGAAGCTGCTAGAAGAGACAAGAGAACGCAAGTCGCGCGTATTTCTATGGGGCGGGGAGCCGCTGTTCTACTCCAAGTTCGATGAACTAGCGGAGCTGCTAGCTAGAGAAGACCGCTATACGACCATTTGTACAAACGCGATTCTCATTGAACAGAAGCTAGACTCCATTCTGAAGATGTCGGAAAATCTGGTCATGCTGGTCAGCCTGGAAGGTTTCGAGAAGGAGAATGACGCGATTCGGGGCAAAGGCACGTTCAAGAAAGTAATCCATGCGATACAACTGTTGCTGGATTTGCAGAAGGAGGGCGTGTACAAAGGCAAAGTTTCCGTAGCTCTGACAGTGAATGACCAGATGGTCAGTCAACTCTATAACTTTATGGAATTTTTCGAAGAGATGGGAGTTGACTCCGTATACTTTTGCTTCCCTTGGTATATTCCTTCCGATACGGCAGAGAAAATGGACAACTACTTCGATGCTCATTTCCCGCACCTTGCCTCCCGCTTAGAGAACGGCCATAAAAATAGCTGGCACTCCTTTACGTTCCATATTTCACCGGACAATTTCGACACGCTGGTTGAAGAACTTAGGCGAGTTAATTCCCGCGCATGGAATGTACGCATCCGCTATCAGCCGGCGCTAGAGCCTGAAGAGGTGGAAGGATTTATTCGGGGCAGCGAGAAGACAGCCATGAACCGGACGAAGTGCTTCGCGATCTCGAATCGGATGGACGTGATGCCTGATGGCAAAGTGAATCCTTGTAAATTCTTCCCCGAATTTAGTGTTGGCAATTTGTACGAAGAGAGCGTGGCGGATATATTTCACGGCGAAGATCTCCGGAAACAGCGAGAGACTTTGGCCTGCGGTCTGATGCCGATTTGTTCGAAGTGCGTATTGCTATATAATAATGGAGTTTAAGCGTTTAAACTTTAACCGTCCTAGCAACACAAGCGATCATTCAGGAGGAGCGGAGATGGACTTTAAGATGGACTATATCCGTGTGAGGGAGCTCCACAAATCATTCGTGTATTATCGAAAAGAAGCAGGGCTTAGGAACTCACTAAAAAATTTATTTGCTCGAAAGTCTCTGGTGAAGGAAGCGGTTAAATCCGTTTCCTTCGACATTGGTCCCGGCGAGTGTGTTGGATTTCTCGGACCAAACGGAGCAGGGAAGACCACGACGCTCAAAATGTTATCTGGCATTTTGTATCCGACAAGCGGGGAGGCTAATGTCCTTGGCTATGTGCCATGGGAGCGCAAAAATGAGTTCAAACGGCTTTTCTCCATTGTGATGGGCCAGAAAAACCAGCTTTGGTGGGATCTTCCCGCTATTGAGTCCATTTATTTGAACAAATGTATTTATGATGTAGCAGATGATATTTACCGACGGAGTCTTGACGAACTATCGGAAATGCTTGATGTTCAGGAACTTCTGAACGTACAAGTACGCCGGCTTTCCCTGGGAGAACGGATGAAAATGGAATTGATCGCGGCACTAATCCACCGGCCTCGGTTGCTTTATCTTGACGAGCCGACGATCGGCCTTGATTTTCCCTCCCAAAAGAAGGTCAGGGAGTTTCTGAAATACTATAATGAGCAATTCGGCGCAACGATCTTGCTGACGAGCCATTACATGAAAGATGTAGAGGATCTGTGCAAACGGACGATCATCATTAACGAAGGAAGTCTTCTCTATGACGGGGATCTTCACAAAATCAACGATCTTTTTGGCGAGCGGAAAATAATAAGGCTGCGGTTCTCCGAACCCGTTGCCACGCTGCAGTTGGCCAAATTCGGGAAAGTCGTCATGGAAGACGAATACAACGCCGTTCTAGAGCTGCCTAAGTACCTATTGAAGGAAGTATCGCGCGCAGTGCTCGATTCGTTTCCAACTGTTGACTGGACGATTGAAGATGTGCCGATTGAGGAGAGCATTTCAATGCTCTACCACAAGGAATCTGTCGGATGAACAGGCGTAAATTATACACGGCTATATTTTCGATGGGCGTCCAGCATTCCATGGAATACCGATTTCATTTCTTCCTCAGTCTTATCGGGGCTGCATTTCCAATTCTTGTCCAGTATTTTATCTGGACTGCGGTGTATCGCAATTCCGGTCAGTCGGCGCTGTTCTCGTATTCATACGGACAAATTATTCTGTATACCATCTTGGCGGGATTGGTGTCCAAGCTGATCTCTACCCAGTTTGAACAACAGATTGCAGATGATATCAAAAATGGTGGTCTTAATAAGTATTTAATTAAACCGGTCAGCTACTTCGGGTATCGGCTGGCGTCCTTTTTCGGTCAGAAAGTGATCTATTACGGGATTACAGCTTTGCTGCTCGTCGGAATAATCTGGATCGCATCTACCAGGGGGGTGCTTGAAGTCCAGGCGATACGTCTGGTTGTATTTACCTTCACACTCTGGGGAGCGCTTCTGCTTAACTTTCTTATCGTCTATTGCATCTGTGCCAGTGCTTTTTATCTACATGAAATCTCCTATTTTTTCGTCATTACAGGTCTGCTTGTCAATATTTTGAGCGGAGGTATGTTTCCGTTAGAGATATTTGGGGAGTCGGTTGTGAAGGTGCTTGAGTATACGCCGTTTCCATATACGATCTATTTCCCAGTCAATGTCCTTAGTGGCAAGACGGAAGCGGTGGGGATGTATCAGGGTCTACTCATTCAATGTGGATGGATTTTGCTGTTCTTCGGACTCTCCCGTCTGACGTGGCGGGTTTCCATGAAGAAATATTCGGCGGTCGGGGGGTAGCGGACATTCCATATGTTTAAAACCATGAGAAAATACGCGCGCCTGTACGGCATGTTTATCAAAAATTGCCTCATCGCCCAGATGGAGTTTCGTGGCAATTTTATGATGAGCCTGATTGTCGAATCCGTCTATTTGATCGCCAAGTTGTTGTATGTGCTGGTCGTGTTTCGCACGGATCTTCACGTAGAGGGTATACCGCCAGAAGGACTGCTCCTATTTATAGGCATGCATACTGTGGTGACCGGAATCTATGTAGGTCTATTTTTTACAAATTTCATGAAAATTCCGGAGTATATCAAAGACGGATCGCTTGATTTAATGCTGACAAAGCCGGTTTCCCTTCAATTTATGGCTTCCTTGCGTTACGTCGATCTGGCGTTACCGATCCCCGATATTCTGGTCGGGTTGGTCATGATCGGAATCGGCTGGCATGCGATGGCTATTCCGCTTATGTTCCCGCAACTCGCAGGGTTTGCGCTACTGCTACTAGTCTCGATTGTCATCACATACTGCTTGATGATCATCCCGGCGCTGCTTTCCTTCTGGTTCGTCCAGACGGGTTCTGTGTCAGAGATTGCACATTCTGTCTGGGACGCCAACAATTTTCCTATGTATATTTATCCGGCATGGGTCCGTCGGATCGGCACCTTCATCATTCCTCTGTTTCTTATTACAAATTTTGGACCGATGTTCCTGCTCGGACAGCTCAGTTGGCTTCACGTAGGACTGTCACTGGCTGGTTCGCTTCTGCTCTTCGCAGCCGTACGGCTCTTCTGGAAGCGGGCTGTGAGGGAATACAGCAGCGCAAGCAGTTAGAAGCTTCCTAACCACTCGCTCGAAGGGGGAGAATCAGATGAACGCAGTTCAGCTTCCGGTTTTGAATCCGCCACTTAAAGGATTTTTGCGGTGGGCCTACACGCTTTCGATTACTAGCGCCCACGAAGAGACCATACCGTGGTATTACAGTAATTTTATCCAATTATTCTGTAACAAAAAATTCCTGGAACACGGCAGACAGTACTATATCGATTTTTTTCGGGGCAAGCCCAACGAATTGAACTTTAACAATCCATTTCTTCTCACATGCTCCGTCAATTATACGATTCTGGAGAGTTTGGCATTAGAGTCCTGGCCGAAATTCTTCGCAGATCAAATCCGCAACGGCTATTATTGTGTCGTTTTTTTGGATGAAGCGAAGCTCTCTCCAGCGGCATCTTATCAGAAAGAACCGTTTCCGCATCATCTGTTTTTATATGGTTTTGATTGGGAAGCAAGTGTCTTCGATGCTTCGATGTTCGACAATACGGGAGTATATCGCAATTTGCAGATCCCGTTCCAGGAGTTGGTGGATGCTATCAAGTCTATGAGACAGCTCCTGAAAAACAACCTTACGTCTGATCATCATACGTATTTTTACAAATACGAACCCCATTCTCCTTATCCTTTCGATAAAATGGCTGCGATCGATCAGTTGCGTGATTACCTTAACGGAGAGACTCATCTAAACCGGATCAATTATAATCCCGATGAGGAAGAGGCTTTCGGAATCAAGGTATACGACTATTTGCAAATGTACTACGATGCTGTAGAGAACAACGACACCAGGTTAGTTGACCGTAATGATGTGAGGCATCTTCACGTCCTCTGGGAGCATAAAAGAATGATGAGTGAGCGTATTGAATTTCTGGTGGATGAGGGGATAATCCCTTACGATGGAGAGCTAGTGGAAGGCTACAAGGAGATGAGCAATAGAATGTTAAAACTGAGGGATCAGTACATTCGTCATGAGATCCGCGCAGATAAGGAAATGTATAAACGGCTGAGGCTTCGGATTAATGAACTCCGGGAGGAAGAGCCTGTATTATTGCAAAAGCTGATTACACTGCTCGAAGGTAGGCATCTATGATCTGAATACCACTAAAATCGCTTTGCTCTTCAACCGAGGGGCAAGGCGATTTTTTCGCTAAAGCCTGCTGTATGAGGCACAAATTAAACACGAAGTTTACAGAATAGATATTATGTTAACTTAAAGGAGTAATTGGTAACTCTTTAGACTTTTCTATAAACAGAGCCATCTTTCTTTCAGTTAACAGGTGGTCATACCCTGAGGAAACTAATGAAAGATAAAGGTATCTGAAGGATTTACCTGCGGTTGGTGGAATATTATTACTATGCTAAGGAAGGCTTTATATACAGAAGAGGAGCTGGTAAAATTGACACCTATTATTCTAGGAATTGCGGGCGGCTCGGGCAGTGGTAAATCAACTTACTGCGAAATTTTAGTAAAAGAACTTAAAGATTATCAAGTAGCTGTTATCTCAACAGATGATTTCTATAAAAATGATTTGCCAAAGATGATATCGCCTGTATCCAATGTGGAATACGACGATTTTAACCATCCAGATGCATTGGACTATAACAAGTTAATGGAATACATAAACAACTTACTGAGTACTAAAAATCATCCTGAAGTAGTAATCTTAGAAGGCATTTTCACACTTTACTTTGAAGAGATAAGAGAAATGTTAGATTTAAAGATCTTTGTTGATCTTGATTCAGATGAACGTATGTATCGAAGGATAAGCAGAAATGTGAAAACTTGGGGCATGGATTTTGAGGAAGTTGCAACATATTACCTAGATGCTGCAAAACATAGAGAAATAGAATTTGTACTGCGTACTAAAAATTTTGCTGATTTAGTCATTAATGGCAACCAACTAGAGGGCATATCGAAAAATATTATCTGTAGTTGGATAAGTAGTATGATAAGGAAATGAGCCATCTTTAACTTATGGAAAAACGGATAGTGCAATATGGAACAGCAAAGGCAGCGATCACTTTGATCAGCTGCCTTTGCTCAACTCTAACGGGTATCGATCACAGCCCTGATATCCGATCGCCGGCGCCGCTTGATGCCGTGTTTCATCAGGAGAATTATGACAAAGTTGGACAAGTGTCAAAATCTTTATTCAATATTGACAGACATATATTAGATATGTATATTGTAATTACCGACTAGGCGGTCAGTAATTACAATAAGAAATGGGTGTATGTCATGGAAAGAAGTTATGGTCTTCAACCTCCGATAAGGTTCAGTATCAAATCTTTAGCAGGATTCATCGTCATTTTTTTGATTTGGCAAGGTGGCACTTTATTATGGTTAAATCTACTTAATGCTTTGATTCCCGCTACTCGCTCAGGATTACCTAGTCTAATCACGCTTTATTTGTCCTTTGTTTTCCTGATTCTCGGAGTCTTCATTATCACCAGATATTTCTTCAAGATTCCTTTTAGAATATTTTTGTTTGAAGGTAAAAGGCCCGATTTCCGGAAGTTTGTAATTTATTTTCTATGGTATTTATTTGCACTTATCCTGTATTTGCTTGTCGATATAGGCGTGCATTCTCAAGCTTTTACGCTTCATTTTGATCCGCTTCCTTGGTTAGGTGTACTCATTGTTACCGCTCCTTTGATTTTGGTTCAGAGCTCTGCTGAAGAGATTTTGTTCAGAGGCTACATGTTCCGTATGTTCAGATCATTAAGAGGCGGTGTATTCTGGTCCATCTTCGTCACTTCCCTAACCTTTGCCCTGATCCATGGTTTTAACCCCGAAATGCTAAGCTACGGGATTTTTGGACCGTTGTATTACCTGCTGGGGGCATTCTTTCTGGGATTCGTTGCTTACCACACCAATGGTCTGGCTGCTCCCATCGGGATCCATTTTGCTACGAACATTTTTAATACATCCATTTGGGGGTATGGGTCTTCGACATTGGAAAACATGGGGCTGCAAAGCATTGTATACCGCCACACGCTAGATATGCCGTTTGCATTCTTTGGGATTTTTGCTATCGTTATCTCATATGGTGCTTTTCAATTTTTCAAGTATAAAAGGAACCGTTCATAAGGTTCCGGGAGGAGCTTTATGACTAGAAGACGATTGCCGGCAGAAGAAGCAAAAACGATTATTTTAAACCATGCCAAGTTGTTATTTATCGAAAAAGGTTATGATCGAGCTACAATGGACGACTTATGTGCATCGACACAGATGAGTAAAGGCAATTTGTATCATCATTTTAAAAATAAAGAGGTGCTCTTTCTCCAATTGCTTGCCCAGCATGCCGAACAAATGTCGCAAAAGTGGCTTCGTTCGATGGAGCATTCCACGTCTCCCAGCGAGCAGTTGCTTGAAATGGCTGATTTATTCGGAAGAGATTGTGAAAGTCCATTAATCCAAGCACTCGAAGAGTATGCCAGAACACTTTCTAGCGAATCCGAATCATTGGCTACATTGAGAGAGATCACAGAAGTAGCCTATTGTGCAATAAGACAAGTGCTGCAAACAGGGCTTGACCAAGGCGTTTTTATTAATGAAGATATCGAAACGTTGAGTTTTGGTGTAATGTCTACATTGACTGGAGCAACGCAGCTCTGTCTAACGATGCCAAATCTAAGCGGGGACGAATATGCAGCACTGCATGTCAAGGCAATCAAGCTGCTATTAAAGGGAATCTCGATTGATGATTCCAACTAAAAAAAGAGAACGCACTTACTACGTGAGAGGTAGGGAAGTGACATATGTTACTCGGACCCATGGAAGCTTCATAGTAGGTATCTGTAAACATGAGCATCAACGTGTTGAAGAGTTACGACCCTTAGATTAGAATTGCGCACTTCTTCAAGAAATACGCAGCTTTTCTTATCCTTGACGTTATGAAACGTAATAGTTAATATAGATATATTAAGTCTGTGTTTGAGGTGATTATGAATGAAGTTTTCCAAGGCTACCGATTATGCTCTTCATACGATGCTCTTTCTAACTGCGGCGACTGCCCAAAAACCAATAGGTGTACAGCAATTGGCTGAACGACAAAAGGTGTCGCCAACCTATTTGTCCAAAATACTGACCAAGTTGGTGAAGGCGGACATGATCGAATCGATAACGGGGGTGAATGGCGGTTATCGACTCAAACGAAATTGGGAAAATATTTCGTTCCTAGATATTATCCATGCGATTGAAGGCTCGGCCTCCTTGTTCGATTGCAGTTTTAATCATGGACCAGGATGCCCGATTCAAATGGTGGTGTTATCAGCAGAAGAGAAGATGGAAGAACAATTGAGAAATCAGAAAATGTCTGATCTTGTGAAGGAACATAATATCGTCATCTGATACTTCTTTTTTTAAGTTGATTAAGGATAACAACAATCTTTAAAATCCATAATACTGATTTATTACGGATGAAAGATTTTAAACCTTATTACTAAAAGGAGAGCGATAAGATGGATGTATTCGAAAGCCAGTACGATTTGATTCAACGCACAAGGGAATCACTATTTCGTTATTGCGAAATTTTGTCCCCCGCAGATTATGTTAAAGAAGTTGAATCATTAGGCGGAAATTCTATTCGCAGTCTGCATGCACATGTAGCCGATTGTTATCAGGTATGGTTGGGGATTCGTGCCCTTGGTAAATCACTTCCCAAAATAAAACCAGAATCCGTTGACAATGTACAGGAAATGCGTGAAGTTTTTAAGAAAACGGATGCCCTGGTTCATGAATTTCTGAATGAATTTAAAGACAAATGGGATCCTACCATTCAAGCACCCTGGCAGAGTGACAGTGTAGAGTTAACCGAATTATGGCTTTTCACGCACACCATCACCCACGAATTTCATCATAGAGGGCAAATTGTAAAAATAGGCAGGCAACTCGGGTATATTCCACCTAAAATGAACCTCGTTAAACCTTAGTGATTTCATGGAGATAATGTGGTAGCCATAAATATCGAATAACATACTAACGAGGAGAGTTAAACATTTATGAACAAAGTGGATGTAGCGATTATCGGAGGAGGTCCCGCCGGCTTGAGCGCCGGACTTATGTTGGGACGCGCCAGGAAGCAGACGATTGTCATTGATGAGGGACGCCCTCGTAATGCCGTGACCCGGGAGGCGCACGGGTTTTTGACGCGGGACGGTATCAGCCCTAGTGAATTCCGACGTATTGCGAAGGAGCAGCTGCGCGTCTATCCGTCGGTTTCCCAGGCGGAAGATACCGTTGTATCAATCTCGGGGGAGGACGGATACTTCTTGCTGGAGACGGCCACAGGGAAGAAGATCGCCAGCAAGAAGCTGCTGTTTGCCGGAGGCATGAAGGATCGCAAGCTGGGGATTCCGGGATTGGCCGAGGTCTACGGAAAGAGTGCGTTTGTTTGCCCGTATTGCGATGGTTGGGAATTAAGGGATGAGCTGCTGGTTGTCATTAGCAGAGGAGCGGCACTCATGCATTTCGCTCCATTGTTGTCGGGGTGGACGAAGCGGTTTGTCGTTTGCACGAATGGCCCCGATGAATTGAGCGAGGCTGAACGCGATGAATTGCGGGATCATCATATTCCGCTATTTGATACGCCGATTCGCGCCATTTTATCTAACGAGGGCATGGTGAACCATGTTGTTCTTGAGAATGGGACAGAAATTCCGTGCACGGGAATCTTCTTCAAGTCGGAACTGGTTCCGGGAACGGATTTGCCGCAGTCCCTTGGCTGCCGCATATCGGATACGGGGGTGATTGCCGTCGACGAATTTGGAAAATCCAGTATCCCTGGCGTTTACGCAGCGGGTGACGCGTCTTCACTAATGCATCAATCCATTGCAGCAGCCGCATCAGGGGCTGTAGCTGCGGCAGCAATAAATGGAGAATTAAATCAGGAAGCTTGGCAGAAAACACAATGAATGATCCAACCGAGGAAACCCAAATATCTACTTTAGGTAAAACCCAGTCCGAATCGGGCTGGGTTTTGTCATGTCCAAAAGATGGGTAAGCTGATGAGAACGGCTTTGGAATGAACTTAAAGTACTGTAGATTTGAAGCCGTTAACGTATATTAAGGAGGAAATGATGCTATGGCAGCTGTAAGACCAATGATTGCTATCACAGGAATCGGTACCGCGTTGCCGCCTTATCACATGGACCAGGCTGATACGGCACGCCGGATCGTAGACGCGCTGAGCAGTAGCCCGGATTCAGCCCGTTGGGCCAGAAGAATATTCAAGCAATGCGGTGTCGAGAGCCGGTATACCTGCGAGCCGGATCTGCTGCAAGAAGCATCGATATGCCGTTACCTGCCGCAAGAAGATCGATCGAAAGTGCCGTCGACGGCAGAACGAATGGCGGTCTATAAGCGGGAATCCGTCCCCCTCGCTTTATCTGCGGCGAGAGCGGCCTTAGCGGATGCGAAGATGGATGCCGAGCAGATCACGCATCTGATCACGGTTAGCTGCACCGGGCAATTCCTGCCGGGCATCGATGCGGCTTTGATTCGAGAGCTGGGACTTGTGCCTTCGGTCATGCGAATCCCGCTCACCTTCATCGGATGCGCTGCCGGGATGAAGGCGATATGTTTGTCGAAGCAGCTGGTGTCCGGAGATCCGAAGGCAAACGTATTGATTGTGTGCGTGGAATTGTGCACTCTCCATATCCAGCCTTCCGGGGATCGGGAAGCTTTGTTCGGCGCTTCTTTCTTCGGCGATGGAGCTTCGGCTTGTGTAATTGGCGTGGCGTCTTCGCAGCATCAGCATGTTTATCAGCTTGGAGATGAACGTTCGGTACTGCTCCCTGGGGGCGCCGATGAAATGATTTGGGAAATCGGCAATGATGGGTTTGACCTATATCTGTCCCCGAATATTCCGAGATTAATTAGAGATCATGTTCCAGCTGAAGTAGCGCATCTCGGTGGTGATGAGCATACCGAATTATGGGCGATTCATCCGGGAGGCAAAGGAATTGTCGAAGCGCTGCAATCGAGATATGGTCTGAAGGATGAACAGGTTGCGCCAAGTCTCGATGTCCTGCGAGACATTGGAAATGTGTCCTCCGCCACCATTTTGTTCGTAATGAAGAAGATGAGGGAACAGCTGCAGGAGCAAGGTACGGAGCGGGCATCCGGACTCGCGTTAGCCTTCGGCCCAGGTTTGA
This sequence comes from Paenibacillus lutimineralis, assembly GCF_003991425.1. Taxonomy (NCBI): domain Bacteria; kingdom Bacillati; phylum Bacillota; class Bacilli; order Caryophanales; family Paenibacillaceae; genus Paenibacillus; species Paenibacillus lutimineralis. The sequence continues at coordinate 3,144,502 of NZ_CP034346.1, forward strand.
CGGCTGAAATGATCAAAATTACTTATGTTGCTTCCAGTGTGCCATCTAAGCGCCGCTCAGAGAATGCACATTATGTTTCCTAAGCTGTATCGGCGGGCATCGGGAGCTGAGCTCATGGACGATTTCACAAGTGGCGGTGAGGAGCTTCGTGAGGCACTACGGGTGCTTCGCCGCTTAAATCGCCTGTTCGCGGCAAGTGCACCAACGCTTTACGGAATTAAGCAATTATGGCGAGAGGCGGGCAAGCCGAAGCAGTTGTCCATTACAGACGTCGGTGCGGGCTCCGGTGATGTGAATCGGCGCGTTCTACAGTGGGCATCGCGGCAAGGCGTTACCTTGATGATCACGCTGGTCGATATGACGGAAGAAGCTTGCGCCGAAGCGCGCCAATTGTACCTTGATGAGCCGCGCGTTCAGGTCATACGTGGCAATTTGTTTGCGCTCCCTGAGGCGAGAACGGATATTGTGACAGGCACACAGATTCTGCATCATTTTTCAGAGGAAGAGCTGCCCCATGCCGTTGCAAGCATGCTACGGGGTGCCCGGCTTGGCGTTGTTGTGAATGATATCCATCGACACTGGATCGCTTGGACGGCGGTATGGCTTGCGACCCGGGCTATTTCATCGAACAGGTATATCTTAAATGACGGCCCTTTGTCTGTGGCCAAAGGCTTTCGCTCGCAGGATTGGAAGCGCCTTAAGCAGGCGATGGGGATCAATCAGATCATGTATTCCTGGAGGCCGTTGTTCCGTTATGCAGTCGTGATCGGTAAGCCTGATTCATATTTAAGCGGACGGAGCTGATCGAGTTGGAGCATAATGTGGATGTTGTCGTTCTCGGTGGAGGCATCGCGGGAAGCTGTATCACTAAGGCACTCGCGAACAAGCAGTGGGAGACGGCCTTGATCGACCGGCGGACCTTCCCACGTCATAAAGTTTGCGGGGAATTCCTTTCGCCAGAAGCCAAGAGCACGCTGCACGCTCTAGGATTAACCGAGACAGTCGTGTCGCTTCTCCCGTCGCGGATTGAACGGGCTAAGATCATCTTCGAGCGGGGCGGTGAAGTCGAGCTTCCGATCCCTGGCGCTGCCTGGGGACTTAGCCGATACGTGATGGACGAGGCGTTGCATCGAGCCGCGTTGCAGGCTGGAGCACAGCTGCACCTATCGACCACGGTTACTGGAATTGAACAGCATGGAAAAGGTTATACCGTTCGAACGAAGCAGGGAACGGATACGAACCTGTTCCATGCCAGGACTGTCATTGCTGCCTGGGGAGCGAACTCGCGGATTACGAATGCAGGACGTCGACCGGATACAGCCGCTTCGTCCCAGAAAGCCTACATTGGCGTTAAAACCCATTATAACGGTTTAAAAATGGAGCCGGTGATTGAGATGTATTTCTTCCACGGTGGATATTTAGGATTATGTCCGGTCGAGGATGGCAGCGTGAATGCTGCGGCGCTGCTTAACCGTAGCGAATTTGTGAAGGCGGGCAAATCGGTGTTGTCCATTCTGGAAGCGGCGATTCAGCGCAACCGAAGACTCGCCGAGAGGCTTGCAACAGCTGTGCCCGTCTACGATACTCAAGCTGCCATTGCTCCCGTCTATCTCCAGCATAAGCCAGCGCCATGGGACGGGCTACCTCGGCTAGGCGACGCTGCCGCGATGATCGCTCCTCTGTGCGGTGACGGGATGTCAATGGCGCTGCGCTCGGCTGCATTATGCGCTCCGCTCGCCGACAGTTTTTTGCGGGGAAGCATTTCTTTACTGGAATGGGAACAACGCTATACGCAAACGATCCGGCAGGAATTCGCCAGCCCTTTAAGATGGGGTAGCGTGCTGCAATGGCTCATGAGCAAGCCTACCGTTCAGCAGTTTCTGCCAAGTGCGGCCCGATTTGCGCCTCTGCTGGCAAACGGTTTAGTTCGAGCGACAAGATTGAAGCCGCTAGAACCGCAGGAATTTTATACAAAGTGATGATTGAAATACAATTGAACGATATACGCCGCTACATAGCCTCTTCTAAGTTTGTTGAACTTGGGAGAGGTTTTATGTTGCCAACTTTGTTTATTATATGGGGAAAAATAGGTTGTATGAAGGTAAGATGTAAACAAAACATCCGAACAAGCATTATATGCTGATAGATAGAGAAGTGTTCCTGATAGATTCATAAAAGTAGGGGACATGCTGGGGAGGTTTTGCCTATTTTCCTATAAATATACGAAAGCCTACCACAAAAAAAGATATTCACCTAGCTCAAGTACCTTCAGCATGAATACATTGGACTAATCATAATAGGAGGTGTTGATCATTGAGTTGTCTGAATAAGGAGCACTGCAAAAAGAGAAGGGTAATTCTCTGCCCCTCAAAGAAAAAGAGAAGAAAAGTGAAGGTAATAAAAAAGATCGTTCAAGTTAGCTGCCCTCCGCCGAAAGTCAAAGTTGTAGCGCCAACTGGACCTCAGGGACCTCAGGGACCTCAGGGACCGCAAGGACCTCAAGGACCGCAAGGACCTCAGGGACCGCAAGGCCCACAAGGCCCACAAGGCCAGCAAGGACAACAAGGACAACAAGGACAACAAGGAGAAAAAGGACAACAAGGAGAGAGAGGGCCACAAGGACCACAGGGGCCACAAGGACCACAGGGGCCACAAGGACCACAAGGACCACAAGGACCACAAGGACCGCAGGGGCCACAAGGGCCGCAGGGAGCAACAGGAGCACCGGGAACACCGGGAGCACCTGGCGGTCTAGCATCGTTCATGTTCCTCTGTAGTTCAGAACAGCAGACACTTGCAGGGGCACCAACGCCAGGAGGGAAAGGGCAGGCCGTATCATTTATGACTACGGACTCTGTTATTGTTGGACCAGGACTTTCATTTACATCTCCAACCAATATCAATATCCTACAAACCGGTTTCTACAATATAAGTTGGCAAGTATTTCCGAGGGAAGGCAACACGGCATTTGCTTTATTTTTTGATCCGGATGGCGCAGGGCCAGCAACGGCAGCAATTGTCCCTTGCAGTAATTACGGTTCGGGTTCCGGTAACCAGACTTATCAGGGGCAAGTTGTCGCGCTCCTTACTGCAGGAGGAATTCTCACATTAAACCGTAACGATAACACGGGTACTGTTACGATTCTGAATGCAATAGGCGGCGGCACGCCTGTGACAAGTGCATCTATCGTGATCGAGCAACTGGCAACGTAAGCCATAAATCAATAAATCCCAACTATAAACCAACTCATTTAGAATACGTTGAGATTGGCTTGATGAATTTAGAAAATCTGAGCTGGACGACCACAAAATCAATTACAGGCTTGAAGTTCTTGTGAGTCTGAAGTTGATTGTAGGGTCGTCCTTCATACATATATATCAGTCCTTATTCAAGCGTTTTCGTCAGATCGACTCTCAGAACAGCTTGAATGAGCTAGTTTTATTCTATACTCTCTAGTAATGAAATAAACTAGAGGAATTAAAACCACATTCTAAGCAAATTTCTTGATGCTATGTATGGTATAGCATAACAAGCGTTTTGATGACTCAATGCGATGCTGTAACAAATATTCTATAGGTGAACAATTCAAAAACGAATGAAGGCAGCGGGACGTTTCACTTTTACTTATGTTGGCAAAAACTGAAATATCCTGCAGCGAAACTTCGTTCATGTAATTCTAATGAATAAAAGGCAGCATTTTTTGCAATCGTACGGAAGTTCAGAATTTAAATGTATATCAGGAAAAGCACCAAAAGGACTCTTCAGGCCATATTGGTAGGAAACTCATTTTGACCATGTTGAATTTTTTCATAAAGCGTATGGTCCAGATGCAAGGAGTCTAGATCATGTGAAACCTCGCAATTGGCAATATAGTTATATGAATAGAGAATAAAGTACATTTTTTATCATCCGCTCGATGATATAATCTTATCTTGTAAAACAGAAACACACTATATTAAAGTTAAATAATGAATGATTCTTCTCACGATGAGCGAAATTGGACAATGATCAGGAGGGCTTATGAATATCGAAGAAATAAAGCAGATGATTAATTCTGGGGAAATGTATGATGATGCTGGGAAAGAAGTATCAGCACTTAGAGCACATGCGATATCAAGATGTCGGAAGTACAATCATAAAGTAAATACCAATGATGATTACGATATGTCCATTTTGAGAGAGTTATTTTCTGAAGTTGGGGGAAATGTGTATATCGAATCCAACTTCCGGTGCGAATTTGGTTTCAATATTTCTATCGGAAATGATGTTTATATCAATCATGACATGATCATTCTTGACTGTAACGAAGTAAAGATCGGTAACGATGTCTATATCGGTCCTAGAGCCGGACTATATGCAGCAAACCATGCTGAAGATCCTTATGAACGTGCAGACAAAGGGGTGTATTCCGCACCCATAATACTGGAAGACAATGTATGGCTTGGTGGTGATGTTAAGATTACGCAGGGTGTGACCATCGGTAAAAATAGTATTATCGGAGCAGGAAGTGTTGTCACTAAAGATATTCCCCCTAATTCTATTGCTGCCGGAATTCCGTGTAAAGTGATCAGACCGATCCGATTTTCTGACCATCCATGGAAAAGACCCTCGATTTAACCTAAAATAGTAATTGTTCAAAGGGGAGATCCTTTTCGGCGATTCGCCTGCTTTTAAATTTGCGATACCATTAATATTGAGGTGGTAAAATTGGAAGTTAAGTGGCTTGAATGGGCAAAGCATCTGCAGTCTATAGCACAAGCGGGGTTAACCTACTCAAAAGATCCATTTGATTTAGAAAGATTTCAGCAGATACGAGATATCAGCGTAGAAATTATGTCGAAGTATACAAGTACAGAAATGAAATTAATCAAAGACCTTTTTGCAAATGAAACTGGCTATGCCACACCCAAAGTTGATATTAGAGCCGTAATATTTAAAGATGATCAAATACTCATGGTAAGAGAAAAAATGGACGGGAGGTGGGCTCTACCTGGTGGGTGGGCTGATATTGGTCTATCTCCAAGTGAAGTAGCAGTAAAGGAAGCAAAAGAGGAGTCTGGGTTTGATGTGAGAGCTATAAGACTGTTAGCAGTGCATGACAAAAAACTCCACCCGCATCCTCCTTCAGCTTATCATGTATATAAGCTCTTTATACAGTGTGAAATTGTTGGTGGGCAAGCTGCTATAGGTGCAGAAACAAGTGAAGTTAAATTCTTTTGTGAAAATAATCTACCTGATGAACTATCTATTGAAAGGAATACGGAATCGCAGATAAGAATGGCCTTTAATCTTAGCAGGAAGAAAGGGCGCGTGGAGTGTGACTAATCGATAGTCGGACAACCGCAATCGGCCATATTGATCGTATTGGTTAGTCCCGTAACAGCGGTTTTTGTCGCTTTCAGTATTATAGATTTGCTTGGCACGATCCAAAGGCCAGATGTAAGGTAGAAGTAGAAATAGGAGAAGGTGACGATGGCAAACATTAAAGAAATCGCAAAGCGTGCCGGCGTGTCCGTATCGACGGTTTCAAGGGTGTTGAATCAACATCCTTACGTGTCGGATTTGAAGCGAGCAGCTGTACAACGTGTGATTGATGAACTGGACTATACCCCTAACCGATTAGCTGTCGATTTAATTCGCAAGGAAACAAGAAGTATCGGTGTGATCATGCCGTACAACAACAATCAAGCATTTGATCAATTGCTTCATGGCGTACTTAATCGATCGGTTGAGCTTGATTATACCGTGGTGATTCTGCCCACCAAGTACGATCCGGATAAAGAGCTCAGTTACTTAAATATGCTGAAAAATAAACTACTGGATGGAATCATCATTACCTCTCGTTCGAACACTTGGGATGCAATTCTTCCATATACCAAATATGGGACAATCGTGGCCTGCGAGTTTTCGGATCATCCTGAGATTGGCTGTGCTTACATGGATCGATATGAATCTTATGTAAATACATTTCAATTGTTAAAAGATAAAGGGCATTCCCAAGTCGCTTTTACAACAGCAAGAGGAGAAGAGAGCAATAGTACGAAGCTGACGATAAAAGCGTATCAGAATATCTTTGGCGATCTGCCGTCGGAATACCATATCAGGGACTGCTACAGTATTGATGACGGGGTAAGAGCTGCTCAACAACTGCTTCATTTAGATCCAAGACCAACTGCAGTTTACGCGAACGGCGACGAGGTTGCGTCAGGCATCTATCAGCACGCGAGAAGCCTACAGCTGAGAGTCCCGGAGGATCTGGCGATTATCGGCCAAGAAAACCAGCCTGTTGGAATTGGGTTGAGCTTATCAACGGTTGATCATCAATTAGTGAAAGTGGGAGAACAAGCTTTTGATCTAACAATGAACAGATCTAAGGATAAGATAGAGATTCCGTATCAAATTATTGTACGGCACACTACATAACGAATTCGCCTAGTTCTTCACAATCTATTAAGGTGGCACGGCGGGAGCGGAAATAAAAAAGTTAAGATTGACCTATATTTTTACGTATGGGAAAATAATGGTAACTTAAAAATGAAAGGAAAACAATGCATGAGCAACCCTTTCCAATTCATTCCTATTCGTCAACTTGCAGATAAGTTTCCGGAAGGCTCTTGGTGGGCGAAGTTTTATCAGGATTTTAGTGACGAGCAACTTGCAGCTTATTATGAAGGGGATTTGACGCTGCCTTCTCTCAATCTGGATTGGGAGGAGCCTTTTCCGCAACAAAAAGAGGTAATCATCATTTTTATTGATGGAAATTTTACCGTAGACAATCTCTATAATAAAGAAACTGATGGCGCCATAGGGCTTATGGTGACCGGTAATTTGAGTGCAAAAAATATAGCTGTAGGCGGTCAGGAAATTTATGTTTCGGGCAATCTGATGATTCAGGAAATATTGTGCGGTTCCTATAATCATGGGGAAACGATCGTTAAAGGTGATCTCAGCGCTGCGGTTTTAGTTCAGGATGACGAGTACAACCTCAAAGTAGGCGGGCAAAAATCAATCGCATGCATCGTTAATGTGTGGGAGGGGGACGGCGTATTTCAGGAGCTTCCGGTGGGCATTCATGAAGTGTTGGTCGATGAAGTTTTTCTGGATATGGAAGAGGAGGATTCTAGCTTTTCTTTTGTCACTCTAGTGACCCTTATTGAAGAAGGGAGTTCCCCATTAAAAAAAATAGATGAATCGCTCACGAAAAAGGAAGCAATTCATTTATATTTTACCCGTAACACGATCAATGAGGAAAATATATTGAAATTAACTCAGTCTATATTAATACCGAATGACAAGCCATCTTTTGATTTTCAGGAGGACGGCGTATTTTTCAAAGTTCAGCAGGAGCATATTGATGCTGACGGAGATCAACGGGATCTCAGCGTTTATATGAAAGATAACCAGCATCACTATTATATTTGGGTGGAGAAAGATCATTCCGTTGGTTTGTTGAGGAGAACCGTAGATGAAGGGTCTGAGTGGGAGGACATTACAGAAGAGTCTCAGGAAGAACTATCAGAGATTAGCGATTGCTGGACGATGCTGCTGACCTGCGTTAATATGGCTGAGCTTTATTTGCGCAAGATTGAGGTACAGGATGTGCAAGACATTTTGCAGTATCCTGTAATTCAAGCATTATCTTTGGAAGAGGCGGAGAATGACGGATTCTGGGACGGCTCAAAATGTTACACCTTCCGTCAAGCGCGTACAGACGAAGATGGAGACTACTTACATGCTCGAATTGAGATCCAGACTCCTGATGGAGCGTATTATTTTTATACACTGGACAATGGAACTTATGTTTCCCGGCATTATCAGCCGCCCAATCAATATGGCATGCAGGACTTGTCCTATTTGGACCTTAGGCGCTGGGAAGCATCAGAGCAGTATTTTGCAAGATTCAAACAATTTATTGCTCAGAAGATATAAGTCTTTCCCTCTGGAAGATTCGAGTATGGAGAAAATATTCTAGGTGCAGCTCTTAGTCTTTAAAAATAACAGTAATTAAAACGCGGCTGTCGGCATGATCGACAGCCGCGTTGTGCTAACTGGCAGATTTGTTGAATCAGGTGTACAACCAGCAAGATCAAGATAATTATTTTGAATGGCTGCCTTTAGCTTGTTATTTGAAAATTCTAGGAACTCTCTGACTCAAGTTACAAGCAACTTCAAATGATATAGTTCCCAACATATCTGCCACATCATCTAATGATATAAAATGATTTCCTTGACCTCCATAAACTACTACCTCATCACCAATATTTACACCCATAATATCAGTTACATCGATCATACAAAAATCCATACATATTCTACCGAAAACAGGAGCCTTTTGTCCGTGAATAAGAACGTAAGCCATACCAGATAATTGTCTCGAATATCCATCCCCATACCCAATTGGAATAGTTGCAATAACTGCTTTACCTCTTTCAATTTTAGTTGCTCCATATGATATACCATACCCTTTCTCAAATGTTTGGATATGGATGACTTTTGTTTTTAACTGCATTACTTGTCTAAGCTTAACCTTTGCCTTATTCACCTCTTTGGATGGATAAAGACCATACATTGAAATTCCGATTCGAACCATATCGTAGGTCATATTTGGATTTTCGATAGTTGCAGCACTATTTGCAATATGAAGTAGGGGAATAGAAACTTTTCGTTGATCCAATTCTTCCAATAAACTTTCCCATCGCTTCTTTTGTTTTTCTGCATACCATTTGTCAGCTTCATCTGCGGTAGCAAAATGTGAGAATACTCCTTCTAGATAGATCCCCTCCAATTTTGAAACGATATCGATAAAATCACTTGCTTCTTCTGCTTGCAGTCCCAATCGTCCCATTCCTGTATCCACCTTGACGTGAACCTTTGCCTTTTTCCCTAAGATCTGCCCAGACTTTGATAAAGATTCTGCATGTTTCATATCAAAAATTGATTGTGTTAAATCCCAATACACAACAAGATTCGATGCTGAAGGAGGTGTATATCCAAGTATAAGTATAGGTGCTTGAATGTCTGATTTTCGTATTTCAATGGCTTCTTCTAAACTAGCCACCGCTAAATAATCCACTCCACTATCAATCGCTTTTTTGGAAACCTCGACAGCACCATGTCCATAACCATTCGCTTTTACTACTGCCATTATTTTTGTTGAGTTAGGTATTATTCTTCGAAATTCACAAATATTATGTGAAATATTACTAAGGCTAATTTCAGCCCATATTGGTCTATACATCATATCTCCTCACTTTGATTTTATATTTTAGCAATCTTCAACAGAGCCTTCCATAAGCTTAAAATAGTTAAATACTGCATTCGCCCCTTGCTAAAATTTTTACATATCTACACCAATCCCAAAAGGTCCACACAATATGTATTTTTACGGTCTTGTGGTAGGGTGTGTAACTATAAAGATTGTCTTTGAATAATTGAAAAATCCGGAGAAGTTATAGGTATGAAAGAGACGATTACTATTTATTCCTTTTGTAAAATGTCAACAACTTAAAGGATTTACGAGAAGATTTAATAAAACATATTTCTCCATTAGGATGGGAGCATATCAACTATTTCCTTAGCGTTGTAATTCGCGTTTTGTTTGTGGTATTCCAATTAAAAAAATAAAGCAGGCTCCTACGGTTAAGGCGCACGCCCTTAACGTAAACCGTAGGCGCGACTAAGCGCACCGTGATAGGTGCCTTTTTTTTGTTTTCTGGATTGTTATCGAAATGAAATTCCGGCGATAGCGATTGTATTTTTCCTTTATGGGAAATTAGTCTATACAGCAGGGCATTTAGATGAATATGCTCTTTGTATCTGTATCCCAACATGAGAAGAGGATGTCAATGTCCATTGGAAAAATGAAGAAGTATAAGGAGATGGTAGTTAACCCTGTCTTACGTCCACATTTGCCCGAAACTTACTGGATGACAGATTCAAGGACATTACGAATGCTGAAAACCTACTCATCTGTTTTCATAAAACCAAATTTCGGGAGTGGAGGCAGCGGAATCATTCGTGTCAAGAGATTGCGTAATGGATATGAGGTTCGTTGCGGTCCAAGTCGAAAGGTCGTTGGAGCTCATTCTGTCTTAAAGTCAATTCATTCATATCGGAAATCAAAGGACCATTATTTAGTGCAGAAAGGCCTGCGAATAGCGGAGTATCAAGGGAAAATCTTTGATATCCGTGTATACCTTCAGAAGCCAGAGGATAAATGGAGGATTTCGGGTATGACAGCCCGTGTAGCCGCACCTCATAAATTTGTGACCAATTATCAAAAAGGAGGACACGCTGAATCCTTGCAAAAGGTTCTTTTAAACCTTTTTCAGAATAACCAGATCAAAGTTGCCAACTGTTTTCGTAAAATAGAACAACTATCCATTACCGTTGCCAACACAGTAAATAAATGGCATTCGATTCATGAACTAGGAGTTGATCTTGCCCTAGACAAGAACGGCCACATGTGGATCATTGAAGCGAACTCACATCCGGGTCATCAATTGTTCACTCAACTTCCTGACCATACAATGATCAAAACCATTATGGATAACAAACGAAGGATCGAAGAAAAAAACAACAAAATTAATTTAAAGGGAAGGAGATAAGTTCAATGAATAAACCTAAGCAGCTTAGACGCTTAATCAGCTCCGGCCAACTAGAATTTATCATGGAGGCCCATAATGGTCTGTCTGCCAAAATTGTAGAGGAGGCAGGATTTGAAGGGATTTGGGCTAGCGGATTATCAATCTCTGCGGCAATGGGAGTAAGAGACAATAACGAAGCCTCCTGGACCCAAGTTCTAGATGTCCTGGAATTCATGAGCGATGCAACGTCCATCCCGATTCTACTGGACGGGGATACTGGATACGGCAACTTCAATAATGCAAGACGATTGGTTAAGAAGCTGGAACAGCGAGATATTGCGGGTGTTTGTATTGAAGATAAGCAATTTCCAAAAATGAACTCCTTCTTAAACGGTCAATTACAGCCGATGGCCGATATCGAAGAATTTTGCGGTAAAATCAAGGCGATGAAAGATACGCAAACCGACGATGATTTTGTAGTTGTAGCCAGAGTAGAAGCTTTTATTACAGGGAGAGGACTTGGAGAGACGCTGCGGCGGGCGGAAGCATACCGGAAGGCAGGCGCCGACGCGGTTCTCATACACAGCAAAAGGCCAGATTTCATGGAGATTGAGGCGTTCATGAAGGAATGGGCGGGAAGATTGCCCGTAGTTATCGTACCTACGAAGTATTATTTGACTCCAACCGTCAAGTTTCGTGAGTCGGGGATTAGTCTTGTGATTTGGGCCAACCATAATTTGCGATCATCCATTGAGGCCATGAAACAAGTATCCCGCAGAATTTATCAGGATGAGAGCCTTGCCCATATCGAAAAGGATGTTGCAACATTAGAGGAAGTTTTCAGGCTTCAAGGAGCAGAAGAGCTAGAAGATGCAGAACAACAATATCTCCCGGTGTCGGAGATCAGATCTAATGAGGGGATATAATGGACACGAAGAAGTTTGGAGAAGAACTCCAAAAATTAGGATTTAATTTTTTCAGCGGTGTACCGTGCTCCTACCTGAAAAATTTAATCAATTACGCCATCAACGAATTCGATTATGTTGCAGCAGCTAACGAAGGAGATGCCGTTGCTATCGCATCTGCTGCTTATGTTGGAGGGCAGAAATCCGCTGTGCTTATGCAAAATTCAGGGCTAACCAACGCCGTTTCACCGCTAACGTCCCTTGTCTACCCTTTTCGTATTCCGCTGCTTGGATTTGTCAGCCTTCGCGGAGAGCCGGGGATTCCTGATGAGCCACAACATGAGCTTATGGGCAGGATCACGACGCAGCTGCTGGAATTGATGAACGTAGAATGGCAATATCTTTCCAAAGATTTGGAGGAGGCCAAAAAACAACTGATTCTGGCCAATGAGCAAATTACCGGAAATCGGCCATTTTTCTTTGTGGTGAAGAAAGGAACCTTTGACAGAGAGCCTTTGAAAAAGCAACAAAACTCCATTCATTCAAATCAGATCATACGGCATGCACATAAGGACAATCAGATGCCTGCGCGGCATGAGGCGTTAGCTGCAATTAATTCGGTGAAAGACGGGGATACGATTCAGCTTGCAACCACAGGCAAAACAGGACGGGAATTGTATGAAATTGAAGATGCAAGCAACAATCTGTACATGGTTGGCTCGATGGGGTGCGTCAGCTCTTTCGGGCTTGGGCTTGCACTGAGTCAGCCTGACAAGAATATTGTCGTGATTGACGGAGACGGTTCTTTATTGATGCGCATGGGAAGCCTTGCGACAAACGGGTATTATAACCCCAACAATATGATTCATATTCTTCTCGATAATAATGCCCACGAATCGACTGGCGGGCAAAGCACGGTATCCCATAATATTGATTTCGTGAATATTGCTGCTTCCTGCGGTTACACGAAGTCGATCCATGTCCATAACCTCGAAGATCTGAAAGTTTGTTTGCAAGAATGGAAAGAGACTAAAGGGCTAACTTTCCTGTATATGAAAATATCCAAGCAATCCAAGGATCAGCTTGCCCGCCCGGGCATAAAACCTCACGAAGTAAAGGAACGCCTACAGCGATTTATCCGAAACGATCACGAAAAGATCAAGGAAGTGGATGGCTCATGAGTTCTACCGTAAAAAGAAATATTTTGCTTACTCCAGGTCCGGCAACGACTACAGAAAGCGTGAAATGGTCACAGGTGGTTCCGGATATATGCCCACGCGAAGCCGAGTTTGGCGAAATCATGGAGCATATTTCTACAGAGCTTACCTGTTTGGTTGCGGATCCGGGTGGCTATCAGACCGTGTTATTTGGCGGATCGGGAACTGCAGCTGTGGAATCGATGATCAGTTCTGTCCCCGGCAATGAAACCATGGTAATTATCAATAATGGCGCTTATGGAAAACGAATGTGCGAAATCGCGGCGGTCTTTGGAATCGATTATTTGGAATTCAAAAGTCCATTTGATGATGCGATTCATTTGGCTGACTTAGAACGTTACATCCAATCTTCTGGTCGAAAGATAACTCATCTTGCCGTCGTGCATCATGAGACAACGACAGGCCTTCTGAACAAGATAAAGGAAATTGGTTTATTATGCAAAAAAAATCATATCGACATGATCGTGGATGCAATGAGTTCGTTTGCTGCCATTCCGATTGACATGAAGGAGATGAACATTTCCTTCTTAGCATCCAGTTCGAACAAGAACCTGCAGGGAATGCCCGGCGTTTCGTTCGTCATCGCGGAGAAAAGTAAGCTAGAGAGTTTGAAGGACAGGAAACCAAGAAGTTATTATTTGAATTTGTACGCTCAATATCGATATTTTGCGGAACATTTGCAGATGCGGTTTACACCACCGGTACAGATATTGTATGCGCTTAGGCAGGCTATCGAGGAATTAAAGCAGGAGAGTGTGGCCAAACGTCATGAAAGATATGTGGCATCCTGGAATACTTTAATCAGCGGTCTAAAAAGGCTGGGCTTAACCTATATTGTCCCCGAAGAGCATCACTCCAAGATGATTACATCCATTCGTGAACCCTATGTAGATTTTGATTTCCAATCCATGCATGATTTTTTCTATAGTAAAGGTGTTATGATTTATCCGGGTAAGCTGGAGGAACTAAAGACGTTCCGAATTGCCAATATCGGGGATATTACGTCCGAAGATATCGAGTTTTTTTTGGAATTGTTTGAAGATTATCTAGGCGGCATATCGAATATGAGAAAGGCGGAGAATCATGAGAACAAGAACAAGAAATAAATGGATTAAATATTTGTTTATGAAAAAAAATGCATCCTTAGCTCCCTACCTGCCGGAAACCAGAAAAATGAGCAATCAAGCCCTTTGGAGCCTGCTTGAGAAACACAGGCATGTCATGGTTAAGCCAGTTTGGGGGAGCCGTGGACGGGGAGTTATCCAAGTCTCGGATTTGGGGAATGACAACTACATCATACATTTCGAGAATATGAGAACGATGAAACGGGGAAAAAAGAATGCCTATCGTTATATCAAAAGTAAAATAGGGTCTTCCGCTTATATGGTTCAACGAAGAATTACCCGTCCTACTATAAATAAACGTCTCTTTGATATGAGAGTCATTGTTCAACGGAAAAGAAATTCATCGGACTGGGTAGTTACGGGAAAGGTAATCAAGGTAGCGGGCAAAGGTTATATTGTTTCCAACAATACGCGGAGTCATGGACAACTGCTTAGGTTTAAGCCGGGTATCCAACGTTCATCTATTAGACATTTGCCTATTACCGAATTGGAAACTCAAATAGATAAGGTTTCACTTCTTTCCGCAGATACATTAAGACCATTGTTCCCTAATCATCGTATTTATGGCTTGGACATTGCAACCGATCGGCAAGGTCATGTTTCCATTATTGAAGCCAACCTTTATCCGGCAATGTCCCATTTCCTTAAACTGAAGGATGGGGTAATGTATCGCCGAATACTCTCTTATAAAAATGAACCACCACTGTTGAGTAACCGAAAAATGATTATAAACAAGCGTTATGTTTCGAATCATTTAGCTGACTCGTCCAATCCCCTCATATTCCATTAACGCAACGGGAAAGGTTGCCCAATCGTTTATAGAGGCTGCACGATTTATTACGCGGCAGCCTCGCTCGATTAGAATAGAAGTAGCAACACAGGAGGAGAGATCATGCGGAGAATTATTGCCATTATCTTGCTAATCGTCGGAGCGTGCTTTCTGATTTTGGATGCCAGACAACAGGTTAACTCAAAGAAAGAACTTGAAGAAACCAATGCGCTGATTACGCAGTCATCAACAACAGTAAATTCGGAAGAAAAACGTACAATAGATGTATCGTACCTCACTCCTACGGTCAGTAGAGCGGAATTCCATCCAAAACAGAACGATCTCATTATGCTTGAATTCCCGCATTCCCTATGGATGGTGAACAAATACTACTGTCGAGATATCAGAATACCGTTTTTTAAAATTTTGACAAACTGTCGGTAGGAGACCGCATTTTGATTAAACTGACATATGTGCCCGTTACTTGAATAATTCATTTCTGAATCTGACCGCGTCTGTTTGGAAAAATCCCCACAAAAAAAGCGCCAGCTCACGATGTTATCATGAAACCGGCGCTTATTCGATCGTTTCTACATATACGTTCAAATGGAGGCTCTGTTAGGAAGCCCCGTTAATTGATGAAATGGAGTTGCTTTAACAAACGTTCCAAGAGCACCGCTGCTTCCATCCGGGTCGTATGCGCCAAGCGTGATCAGCGCTGCGCCAATGTGCCTACTCGCCCCATTGGGCACCTCGGTACTCCGGCTGGTTGCTATTCAGAAAGCGTGTGTCAATTGCGATGAGCCGTTCGCTCTATGCTATCAGCGGTTACTTTGTACAGTTGGTGCGGCAGGTCGTGTCCCATGCCGTCAATCAACATTAGCTCGGCTCCCGGGATGGCAGAAGCCGTATCCTCGCCACATGCCGGGACGAACAAGGGATCGTTCACTCCATGAATGACAAGTGCTGGTACTTTTATGGTTGCCAGCCGCGGACGACGATCACCAGAAACAGCGATCGCAGCAATTTGTCGTCCGACACTGCTTGGATCGTAGGCACGCTGGACTTCCTCCAGAATGAGCGCCCGATAAGCGTCCTCTTCAAACGGAAAGCCACTGCCAGCGATACGCTTGGCAAAAGAAAGGCTGTGCGCCAAAAATCCTGCTTCATCCTCAAATGGATTCGGCGCCGGTTTAGTCATCAATGCCATGACATCCGGGGGAGATTGCGGAAGGTCGGGATTACCTGAACTGGACATAATCGAGGTGAGTGATAACACCCGTTCAGGGTACTCACTGGCTGCAATCTGGGCGATCATTCCGCCCATTGACCTGCCAACGAAATGTGCCTGGTCAATTGAAAGGGCGTCGAGCAGTCCGATAGCGTCGCTTGCCATGTCATCGAGAGTGTAAGGGATGTCCGGTCGCTGTCCCGACATGAGAGCAGTCGCTAGTGCGTCAAAATCCAGCGTCCGATAATGGCTAAAGTGCGTTGAGCAACCTACGTCGCGATTGTCAAAGCGGATCACCCGAAAGCCCCGCGCTGCCAATATTTCGCAAAACGGAACCGTCCATCGGATCATCTGGGTTCCAAGCCCAGCGATTAGGATAATAGCCTCGTCATTTTCGTCACCGAAACTATCATAGGCCAACTCAACACCGTTGACTTTCAGAATGTTCATGATCATGTTCTCCTTCAATTAATGGGGTATCGGAAGTTCTGTATAGGCAGAAGGCGTGAATCTTGATCGCTGCAGTCCGATGTCCGATACCGTTTTTTACGCCTCCACATGCTTTCATTCATAAGTTCCCTTCAGGGAATGCATTAGCGGCTAGTCTTTTGATGTGGTTTCTGATATCAGGTGCCCAGTCATCGATGAAGTGGTAAAAGCGATCCAAATCACCAGCATACAGTGCCCGAAGAGCTTCTTCGTATTGAGGGAAGTTCCCGGCCATAGCTGTCATAAAGTAATGTGTTGCTTCTTGTGACTCTCGGAGATTGCTCTGTTTTTCTCCAGCTCGGCGAGCCTCATCAATAAGTTTTCGTAATGTTACCGACGCCCCTCCAGGTTGAGCCTTGAGCCATTCCCAATGCCGTGGCAATAACGTAACCTCACCGGATACAACCCCCAGCTTGGGTCGACCGACCCGCCGTGTAGGCTGGTGATTCACTTCCGTAACAGGTAAGTCACCAGACGATTCTCCTAATCGTTTAAGCACGTCATCTGTCTTTCCACGAAAATCAACATCTATTTGCTTCCCTGTGGAATCGTCAAATATAAGCAGCTGTGCGAGGTCTCTGTCATCCAGAGCATCCTTCACAGTAGAAACAACATGCTGTAACGAACCACTGGTGACGACTCCCACACCCAAAAATGCTGTGTAGTAAAAGCGCGTTAGGTCATTACTCATGCTGACCTCCTCTCTGAACACCTCACCAATTATACCCGGATAAAATTAAGAAATCAATATTACCCGGGTAAAATATATTTTATCGTTCGGTATGGAGGGAATAAATGCAAAAAACACGACCTAAGAGGAATCGCGCTGTTGAGAATATCGGAAAATAAAAAACGAATATGAGTCAAGTTTTCAAGATTGCTACATGCAGTTTTCAAAAATGATGTTTATGAATTGTCACTAGATCGATGGAGCGGATCCATCGCTTTTGCTATGCTTAAGGGCAGACATGGACTGGAAGCCGCGTTGCGATTGGGCAGGGTAATATATCCGGAAGATTTCCAGATTAATAGCATAAGTCCAAGCAAACATATTAACCAATTCATATACTGTCACTATCTTAAATTGAGGAGAGTGAAAGGGATGGGGTTAATATTTAATCGAAATGTTAGAGTTACTTTTTTCTCGGGTTTTAACTTTACTGGAAGAAGTCTAACATTTAGACGAGGCGTGGCAGTTTCAAATCTGGGATTATTCGGTTTTAACAACATTATTTCCAGTTTTCGGCTAAGAAATGTTGTAATTCCCAGTCAAGTTACGTTAGTACTGTTTTCAGGCCGCAACTTTACAGGGGATTTTCGCATTTTCCGTGGTAGCCAGAACATTTCAGACTTACGAGCTTTTAACTTTAACAATGTAACCTCGTCGTTTATTCTGGTTGGATTCCGGATAACAACTTCTCAGATTCGTACCATTCAACGCACAGGCAGAATGCCAAGCCAAATTTCCAAATTATAGGCTGAAGGGACATTTGCTCTTTTTTCTTCAGATTTTTCTTGAATGAAGGGAAGGATTGAGGCCTTTAGAACTTTTGTCGGCAGCCTCACTAAACCTAACGGGACACGTTAGTTCAATATACTAGTGGCAGTCTAGGACTTTATTTTCCAGTCCAAGACTGCCGCTGATTCATTTTAAAATTTATTTTTCGGTGCATTTGAGAAGAAACTTTGGATGATCGAGATCAAGGACTTTGGATACATTGTGGAGAGCATGTGAGATTTAACTGTGAGCTTATACGTAGTAAGAAGTTTACAGAGGAGAAACATGGCTTCACCTGTTCCATGCAAACTGTCCGGCATTTAAGAAAACTTCATAGTATTAAAAGTTCTATGGTAGGTGATTTGAAGTATTCAAGGGAAGAAGCTTTTTCTTGCAAGGAGTACATTAAACAATCCTTAGATGATGCACTAATGTATCTTTTTGAAAATTATGAACCTATTGCTAAACTAAAGAGACAATTAATAGATGCAAGTAATGAACTTTATGCAAAAATTGAAGAAAGAAAAGAGTACTCACTTATACATTTTGAATTGGGACCTAACCATGTTATGGTAGACCAACAAGGGAAAACATATATCATAGACTTTGAAGGGATGAAGTATTTTGATTTAGAGTATGAATACAGTTTTTTTTAAACTTCGTTATGGCAAATATTATCCTGAGTTGAAGAGCATGTCAATTGATGATAATAGAATGAAATATTATTTACTATACCATCATATTACGGCTATAAAGGGAGCACATCAGCTAATGACACAGGATTACTATGATTTAGAGGATATTAAGGGAATGATACACTATAATAATGAAGCAATCCTTACATATTATTTATAATTAGCTTGATGTTATAAATACAAGTGAAATACACAAGGCGATCCATTACTACAAATGGGTCGTTTTTGAATGGATCGGTATAGTAGAGGAGGGGCTAAAACATGTTAGAGTTGGCAATTTCGGTTACTCATTCTAAGTCTATCTTGAAGCGTTCCGCTCTGGAACAACCTAACTGCAGTAAAAGAAGGACATGCATGTCTACTAAATCTGAAATGGTGAGAGCTATTGACGTTCTCAAAATCTTAATTTTATTTAGGATTTCTCAGTACTACTCCTATATTGGATCTTGGAAAAAATAACTTCACAATTTTGCAGGAATTTTTTAACAGTTGGTTGGAAATAGCAGAGGAGGGTAGTGAAAAAATTTATACACCATCATGGACTGAAATTGAGATTATGAAACAAAGATGTTTACCTAAGGTAGCATTTAAATTGGAATCAACAAATAGTGAATATAATTTAGTTGAGTATTACCATTTAAGTGAAGAAAGAAATCTTGATATCAAAAAACTATCCTGTCCAAATCAGTCGGAGGAAAGCGTACAAAGAATTAAGAATATGAAAAGGTATTTACCTATAGACATAGCAATGTTAATTTATCAAAATCCAACACCAGAAAATAAACTCCTAAAAGAATATGTCGAACGTTATGTTCGAAAATTGAATTTCTAAGATTGACCACTGAATTTCGAATCAGTAGTCTTTTAAATTAACAGTGAAGACGGACGGTTAACGATATATGTTTTTGTCCTCCGACAGGTACTGTCGAGGGACAAAACATAGTCCCATAATAACCCGCGCCCAGCGCGGTTTTTCTTTTTTAAGGGACCAAGTTCTTGTCTTTTTCTCAGGACAAGAACTTGGTCCCATTGCCGAAAATGGACAAGAACTTGGTCTTATAACCGATTTGACTTGAGGCTCTTGAAAGGTGGGGAGTATTTTACGTTTACTTTCAGGCGTTGAAGGTGTGTTGGGTTTGACGCTTACCCAGACTGGGTATACGGCGGTTCAACCGTTTAAGTGCCATTGACGCAAGCGCTCGTGGTGGTGTATTGTCTAGTGACACAAAAGTGGCTACTTTTAATAAAGCTGAGAAGCCTGATACTTCGGGCTTTTTTATTTTAATGTGGCCAAAATTGTGTCATATAAAAATGCATAAAAGTGACCACATTGTAGGATTTTGACACAAAAGTGGCTACATTGTAAGGAGAATATTGCGACATAAGTCCAGATAAATCTAACCATGAATAAATGTCGCTGCTAGTAGCAAAAGCAAGAGTTTAGTCCATCTAAGTTGGGCAACTGTATCACTTGACTTTGTATTGCGATTCTGCTTAAGCGACCGACAAAAAACGAGATCCATATGATTCATTTAGTGGATATCCTGCCAGGTGACTCCAACTGATACTGCGTCCCTTTTTTATATAATTGATGTGACACCGATGTTACAAAAATGTAATATCAATCTAAATAATGTTATATGATTCGATGGTAGAACCATCTAATTTTCTTTTACGATGTACTAAAAGAGAGTGGATGGTGTTGAGTTTGAATATTTCAGAAGTTAATATATCATTATTTAGGTTTGTTAATGACTTAGGAAAAGAATATCCCTTTTTGAATCCCACATTTATTTTTATTGCTGAATATATGGTTTTTTTACTTGCACTGAGTGTTCTTTTTATTTGGTTTACAAGAGATACGGACAATAGAATAATGATTCTTTGTGCATCAATCGCTTTCATTTGTGCCTTTATAATAGGAAAGGTTTCAGGAGTATTTCACTCGAATTATCAACCTTTCGTTGAATTGACTGATGTTAATAAACTGATACAAAAAGAAAAAGACAATTCTTTTCCAAGTGATCATACCATTTTATTCTTCTCATATTGTTTTTCATTCTGGCTCTTTAAGAGAGGCTGGTCAATTTTATGGGTATTGTTAGCTGTTCTTGTGGGAGTCTCCCGTATATGGGTTGGGGTTCATTATCCTTTAGATGTTTTAACAGGAATATTAATTAGCCTAGCTACTGCAACTTTAATATATTTTATATTCCCAAAACTGAGTGTTACTCAAACCACCATAAAAATTTATGAGAAATATGAAAACAATCTTCTTCTTCGGTTCAAAAAAACAATGGGAAACAAGTCAAAAAACTCTTAAAATTATTCAATAATTAATTAGCGCAATTACGGAAATGGTCATTTAATAAATAGGCTTTATCATAAGGGAATATGTCCAATCTGTGTTACAAAAAATTGAATAGGATGGTGTGTACTCTAAATGCAAGGAGGTATGTACACATGGGTGAAGTATTTGGCGGTGTAGGCGGTAGCTGTGGCGGTGGATTATTTACATCAACTGCAGCGATTTTAGTTCTGTTCATTTTGCTTGTTATCATTACTCGAGCCTTTGTTTTTTAATTGATTACTCTAATATCAGTTCAACTTTTCATTAGTTGGGGTGATATGTAATTCGTCATCTGCCCATGCCGTCGTGCAATCCGAAAGAATCGGTATAAGAGAAGCCCACTTGCCTTAGGGACTGGAAACGTGAAACAAATCAAAACACCTTCAAGAGAATCGAACCATGTCGTAAGATATGGAGATAACCTTGGAGGTGTTTTTGCGTTGGCAACTAAAGGGAGTTATCCCAAAGAAATATAGATGAAAGCCATAGAAATGAGACTGGCAGGAGTTCTGATCAGAGAAGTTATGGAACAGCTGGGAATACGGAATAAGACACAGCTAAAGACATGGATGAGATGGTATCGGAAGGGCGAAGTACATCGTTTGGAGCAGCCCGTGGGTAAACAATAAACTATGGAGTTGATATTTACTCTTGGTATTGGGTCGACAACATAATGGGGAAAAGCACAGGTGAGTGAAGCAATTTTTGCCTAATGGAAACACTTTAAATTAGGTTCTACTTCATTGAAATATTGCAAAAAGGTTTCTGTAGACCCACACGATATTCGTTTGCTAATGTTTATTTTACACGAATAAAAAAGGTTGTGATGTGCTTGAATAGTTCAAAGACTGCTTTCTTATCTGTACTCAGCAACACATTTGTCGTTTTGCTAAAACTTGCTATAGGAATAGTAACGGGGTCTGTAGCCGTTATTTCGGAAGCAATCCACTCCACCTTGGATTTAGTTGGTTCGTTAATAGCCTTCTTCTCGGTCCGATTATCTAGTCGTTCTGCGGACAAAAACCATCCATATGGCCATGGCAAAGTGGAAAATATTTCAGGAACGATTGAAACCATACTTATCTT
This sequence comes from Paenibacillus lutimineralis, assembly GCF_003991425.1. Taxonomy (NCBI): domain Bacteria; kingdom Bacillati; phylum Bacillota; class Bacilli; order Caryophanales; family Paenibacillaceae; genus Paenibacillus; species Paenibacillus lutimineralis. Next base: position 3,166,453 of record NZ_CP034346.1, read on the forward strand.
TGTTGCCGGAATCTGGATTATTTATGAGTGTGTCCATAAAATATTGAATCCAACTACCATCAAACTTCCCTTTCTGGGTATCATCGTTATGCTTGTTGGAGCAGGGGTCAATTTTATTGTTTCTCGGAAGGTTAAAAAGGCGGCGGATGAATTTCATTCTGTTGCAATGAAATCTAATGCCCTGCATTTGCTTACTGATGTTTTCACATCTTTGGGTGTTGCGGTCAGTTTATTATTGGTCACCCTTACCGGATGGACGATACTGGACCCTATTATTGGGATCGTCTTGGCCCTTTATATCATGAGAGAAGCCTATAAGCTTATGAAAGAATCATTTCCTCCTCTGATTGACGCACGATTGACAGAAGAAGAGGAGAGCGAAATTCTACGGGTAATTGAACTATTCAAAGAGAGATATATTGAATTTCATGATTTTCGCACCCGGAGATCTGGTCCAGAAGAATATGTGGACTTCCACCTTGTGACTCCATCCACGATGGATGTTCTTACTGCGCATCAACTATGCGACGAAATTGAACAAGCCATTAAGGCAGTATTTGAACATTCCCAGGTATTGATTCACGTTGAACCGGATCACGAGCGGCTGGCAAATCAACCTCTGTCATCATAAAAAAGAGTTGAAGATATGTTTAAAAACTTATTCATAAAAAATAAAGCATCCCATTGAGGAAACCAAACGGGAACATGGTCACGGCAAAGAGTATTAAAGCAGTACCCAGGGGAGGAAGATGGGGATTATGGCTCAATTATTTGTTTGCCCACATTCACCTCGTCTACCTTCCATTGGTTATCAACAAATTTATAGAATACATAACGATCAACGAGCTCGAGATTGATAGGACCACTTTCAAAGTAAGCAGATTGGTGCATTCTCGCCGCTGTGGTGCTGTCGTAGGTAATATCGGCCTTTTTTGTTAGTATAGCGTTATTTTTAATACCATTACTATGAATAATCTTGTTTATAAATGAGTCCGTGAAATAAGGTCTGAAATATGTTCGAATTTGCGAATAGCTCGAGGGATCGGTGGCTTCATTTATCTTTGTATTAAGCACGTTTGTTCTCTCCTGACTCATTCTAGGCTTGGGCGACTCTGTATGGATAAAGATCTGTTGCTGTCCGATCGTAATGGTTGCTTTTCGTTCTTGTTCGGACCACAGCGCTGTTCCGCCAAAGACTTCAGCAAAAATACGTGCTGGTACATAAGTTGTTCCATTATCAATTTTTGCTGGTAAATCAAGCTTGAAAGCAGCGTTATTTAATAAAGCAGTCCGAGAATTAACACGCAGCAATAGCTCTTGTTTGCCACGAATAATCGTAATGCTTTTTTTTGCCTGGTTCCAGATCACTTCTGAATTGAATCTCTCTGAAACAGCACGTAATGGAATCAGCACTCGTCCATTTTCAAGTTTTCCATTGTCAACCGTATTCGAAAAATTATTGGCGAAGCTTATCGTTGGATTACCGATTAGTAAGGTACACACTAAAGAAAGTGTTAGTGCGATTATTGTTTTTTTCATAGATGTTTCCTTCCATGGTTCTATTAAATTCTTGACCCTAGCTCAATTCTTGTCGTCGGAAATTCTTCGCGATACGCTCCTCTTCAGTTAGATAAACGCAATCTTTATGGATAATGTTGCAGAATATAATATAGAACTATACCAACTTTGTAATATACGAATCAGGAGAAAACGTATGGGATACAAGACTCCACCATGTTACTCCAGTTATGCCAGTAATGTATAGTGCCAGTTCATGATAAAACTTGACATGAAATGGTTATTATTCAATAATATATACATCCATTTACTGTAATATATCTTTCGTTTCTGTCTGGCCCATACATCAAATTCACTTGGCTTCATGACACTCCGCTAATACTCCATTGTGACGAAACTCTATTATACCTATCTATATAGATTCCTCCATATTGAGACATGATTCCATTCCCCTCCATGCTTTCCCCCTAGGTGTACTTACTTGGTTTTGATCCCAACATAGTTGCGCGCTATGAATGTCCACGAAGATTTCCAACCGCTTGTTTACGCTTCTCACGGCCAGCCGCGCGATCCAGTGTAAAAACAGATTGAATACCAACTGCGGCCCGATCATCTATGAGCCTCAGAGCCTGGAGGGGCCGAAAGGTTTTCCTGCTGCCGGACCCCCTGACGGCAAAATCGCCAGCGCCGGCCTTGCCAGCTTCGCTCCGCTTGACCAGCAATCAGCTACGCGCTGGAACAAGGTGAACATGACGAGCGGCACCAACAACTTTACTTGGATTTTTACCGCTCGTCATGCCACGACAAGCTACCGTTATTTCATCACCAAGCCGGATTGAATCCCAATGCACCGTTGACCCGCGACCAGTTTGATCTGACTCCGTTCTGCACGATTAACGGAAATGGCCAGCAGCCGCCGGCCACGTTAACCCAAACCTGCAACGTGCCGCAAAGAGAGGGTTACCATGTCATCCTCGGCGTGTGGGATATCGCGGATACCCAAAATGCCTGGTACATCGTTATCGATGCCCAATTCGGTCCTGACGACAGCATTGCGCCTACGGCGCCGACTAATTTGGCCGTCAGCAACGTTGGCACAACGACGGCCACGCTGACTTGGGGGGCCTCGACGGACAACAATGCCGTCACGGGTTATGAGGTGTACAACGGAGTCAATGTCATCGCCACTATACCTGCCAATCAGACGAGCGCCAATCTCACCAATCTATTGGCAGGCACGACCTATAACCTAGCTGTGAAGGCGTTCGACGCTTCCGGCAATCGGTCGCCGTTCAGCAATAGTGTCCAGTTTACGACCACGCAGCTTCCGGTTGACGTGACGCCGCCGACCAATCCGACCGGCCTGCATGTGATGGGCACCCCAACGTCGACGTCAGTCACGTTGATGTGGAATGCATCCACAGATGCTTCCGGCATCGCTGGTTACCGGATTTACAACGGCAACACGGTGATCGCTACCGTCACTGGAACGGCAACCGAGAAGGTCGTTACCGGTTTGTCGCCGAACTCGCAATATACGTTTACAGTCCGCGCTTACGACCCGTCAAACAACGAATCTGGTGACAGCAATGCCGTGACAGTGTCAACGCCTAACGGTCCGAGTGCAACGCCATGGGAGCCAAATACCGCTTATGAGGTCAATGCGCTCGTATCCTATAACGGCAAGGTGTACAAATGCATCCAGGCCCATACCTCCTTGCCGGGTGGGGAGCCGAGCAACGTGCCCGCGCTCTGGCAGCTAGAACCGTAAACACAGGCTTTAGAAGAGCAGGAAGCCCGCCGCTTGCAAAGAGCGGCGGGCTTATTTTTCATGGTCGATTCGATCGAATGGATTCCATGCAATGACTCTACCATGCTAATACTACCAGTGTGAAATATACAGGTTAGAAGGGGGGGATAGCAAACCGAACCCGGACGAGTATTGCACCGTAGATTGACATCTTGACAGTTTAGATATAATGAAATTAATCGGAATTTCAAGCGGATATAAAAACCTACCCCAATCATCCCTGCCGTGAATCACTGTCATACAGCTTTTTTAAATTGTTTTGCCAAAAAAATCGGTCAGCTTATAATTTTCGGTTGGTCTTAATGATAACTAACCGTACTAGAGAATGTGAAGATTGAAACCGTATTGTGCTAGAGAATAAATTTTTTGTGGATGATTTTATCATAATAACAGGTGGGCCTGGTGCCGGTAAAACAACTCTGCTCTATGAAATACAAAAAAATGGCTATAGCTTCATTCCGGAAGTCGCAAGGGAAATTATACAAACACAGGTTTCTTCTATATTGGTTCCGTTGATGAGATGCTTATTCTAGCCGGACAGATTACGCTAACGGGCAGGATAGCGTAATACTTTGGTTGTAGTTATAATGTTTTATACGGGCATAAATGGCTCCAATTCATTAGGAGTTATCTATGACCTGTGTCGAAATATTCGAAAAGGGGCAAGTTATGTGCAAAAGACTGAAAAGATTTACAACACTGCAGTAGAGGCAACTCTAGAGGTGATTGGTGGTAAATGGAAACCTGTTATTCTCTTTCATCTGACATTTGGTAAGAAACGTAATAATGAATTTAGGTGCTTGATCCCCGCAATTACTCAAAAGGTGTTAACGCAGCACCTTCGGGAACTTGAAGAGGAGGGCGTTATCTTACGTACTTCCTATAATCAGGTACCACCGAGAGTTGAGTATGAATTGACAGACTACGGCTGGAGTCTAAAGGAACTCCTACATCTGATGTGCCGTTGGGGGGATTCGCATATAGAGAGAAAGTACGAGGGAAAGGCTACCGTTCTGGTTAATCCAATGCATACAGACGTAAATAACAGTTAAGAAACCGACCCAATATATACGGTCGGCTTTCTTATTTTATACGATAGTTTACGGGATAACTTTACGTTTGCGGAAGTCGTCGAAGATGTTCATAAACATTGCTTCGGTATCGACGAATTCGTGAAAGCCTAAACGACGAGCCTTCGTTCCGTCGGCAAAAAAATCGTAATCCCATGCAAACACGAAATCGCCGAATTGCCAAGAGGATACATCTTTATAGGTATTCCGAGCAAGCCCATGCTTCTCAACCATTTTGATCCAAAGCTTCTCCTTGTCCGCCATAACAACGTCCAGAGACATCTGCAACGGAGGCGCAGTTTCCATGCCAAAGTATTGAGCGATCTTCGGCCATAACTCACTCCAACGAAACAGATCCCCGTTCGTAATGTTGAATGCCTGATTCGTACAGCGCTCGTCGGTCGCCGCCCACACTGTTGCCTTTGCGAGAAGCCCAGCGTCTGTCATCTCCAATAGGCTGTTGTAAGCTCCCGGCTTACCTGGAAACCGCAAAGGGATTCCAAGTTCCTTCGAAATTGAAGCATAAATCGCTATGACCATTGCGAGGTTCATCGGATTTCCAAGCGAGAAGCCGCAGACTACAGAAGGACGGAGTGCCGACCAAGTCCAAGCCTTACCTTTTTGCCGCTGTTCTAAGAAATCTTGCTGATCAATATTGAACTCAGGAGGCATGTGGTTGGCGTCTGTCTCACGAGCAGGAGTTTTGAACGGGCCGAGATGTGCACCGTATACCTTGTATCCCTGCATCAGACTGACATGTTTTAAGCCCGGCGCGATTGGTTCGATCACTTCTATGATGTTCACTAACATGGCGAGATTCGGTGGAACAAGTTCAGCCCAAGTTGGACGGTCTTGGTAAGCAGCATAAAAAATGTGTGTTACCTCAGTTAAATCACTTAACTTCTCGTGAAGATTGTCTATATTGAGTAGATCCGCAGCCACATATCGAACATGATTGCTAGATTCCCCACCGCGACGCGATACGCCGATTACGTCCCAATCAGGGAGAGTGATGAGGTGATCGATGAGGTTGCGACCTATAACACCATTTGCACCTACGACCAAGGCGACTTTACGTGTTGTTGTAGATTCATTATTCATATTGTTGCATCTCCTTTTGTACTATTCTTTGTACAACTGTATTTTGCATCAACTACCCATACATAGGAAGTACGCACTTTAAAGTAACATAAGCACATTAAAGTAATCGAGGGATATTCAGACGAAAAGAAGTGAGTCAACTTTCTCGTTGCTTTCTTAATCATCATTTTTATGATACGGATCAGCGCGTTAGCAGTAATGGCAAGTTTTTCTCACTGATATTTCTTTATGATTTTCGTTAATATATAGTATTGGATAAAGTAGATTTGATAAGGAGTCAGTTGTGAAATGCTAAAGATTAGTGCTTTTTCAAAGTTAAGTGGTATTTCCGTCAAGGCATTAAGATTTTACGATAGCGTGAAGCTGCTCGAGCCCGCCGTTATAGATCCTAATAATGGCTATCGGTACTACACCCAGGAGCAGCTTCTGACCGTTAAGCGCATTACCGCCTTTAAGGAACATGGCTTCACGCTGGATCAAATAAAAACCCTTCTGGAAGAACATCCATTACCTGAAGTAAAACTAAAGTTAGCCGATAAGAAGAAAGAACTTGAGCGTTCCATCCTGGAAGCGCAGCAGCAGTTGAAAGAAATCGATAACAGGATTGCCCGCGTCGAAGAAGCGGATCAGCGCCAACATGAAACACCGATAACCGTTCGCAGCGTTCAGCCTCAACTTACGGCTTCGATTCGTGATATCGTTCCGCGTGCGCATCTATGTCTACTGCTTGACGAACTCACAAAGTATGTCAATTCGTATGGAGAGGGCGAAGGACGTGACCTGACGATTCTATGGTATGATCATGGCGGCACGTACACGGATCAAGTCGAGCTAGAGGTTGCAGTACCGCTGACAAAGACTATTCCAAGCAACGAAAGAGTGAATGTCCGCTTACTGCCCGAGTTAAAAGCGGCCGCTTCCCTTGTACACCTCTGTAGCCCTTACGATGACTCTTGCCTTGCTGCCGATCAGTTAGCATCATGGATCTCGTCTCAAGGCTATGTCCGTTCCTATATAGATCCGATCCGTGAAACCTATTTAACTTCGGACAAAGATATTTACGGAAAAATGCGCTTGGCCGAATTGCTCTTTCCCCTTGAGCTTGGTTAAGATCATTAGTATCTCCGTGCCTCCTTCCGGAGTTCATTTTTTCTCACTGAAAATAGTTTTGTAATCCCTCTTGACTCTCCCCTTTACGGGAAGGTATACAGTAGCATTACACATCATAAGGGAGTGAGATCTATGAAACGATTGGAAGGAAAAATTGCATTAGTCACAGGCGGAAGTCGTGGTATTGGAAAAGGAATTGCGCTGCAACTGGCGCAAGAGGGCGCTCTGGTTATCGTTCACTATGGCAACCGCCGTGTTGCTGCAGAAGAAGTTGTCCACGCCATTAGAGCGCATGGTGGACAAGCTTTGGCTATAGGAGCAAATCTCGATACCGTTGCCGGGGTAACGGATTTGGTTCAAACAATGAAGGAAACGCTCCTTCGCCTAACTGGCCAGAACCGGATCGATATTCTCGTAAATAATGCCGGTATAGGAACTTCCAAAACATTAGAGGAAACTACGGAGGAAGAATTCGACGCGATATTTGCAGTGAATGTAAAAGCACCGTTTTTTCTCGTCCAGCAAACTTTGCAGCTTCTACGTGACGGAGGAAGAGTGATTAACATCTCTTCAGGCGTTACACGAATTGCGTATCCCCATATCATGGCGTACAACTTGACGAAAGGTGCTATAAATACGTTTACACTGCAACTTGCGAAATTATTAGGGCCCCGCGGTATTACAGTTAATGCCGTACTCCCTGGCATCGTCGATACGGACGTGAATGCGGAATGGCTGCATACGCCGGAAGGCCAACAACATGCAGCCGAAATGTCAGCACTTGGCAGGATCGGCGAACCTTCGGATATTGCGGACATCGTGGCTTTCCTCTCGTCATCGGACGGCCGTTGGATTACCGGACAGATGGTCGATGCCACAGGCGGATCACACTTATAAGTTCAATCATCAGTCCTTCTAGGCAAATGGAGGGGCTGTTTTTTATGTTTAATCATCGTAAAACTTGCCTTTACTTATGGTAAATTAACGGTGAGCTCGTTGAATTATCAGTATACCGTGGGAAGTTCTCCTTATTGTCAACACTGCCAGTAGGTGCGGTTATTCTCGCTAATTCGCAGAACTTCAAATGCTTTACGAAAGTCATCATGAGTAGGGCTTTTACAATTCGGGTCTTGCGGTAGTGTTGTTTGGACACCTTCCGATAGCAATCGTATATGTACATTACATTACTGTAAATAATTTGGCTACAGTTTGGGATTATGTAATTGGTATAGCTTTCATGATTATTTGTTATGTAGTTGTTATACGTATGATTATTCCAAAATGTGTGGCAGACATAAATTCTTCTTATCCTTTTGATGAAGTAGAAATGAATAGATTTAAGGAGTGAAAAGGTAGTTTTATACTTCAATCTTAATCTTCATATAAATGACAGACTGCCGGGTGGAGTATCCCGCTTTTCTGTTAAGTTTTCAGAGTATATCATGGATCTTGTTCTAACAACCAAAGGGGATTAACACTGTTAAGCTAACGGAACACGATAACTTAATAAATTTGTAAAACGCGGCTGCCGGCATATATCGGCAGCCGATTTGAGCAAACCGGATCAGCGGTGAGTTGTGTACGTAGAGGTGTCGGAGGACAAGAACATAGACCTAATTGAATCCGTGTCTAATGACACAAATGTGACCCCATTGTAGGATTTTGACACAAAATTGGGTACATTGTAGGCTCAATAGGTTGAAGTTCAAAATAATTGGATTCTTCAACTTTAAGAATATTTGAGACTTCTTTTGGAAAAAGTAATCTGTAATATATTTTTGGTTTTATGATTAATAATTTTTGATTATTCTGCTACATGACGTGCATCTTCTACAGTTAGCTTTCCAGTTACAATATCGTTCATCAAGTTTAATGCCATAAAATTCGCTGCTTCTTGGTCACATTTAGCCGTAGCTTCACCAACCGTTCGTTCTGGATATAAACTACCTAAAACCATGCTAAGTCTTCAAAAAATGAACAGGGACTTTATAATCAATGGTTTGTTCTAAATAATCAAGATACGGAGTTGGAGAGTTATAAAGGACTGTCCGCTGATGAACAATCGTCCGCTTCCAAGGACCATTATTATGCTGCATGGCTAAGCAAAAGGGATTTCGAGGAAGATTATTCAGCAGACAACTCTGCATTGGCTTAGTCCGTCGGGGTTCTGTTAACTATAAGATTTGATGAGTACACCTAAATGAAGCACAAGCAAGTGTGGATTAGACAGAATAAGAGACGATCTTTGGAGATCGTCTCTTGCGGTACGCCCAGCATGGGCGTTATCTATACGGTGAAAGTCCGGAGCACATGTTATAAAAGCTTGAGCTTTGGGAATATAAGAATGAACGGAGGAAAGTCTATGAATAAAAAAAATACTACTGCATTACTAATAATTGATGTTCAAATAGGTTCATTTTGGGAGAAGAAACCCTTATTTGAAGGTGATGAATTATTGAATAACATTCAAATCCTCATTTCACAGGCACATATTAAGCAGGCACCAGTATTTTTTACGAAACACAATGGGAAAGTAGGTTCTCTTATTCAAAAAGGAACTCCTGGTTGGGATATCCATCCATCGATCCATCTATTAAATGAGGAAATTATAATAGAAAAGAATCATCCTGATTCATTCCAGCAGACAGACCTCGAACAACAATTAGTAACTAAGAAAATAAGTCGAATCATTATAACAGGAATTTAATCGGAAATTTGCGTAGATGCTACTTGTCGACGAGCCTTTAGTAAAGGCTATGAAGTTATTCTTGTTAAAGATGGACATAGTACATACAATTCAAATATTTTTACAGCTGCTCAAATTATTGATCACCACAATGAAATACTTGGCCAATGGTTTGCCAATGTAAAAAAGACGGAAGAGATTGTCTTTTAGATTCATTTTTTGTCTCAGTGCACTGCTAAAGAGTTAAGTACATTTATATGTTGTCTTTATAATTATGGTGCTGAGTTGGCCCGAATTGAATTGCAACCCACGCTGAGCCAAAGCGATGATGAAAATTTGTGCTTCCGAACATGCTAAGTGAAAAGACATCAAGGGAGTGGAGCAGGATGGCAAGAAGAAAGAGGAGATATGCGTTACCAGGGGTGAGCCAAAATCAATCATGTCGGAGGACAAGAACATACACGCATAAGTCGCTGATTCAGCGGCTTTTTATTTTCTGGCGGATTTTTAGAACCTTTGTCGAATGAGTGGAAGTCAGAAGGAATCTAAGAGGTGTATTTCGTATATGAAATGGAATAGGTCTACGCTGAAAGGGTGGTTGTATCATGCAGACGTCAATTATCCTAATAATGAAGCTTTCTTTAAAGAAGTCTTGTTGCAACTCCACAACCAAGAACGCACACACCTCTCTTATCTTGAAATAAATGGCCATACCGCTGCAGCCTGGCTCACTATGATCTATGCAGACAAAGCATATATGTACATGATCGCATCACCTAAGCATTACGCGGAATATGGAGTTGGGTTAGTATTGACCAATCAGGTGATTCGTCATCTCATGAATACCAGTAGCTGCTTGCGAGAAATCGATTTTCTAAGCGGTCAGCAGGATTACAAATTTTACTGGGCAGATCGCATAAAAATCAACTATCATATCCGGTTCATTAACCGAGCACGTAGAACCAAGCTGCTTCGGGCCTATTCCCTCATTCAATTCAATAAGCCGCGATTGAAGTCGCTCCTCACACAACGTTAACTCGCAAAACCCAATCCCTCCGTTAGGGTGGGGGATTGATTAAAGACTTCTCTGTATTGCTCCTATTTAGAGCGATATACGAACTCCTCTACCTTCACCCAGTACTTGAACCAGTCTGATCATCGCACTGTCATAGTCTCCTGTTAAGCTGAGAAGTATGCCTCGTGACATCCAGCTTTGCCCGCCGCGGACTTCGCAGTGTCTCCGTTGCGATACGGTAAGAGTGGATCTAGTCTATAGGTCTTCATCCAAGCGTTTCCCCCCTGGAGTCCATAAAATGATATATACGAATGGAGGGGGAGCATTGAACAAACCTAGCGTCTCGATCATTGCCTGCACGAATCGTCCTGAGTTTTTCACAAACATCTTGAACAACTACCGCAATCAGCGCTATCTATATAAAGAGTTAATCATCATCGTCAACAAGAATGCTATCGATATCCGACCGCTTCGCCAACAAGCGCGTTCACTTCCGAACGTATCGGTTTATCAGGTCCCCGAGCGAATCTCGTTAGGCCAATGCCTGAATTGCGGCATCGCAAGAGCCAGGCACACACTAATTGCCAAGTTTGATGACGACGATTATTACGCTCCGAACTATCTAAAGGAGCAGGTCAAGGCTCTCATTCTTACACGTAGCTCCGTTGTCGGTAAACACTCCTGTCTCGTCTACCTCGCCGGCAGCAAGAAATTGGTTATCCGGTCTCCGGAGGAGAGAGATAAATTTGTGAATTTTGTTCAGGGGGGAACTATCTTATTCCGGAGCAACGTACTGAAGGATGTGCGGTTTGCCGATATCTCCCTTGGGGAAGACGTGCGGTTTTTAAGAAGTTGTGGCAAGAAAGGGCACAAGATATACTCCACTTCCCCATATAACTACGTTTACATTCGCAGAAAGAATAAAGGTACTCATACTTGGAAGGTAAACGACCGATTTTACTTGCGAGGAAGCCAGTCGGTCGCGGTGACCAAGCATTATCGCTCTTTCGCTAATCGGAAAGCATAACGCTAAAGGAGTTAAAAAGGCCCTGTATGCCATTTGATCGAAGATTTTTGATAGAAAAGAGAAAGTGGCAAATCAGGTGTCAGGTGACAAGAACATATACCGTTTACCGATCTTGGACAAGAACATGTATCGTTAACCGTAATTAAGATTGATTATCAATTAAGTGCTATGGGAATGATCTAAATGTGGGGATGGGGGAGTGCTTTTTATTAATCTATCCCCGAAAATTCTCGAATTCACTTTATGGTCATACTGAGATGAACGCATCGTTATGGGACCCTAAAGTAGTGATTCACTTCGGTGTCAACTTCTGTCCGAGCGACCATAAGCGACGAAGAACTAGAGTACTATCGCAGAGGACAGTTGATCTTGCGACTCGAATTAGCGGAAGTCCGACGAGCACAAGGGATTGACCTCTGGATCTCACCAGCACAAGGGGATGTAGCCCGCCCTATGGTGGGCGCACAGGATTTGCGGGCATGACTGCTATTTGGTCGTACGCGGGGTTGCCGACGATTAGCCTCCCAGGAGGTCAAGCGAAAGGGTTGCCGCTTGGTTTTCAATGCATTGCCGATTTTGGACAGGATGAATTTTTGCTGCACCATGCTGAGCGAATAGCTCGACTGTTGTAAGAAGAATCGTTGATGTTCTTACGCTTATCGGTGAGGTTAGTATCTTATTTTAAAAACGAGAGACCATAGATCAAAACAAAAAAATTGATATAATTGTGTCACAATCATTACATTTGACTCCGCAAACGGGGCATCTTGAGAGTATTGTGTTGGTGACAAGAAAACAGAATGAGTAACGTAGGAAATTAATTTATTTACACTTTACTACGGGGGTACATATGAAAATTCACTATTATTTAGGTTGGTTTAACAATTTTTTTCCAGAGAATCTGAGCAAGGTGTTACAGGAGGATATAACTGATAGAAAATCGCTTGCTATGATTAGCTCGAATCCATCTTTTTATGAAGATGATGGTACTACTGAACGCTCGTGGCTTGACCAGGCCGGCATTATGTTTGATGAATATCATTTAATTAACTATCGCGTACAGAAGGAAGATGCCCAAACGTTAATTCAAAATGCTTCAGTCATTTTCTTGTTGGGTGGAATACTATTAAACAAAATGGGTTTTTGATGGAATATGAATTGTCGGATTTGATTAAAAAAAGCAGAGCCGTTGTGATTGGAGCAAGCGCTGGTGCGATCAACATGTCCGCTAAATGGTTATGCTCGAAAAACTTTGGCTATAAAGTTGAAATAAGCTCTGTTTACGACGGAATCGGCCTTGACGATTTTTCCGTCCTGTCTCATTTTGATCTTGAAAATAACATTGCGTTGGTTCAAGGCGAACTGTCTCCCTTATCGGAAGAAATGAATATTTATGCGTCGAACAAAGATTTCGCTGTACGTGTAAAGGGAGACAAAATCGACATTTTAGGCAATGTATATTTAATTTCCCACTCAAAGATTCAGAAATTAGATGAGACGCTCTAGTTGTGGTGAATGGCTAACACACGAGTTTTTTCTTGTTATCAACGAGTTTGAATTTAAAGACAGATATGAATGGTACAGTACTGATCGGCATATATGGGAAAATAAAGCTGTATTATCGGATGATATTATCCTGTACATGATGGACTTCTTGAACTGGGTTCCCTCATTTAACCCCGAAACTAAAGAGAGTGGAAATGGACTAAATTACTATGGGATAACCGTTATTCATAACGTTGGTGCAGATAAGCTAATAAGTGTATTAGACAAGTGGCTGAATTTATTTGATGAAGCACCAGACACATTTAGTTTAAGAGGAGATACCATTTGGAAAGAAGAGGATAACGGAGAAGGTTACTGGGAGCAAACAATAAATAGGATGAATAGAGAAAGAATGCAAAGTGAATTAAACCAATTGATTGGGTTAGCTGTCAAAGCTACGAATAATAATCAATTAATTATTCATTTTGGAATCTAAAACAACCAGGTCCATTAAATTAACGAGGAACTTTAGTGCAAAATGCAATAATAAGGGCAGCGATCACTTAGATCAGCTGCCTTTGCTCAACTAACGGGCAGTTTAGCGAAGTAGATAAGTTGATTATGGTTTATGTTAGAATTGACCAAAGGGAAACGGGAGGAATCTTGATGAATATTAGAGTTTTGGATGAGCACGATGCAAGGTTCTATCAGGAATTGCGATTAAGTGCCCTGAGAATAAATCCAGAGGCTTTTGGTTCGACTTACGAGCGAGAAGTAAAATTTTCATTGGAAATGGTAGTAGAGCGAATTAAGCCCACAGAGGGCAAGTTTGTACTTGGAGCTTTTGATAATAATGGTTCGTTAGTTGGAATCGTAGCTTTTGTAAGGGAAAGCGTTCTGAAAACCGTCCATAAAGGCAATGTTTTCGGGATGTATGTGGCACCCGAAAAGAGAGGTATAGGCTTGGGGAAATCGCTATTGCTTGAACTAATTAATAAAGCAAGAGCGTGCGAAGGAATAGAGCAAATAAACTTAGCCGTTATGTCTGAAAATGACTATGCAAAAAAGCTTTACAATTCCATAGGATTCAAAGTATATGGTGTGGAACAAAGAGCCTTAAAGTACAACGGTATGTATTTTGATGAGGATTTTATGGTTCTAAGACTGTAAATCCGCTCAACAAACGGATACGATAGTTCAACAAATACATGGAGCAGTTTGCCGGTGGCAGCTTCTCCATGTATTTGTTGATGCATTTATGCGTGGTGACGGAAACAATCACCACCGCTGCAATCATTTCTTAATCTACTAATAGTAAGTTTAAGCGAGTAATAAGCGACTATTCAACTAACCTTTAAATTCCATAAAGATTGTTAGCCGCGCGAACATTACGAGATAATAGGAATCGGAATGATAGATATGAGACGACAAGTAGTATAGAGACGATTATAAATAATACAGAGCCACTTGTCTGGATGAATACGATACCGCCTAAATAAGGTCCAATGGAACGAGATATATCCCAATGTGTTCCATGAATTGAGAAGTATAGCGCTCGATTCGTAACTGGTGCAATACCAGCGACGTACTGATGAAGCCTAGTAGTCCTAAGCTTTCTCCGATTGTCATCGTCAATTGAGCCACCAGTAAAGGCCATAACACGGAGGAGAACCCGTATAAAAGTGATGTCATGGTATAACAGAGACAAGTGATTAACATGATGGTTATGAGCGACATATGCTCCGTTTTTTTGATAAGCCAGACTTGCAGTCCAACAGATAGGCAAGCTTTTACGGTAGCCAGAATTGCGATCACAGACAAGTGATCGGTAAAGATAGCTTGAGCATGTATACGAAAAGTTGTTTCTGTCTGTGCATAAAAGAAACTGATTGGTAATGTACACAGCATAAGAAGGATCACATGCTGGTGAAGGAAAACGAACTGTTTTGTTCGTCTGAATACAGATCGTGACTTATCTATAGAACGATCGCTCTGAGAATCTTGAACAACGACCGTTGCCAAAGGTTCATTCAGGTGATTTAGCGGTGCAGTCTCATGGGTGGTCTTCCAAAATACAAGCAAGTAGATGAGGAGCGAACATGCTTGCAAACCGAATACGAGAGCGGGCTCCAAGACAAATACCAGCAAACCGAGTACAGGACCAAGTCCTTGCCCGATATACCCCAAGGTGTTTAATACACCATATACTTCCGCACGCTTCTCATCCGGGACAATATCGGCAATCTGAGCCCGTTCTGCCGGAATGTAGAGGGACTGGCCAATTCCATTCAGGATATATAAAAATGCGAATAACCAAACTGAATCAGCAAGCATAAATCCTGTCATCGCTCCCATTTGTAATGACAAGGCGAATATGATGATGAGCTTTCTCCCGTAACGATCCGTAATACTGCCGCCTGCGATGGTAACTACAATCTCTGCTAAAGGTTGCAATCCGACGATAATCAAAGGCAACAGAACGGAACCGTCCAACTTCTCGTATAAGTACAAGAGTAGAAAGGGCGCTAGCATCGAACCAGTTAGACTTGTTAGCAACTCTCCAAACATTCTGACTTGCAGCGTGGTATGATAGTTTTCACGAAAGGTAGTCTATTGAACGATCGGGAGGGAGTTATATTTTTGCGTTATGACATTGAGATTGCTTGCACATCTTATCTGACACTTCACGAACAAAAACAGCGGATCAAGTCGTTTTTGATAGAGTATGTTGGCACAGTGCACTTTTCTCTTATTGAGACAGGTTCATCTATAACAGCCGTACAAGAGGAAACCGTTTTTTTCGAATGGGTTAATGCAGGCAGACCAGACCGAACAACTAAAGAATTGTTTCTTTTTGAGTGGACGGAACAAGAGAGACGGAGTGGGCATTTCTTATTGAAATGTAGCTTTTTTAACCGTTTGGAAGATAACAGCAGACAGAAGCAATTCGAGAAAATCGTCTTGCAAATAAAAGAGCATATGGAACATCCCACTTTGACACTCTATATCACTCAAAAAGATAATCTCATCGATGTACGGCAATTTCATCGTCGTGGTGATGGGAATATCGGCTACGGCTTGTACCCTTATGCTGAAGATGAGAAGGGGCATTGGCGTGATAATTTGGGTGTCGGCTTATGGATATATCGCGAGGATTTTCATCTTTTATACGAAGGAATCAAGGAGGTATATCCACTTAAGGGCTTTGAGAATTTTGATCATACCGCTATGAATTTCATTAGTAAATCGGAATGGAAAGTGATCCTGAACCATTGGTCTATACTAGCAATCAGTAACCCATCCAGCGCTGAATTTATTGATTATGTAGGTCGATGGGTGGTAGCAACGCTAGAGCATGTGGATGAAATTGCTATCGAAGGGAATTTGTAATTTGCTGATGCAAAGGAGATAGAGGCGCTGGATGTTGGGAACTGATTCCGGTGTTTTTTATGTGACACAATAAGTAGAAAGGTAGAAGTTGGCAATTAGGAACGGAGGGAAAGCTTGCTTAAGTGGAATAGCGATGTATGGGGAAAGCTGACAGGACCGTACAGTTCTGCAGAAAACGTATCTGTGTTATTGCAGCAGCTAATGCGGCATTATAGTCAGGAGATTTTTGATGAAATCTTCGAAGAGTACTTGTACCATCAAAATACGATATATACGGCTACATATGCAGCGATGCCATTTTTGGCACAAATAGCATGTTCCACATCTGATGCTGAAGTGCGCAAAGAGCTGTTTGTCAATTGCGGTATAATCGAGGCAAGCCGTGATGGGCACGATGAGGAGCCATTTCCAGAATCTTGGTCTGAACTGGCTGAAGATGTAGGCAGCTCTGTCTGTTCTGGATTGTATCGCGAATATGTAGAGGCCATTGAGAAACTCAAGGCGCTTACAGAGGAAGTATTCACCTATACAGCCCGTCATTCCATCGATGAGACGGAGAAACGTTTTATTCTTGTTGCGGATGCCGCTTATCGAGGTTCGTATATGCTTGCCGATATGTTGATGACTTTTATTAACGGTGATGAGTATGTGGCCGTGTGTCCGGCCTGCGAAAATGATATATTCATCTGGCCTCATGAAGATAATTCTGTAGAAATCGAAATACTTCAAGCCTATGAACAAGATCCCGTCTTTCACACTGATCAGGAATCCCATGTGATCGTCCCGGTCACGTCATTTGCAGATGAAGAAATACGAACATTAGTGGAGCGGGCGGAAGCGATCGGGGAGCAAACATTGGTTAGGCATCTGTATTATTTAGCAGGGGAAACATTTTGTCCATCCTGCCGTGAGAAAATTTCCGTATGGCCGTCTTTACTTAGCACATTTTCAAAGTAGAGCGCAAGTTATAAGTGAGCGAATCCCTTTTTATGTTACTGAAAGTAGGTCTTTCAAATGTATGCTAATGATTTTAACGGAGAAATTGTAGTAAATACAGAATCGCAGGTAGCTGAGTTTATTCAAAATCGTCCAGCATTTAATGCCAATCAGTTTATTTTTACCTTTGAAGAAAGTGGTATCTCTCAATTATGTGCTTTTGTTCGAAATGATTATTGTGTGTTGTATTTTTTAGATTCTGAACACAAGGGAACTTTTGCTTCTCACGGTGACGACAATATTAGGGACGAAACGATTACCTTTTACGAAAATGTTCTCGGCGGAGAAGTAGTTATAGCAAGTGCAATGGTTATTACAGTCGAACAAATGAATGATGCGTGCACAGAATTTTTCAAGACGAAAACTCGTCCAACATGTATTAAATGGATCGAATTGTAGTTTGTTAGTATATCGCTTTAACGTTGTAGGATGGGAGGACCGGTCCCATTAAGTATCCTTAAGATAGCTTTCGGGCTGTGCCTTTACGTCAAGCTAGCGAACGGCAACGTGACAGTATCTGCTCCACTCTCAATGAGCGACGAGGCGATAGAGCGGTTTGTGTGGACCAAAGTCAGTTGGATAAAGAAGCAGACTACGAATGTTCTACGCGTACTGAACGCTGCACTTGTACGTGGCGTAACCGTGGTGGGTAAGCGCTTCAAGCTTGAAAAATTGAAATAAGGAAGTGGCGAAATGTCAAAAGAATTGTTGGACAAGCTGCAAAGCTGGTATGACGATGATCAGCATGACAAAATTGTTGAAGCGATCGAGCAACTACCTGAATCGGAGCGGGACTACGAATTGGTGGGCCACTATGGCCGAGCGCTTAACAACTTGGGGCGCTACACGGAAGCTTTGCAACAGCTGCTGTCGGTAGAACAGCAAGGAAGACAGGATGCGACATGGAACTGGCGCATCGGCTATTCTTATTTCTACATGCATCAATGGGAAAAGGCGCTGTCCGCATTCGAGCAGTTCGATCGTCTGGAGCCTGGCGATGCAGATGTGGATAAGTACATAGAGGCTTGCCACGATATTATGGAGAGACAATCCGTGGCGATCAGGGAGATTACTCGTGTGCCTTTTCGCGAGCGCGACTTCAGTCAGTTCTGGGAGATGAGCGATTATGCGGACAAGAGTTATGTAGAGGCGCCGCCTACTGCCGAGATGATTGCTTCTATAGAAGAGGAGCTTGGGTACAAGCTTCCGGCAGATTATATTTGGCTGATGCAGCAACAGAATGGCGGCGTACCGGTCAATACTTGTTTTCCGACTGCCGTCTCGACCTCCTGGGCGGAGGATCATGTAGCCATTACGGGCATGATGGGGATCGGGCGCGAGAAAGCTTATAGTCTGGGCGGCAGTTTGGGCAGCAATTTTATGCAGGAAGAATGGGGCTATCCGGACATTGGGGTTGTCCTGTGCGATTGCCCGTCGGCAGGGCATGATGTCATTATGCTGGATTATCGCGCATGCGGCCGGGACGGTGAGCCTGCAGTTGTACATGTGGATCAAGAGGCTGGTTATTGGGTTACCTTCCTTGCGCCTAACTTTGCAACCTTTATCGCAGGACTGGTCAATGAGGAAGTATTCGACACCTCGGAGCAGGACAAGCTCGATGATTTGGACAAGGTGGAGTATGCGCAATTCTCATCTTTATTGCAATCTTTATGCGAGAACGCCGACGGAATAGATCGGATTGAAGCGGTCATTCGCAATATTTGTACCCAGATCGTAGAGGACAAAGGCTATTTTGCTTTTCATGCGGACGAGTTGTCCATGCTGATGTATGATATCCAGTTCTGGTTGTACGCCGGGGCAAACCCGGGAGTGACGCGAGCGCAGTATTTGGCGGAGTACGAAAAGATGATCGCCTTTGCGCAAGGCTTTAGCACCGGAGGATACGCGCCAGATTTTGTTTCCAGTTGGCTGGATGAACGGATCAAGCAGGGAGATATCGTAAACAAGGGAGGCGTGTTGAGCTTTACGGCGGCTGCAACAGAGCGGTTAGTGGGTAAGCTGATAGCGATCGAATCCGGCTTGGGTGATGAAGGGTGAGTAACTACACAAGTTCTACTATAGTCATTACTATGCACAACAAAAATCGAAAAATATAACGGTTAGCTCAGAAGTAACTTGAATCAAATCCGAGAGCGAGATCAATTAATGGTCAAATCACAAGAATCAGTTACGCTTTAAAAATTTTCTCAAATAACTGGGAATGGGACATGATAAAGCAGCTATCGAGTCCAGTCATCTCAGTATTAGCAATGAGATAAAGGAAAAAGCGAAGAAGACGAGCGTGTCATTACGGCATCACGAATCTCGTTGTCACGGATGGAAGTGCCGACGGCTGAATATTCTCTCAGCAGGAATTAACATAATTGAGTGGAATGTTACAGGAAGACGAAGTTGAACAAGAAGTCTAACAAACGCAGCTCGTAATCATGGAGAAGGAGGAGAAACATGGAAGAGCATAACAACCTTATCGTTAAAGAATTCAAGAAACAAGCGAAGGACTTTTCAAATCAGACATTATCGATGAACAATCAGGATTACATCAAATGGATGATACGATCTTTACAATTGAATAAACAGATGAAAGTGCTGGATGTTGCAGCTGGGACTGGAATTCTCAGCCGCGCGATAGCTCCGTACGTAGATCGTGTCGTTTCCGTTGATATATCTGAGGCCATGATTGAAGAAGGGATAACCCAGAACGATTTACAAGGTATCAACAATATCGAGTATATACATGGTCACGTTGAACAGCTTCCATTCGAAGAAGATACATTTGATCTGGTCATAAGCAGATTTGCTTTCCACCACTTTCTTAATCCGCTTCTTGTTCTTACTGAGATGACACGAGTATGCAAGAGCCAGGCAGACGTTGCTGTTATTGATATGATATCCGACGAAGATGAAACGTTGTCTGAGCAATATAATTATTATGAGAGATTACGAGATCCTTCCCATACACTTGCACTGACAAAGACACAGTTTATGGATTACTTCAATCAAGCAGGATTGGAAATACAGACTGAGGATGTTTTACAGGTACCTGTTAACGTAAATTCATGGCTAACTTTGACGAAAACAGAAGATAAGATTGCACAACATATTAAAACCTCATTACAACAAGAACTGATATCAAGTAATGAAATGACGGGGATGTTTCCTTTTGTGCAAGGAGATGAGTTGATGTTTAAGCAAACTTGGCTCCAAATCATCGGTAAAAAGAGAGCAATGTAGAGACAGTCACAGTTTCAGTTGATGAGAATGGGTTAGAGATGAATGGAGTCCCCGGGTTTATTCATTGAACCCGTTTGACACTTGATCGTGCTCTTTCAACCATTCACTCAGGTTGTGCAGATCATCTGAGGTTATATTTTTAGCTTGTACAGCAAACGTTGATGGAGGCAGGGAAAATGTTTCGAAAGCTAACGCCAATAGAGATGAAGGCAATCTTGAGTTCGATAAATAGGGAACAGCATTTTCAATACTATTCATACCTTACTTTCCGTAAACAAAATACGGTGCATTATGGACAGTATACAAACCAGGGCGAGTTGCTTGGAGTATTAGCCTTTTTAAAAGGGCTTCCATTTTGCGCCTTTTCTGTATTTCCCGTGCAGAAGTCATTTTGTTTTCGGTTAATGCTGTCGTTCATGAACGAACAACTGAATTTACCTAACGATACCGTCGGTAACGTTATTGTTAATGAAGAAGAAATGGAAGCTCTCGCTTCTCAGCTTGAGTTTCACAAGTCTCCGAAAAAGTTGCTTCTAATGAAACATATCCATAAGAAAGCGCTGCCTCCGGTGGATAAACGCATCTTACACTTGGGGCCACCTTATTTTGAGCTTATTGAGTCGAAAATGGCCGATCTGGGTACAATTGCTTTTACAAAAGAAGAATTACGGTACCCATTCTATGGAGTGATGGAACAAGATGAGCTGATTGCGGTAGGTGGATACCATATTTATAGTGAGGATTATGTTGAACTGGGAAATATCGGGACAGACGTCGCATGGAGAAGACAAGGCTATGGAAAAAAGATCTGTGCAGAGCTAACTCGATGGGGAGAACGATAACACCAAATGTTTATCTGAATGTCCTAGAGGAGAATGTAGGGGCAATCCGTCTATATCAGTCGATTGGTTACGAAATCATTTGTAAACAGTATATGGTTGAATTTGTTATTGATTGAGTTTATTTCTCTAGTTGCCGATTACAATCGTTTTGGAGTTTTCTTAATACAACACAAAATAGCAACTTAGAGCAAAACTATACGCTAAACCAGTGATACAGTGGCTTTAGCGTATTTTTTCGGATTAAGATGTTGGCGGTATCCCTTCTAAATTCATATGACGGGAGTATAATAATGATCGAAATAAGAAAACACCTTAATTTTATTAAAGAAGTTGAAGGTTTGAAGTCTGTCACAAGGACGGCTTGGATGCAATCAGGACGCCAAGAGAGCACGGCTGAACATTCATGGAGATTAGCGCTTTTCGCAGCAATCACAGCCAAACAATTTCCAGAATTAGATTACGAAAAAGTATTATTTATGAGCTTAATCCATGATCTTGGGGAACGTTATAGTGGAGACCAATCCGCAGTATTATTGCCAGATAAAACTGAAAAAGAAAAAGAAGAAAAGATGGCAGTTAAAAAGTTAGCAAGTTTTTTACCGTTAATAGAAGGTAATCAATTAATTGCAGTGTGGAATGAATACGAGGAGGGTGTAACGAAAGAAGCGCTTTTCGTTAAAGCACTTGATAAGGCTGAGACCATAATACAGCATAATCAGGGGGAAAACCCTCCCGACTTCGACTATGAATTTAATCTCACCTATGGCTTAAAACATTTTGAACAGGAAGCTTTCTTAAAAAGTTTAAGAGTAGAATTGGATAGAGAGACAAGAAACAAATTAGATTAAAGAACCCTTCAATTAATGCTAAAAACTAAATTACAGTAAGATGAGATATACTTCAAGTTATCCCTTCAGAAATATATAAGTTTATACTACTAGGTATCTCAATGATTAATTGAGTAAAAGAATATTAATAGTGAAGAATTAAAGCCGATGATTCCTTAGTGTAGGAAGAATTGGCTTTACTCATGCAAAAATTTACTTAGCGTATAATATCCGCGTTTTGTCGGTAGGACCCCAGGAATGAATTTTCTCAAACCACTGATTTTTGGCTTAGTTCAATCTATCAAGGATTTGACACCTTACATTTCGGAAGATTTTATTATTCAAGAGCGGTGAACTAGATTCTGAACCAGGACAGCTCACTACTAGACCAAACGACGCTGCGTGAAGTTGTCCAATTAAGCAACCAATTGGCGGTGCGGTGGGATGGTGTTTGTAAACTGCTTTTAAAATATTACTTGCAGAAAACAGCACTTAAAGCGTCAGAGATAATGAGCACGAAGATATGCTATATCTTCCCTTACTCCTCCATGATAGGTTCGATAAAGCAGTGCCCCCATTGGTGCCCCTAGATCTACTCTGAGTTGTGTATCCTCAGACTCCCCATTACTGTTCAGAGGGTTATGAATAGTGTGTGTGAATTTTCCAATCAGAACATCCGCTGCACTTTCTTCTAGAAATGCGCGAACTTCGATGTCAAAGTGTCTTTCATTATCTCCGTTACCTATACCTCTACTATTGAACCAATCGCTTGTATTAGGTTCCAGTTTTGGAGTTTCTCGATGATCTCCATCAACATCCCGAGTCCAGATTAATCTAAATGTCACGCCCGGAAGATCCAATGTAGCAAAATCAATGTGTGTATCATTCTTTATAGTAAGTTTGTCACGCTTTGTAATTATGTCGTCATTTTTTCCATATGCTAAATTGGTATCTATTAATATCCTCCCTCGTTAACTTTCATGTTCGTCTAGCTCTGCTCATTCTTATAATCGAATTCGAGATATCTTTATAAGCTGTCATCGGATATGTCCTGTAATTTTGGTTGTTCTATATCAGCGCTTAAAGTTGCTGGATGCTCGAAATGAGGGCGAAGGTAGCCGATTACCTCAGTAAGATCATCCGTGTGATTATATGGTCTAAAGTACCGAAAAAGAAGAGGTCCTTCTGTTGCATTTATATTTACTCTAAGTTGTGTTTCTTCATTTTCACCATTACTGCCAGGGGGGTTAATAACAGTGTGCGTGAATTTTCCAATCAGAACATCCGCTGCACCTTCTTCTAGAAATGCACGAACTTCGATGTCAAAGTGTCTTTCATTATCTCCGTTACCTATACCCCTACTATTGAACCAATCACTTGTATTAGGTTCTAGTTTTGGAGTTTCTCGATGATCTCCATCAACATCCCGAGACCAGATTAGCCTAAATGTTACACCAGGAAGATCCATTATAGCATAATCAATGTGTGTATCATTCTTTATAGTTAGCCTGTCACGCTTCGTAATTACCTCATCGTCTTTACCATAGATTTGATTGGTCATAAAATCCTCCCTTGTTAATAAAGTGTTTCTACCTTAGATAATTCCCGACTTTGAAAAGATTTATCCATCTTATTTATCTTTTCAAACATATCAAACGTGTTGCTTACCGAGAAATAGGGGAGGATGTTTGACGCCCACTTTTTCCGGGAGTTGACACTAAGCGAAACTACCGTACTCTTTGGAACGACAATGAGTAGCGTCTTACAATCACATGTCGTGTATAGGAAGTGGAGGTGAACCACAATAGAGTAATAGACTTATGTAAATTTAAAAACAACCTGTACAAAGATTAGGCTGCCATGAAGTTCATCGGCAGGAGTAGGCGGGCTTTGTATTGATTGAGATCAACGAAATGTAAAACGGATGGTGAAGTTAAAAGAGCAAAAGCAGCCCATCCTCGGGTGAGGATGAAGCTGCTTTTTCCATAGCATCGTATCTTTTTTCAGTTTCGAGCCCTAACTACCATTAAGCGAGGCTTTCGCAGGGCTCTCCAGATGGAGTCTTAAAGATTTCAAAAATATGGCATTGAGCCCTCTTAATATAATTACATTGACCATAGTCTAATTAGACTATATAATATTTTTGAGTCTAATTAGACCATAATAGTGATGTAAAGGAATGAAGAGTAAATGATAAAGTCATTTTTAATGCTGGGTCAGTCTAATATGGCGGGCCGTGGATTTTTGCATGAAGTCGATCCTATCTATAAAGAAAAAATAAAAATGCTGCGCAATGGACAGTGGCAAATGATGACAGAGCCGATTAATTACGACCGTCCGGTTTCCGGTGTAAGCCTGGCAGCGTCTTTTGCCGATGCATGGTCGAAAGCCAATCCCGATGAAGAAATCGGTTTGATTCCTTGTGCGGAAGGTGGCAGTTCCTTGAGTGACTGGCATCCGGAAGGCATCCTTTTTCAGCATGCTTTGTCCGAAGCCCGCTTCGCTCAGCGGTCCAGTCAAATCCAAGGAATCCTTTGGCACCAGGGTGAGAGCGATAGTTATGGTTCACTACATGAAACTTATTACGAGAAATTAACCCTTATCATCGAGATCCTAAGAAATGAATTGAATCTTAATGAGGTACCTTTGATCATTGGCGGACTTGGTGATTTCCTTGGGATGACCGGTTTTGGACAGCACGCGACAGAGTATCGACAGGTCAATGAACAATTACAGCGTTTCGCCAATGAACAGCGAAATTGTTATTTTGTAACAGCGGCAGATTTGACTGCGAATCCTGATGGCATTCATTTAGACGCTGTTTCGCAACGCAAATTCGGCTACCGTTATTTCGAGGCTTTTTCGAAAAAATGTCATGTCCTGGAACCCATCCCAGGAGAGGAGCAATCGCTGGTAATGAAACGCGACTATTCGACAAAAGAACAGATTTACCTTCATAGCTTGGATTTGGCTTCGGGTAAAATCACGTATGCGGAATTTAATACGAAGATGGCGAAGGTGATGCAGCCTTGATCCCCTTACTCATCCTTGGCTTGCTCATCCAAAACCCCGGCGCTCACGGCTACGAACTACTGGCCTTAATGGAAAAACGCCATTACAAATATATTGTAAACTTCACGAAAGGCTCGTTTTATTACAATCTGCAGCAACTTGAAGAAAAAGGTTGGATTGAACAGATTCAGCAGAATCCTTCAACCAGTGGGCGCGAAATTCGGAACTTTAAAATCACCGGATCGGGAATGGCTGAATTCGAAAAATTAATGGCCAAATACGGCACAAAATCGGAATATGTGAACCTGCAATTTTATGGGACGCTGCTCTTTGCCGATGAATACGACAAAAACAAATTGCTGGAACTGATCCAATCGCAAATAGACCAGACTAAAACCCGAATCGCCCTCCTTGATGAATACTTGTCCAACACACAAGAACTTCCCGGCACAATCGATTATTACCGCCGAATGAACGAAAATTCCCGTTCCCATCACTTGGTTAACTTAGAGTGGTTTGAACAATTGAGAGCAGAAATAGAGGGACATATTGCATGATAAAAAAAGAAGCTTTGGTGTAAGCGCGAACGTTTGGACGTACAAGGTCAGATCGATACAACCCAAACCAAGCGTTTGACATTCTTAATCGATGCTGTCGCCCGAGTCATCATGGCCTATACCCTTGTTAAATTAACAGGGAACAATAGCTCCATAATACACAATGTAGGCGACCGGAAAAAATTCGGCCGCCTTCGTTAGTTAACGGGCAGGACTCAGGTTTTGTTATCCTTGATTATTGGTTATTGGCCAAAAGAAAAACCGCCTATAATTAGACATCGGAAGGCGTTAATTCGTACAGGCTACGCACCTCGCACTGAAGCGTATCGGCGATCGAAATCGCGAGCTTAAGAGACATCACTCTTTTATTGTCGATAAAGTCATCCAGCCGCTCCCGTCTCACCCGCAGTTCAAGCGCCAGCCGTTCCAGTGGCATTCCTCCTTTATGAAGCCTTTCCTCTAGCAGGCAACGGCCAAGTTCGTACTTCAATATGCATATGCCCCTCTCAGAAAAAATCGTCCAACGAATCTTATGATTTCCTTTCCGCTTTAGCTTCATCCCCGGGTTGGATCTCGGGAATCGTGAGCGTAAACAGCGTGCCCGTCCCAGGCACGCTTGATGGATACCTCTCCGTCCAGCGCCCGGTATTACTAAACTTTAATGATAATCGGCCTTAGCAGCCCATTAAGCTAACAGGCAGGTTAGTTGAAGAAGGATTAACTTCCAAACAAGAAGGAAAGTTTATAATAAGCATTGAATTTATATAGGGCTGAGTGATTACTGCATCTCTATATCAGGAGGCTGTTAGGTATGTCGAGAGAATTATGGTTGAACCTTCCAGTACGAGAACCAGAACGGGCAAAGGCGTTTTATACCCAGCTCGGTTTTCGGTTGAATGAGCAGTATGCGAGTCAAGACGGCTCATTCAGCTTGATCGTCGGCGACAATCAGGTTGTTTTGATGCTCTTCCCGGAATCCGCGTTCCGCGGTTTTGCTGGTAATGCGGTTGCGGATTCGTGGCAGGGCACTGAAGTGTTATTCTCTCTGGGGGCGAACTCCAGGGATGAAGTTGATGAGTTCGCCTTGAAAGCTGAATGTGCCGGCGGTACTGTATTCAGCAAGCCAGGCGAAAAAGGTGGCTGGATGTACGGCTGCGGTTTTGCCGATCCGGACGGTCATCGGTGGAACGCGTTGTATATGGATATGAGCAAAATACCGCAAGGCTGAAAACCCGATTCGCCATTTCGTGACGAGTGTTGAAACAGAAAGTCAAATAAAGTTACACAAGTAAGAGAATCAACCAAACAAAAGCGAAAAACTGTTTTAAGTCACAGGACAAGAACATAGTCCTTTAAGTAACTGCGCCCCGCGCAGTTTTCTAATTTAAGGGATCAGGTTCTTGTCCTTTACTCGAGACAAGAACCTGATCCCTTTGCTGATAATGGACAAGAACATAGTCTTATTGCTGATTTGTTAAAGTAAAGTTAACAAAGCTCAATAGTTACGACATGAATGAGTACCTAAAAGTTTTAACAATACACCGATACGGGGAGATAACTCAACTCATTATTAACGAACGATAAAATTGTCTTAACTGGAAGCTATTTTTTAGATTGTGTTAATCTGTTTAATAGTGAACTCAATTTAGAGAGAGGGATGTTACTTGAAAACAAACGTATTATATATTGAGGATAATGAGAAAATAGGCAGTTGGGTGAAAGAAGAATTGGAACAGCGAGGATTTTCAGTTCAGTGGTTGCTTTCTGGTGAAGGAGCCGAAAAAGAAGTAAATCAGCATGAAATCGTTATTTTGGATATCATGTTACCCGGTTTAGACGGATTTACTGTGGGAAAACGATTAAAAAAGGCAGCTCCTGCTGTTCCTATTTTGCTGTTATCTGCTCGAACATCGATAAATGATAAGGTAGACGGTTTACAATTTGCTGATGACTATTTAACGAAACCATTCCATACGGATGAATTGGTTGCAAGATTAGAAGTATTAATCCGTCGAAGAGGTGGAACATATTCCGAACGCATTTCATTAGGAGATCATATTGAAGTAGATCCGGAAGTTCAAATGGTATATGACAAACTCACAGGAGAAGAAATTATATTGACTGGGAAACAACATCAAATTTTAATGTACTTCTTACGCCACCCCAATCAAGTTCTACCAAAAGAACAAATCTATGAAGCCATTTGGCAAGAAACTTATATCACTGGTGATAAAACCATAATGGTACATATCCATCGACTTCGTCAAAAGCTGGAACGTCATCCCGATTCACCAGAGATTATTGAAACGTTGAAGGGAATAGGCTATCGGGTGAAACTATGAAACAGAATAGACCATTATTTCGTCGTTTTCTAAAAGTACATTTTCTATTTATCTTTCTTCCTCCTATTGTGCTTATTTTCTTCAGTGCATTTGCTGGGTTTTCTAACACTGGGGAACAACTGAATACGTTAAATCTATTTTACGCTACATTACTTTTGTTTGGTTTTATTATTGTCGCATTTGTTATATTATCTTGGCTGTTCTTCTTGAAACTTCAAAAACGTCTCGCCCGCTTACAGGAAGTCATGTCATCTTCCGCGAAAAATAAATCATTTCCGAAACCCATATCTGTTCAAGCGGATCGTATGGATGAGATAGACCAGTTGGGAAGTTCTTTTAATTGGATGATTCAGCAGCTTGAAGACAGCCGCAAGCGAGAATATGAAGAGGAATTATTACGACATCGACTCATTGCGAATTTATCTCACGACTTACGAACGCCACTTACCATTTTGAGAGGACATGTCACCAGATTAAATAAAGAATTAATAAGTTTAGAAGGACAAAACTCATTAACAGAGATAAACCATATGATTACAAGAATCGGAGATCTAATGGATGATTTACTTACCTATACATTGCTTACCTCCGGAAAACATCCTTTTGAGCCCACATCAACAGATATTGGACGTTTAGTAAGAGCATCTGTTGCTGCGTGGTACCCTGCATTTGAAGAAAAAGAAATTCAGCTGGACGTTGATTTACCGACAGAGGAGACTTTTTATTGGGAAGCAGATCCGAAATGGATGACACGGGTTATGGATAATTTATTTCAGAATATTCTTCGCCATGCAGCAGAGGGAAAATATGCAAACATTGTGGTTGATGTAGAAAAAGAACTGATTATTGTTGTAGACAGAGGACCGGGTATGGATAACTCTCCCTATGAGCGTGGGGCGGGGATTGGTTTATCGACTTCAAATTATATGTTGAAAAAAATGAAGCTGAAAGCTGACTTTACATCAAATGAAAATGGCACAAGAGTAGCTATTGGTAGAGCGTAACCTAAAGTTAACCCATAAGTAAACACCATGATAACCGAGATGTAACTTCGCTTCTTTATAATTAGAACCATAACAGAAAGGAAGTGTTATGGTTGCTTTCAATTAATAACTTAGTCAAACATCGCGGAACTGGGGAAATCTTATCAGGTATCAGTTTTAAAGCTAGACCCGGTAGAGTAACTGGTTTTTTAGGTCCAAATGGGGCAGGTAAAAGTTCTACACTTCGCATCCTGCTTGGATTAGATCATGCCACCTCAGGGAGTGCACTAATTAATGGAAAGCCATTCACAGAATTACATAATCCTCTAGCAACAGTAGGGGCCGCACTTGATGGATTTGGAGCTCATCGTATGCGAACAGGACGGGCACACTTGCGTTGGATTGCTCGTGCCGCAGGATTGCCTCGATCACGTGTCGAGGAAGTTCTGGGAATAGTTGGTCTTACGAATGCAGCTGGGAAAAGGGTTGGGAGTTATTCACTTGGTATGGGGAGAAGACTTGGAATGGCAGCTGCACTTCTTGGTGATCCCGAAATATTGGTCTTAGATGAACCCGTAAACGGGCTCGACCCACAAGGAATTCGGTGGATTCGGACATTTTTACGTGAACGTGCTGCGTCTGGTAACACGGTGTTACTATCCAGTCATCTAATGGGAGAGCTTGCAGAAACTGTTGATGATGTGGTGATTATTAATCACGGAAAAATCGTCGCAGATGGAACATTGGAAGAAGTAATAGGTAATCATTCCACGCTGGAGGAAGCCTTTTTTTCCCTGACAACTGAAGATGCAGGTGCTGTTGTATGAGAGCATTCAACGCGGAACTATCTAAATTGTTCTCCCTGCCGAGCATTTGGCTTGCCTTTCTTATTGGAGCTTTTGCCCCAGCGGTCATTGCTACCTTGGACAGTATAGCACAAAAAGAGGAGATAATAGCTGGAGTTAGCACACAGCTATCGGAAGTTGGCTATATTGGATTAGCTCTTGGTGTGCAAGGTGTTATTATTCTTGGTGTACTTGCTGTCAGCAGTGAGTATTTGACAGAGAGCAGTGAGTCGGGTGGAGGACAACAGATTACAACAAGTTTAACGGTTGTTTCATCACGGCTTCATTTTTTGCTGGCAAAAGCATGCGCTGTGACAGTGATCAGCATCCTGCTTTGTATTGTAGCTATTATGACAACTGTGTCAGCCACGCATCTTATTCTCGGTGATTATACCCCTGCATTTGAATGGTCTAAACTGATCGGTGCAGTTTGTTACTGGGCATTCACTGCTCTTTTAGCATTTGGGATTACGGTTCTAACTAAGAATGGCATTATTCCGATTGCTGTGCTCATCATAAATACATCCCTTGTATCATTCAGTTTCCTGCTTTCTAAGATTACAAAGTTGGCGTTATACTTACCAGATCGAGTTGGCCTTGAAATGTTTATGTTTATGAGCGACAGATTTCTTACCCCGTTCATAGGTGGTTTAGTCATGTTTGCTTGGGTAATCGTTCTTTTCATTGTTGCAGCTATTGTATTCCATAGGAGGGATGTTGCAGCATGAGTGTCTCTTCTAGTAGAAAGATAACACAAATCCTTGGTGCTGAACTGGATAAATTAGTTACATTACCATTGATATGGCGCACTCTTATTGTTACATTCATTGTTAATTTAGTTTTAGCCGCAGCTTTTACTTCTGTTGGTCTACAAGGGGCAGCAGGAACGCAAAGTATACTGAATATAGGACTTGCTTCTATGAGATATCTTCATGCAGGGTTCATTATTCTTGGTATCTTAGCAACTTGTTCGGAGTATACTGGTGGACAGATTCGAACTACTTTAACTGCGATACCATGGCGTAGGATTCAATTATCCACGAAGTATTTGGCTTTGGCAATTATAACCATTCCCGTGGCGTTTATAATTGCTGCATCAGGTGTACTATACACTTTTGTCATGATGAGAGACAGAGCAGTAGTGATTGAAATAGATACAATGATAAAAACATTAGTAGGTGCAACAGGCTATCTAACATTAACCACACTTATCAGTGCAGCTATAGGTGGTTTACTAAGACGAACCACTCCTGCCTTAGTAATACTTCTTGGTTATTATTTTATTGTCAGTCCATTGTCGAGAGATTTTCTACCTAATTATTTTCCGGATACGGCAGGATATTATATGTATATGCCGCCTTCCTCTAATGAAATAAATATCCTTACACCAATGCAAGGGACAGGTATTTTAATGTTATGGACACTGATCTTTATTACAGTAGCTATTGTATTTTACCGTAAACGAGATGCCTAAGTAATCGCGGCTTTTCGTATTATTAGGTCAGCCAGAGTTTTCTGGTTGGCCTATACTAACGGGCAGGATAGTTTAATCATTTCTCGAATATTTTCTGAGTAGGATAATTTTATGAACTTTGTGAATATAACGTTATCTGAAAAATTCGAAAATCTTATATGTGAGGGTGATTCGTTTGAAGCAAGGGCTCATTGTGTTGATGAACGGAACTTCAAGTTCAGGAAAGACTAGTATTTCTATGGAACTGATCAATCAGAATTTCCAGATCTTAAACCTGTAAGAGAAGTGGATGATCAAGTTGTCGTACAAATACTTTTTGATCCCATAATCTCCATGTACTATTCGACAATTAAACTGTTTTCAGAAATGGGTTTGAATGTAATCGTCGATACCGTAATCGACAATGACAAGCGATTTAATGATTACCTTGATGTACTTTTTGATCATCCTACATTATTTGTAGGTGTAATATGCTCGAAAGAAGAACTCATAAGAAGAGAGCAAATAAGAGGAGATCGAAAAATTGGACTAGCAAATTCCCAGTTCAACACAGTATATTGCTTTAATGAATATGACCTTGAATAAATACTGAAGAGTTGAATCCAACAGAATGTGCCGAAAAGATATTAAGTTTTATTAAGTCTGGTAAGGATTACTCGGCATTTAAGAAATTAAGTAAAAGAGATATTACTCGGAATATGGAGTTGGGTTAGTCTCCGTTTGAGTGGTGGATTGATTAAAGACTTCCCTGTAGCTTCTATTTAAAGCGATATACGAACTCCTTTACCTTAATCCTGTATCATTCCTACTAATATGTGGAAATAGATTGGTAGAAATGATATGATATCAGGGATTTAAGGGATAAATGGGGGAACACATGTGTGGAAATATATTTTTAACCGTACATTGCAATCTATTTTCGTACTGTTTGTGGTTTCTTCCATATCTTTTGTTCTCATGCATTCCATGCCAGGGAATCCTTGGGCGAGCATTGGAATGACGGAAGAGCAGCACAAATGGGTAGAAGAGCAAAAACAGCTTCACGGACTCGATCTACCAATATACTTGCAATATATCCATTGGCTCAAAGGCCTTACGAAAGGTTATTTGGGACTGGATTATCAGTTTTATTCGATTGATAGCTACTTATGGCTATATGCACAAAACAGCTTTATCCTTTTGGGAACGGCCTGGGTCATTACGTTGATGATCGCCATACCATGGGGGATACATAACAGTATTAAGCCATATGGTATATCAGACCGGCTGGCTATGTTATTTGGGTTCATCGGATTTAGCATACCCGCCTTTGTACTGGGTTTCTGGCTACAGCAGATTTTTGCCATGAAGTTGCTGTGGTTGCCGCCCAGTAGCATGCATACACCTTCGAAAGAAGGCAATATCCTTGACTTAATTCAGCATATGATTCTTCCTGTATCGACGGTAATCTTAGGTATGCTAGCCTATTATTTAAAGTTCATCCGATATGGCATGTTAGAAATTTTGGACACCCAATACCTGTTGACTGCCAGAGCCAAAGGAGTATCCGACAGAGGTGTTATATACCGCCACGCATTGAAAAATGCCATGATTCCAATTATTACGTTAATTGCACTCGATATTCCCGCACTTATAGGCGGATCAGTTATTATTGAAAATATATTTAATTGGTACGGACTGGGTTTCTTGATGCTACAATCCGCCTTAAAGCGAAATTTTCCGGTTTTGATTGCTATCATTCTGGTTTTGTCTGCTTTTATCATCTTGGCCAATTGGTTGGCGGATGTGCTCTATTCGGTGGTTGACCCGCGTGTTCGGAGGAATGGAAATAAGAGATGCTAAAATTGTAAGCGGTCTAATAGACCGGCGGCTGGAGGGTAGTAAGAAAATTTGTGCACCATCATGGACTGTCAGGTGACAAGAACATAGTAACATTGAAAACCGCATAAATTGCGGCTTTTTTTGTTTTGTGTTATCAAGTTCTTGTCAATATGAAATGACAAGAACTTTAACCGTATCACAAGTAGGGCGAATTTTTGGGTGGAGTCTCTCCTATAGGAAAAACACTATAACAATTTCCAATTATTCATTATAATAGAGTGAACTAAGTCAACATTTATAATTTTTTTACAAAAGCTACAATGAGAAACTAGGTGAAAATGAAATGTGGCCGGAGGAGTTAAACAAAGAACTGAGCAAGTTGAAGGATGATGAAAATTATATCATTAAAATATGTGAAAAAATAAGAGGAACTGAGCCTAAAGTTGCAATAGGGGCCTACGAAGCAGCTACTAAATTTGTAAGAGAGAATAATATGTTAATCTGTGCTTACCCATGGATTCTTTATTTTAAAGGCTGGTTATACTTTGAATCGACAGACTTTAAAACTGCGACCGCTCTTTATGAAGAGGCTTATCATATTTTTAAAGAAAATAACAATATAGATGGACAATTGGCGACTAGCAGTGCATTTGTAAGTGGTTATTCGGTACAACAGAAACTTTCCAAAGCCATTGAGCATGGTATGGAGGGTATAGAACTAGCAGAAAAAGTGGGTAACTATGAGCGACTAACTCAAATCAAAGGGAACCTTGCAGCGCTGTATATGGAAATCGATGAGTATGAAAAGGCAAAAGAGCTATTAGATCAGATCGAAAACATACCTCGTGTTTATAATAATGCTTTTAAAGTGGCTTGTTACATTAATCAAGCTGAATGTTGCAACCATTTGGACGATCTAGATCAGGCGATAGTGTATATAACGAAGGCGCTTGAATTAGCAGAGGAATACACTCCCAGTATGATGCCCAATGTGTTAAAAGAAATGGCTCATATTTACGCGACTAAAGGGTGCTACGGTACAGCAGAAGAATACTTCGTCAAGAGTGTAGAAATGGCGAAAGCGGGAGGAGCGCAACTGTATCTTCAAGATGCACTATTGTACTGGGCAGAGCTAGATTTGGTACAAGGTCGATATAAGGAGACTATTGATAAGCTGCAACAAGTAGAAGAAGGGATAGAAAAGGCCAATTCTATAAGGAATTTACATAAAGTGTATTTGAATATGAGCAAAGGATTTAAAGGTCTGGGGAATTATGGACAAGCCTATGCGTATTTAGAAAAACATATGGAATTAGAAAAAGAAATGCAAGCTATTCGCAGTGCTGAGAGTATGGAAATGCTGAATCGAAAAAGAGAAGAGGAAGAGGGGAAAATCTACAAGTTTCTCTATAATCAAACTGAAGCATTGAATGGTGTGGGTCAGAAAATCCTGTCTAACTTGGACAAGGAAAGTATCTTTAA
The DNA here is from genome assembly GCF_003991425.1 of Paenibacillus lutimineralis. NCBI lineage: Bacteria > Bacillati > Bacillota > Bacilli > Caryophanales > Paenibacillaceae > Paenibacillus > Paenibacillus lutimineralis. Next base: position 3,201,098 of record NZ_CP034346.1, read on the forward strand.
TATTGTTACCAAAGAAATACAGGATTTGATCCAAGCGGATATTATTCAAATTGGCATTTATAACGAAGAGGAAGGGATCCTTAACAATGAGTTGTCTATCGAAAAGGGACAACGGTTGGTCAAGGGGCCTATGTCTATATTAGAAGATAGCTTTTGGGCGTATAGTGTCAAGCACAAGCAGGATATCTTTATTAAGGATATTGAAAAGGAATATAGCCGATATTTTGATGATTTTAAGGAATATTTAGAGAAGGTAAGGAAGAAAAAGGAGTATGTAATAGAGACAATACCTTATTCTCTTATATTTGTACCTATTATTCTGAAAGATAAGGTAATAGGGGTGATAAGTACTCAAGCTTATAAGAAAAACTCTTTTAACTTAAAAGACTTGAGTACATTAAAGACCCTATCTAATTATCTAGGGATTGGGTTAGAGAATGCTAGACTATATATGGAAGTTGAATTTGCATCTAAGTATGATATGTTAACCAAAGTCTTTAGTCGAAAAGAATTGTTTGAAGAAACAACCCAAATGTACGAGCAACTTAAAGAAAGCAAGAACGCAAATGGAACACTATGTATCCTGATGATTGATGTGGATAATTTTAAGAGAATAAATGATGTTTACGGTCACCAGGAAGGAGATAGGGTGCTAGAGCGTGTGGCAGATCTGATTCAAGCTAGTATAGGAGAAAAGGATAGGGTAGGCAGATATGGCGGGGAAGAGTTTATGGTGGGAATTCCCGATGAAACGTTGAAGCAATGTATTCAAAAAGCAGAGATTATCCGAAAAAATGTTGAGAAGGCAGTTATAACATCATTTCTAGGGATACCCATTCCTATTACCGTAAGTATAGGGGGAGCCAACTTAAATACAAAGAAATATACCTTAGAGCAAATGATTAATTATGCTGATAAAGAATTATTCAAAGCTAAAAAATCAGGAAAGAATAACGTATTTGTATATCATCAAGAAGAAGGTACGGGCGTTTAGATAGGGGATGTCCCAAAAGCCATGAAAATGGATTGCGGCATCCCCACAGCATTGCTGATATTTTTGCGGGTGCGGAATTGTTGCCTATGAAGCAAAGAGTGAAGGTATAGATTTTTGGATATCATATTAATCGAGTAGCAGCACTGATTGCTAGAGTGAAAAGCAAAAAGCTAGAAATCGTTTGGATCCCAACCCTATTGAACGATCGTGCGAGATATCTATGCGGTCTCCAATAACGATCGGAGAACGACATCGCTTTAAAACCCGAAAATTTAAGTTTTGAGGAAAGTTTCTTCAGGTAGGCACCTGCATTACCATTACTGGCCGTCCGTAAGGAAAGCAGGAGCGAAAATGGACAAACTAGGAACTCGAACTCTTTTACAATAATTCGATAAGGGATACGCTTTAATATCAGCTCCTGTAGAATACTGATCCCTTACCCACTTTCAACCATCGACATGATTTCATAATCGTCCGTTAAACTAACGGGAAACTATAGCACAATAAAAACAAGAAGGCAGCCGACCAACTTGATCGGCTGTCTTTGTTCAATTAACGGGCAGGATAACTCCAATATGTGGTAGTATTTATATTGAAGTATAAGTTGTAATTAGCAGCCCTAATATAAGTGGCAGTCGGCCTGAGGTGAACTAATGAATTTTAGATGTGAGTGTGGACAAAGAATACACGATACGACTGATTATTTATCCTATAAGGGATATTTAATGTCGGACCAAGATCAGTTTGATCTCCTGGACGAGATTGACGATGCTATTGAGAAATCGGGACCGTCATCTACAGATAAAGAAGAAGCTACAATGAGAATCCGATCATTAATAAGCACACTTTTTAAAACGGTTTATCAGTGTTCCAATTGCGGTAATTTCTTCATTGATAATAATCATCCTAAGCTAGAAATGTTCAGGGGAGTTAATCAAGTTAATAAAAACTTATTGGTGTCAGCTTTAGGGGACAAGTGGAGAGGTTTTATATATGCGGAGTGGAAAGATAAAATTCCCGATTGGCAAACGTCCAATGGAACCCTATATAACGAAACGAATTCAAGTTCTCTAACCGGGCAATTGGACGGAAATGGAAAGTATAGTGATTGGGAAACCTTGGAGCAGGATTATTATCAGTTATTTAATGAACTGAAGAATAAGAATGTCATACGGTATAGCCAATTAAAAAAGAACTATACAGTCATTCATTCATGGAGTTTAAAAAAATAACTCCTCCTTTTTGAGCGGTCTAAGAGCTCGGTCCACAAACGGCAAACTCTAGTTGAATAGACCCAGTCTAAAACCTCTTATTAGTAGCAAACTAGGATTGCTCTAATAGGAGGTTTTACTATGATTTTAAGTGAACTTTGGAATCATTATGAGGCAGACAAACGAATCCAAGGATTTAGCCCGAATACATTGCGAGCTTACGCTTTACAACTAAAGATGCTGTTAAAGACCTCGTGGATGTAGATATCTCAAGGGTAACTCTGAATCTCTTGAAAGAATACTTAGCTAAACAATCCAAATCCCCATGGCGCTGTTAAGCTAACGGGCAGTTTAGCGCAACAAAACCGAACCATTAACGTCTAAATATTGGAAGTTTTCGAGTTCGTATTATCACGAATATTACTGATAAGGTATTATGGTAATGGGAGAGCATGCATCACAAAGTATTGAGCTTTACAATTTTAAAAACGATCAATATAAAGGAAGATTATAGAAAACAACGTACGTTAGGTAAAAATTAAATTATTTATTAGAGGTGTAATGATATGTATAACTCATTAGAAAAATTTTATGAGTTAGTTGCCCAAGGAACAGAGAATAACAATGGAGATTTGATATTCCAAAAATGAGATAAGGAGTTGCAAAAAGTATAAAATGAAAATAAGTTTGATAGGTTTAACGGTTTTGCAGAACAATATGACAAATTCAGATCTACAGCGGACGAGCTGGGGCTCCTAAAGCATTTGGGTAAAAAATGATAGAAGTGCGTGAGACCACCGACTGTGGTCATGGTTACAAAAGAGCCATCGATATAGTAAAAGAAAAGAGCGAGGTTCGCGGTCATTTTTCCACGAGCGCTCGCTCTTTTTGCTACGCTGTTATCCAATTGAACAGTTTGCAGGTACAATTTGAGCAAACGTGAGGCCAGAAGTGGTAATTTTTCATCCTTTCAAACCCCTGTCTGCCAATTCGACAAGCCTCTGGATGCCTTCTCTCAATAGCTGCTCATTCAGATAGGAATAGCTGAGGCGTATCCATGATTTGTACTCCTTGAGCGGATCACAAATCGCTCCTGGCACAAAAGTAATTGATTGCTTGATGCATGTACTGAGTAAAGGTTCAATCTCCACCGTTTCCGGAAGCTTCACCCATAAGTTGAATCCGCCTGCAGGGGAGTTCCACTGCCAGTCGGTAGCGGACAATTCCTGTTCTACGATATCCTTGCGGACCGTAAGCGCAATGCGAAGCTTCTCCATATGCTGCTGCAGCCGCTCGCTGAAAAAATAATGCAGAAAAATTTTCTGATTCACCAAAGGCGTCCCACTGTCCGACAACATTTTGGCTTTTATCAGGTAGTTCATGATGGAAGGGCGGCACGCAACGATGGCGATACCGAGGCCAGGAGCGATATATTTGCTGAAGCTGCGAAGATAAATGACCCATCCTGCCGTATCGTAAGCAAAAAGAGGCCGTGGCGGCTCTTCACCAAAATATATGTCGCGGTAAGGATCGTCCTCAATTAGCAGACATTGATACCTCTCAGCAAGCTCAACGAGCCTTTTCCTTTGTTCGGCGGGTACAATATAGCCTGTTGGACTTTGAAAGGTGGGATTTAAATAAAACAACCGTGGCTTGTAGGCTTGCATCAGCTTCTCCACCTGCTCCAGATCGTAGCCGTACGGGTGGATCTCGACCGGAACGATAACCGCGCCTTGTCTTCTGAAAATATCAATCGCCGTGCTGTAAGTAGGACGCTCCAACATAACGACATCTCTCGGCTTGACCAGTGCTCTGGCAACCAAATCCATGGCCTCCTGCGATCCGCATGTGATCAATAATTCGTCTGCAGACAAGTGAAACCGGTGGCAATCAGTAAAGTACCGGCACAGCGCATCTCGCAGCTCCTGGTCTCCTTGCACGGTAAAGTAGGTGCCGAGCATTTTGGGATACAAATCGAATACTTGCTTCACATATTCCGAAAAATAAAGATTTGGGAGCAGGTTCGGATCGAGCAGCGATTTTGACAGTACATATTCGGCTTGCACCTGATGAATTTCAGAAAGATGGCTTTCATGCACGTAAGCAGAAATGATCGGATCATGCAGCGAATCCGCTGGAAAACTATCACCGTTCGGTATCACATAATAGCCGGATTTGTCCTTCGCTTCAACGATCCGATTTTCCTTTAGTAGCTGATAGGCTTTATAGACCGTTAGTCGATGCACATTGAATTCCATCGCTAGCGAGCGGATGGAGGGAAGCTTCTCATGCGGCTTCCATTCTCCGCGATTGATTCGATCCAGAATATAGTCATAAATTTGTTCAAACAGTTTGCCTGCATATCTGTTTGAATGAACTGTTTTTTTCATATGTTTTGCCCCCAGACCCATTCACCCGAAATACGCACTAGTGTGTATCTCTATTATACAGGAAGTTCCATCCTTCTGTTCTGGTCCTATCGATCTGTTCTATTTACCTTCGTTTATGATGGAAAAAAGGGGGCTGATCAATTCTGTCGGAAAATTCACATAGCTCATGAAAGAAGGTTTTAGAAATGAACAGAAACACTTTATTAACGGGTATCATCTATTATTTGATTCCTGTGCTGGCGTGGGGGGGCATGTTTCCCGTCATGCAAGTTGCCTTGAAGGTTCTCGATCCGTTCTATTTCACGACGATTCGCTACATATGGGCAGGTCTCATTCTTTTAGGAATGCTGATCGTTTTCGAAGGGAAGAACGTTCTCCGATTGGAGGGGAAATCATATTCATTGCGCTTTCAGGCGCAATGCTGGTCATTACGAATGGAGACCCCTCCCAAATCGTTCAAATCAAAGAGTACATTGGCGCCAGTCTGCTGATTATGCTCGGTGCTCTATGCTGGGTCATTTATACGATGGGTGGCAGTCAATTTGTAGGCTGGTCGCCGCTTCGCTACACCGCTCTGACAACATGCTTCGGATCCTTGATGAATATTTTATTAATCCTGTCGGCAACGGTTTTCGGTGCCTTGAGGGCGCCAAGTGTGGAGAGGATCGGAAGCGCAGGGGCGGAACTACTGTATATGATCCTGATTGCAGGCGTACTTGCCGTGTTCACATGGAACGTCGGCAATAAAATTTTGAAGCCAGAGAACGGCATGTTATTTATGAACATTGTCCCTGTTACGTCAGTCACGTTCAGTGCCCTCCAGGGCGTTGAAGTCGGAAGGTTACAGATGGCAGGGACCTTTATCGTGATCATCGCGCTGGTGATTAATAATTTGAATCAGAGACGAGGAAAGATGCAGGTGAGTATGCAAAATGACCATTCTTGATCATTATCGGAATGTGCTGAACGGAGAATTGAAGCAGTCTCCCGTTGAGCGCCTTATGGGACTGAAGTTAATTAGCGTAGAAGAGGGCGAAGCTACGTATGAAATGGAGGCATCGGAACAACATGCGAATCCGCAAGGCACATGCAACGGCGGTATAATCGGAATTCTTGCCGATATGGCCATGGGAATTGCCTACGGATCTACCTTGCAAAAAGACGAAACCTTCACCACGATCGAGTTGAAAATAAACTTTTTTAGACCTGTGTGGAACGCTAAAATAAAGGCCCATGCTACGCTGTATAAGCGGGGACAAACAATTGGGTTCATCCAATGCAATATTACTGACGAGAACGGGAAAATCATCGCTCATGCCTCAAGTACTTGTATGACATTAAGGGGCGATAAAGCACAAGGCAGGTAGACCCGCGGGACATACAAAAGGAGGAAACATAGCATGCATGAAACAGTGCTCACGATCACTTCGATGGAGACACTCGAAGAAGCTCTTGCCTTCAAAACACTTAATGAGGAATGGATCGCCCGGATCTTCACCATCGAAGAGGCGGACCGGGTAATCCTCGATAACCCGGTAGAAAACATCATGAACAGAGGAGGAGACGTACTCATCGCACGCGATAGCGATTCTATCGTCGGATGCGTTGCACTCGTGCCGACTGGGGCTGGCGTGTTCGAGCTCTCGAAGATGAGCGTTACACCCGAGTTACGGGGGCGCGGATACGGACGGAAGATCATTCATGCCGCCATTAACCACGCACGTGGGCTTGGCGCAACATCGCTGTTTTTGGGTAGCAGCACCAAGCTACCGAACGCTGTTCATCTATATGAATCGGTTGGATTCAAGCACGTTCCTGTCGAGCAGATCAGGCCCATGCCCTATGTAAGAGCGGATGTGTTTATGGATATGGAACTAGTGAATACGAAGACAATATTTTTCAAGTCCCAGTGACCGCTGATTCATTTATAGGGTCTTCGGATTTTATGGTGGTGTTTTTCTAAAGACTTGATTTGTAGCGATATCTTAGTAAAATGGTTTTATGACTACTCAAAAAATAATAAATGATGAACTCAGAGTTAAAATATTTAAGGCGTTAGCTGATGAAACAAGATTGGACATCATACGAGCTCTATACGCTGGCATGAAGGAGATGAATTGTGGAGAAGTTGGACACATTCGCGATACTACGAAATCGAATACTTCATATCACTTGCGTACTTTAAAGGAGGCGAAATTGATCAAGGTACGAAAAGAAGCTCAAGCGAAGTATATGAGCATCGATTTGGAGACATTTCTAACTTACTTACCCGGATTTCTGGATACGTTGTAGAAAGAAATTCTTTTTTTTCTAATATAGTTCAATAATCTTTGAACTATTGAACTGATTACAAAGGGTGAATAGAATGATCAAATTAACTGCTTTATTTTTCGTCATCATGTTTGTTATCGGTACGGATACGTTTTTGATTTCTCCGCTCATACCCACTCTTCAGAACTTGTTTCATATCCCGACCGAATATTCCGGTTGGATGGTGGGGTCTTATGCTTTAGGTTATGCCATTTTTGCGCTGATTGCTGGACCGCTTTCCGATGGATGGGATCGCAAAAAAGTAATGCTATCCGGCATGGTCTGCTTCTCGGTTTCAACTATGTTATGCGGCTTTGCCACAGGCTTTTGGTCGATGTTCTTCTTCCGTTTTTTAGCCGGAGTCAGCGCAGCATTTACGGCGCCTCAAGTCTGGGCCTCGATCCCTGCTCTGTTTCCAACGTCAAAAATCGCTAAAGTATCAGGAATCGTCATGGCAGGCTTGGCTGCTTCCCAAGCGTTCGGCATCCCTATTGGAAGTCTGCTTGCCTCAGCCCATTGGTATTATCCTTTTTTTATAATCGGTGCATGTGCATTATTGGTAGCGGTATTCATCTACTATGCTTTGCCCGAAATGAAACCGAATCAAGGCCAAAAAACCAAGACTCCGATTTTCAGTAGATACATCCCACTATTGAATAGCCGAATGGCGAGAAGGGCTTTCCTCGCTCATTTCTTATTTCAATGTGGATTCTTTGCTGCCTTTTCTTTCATTGGAAAATGGGTGACGGATCGCTTTCACCTTTCAATTGATCAAGCGGGGTACGTGATGTTTTTTCTTGGTCTCGGGAATATAGTCGGGAGCTTCGGCGGTGCCTATGTGATCAAAAAGTTAAACCGTTTCAATACGCTGGTTGTGGGCTTTCTTGTCTCTATCGTATGTTTTATTGTTTTGCCTCACTTGCCTTCGGTTGCGGCTTTCGAAAGTGTTTACTTTTTCATATTCGTTAACATGGGGATCGCTTTTCCCTTAATACTGAGAATGCTGAATTCATTAAATCCGACCATCCGCGGCACGATCTCCAGCTTGGCCAATTCAATCATGTACGCTGCGACAACACTCGGTTCTTGGATCGCAGGCCTAATTTACGCGACTTTTAACGGTTTTTCCGCCGTAGGCATGTTTACGGCTATATGCTTTGCCGGTTCGTTGTTATCTTTTATATTCAGCGGTATTTTGACCAGTCAAAGCGAAAACAAAGAAGGAGTTTGCGTCATAAATGCATAGAAGAATTTAATATGAAGGGAACAGATCTGTGCCGCAGCCGCCATCCTCGAAGCCGGAACACTGGTTCCGATTCAGCGATGCATTATCCGCTGATATACAAAGAGACTCCGGATATTGGTGCCCGTCTTGCGGTAGCATCCGAAGGCAGAGTGAAACTGCGCATTATCAAAGCGACGATGAGCTATGCCGTGCTGAACTCCCTTGTTGAAACGCTCGGCAAATATCCCGTGGAAAGGATACGGAAATGCTAGCACGAAGCGTGCATCATTCATTTCGTAGACACCTCCAAAGGTGGCAAACGCCGCTGGTGCAGTATGGACTTATGCGGGAACCGCCAAAAGGCAGCGGAATTTTATGCGAGACAAAAAGAGCGAATAAGGAAATAAACGGGGGATGGATGCAAAAGCAGAGTTTAACCTTTAAAAATAATGGAGGCGATATGGATGCATACGATCCGGAACATGTTTAAGCAGTTGCATTGGGCAAACGAACGGATTCTCGAACATCTGCGTACACAAGCTGATAACAAACAGGTGGTGCGGTTATTTGCCCACATTTTACATTCCGAGAAAGCATGGTTTACTCGATTGTCGGGGAAAGACAGCTCGCATATTCCTTTTTGGCCCGATGCCGATCTATCGGATTGTAGCCGATTGGTCGATGAAAACAATGCAAATTTTTCAGCGTATCTCTCTGTTATTGAGACGAACGGAAATTTGGAGGATGTCATCGCTTATAAGAGTATAACCGGGGCATCTTATGCCACGTCTGTTCGTAACATATTGACACATCTAGCGCTGCATGGACAATATCATCGTGGCCAAATCAACACAATACTACGTTCCGCTGGCGGTGAGCCCGTCAACGTCGATTACATCACCTATATAAGAGAGCTTTCGTAGCCCTCTTTCGAAAATAATATGAATGGCAACTTACTACGTTACAGGGCAGTTATGCGTTTAATTTGTGAAGGAGGCGAGTCCAATGCTCTATATTTTTAGCGGGGGCTGTGTTTTTTTCTCAAGAATTGTATTTCCTTTTTTTTGACATGAACCCCCTGGTTTTTTATTCCGCATAATGCAAGTGTGTACTTGCATTCACTATATTAAAGGGCTAAATATGTGGAATGGGAGTGTCAAAAGTGAATCGGTGTTTTTTTTTATTACTGAGACAGAGGGATTTGAATTTAATGGCCATTTTAATAAAACTTTGAAGCCAGAGAACGTCATGGTTCGGAACAACATGCGTTGCACTCGTGCCGACTGGGGCTGGCGTGTTCGAGCTCTCGAAGATGAGCGTTACACACGAGTTGCGGGGAGCGCGGATATGGACGAAGTAACGCCGTTCATCTTTACGAATCGGTTGGATTCAAGCACGTTCCTGTCGATCAGATCGGGCCCATGCCCTATGTAAAAGCGGATGACAAGATTATCGACGTAGACGGCGGAGTAGAGTCTTGGCCGTTGAAGACCCACTGCCGTTAAATCGCTTAATGAGGTGTATCGTAATCCTTATCCCAAAAAGTTCCAACGCGATATGCAATGCTTGCTCTTCGTTAAACGTCCAAGGTCGAACTATATGCCATCCTCTTTCTTTTTATATCGATCAGTACACTAAAGTAATGTCTTGCGTCTAAGAAATAGTCGAATTTATTTCATTTATAGTTGACAGAATGCCAAATTCTCATGTATATTATCTACATCAAATTACGTACTGAACGGTATATTATACTTTTCGATACGTAAATTGGTAAAGTTAACTCCGGTCAATCCAACCTGAAAGGTGAGAGTGGATATGGAAAAGCTTCAAGACATAGCGGAGGAAGGTGCTGGAGAAACCTGGAGTACCAGGTCGGCTTCTGCGAGTAAACCCGTTACTCGTGCTTCCACGTCCCATTCATCGCTATCGCTTGCGGGCTTGCTGTGGTCAACGTTTACTATTCACAGCCGCAGCTTGACGCGATGGCGGTCGAGTTCAGCATCCGCGAGTCGACTGTCGGGTTGTCGTCACCATCACTCAGATCGGGTATGCACTTGGCATTCTGTTGTTGGTACAACTAGTCAACTATGACTGACGGAATATTTTATATTTGCTTCAGCCGGCAAGATTTTCCGATTCAATTCAAAGGAGGGAACATTTCTCATGACGTATTCTTATAACCTCGACCGCGATCTGCTTGCGGATTACGACGGTACCTACCCATTCACACCGCACTTCACCGACGCTCCCGGCTTTGCCATGCACTATGTTGACGAAGGGCCGCACAGAGGTGAGACCGTTCTTTGTCTTCATGGCGAGCCGACCTGGGGCTATCTATTTCGGCACCTCATCCCGGTCCTGAGCTCGGATTACCGTGTTATTGTCCCTGATCATATGGGGTTCGGCAAAAGTGCGACTCCTCAGAATCGTAGCTACTGGCTGCAAGATCATATCGACAATCTCGAACGGTTCGTCCTTGCACTCGACTTGAGGGAAATCACGTTGATTATGCACGATTTTGGCGGTCCGGTGGGGATGGGACTTGCTGCCCGCCATCCAGAACGCATCCGCAGGCTTATCACGACCAATGGGCCGACACCGTTCGGTCAGTTCAGTCTCGGAGACCGGTTGAGCGCCAATGTCGCCATCTCGCCTTGGTTCCAATGGGTTGTTCAAGCGGTGAAGGATGGGAATCTCGAGGCCGTGTTGGGCCAACTCGGTTTTAATATTCTCAGCACGCTCAAACTGAACGGTTTTGAGAACCATGCCCTGATTACCGACACCTGGCTGGCGGCTTACGGCTCGCACTTTGCCGATCCGTCGGAATGTCTCGGCGCGATCGGCTGGGCAAAAGGGTATGCTACAGGCGCGCACAAGTTTGAAGTACCTAATGCCAAAACCATCCGCATGATCCGCACCAAGCCGGCAATGGCCATTTGGGGAGAGTCTGATCGAACGCTTCATGCTGAACATTTTCTGCCGCTGTTCACGGAGTTATTCCCCGATGCTTCCGTTCATCGGCTTGCAGGCGTGGGTCATTACTGTCTGGAAGATGCACCGGATGAAGTTGGACGTCTCATTGCAGACTTCATCCACCGAAACTGAAACGTGGTCTCGAAGGAACCACATCGCAAAAGTGGATTCTTGTGACTCATTATCGTACGACAGAGATCGACGGACAAAACATTTTCTATCGCGGAGCCGGAGACAACAACCTGCTATTGTACGAACCCGGGATTGTACCCAGAATGGCAATGATGGCTTTTAATGACCTGTCGGCTCCAGATCCAGCTGTACCAGCTGCACATCGAGGTGCGGCTTTTTTTCTGTTCGGAAGTCCACTCAGTCGAATTGTAACTGGATAACGACGGCGGAACTGTTCTTTTTTCGCCTTCTACTTGACTCTCCCCTCAACGGGAAAGTTATACTTCGGAAGAAGTGAGCAGAAGCGCAATATTTGCTATTGAGGGGTGCATTTTATGTTCAAGATCAGCGAGTTTTCGAAGATAAGCCAAGTGTCTGTCAAGACTCTTCGGTACTACGACCAGCTGAATTTGCTCAAGCCGGCCCATACCGACCCTTACTCTGGATACCGATACTACTCTGCCGATCAGTTGTTTCAGCTTCACAGCATTTTGGCCTACAAAGAACTGGGGTTCTCGTTAGAGCAAATTCGCCAGATGATCGACGAGCAGATTCCGCTTGAGCAAATCAGAGGAATGTTCCGTATCAAGCAGCATGAGATTCAGTCTATTGTGAACAAAGAGCAGGCCAAGTTGGTTCGCATCCAAGACCGGCTACACGCCATCAAGAATGAGGGAGGACAGGAGATGATGCATAATGTCGTGCTGAAAGAAGTGGAACCGCAATTGGTGGTATCTTATCGGCAAAGAACTTCTTTTCGGCAAATTCCAGAGATGTTTCGGCAGCTGGACGATTATTTGGGCAATGCCGGTCGGCCGGCCTTGTCGCAGATCTTTTTGTGGCATGATTGCTTGGAAAGCGATGACAATATGGACATTGAAGCAGCCCGGCTACTGACCGATAAAATAGCAAGCCAGCCGCCCTTTGTGGTCCAACGGTTACAGGGTATTCCGCTGATGGCCACACTGATCCATCATTGTCGGACGACGAGCCGCTGCACTGCAAGCACTGATCTGGAGCTGTGGATTGAGCGAAATGGTTATCGAATGATCGAAAACGAGCCGCGGCGCGAAATTTGCATCCCTCATGAACAGACAGGTGATCCGGAAGCTTATGTCGCGGAGGTGCAGATTGCCGTCGAGAGAGCTTAGTTTAGGCGTAGGAGGGGGGAGACGATGAAAGTGTTGACAAGCGAGGGACAGAAAGCTTTCGTGAATTGAACCCCTCCAGGGTAGCGCTCGGCAGTCAATCCGAATGCCTACTCGTAACGTCTCTCAGCCCACAATTTGCAAGACTTTTACATCGTATATAAGAGCAGCTGCTCGCTGCTTTTCTTTTATCTTGATTATGTACCAATTGGTATTTAATATGGTTGATCAATAAGGAGGGATACTATGTCTAAGGTTGCTTTGATTCAAGCCGAACCGTCGAAAGCTAGCATTCGCAGCTGGCTGGCGATCGTTGTTCTCGGCATTGCCATGTTTACTGTTGTTGCCACCGAATTCGCACCGATCGGACTGCTATCGTCTATCGCTTCTGATCTTGGGCGCAGTTCCGCAACGGTAGGGCTCATCGTGACGGCCTATGCGCTAATTGGCGCAGGCAGCGCGCTACTATCCGCCGTACTGCCGAATCGGTTCCCGCGCAAGCCGCTGCTCATCGGGCTTATGTTAATGCTGGCTGCCGCGAACGGACTTTCGATAATCGCTCATTCGTTCCCGATTCTTATGCTGGCGCGGGTTATCGGGGCGCTATCGCATGGAGTTTTCTGGGCAATGGTGGCTGCGCTTGCGACACAGATGGCTCCTCCGAACCGGACGGGCCTTGCGACTTCGATCGTTTTCGGCGGTATGTCGATTGCGAACGTGCTGGGTGTTCCACTACTCAACCTGATCGGACAGACATGGGGCTGGCGTTTGGCATTTGGCTTCCTCGTCGCGGCCTGCATGCTCACGGCGCTGTTAATGGCCATCGTGCTGCCGCAAATAAAAGCCGAAGGATCGGTTGGATTCGCCACCTTGGCCAGTGTTCTACGTAGCGGCAAGCTGTGGCGCGTCTATACGGTGGCAATCTTCACAGTAGCTGCGCATTTCGGAGCGTTCACATACATCGAACCGTTTTTGAGAAACGTCCCTGGTATTGCCCCCGCTATGATTGCCGCTCTGCTCTTTGGCTTCGGGGCTGCCGGCTTGCTCGGAAATGTGCTTACCGGGGCGCTGATCGACCGCTTCATGAAGTGGGTCATCGCCGTATCACTATTGCTTATGTGCGTATCGCTCATTGGTCTGGGCACGTTCGGGCTCAGCTCTGGGGTAGGGACAGTGTTGGCGCTTCTCGTTGTTTGGGGCGCCGCAATCTCGGTTCTTTTTATCGGTATTCAGACATGGGTATTGCGAACAGGTGGGAAGGCGGCGATATCTGCGTCAGCCGTGTATACGACCGTGTTCAACTCCTCTTCCGGCGTTGGAGCCATACTCGGTGCATTCGTTCTGAACAATGCCGGTTTGTCTGCCATTATGACCTCAGCTGGTCTGGCTATCGTCATGGCTTTTACTATCGTCGTTTTGGATCGTGGGGTGAGAAAGACATCATAACGCTGGGCAGGATGCGGAGCTCAGCAAACGATTCTGCACGATACGGATCATCTCTCCCATATTGTGTTGAGTGATCCCCCGGTTGAATTAAGACATTAGAGGAGGGTGTTTGCAAATGGCCAAATGAACGGGAGATTGTCAGTAAGTTATTTGTGCTTTCAAATGGATGATAAGATGTCGGGTGACAAAAACATATTAAAATTAGAGGCCGCTAATTATGCGGCTTCTAATTTTTATGATATCAAGTTCTTGTCAAAACACGATGACAAGAACTTTGTTACATTCCCGATATAATCCCATAGGAAGCAGGCAAGTTGTGAGCATTATCGCACATAGAGTCAGCTTAAGATATTCGTAAGAGTAAAGTAAGAAAAAAGAAGATTACGTCCTGTAAGTTATAGTTATGAGAGAGCGAGAGGAGAAAAGAGTATGGAGAATATAGTACGAACGATTCGATTGACCAAGGCTTTTCAAGGGCAGGAAGTCGTCTCGAATGTCAATATGAATATGAAGAAAGGCGAAATCTACGATTTTGCTAGCCGCGATTGAGATAGTGGTTGGGTACATGGCGATTCGCAAAATTGATCAAATCGATATTCGTTAACTTGGTAGAGTATATTTAATATTTTTACGCGATTCCAATGATTATTCCCATAACTAGTTATCAACACATCTAATAACATGACTTCAGCTATGATTCTCCTATTCGCTGCCAGTATCGTACTCGCCGGATGTACGAAAGAATCCTCTGTCACTAGTACACCAAGTTCGTTCCAGCAAAACTCTTCTATACCGACGAACACAAATGTATATTTAGAAACATCGGAGATTAGAAATGTCTCGAATGCAGTAAAAGGGGAGAATTCTCAAATAGATGTAAATAACATTCATTCTTTAAAAATTCAGGTTAACGCTACCAGCAGAGAGGGGAAACTTAAAGCATGAATGCAAGAAAAAGACTAGTCTCCGCAGTGATTGCGGCTATTATGGCCGTATCCGTTCCCGTGTCAGTCATGGCACAGGATGGAGCGAAAAAAGCAGCACCATGGTATCAAGATGGAGTACAGGTACTCGTAACGAAGGGAATTATTGACAAAGGGGTAAAACAAAATCAAGAGATTTCTGTTAAAGACTTTATCCGCTATGCGGTAATGTCGCTTACATATCAACATGGCATCGATCCGATGAAGGTTGCTTCCGAGAAGGGGTGGTTGAAGGAAGGAGAATTCACTTCCGTTGACGCTCCGATCAAACGCGGCGAGATGGCACGCATGATGGTGCGGGCACTCGGTAAGGAACAGGGTGAAACGAGCTTGGCCGAATATGTGGCAAGCGCTAAGGCACTTGGGCTCATTCAAGGGGATGCAGATGGAAGCTTGCACGAAGATCAGCCAGTGACTGTAGCTCAAGCGGCAGTTGTGCTTAAAAATTACAGCAATAAAATGCTATCAACGATGGACGACAGAGGTGTGTCACAAATTTCCGTGGAAGACTTCATGCGGAGTCCGGGCAGCTTTGGGTATGAGCTTTCTCCAGATGGCAAGTATCTTTCTTATGCGGGTACTTGGGAGAACCGTTCCAATGTGTTTGTAGAGAAAATCGGAGAGAAAAGCGAGCCTATTCGCGTGACAAGCTCGAAAGATCGCGATATCGCCGGCTTCTTCTGGAAAGGCGATAACATTCTATATCGCAAAGATAAGGGCGGAGACGAGAATTTCCATGTGTATTCATCTACTTTTAATGGCAATAAGGAAGTGGATTTGACGCCTTACGATAAGGTCAGTGTTCAAATCGTGAGCGATTTATCTGGTGTGAAAGACGAAATTTTGATTTCGATGAATAAAGAAGATGCTACCATCTTCGATGTATATAAATTGAATGTAAAGACAGGGGAAACGAAGCTGATCGCCAAAAACCCAGGGAACATTATGGAATGGGTAGCTGATCGTCAAGGTAAAATTCGGCTCGCTTCTGAAAGCGACGGTATTGTAAGTACACTGTTGTACCGCGATACGGAGGAAGAGGCGTTCAAACCGTTGGTTACGTTAAATAACGGGGATACGATGAATCCGCTTGGTTTCTCGGCAGACGGTAAATCGATCTATGCGGTCTCCAATAACGGTCGGGACAAGACGGCGCTCGTCAAGCTGAATCTAAAGGGTGAGGAAGAAGTTCTGTATCAGCATCCGGAAGTTGACGTAACTGGAGCATATTACGACAAAAATCAAGATAAAATGCTGGCGGCTGTCTATGTAACAGATAAAGCGCATTTGGAGTTTTTCGATGATAAATTCGAGGCGATGTACCGCAAGCTGCAGCAGAAGCTTGGCGTCAGTGAAAGTGAAATCGGGCTAAACGATTATAACGAGGATATGACGAAGCTGATCGTTAGTGTTTCGAATGACAAGACTTACGGGATGTATTATTTTTACGATAGCGTATCCGGTGAGTTAACATCCTTAGGTAATCTGAGTCCGTGGCTTAAACCAGATCAGATGGCTGATATGTATCCGATTTCTTACAAGAGCAGAGATGGATTAACGATTCACGGTTACTTAACATTACCGAAAAATAAAAAGCCTCAAAATCTGCCGATGATCATTAATCCGCATGGTGGGCCGTGGACACGTGATACGTGGGGCTTCAACCCGGAAGTACAATTGCTCGCAAACCGCGGGTATGCCGTACTTCAAATGAATTTCCGTGCATCAATGGGGTATGGGAAGTCCTTTAGGGATGCAGGAAATAAACAATGGGGATTGAAAATTCAAGATGATATTACTGACGGTGTGAAGTGGGCGATTCAGCAAGGGATTGCTGATCCGAAACGAGTTGGTATTTATGGCGGTTCGTTTGGCGGATACGCAACCTTGACAGGCATTACGAAAACGCCGGAATTGTATGCTGCTGCTGTTGATTATGTAGGTGTATCGAATATGTTCTCATTCTTGGGATCGATCCCACCGTATTGGGAGACCATGAGAAATCTCTTAAACGAACGTGTCGGCGATGTCGAAAAGGACAAAGAAATGCTGAAGCAAGTTTCGCCGGTGTTCCACGTCGATAAGATCGTAACTCCATTATTCGTGGCTCAAGGGGCGAATGATCCGCGGGTGAACAAAGCAGAATCCGACCAAATTGTCGAAGCACTCAAAAAACGCGGCGTGCAAGTGGAGTATATGGTCAAGGATGATGAAGGACATGGCTTTGCCAACGAAGAGAACTTAATCGATTTCTATAATACAATGATCAAGTTTTTGGATAAATATTTGAAGCCGCAGAGCAAATAAGGTAAGAGTTGCTAAAGAATAGGTAACTATGCTATTATTCAGGAAATTATACAAAACGGATGGGGTAGCATCTCTCTTACTTCGGTGAGAGGGGTGCTTTTTTGCGTTCATTCTTTTCATTTTAGGGAGGTGCAAGATGAATATTGTGTTTCTGAACAGCTTCGATCGTGCAAATGAGGAGGATCGGATCGTGACCCCACAACTTCCATAGGCGAGGAGCATGGCGTCTGGCAGTTGGTGTGGAGTGAACCGCATGAATGTAAGATGGAACCTATGGTATGGTACGCCGGTACGTCGTGGGAAGAATTGCCGACTACCTTTCGACATGGCGTAGCCGTGAAGCTGGGAGAAGGCTACAAGCCGATGATAATAATTGATGTCGGGTGACAAGAACTTGCTTATTCCCCCGACAATTCCGTTTAGTTAAATCAGACAGTATTCGATCAAGGACTATGTTCTGGAGGTCTTGATCGAATACTGTTCGAAGTACCAGTAACAAGGCGATCGGTAACTGCATATACACCGCTTGAATTCTCCATAGGTTAACCACTCTTTTCGAATGGTTCTCAAACTGTTCTGGATTTGAAAAAATCAATGAGCCATTCCGACAATTGCTGCTGTGCTTTGCTGATGAATCGGTCAGCATAATACGTCAACTCCAGGTGACGAACGGGAGCAGGCTCAGAGATAGGAATCGATACGATATCGGACCATTCCGGATGCTGTTTTAACAAATCTCTCGGTTGTATGGTCGCACCGATGCCTGCCGCAACCAACTGTAATAGGGAGGATGCGGAGCCAACCTCCATGACCGTCGTCAATTCAAAGCCTTGTTCTCGGCAAACGCCATCCACCAAATCTCTGCCCAAATAACCTTTCGGGTACATCACCAGAGCATGCTGTGTCATTTCCTCGAGCGTAATCTCGCGCCTCTTCGCCAGTTCACTCGCTGAGTGAACAAACAATTCGTAAGGCTCGCTTCCCAGCGGAATCTGAACCAGACGTTTATCCGAAGGACCACAAAGTCCGATTCCGAGATCCACTTTATGTGCAAGCACTTCTTCCCGGACAAAGATCGTCGAGAATGCTTGCAGCCTGGTTTCGGGATAAAGGGTCTTGAATTCGACGAAGAGCGGAACAAGTTGGAAATCGAGATCGGAGGGCAATACTCCAAGCCGAACGGTTCCACGTTTCTCGGATAATAGCTCTTTAATGGCATTCTTCGCATCCATTTCAGCCTGAAGCATTTTCATGCCGTATTGATGGAGCAGCCTGCCAGCCTCGGTTGCAACTACTTTTTTACCGATCCGGTCGAAAAGTGGCATGCCCACTTCTGCCTCAAGTAAGCGAATCTGCTGACTCAGCGTAGGCTGTGAAATCCCCAGAAGCTCTGCAGCTTTCGTGAAATGAAGGTGCTCGAAGACAGCCATAAAATACGTTATATTTCGAGTATCCATCTTTTTCTCCTTCATGATCAATAGTTTTTTACTATCATAATAATACGATTTATTGGATTGATCAATGAATAATACAGACTTATACTCATAGTGACTTCAACAAGAATGGGGAGGAAGAGTACCGATGAAAAAAACATTCTATTTATTCGCTCTATTTATAGCGGCTTTGAATCTACGCCCCTTAATTACCTCTGTAGCTTCCATGATGGGTATGATTCAATCCGAGCTGGGCATCAGCGCTTTGACAGCAAGCCTTCTGACCACGCTGCCCGTCCTGTGTATGGGACTGTTTGCTCCAGTTGCCACAACGCTAAGTCAACGGTTTGGTCTGGAGCGTACCCTTTTTATTTCGTTACTTCTCATCACCATGGCTACCACACTGCGTGGTATTGACCGATCTGTCACCATACTTCTTGTTACTGCTTTGGCAGGAGGGATCGGAATCAGCTTCGCCGGGCCTCTGTTGTCCAGCTTTATCAAAAAGTATTTCCCAGCCAGGCCGGGTATTGTCAGTATTTACTCGGTATCCATGACGATTGGGGCAGCACTCGCTTCGGGCTTAACCATCCCGATTTACACTCAAAGTCAACATAACCTGCCATTCGCTTTGTCATGCTGGGCTGTTTTGGGGGTTATCGCTCTGATCATCTGGGTCGCTCTGGTAAGGAAAAAACAATATTCCGGCAACGAGACCTGGCGTCTCAGACTGCCGCTTGGCAACAAAAAAGCCATCCAATTCACCTTGTTTTTTGGCTTCATGGCCAGCATGTTCTATGGCTTGACGGCCTGGATTTCACCTATTGCCCTCAGTTTCGGATACAGCCCGCAATACGCGGCTATGCTGCTTACCATGTTCACGCTGATTCAGGTCCCGGTTGCGTTGCTGGTTCCAGGTATTGTCAATCACTCGGGAAAGCCCAAATTATTGCTTGTCTTGTGCAGTGTGTCAGAGCTTATCGGCCTGGGATTACTTCTGTTACCCGTTCCGATGCTTCCAGCCGTACTTTTTCTGGGCGTTGGTGCAGGCGGATTGTTTCCTCTGGCGCTGATGCTGCCCATTATGGAGACTCGTACCGCTGAAGAAGCGGGAACCTGGTCGGCTATGTCACAGATGGGAGGTTACACCATGGGTGCTTTTGGGCCTTTATTTATCGGATGGATCTTTGATATAAGTGGACATTTTAACGCTTCGATTATTGCCATGCTGGTCATCGTCATGCTGATGATTGGCGTGCAGCTGTCCATGACCCTGGAGAAAAAAGCTACAGAAGGACCTAATGAGCAGTAAATGGACTACGATGTCACATGATGCAACAACACAAACCGCCACAACCTACGATGTAAATAGGCTTGCGGCGATTTGTTTTCATTTTATTTCAAAAAACCTAAACATCTAAAAGTACATCCCTAACCAGATGTTCTCTTTATACATAGAAACTATTTTAAAAGCCGTCTGCCCTAATTAAGCGCAGGCGGCTTTTTTGCATGAATTTGCGCACGAAATAAGCATCGCCACGCTAAACCACAAAAATATTGAGTCGTGATTATAGTACGCTCAAGCGTAAAGGCTTCGAAAAACTTAAGTCTTTCAGAACGACTTTAGTCGTCGACATTATGTGAAATCCACCTGTTTTTTTGAGTAGGTGGTCATTTTTTTTCCCAAAATCGTTAAATCAAGTTGCTCAAGGTGTGTTGAGTCGGAAATCAAGTCTACCTCGGCGATTTTCCCATCTTTTATTGTAAACTGAATCACGTAAAGTAACTTCCCGCCTGGGGCCGCAATCGCCCCGATGCACCCATCCACGAGGGCCACCTGCGCAGCTTTGGCGCGTCCTGCTACCTTGTTGGCTAAAGCAAGGGCTCCCCGAGTTTCGGTTCGGACGCTTGTCTCACGATCATCTCGAAGAACCACATCCGGATCTAGCACCGCTAATAACGAATCGAAATCTCCAGCGTATGCCGCAGCTAGGAAAGCGTCAACGAGTTTGCACTGTCGATCCAAATCGGCTTGTGAATTGCTCTCATTTCCCCTCACCTTTTGGCGCGCCCGACTTGCAAGCTTTCTAGTGGCGAGTTCGGATTTTCCCACAATGGGTGCAATTTCGCTGAATGGCACGGCAAAGACATCATGCAGCACGAAGGCCACCCGTTCTGATGGATTTAGTTTATCTAACACAACAAGTAGTGCAAGTCCGACTGAATCGGCCATCAGCGCTTCTTGTTCAGGATTGTATCGATCTTCAGAGTTAGCAGAAATTTCAGGCAAAGACTCATCCATGAATTCCTCACGTCTAGCTTTTCTCGAACGCAGCATGTCAAGACAAATCCGCGATGTGACTGTGGTCAGCCATCCTCCTAAATTCTCAATCTCGCTTCTATCTGAACGATAAAGACGTAACCAGGTTTCTTGCACGGCATCCTCCGCTTCTGTCAATGATCCAAGCATGCGATAGGCCATTGCCTGTAGATGTTCTCGGTACGATTCGAATTGCTCTTCCATACGACTGAATTCCCCTCATCATAATGTCTCTTAAATCAATTTATCATTAAAATTGCTTCTTAATTATATTGACGAATGAAGTTCAGCGAACGTGACAAAATCTAAAAATTTGTGTTAGTCACACACTCTCCGTTCGACACGTCATTATAGTGAAAGGCCGAATTAAAAGCTTCTATCAAAAAAAAGGAGTGTTTTCTATGCAATCCAGAATGAGAAACCCTGTAATCATTTTACCCGATGTGGGCCAATCCTTGCAGGCGTTGGGCAAAGCCTTATTTGCTTCAGCCGAGAAAAACGGTGTGCCCGCCCGTACTCTCTTCCTTGCCTACCTTCGTGCTAGCCAAATCAACGGAGATAGCGTCTGCGTGGATCTTCACTCCCGCAACGCTATGGCTGCAGGCGAATCGGCTGAGCGAATTCTAACTGTATCTGCTTGGCGCGACACGACAAATTTCACAGACGCGGAACGTGCTGCTCTGTCACTCAGCGAGTCGATGACTCGACTGTATGACCAGACCTATCCGGTGTCAGACGAAGTGTACAAGGAAGCAGCCCTTCACTATGATGAAGCGGCACTGGCCACGCTTATTACCGGAATCGCCACGGCTAACCTTTACAACCGCCTTAACGTCTCAACTCGCCAAATAGTAGACGTTTTGCCCCGTAATTAAATAGGCAGTTCATCACTCATCAAAATAGGGAGGTTTTACTTCATTATGGAAACAGTACTTTATATAACAGCTCACCCACGCGACGATGAGCAATCCTATTCCATGACAGTAGGAAAAGAATTTATGCAAGCTTACCGTTTAGCCCATCCGCAGGATGAGGTCGTACATCTCGATTTGTATAGAATGAATATTCCGCAACTAGACGCTGATATTTTGAACGGGTGGGACAAGCTTAAAAGTGGTACATCTTTCGAACAATTAACACTTGCGGAGCAAACGAAAATCGGACGTATCAATGAACTTGTTGATCAATTTGTGGCCGCCGATAAATATATCTTTGTCAATCCTATATGGAATTACTCCTATCCCCCGGTGATGAAAGCATATCTTGACACGATCTGTATCACGGGCAAGACATTCAAGTATCATCCAGATGGTAGCAGGAGCGGTTTGCTTGGCGATAAAAAAGCTGTTCACATTCAAGCTAGTGGAAGCGTATTGTCACCCGGATCAAACACGATCAACGAAGGTTTTGAAATGGGGCACCGCCACCTAAAAGTCATTATGGATTTTGTGGGACTAACTGACTTTCAAAGTATCTTTGTTGAAGGGATAGCCGAGTATCCTAATCAAGCGCCGCAGTTTAAAGAAAAGGCAATCCGACAAGCGCACCAAATAGCGGAAAACTTCTAGATAAAGAATTTCATAAGAAATAGGGGCAGCTGTTTTTACAGCTTCCCCTATTCATTTATATTAGAACGATACAAAACTGTATTTGTCTTCACCAGAAGAGATTCTTATTTTCCCGTAAAGGAGATAGTACTGTCCTAGCATTCCAATTTCTTATATCTATGGGGAGGAGGAAAATCATCGGTGAGAACATATGCGAGATTACATATACATCATAGATACGTGCTAAAATAGACCAATAAAGATAAGCAGGGGGGTAAGGGATGAAAGAGGTATGAACTTGGAATCGGTGTGCAACAAAATTATGATTCACGATATTTACCAAGTAATTTCAATGAAATGTGTAATTAATATGATGTTTTCCGTCAATGTTATTGTGGATGTTCATATGCAGCAGAGAAACAAGATATAGATTTACGGGCAGTGAATAAAGATGCTATAAATTATTTGAACGAAAATAATCTTAGTTTGAAAAAAAGAGATAATAATGAATGGGACGTGCTGTTGTCCCATCGGTTTTTCGAAGATAAGGAGAGGACGAGCGAAACATGAAGGTAGAAGTGTATACGTTAAATGCGTTTGCGAAAGGGGAGCGTGGCGGTAATCCAGCGGGTGTTGTCTTGGAGGACGGCCTTTCGCTGGAAACTGCTGAAATGCAGCTCATAGCGAAGGAATTGGGCCTTTCGGAGACAGCCTTTATGGAAAAATCCCTGCTTGCGGATTACAAAATCCGCTATTTCACCCCCGCCAGCGAAGTTGATCTGTGCGGACACGCCACGATTGCTGCATTTGGACTAATGCATTCGTTAGGTTTATCAAAGGAAGGGACCTCCTATACGATAGAAACCAAGGCAGGGATTTTGGATGTCGATATTAGCTCTGGGGGTCTTGTTTATTTGTCACAGGCTTTACCACAATTTCTTGAAAAGATATCCTGTGAGGAAATCGCCCCATCTTTAGGGATGGATGCCGAGGATCTGGAAACCGGGTTGCCCATCCAGATTGTTTCGACGGGGCTGCGGGACATTTTGATCCCGATACGCAGCAGGAAGCTCTTGAATGAGGTTCAGCCAAATTTTGAAGCCATAACTGCCATCAGCGAAAAATATGATGTGGTTGGATATCATCTGTTCACGATGGATACGCCAGATGCTGCTGCTGCGGAATGCCGGAATTTCGCTCCGCTGTACGATATTCCCGAGGAGAGCGCGACAGGAACATCCAACGGTGCCCTGCTCAGCTATTTGTACCAACATGGCCAACGATCTTTGCGGGAAGTGGAGCAAGTCATGTTCAGGCAAGGGTATTCGATGGATTGTCCTTCTGAAATCAAGGTAGGATTACGCCTGAGCGAGAGCGGTGAAATCAACCAGGTTCGGGTTGGCGGTGCAGTGGTTGGCATTGAACGAAGACATATCACGATATAAGCGGAATCAAAAACCCTAATATGACGGGCTTTTATAAACGTTTATTTATGCAAATACAGAGTGGAAATCATTGAAGGTCATATGTTCCAGATCATGTACACATGTCAGAGGACAAGAACGTATACGCTTAAGGAGTCGCGAAAATCGCGGCTTTTTTGTTTTAACGATATAAGTTCTTGTTCGATTTATAACATGTAAATTCAAAAGCATATTGTTAATTTCTTTATAAGATCATTTTTTTCTGAACTGCTAACTGAACTGCTCAGTTCGGTTCATTGGATTCTCCCATAGCATTTTGAGGATAGAAGTCAGTTCTTCATTAAGCTAACGGGACGATAGTTCAATTATTCGCAGTGGACTCACAAACCTATTAAAATATGTTACACTATCCCATATTTGTTCATCCATGGAGGAACTTATGAAACTATTGATCGTAGAGGACGATATTGGGATATC
Organism: Paenibacillus lutimineralis; assembly: GCF_003991425.1. Taxonomy (NCBI): domain Bacteria; kingdom Bacillati; phylum Bacillota; class Bacilli; order Caryophanales; family Paenibacillaceae; genus Paenibacillus; species Paenibacillus lutimineralis. Next base: position 3,225,457 of record NZ_CP034346.1, read on the forward strand.
GTATACAATTGCAAGAGTTATGCAGGATGAAGGGCATGAAGTTACGGAGTGTCATAACGGAGAAGAGGGCTTGCATCACGCATTGTACGGCGAGTTCGATTTAATTATTTTGGATATTATGCTGCCCAAGGTTGATGGATTTACGTTCATCCAAGAGTTGAGGAAGCAAAGAGTGGATACCCCGATTCTTTGTCTGACGGCAAAAGACGGGTTGAACGACCGGGTAAAGGGTTTAACGATCGGAGCGGACGATTATGTGGTAAAGCCATTCGAGATTCCAGAGCTGATCGTCAGAGCTAAAGTGCTGCTGCGTCGTTATGGCAAGGTTAATCAAGAAGAGCAGATTAGCTACGGCCCGATTGCTATTCAAGTTAGAAATCGAGCAGTAACGGTTACAGGAGAAGTGCTGACCTTAACAGAAAAGGAATATGAGCTGCTTGAGTACCTGCTCATCAATAAAGAGCAGATCGTGACGAAGGAGCAAATCTATAACCGAATTTGGGGACTCGATTCGGAAGCGGGAATTGGCATCGTTGAGCTCTATGTCCATTATCTTCGGAAGAAGCTGTCTTCATGGCATGCTGATCAATATATCCAAACCGTAAGAGGTTTGGGCTACATACTCAGAATAAACGAGTAGTTTTTCAAAGGGAAATCAAAGGTTCATCTTGTATATTCTTCTTATAATCTATAAAGGGGAGATTAATGCATGAACCTTGTAAGACAGATGTTTAAGAACACCAGATTGACTATTTTATTGGTAGCAGGATTACTTGTCTTGCTGACTGTAGGTGGTTTGTTGTGGCAGACCCAACATCAGTCAGAGAGTTTCGACGCATTAATTCAGAAGATGGCGTTTGATACGCTTAAGGATGACCCTGAGAAACAGCTTTATTTTGACTTGAAAAATGTGGAGGGAATCCGATGGGATCCCACTAAGCTTACGGACATGTCGGATGCTGATTACGAACAATTATACTTAAAGAGAAATGGTTATCTTAAAAAATTGAATGACTATGATGCTGCCAAGCTTTCCCCGGAAGACAAACTCACCTACGATATCCTCGAATGGAACCTAAGCGCGGAGCAGAAAGTATATAAATATTGGGAGCTGGATACGAATGACTACCTTTCCCTATCCATTTTTCCGCCGTATTTCGCGAACAACTATCCGATTCGCAACCAAGCAGATGCAAAGAATTATATCGTTGCGCTGAACGGGTTTTCGGATAAAGTCGCGCATGTCATAGATAGAATTCAAGACAGACGGCAGAAAGGTATTGTCCCTGCTTCTGAATTTCTTAAGGAAATGCTTACGAGTTACAACAATTTGCGGAATACGAAACCGGAAGAAACGATTCTGTATAGTTTATACACTGAGAAATTGACCGAGTTAAAACTCGATCCCTCCGAAGAGGAGAAGCTGAAAAAAGAGCTAGCGCAAACCCTAACCGATCATGTACTGGCTTCTTACGGCAAACTTGCCGATGTGATCGAGAACGATCTTATGAAGCAAGCATCCGTGAGCCAAGGAATCTGGAGTCAGCCGGGCGGCAGCGAGTATTATTCTGCAAAGCTCAAACTTACTACGGGTACGGACCTCAGTCCTCAGGAAATGCACGAGATCGCTAAACGCAAGGTAGAAGAGATCGTGAAGGAACTAAGAAGCGGGGCTTCGGGTCAAGCACAGACTACATCTGCAGCCAGATTCCTAACCGGAGATGAATTGCTGCAAGCGTTAAATAGCAGTCTGTTGGATGCCAAGCCCTACTTGTCCGATTGGTTTGAAGAGGAGCTTATCCCGGACCATCCCGTGGACGTGCGGGCGTATTCGGCTCTTATCGCATCGGCAGGTGGAATGTATATCCCCTTATCTTTAGATGGTGATAGGAGCGGGAGATTTGTTGTTCCACTCGAAAGCCCGACCTCCGAAAAAATGGTTAAAATGCTTGCATTGCATGAGGGTATTCCTGGACATCACTTTCAATTCTCGATTCAATATGATCAACCAACCATTCCATTAATCCGTAAAATAACGATGACGCATGGATACGTAGAGGGATGGGCGGTCTATATGGAAAGCTTATGTGCGGAGAAGGGCATGCTTGATCGGAACACGGTACTAATCCGTTTGGCGAACCTTTCCATAGCTACCGTGATAGATACGGGTATCCATGGGCTGAAGTGGACAAGAGAACAAGCTAATGAGTATCTGATGAGTGTCATCGGAACGGGGGACGATGCTTTCATCGACGATGTCATTGCTAATCCAGGACGTAAAGAAAACTATGCGATCGGATCGGAGCAATTCCAATCCCTTCGAGAGAAGGCGCAAAGCGAACTCGGGGATCGCTTCGATATCAAGGCATTTCATTCCGTTCTTCTTCGAAACGGTAATATGCCATTTCCGATATTGGAGCAGCAAGTGAATCAATACATCAAGTCCGCCAAATAAAAGGAGAGCAGCCCCCGATATGATTAAACGCACGCTAGTACGAATGACGATATGGAACAGCACGGTCGTATTTTGCTTGCTCATCATACTGGGGGGAGCGTTATACGGGCTGGCGCGTTATCGGATCTATTCCGACATTGACCGTCAGCTGGTGTTTAATATTGACCACATGCAACAAATTACTCTAAGTAGCGGGGATCAAGTCACTTACATTGATTTGAAGGAACCGGAACGTTTTATGATGGTATTTTATTGGGACTCCAACGATACCTTGCTTCAAAGCTTTATATATAAATGGCAATTTATCGATTTGAGTTCGATGCTTCGGGAAAAACAAAACCACATGGGACCCGAGTCGATACGCGTGGGTAAGAAAACCTATCGATTCGTGAGCAGACCCTATCAAGGCAATTTGCCAGTAGTCGAGAAGCTGTCTAACACGCCTTTGAAAACAGTTCAGATATTTACGGAAATTTCTGCCGAGGCGTATTATTTGAATCGGTTATTATGGAGTATTAGTATCGGAATCGGTATCGGCGCGTTAATATCTATCATCGCAGGTTACGCATTGGCTAGACGGGCGCTCATTCCGATTCAGAAGGCTTGGGACAAGCAGCAGCAATTCGTTGCAGATGCCTCTCACGAGTTGAGGAGTCCGCTTTCGGTCGTCCGAGGGCAAACGCAAATATTGTTACGCCATCCCGATCATACGATCGAGGAAGAAAGCGCTCCAATTTCAGCCATTCTGAAAGAAACCAAAAGAATGAGCAACATGGTAGACGGGCTGCTTCTTCTGGCAAGAGGCGATTCACATGAGGAAGTCATCTCATGCAAACCTGTGCGAGTTGACAGGATCATTAAAGAGATCGCAAAAAAAATGGAGCCAATAATGGATTACAAGCAATTGCGCTTACAGCTTCATGTCGAAGGCTCGGAAATGCTCATGAATGGAGATGAGGATCGTCTCATACAGTTGTTCATGATTTTGTTGGACAATGCCATTAAATTTACGCAGGCGGATGGGCAAATCGATCTTGAGTGTCTTAGGCAAGGGAAATCAGTTCTCGTAACCGTCAAGGATAACGGAGTGGGCATTTCGGAACACGAATTACCACTCATATTTAATCGCTTCTACAAGGGAGATTCCTCTAGAAATAGAGGGGATCATGGAGCGGGTCTAGGGCTATCGATCGCGCGTTGGATCGTCGATCAACATCAAGGTTCTGTCCACATTAGCAGCGGGGTAGGGTGTGGTACGACCGTTATGATTCGTTTTCCAGTGATTAGTTAAATAATAGAGTTGATAGGATACCGCGGCAGTTTTGTTCATATCTACCAAAACTCCAAAAGGAGAGTTCAAATGATGAAAAGTCGATGGATAATGGGAGTTGTGCTATCTTCGTGTCTGCTGCTAGCCTCCTGCGACGACAATAAGGCACCGGCAGAGACGCAGAACATAGCAGGGGCGCTGAATATATCTGAGCCGACGGCGGCAATGGACTCACCTTCGAATGAGGCTTTAATCACCTACGAAGTAACTCGGAATTATGCAATGGAGAAGGCAGATCTCCTCACGAAAACTTACGATACTAACAGCGTACAATACGTCCTTATTGATCATGGCCGCATCGTCGTATCCGGCCAATCTGGCAAGAATGATGAGCAGGGACAGAAGCCGCTCACGAAAGACACGATGTACGGGATCGGCTCGACGAGTAAAATGTTTACCACGGTTGCCGTTATGCAGTTAGTCGAACAAGGGAAAATCGAGCTCGATACGCCGGTCGTCCAGTATATCCCCGAGTTTACAATGATGGATGAACGTTACAAACAGATTACGCCGCGCATGCTGCTCAATCATTCTTCCGGGCTGAAGGGATCCTCGACTAAGAACGCCGTTTTATTCGAAGATAACGACACCTATGCCCACGATACACTGCTGGGGCAACTGGCCGGTCAGAGCTTAAAAGCGGACCCGGGCGCTTATTCGGTTTACTGCAATGACGGATTTACGCTAGCCGAGATTCTGGTCGAGCGAGTCAGCGGAATGAACTTTACCTCTTATATCCATCGATATATTACGGAACCTCTGGGTATGGTCAATACGAAGACGCCGCTCGATTCTCCTGACACAGCGAAGATGGCGGGACTCTATTATCCTAGATATGCAGGACAACTACCAGGCGAGATGCTCAACGTGATCGGATCGGGAGGCATTTATTCCACGGCGGAAGATTTGGCTCGATTCTCGCAAGTTTTCACAGGGAAAGAAGAAGAAGTCTTGTCCGTTAAATCGGCTGCGGCCATGGCACAAGACGAGTACAAGACGTCTTTGTGGCCTGACGATGCGGACAACTCATTGGAATACGGTCTCGGCTGGGACAGCGTCAATCTGTATCCCTTCAGCGAATACGGGATGAAGGCGCTGACCAAAGGCGGGGACACGCCTCTCTATCACGCGTCGCTCGTTGTGCTTCCCGAACAGGACATGGCGGCAGCTGTCGTCACTTCCGGCGGGAGCAGCACGCATGATCAGCTTCTGGCGAACGGAATCCTGCTTCAGGCGCTGAAGGAGAAAGGGACAATTTCCGAATTAAAACCTGAGAAGTCATACGGTGCGCCGGTAAAGGCGGATATGCCAGAGTCCATGCTGCAGTATTCGGGAATTTATGGCGCAACCGGTACAACGATAAATATAGATATTACCGAAGGCGGCGTAATGTCCATCACGTCGGAGCAGCCGCCTAATGATTCAGCCGGGATCTACAGGTATTCGGCAGACGGCATGTTCCATAGTTCGGATGGAAACGTGATGATCAGCTTCGTGACGGAGGAGAATGGCCGCACCTACTTATGGCTTCGTCGATACGCTTCGTTCCCGGGTCTTGGGCAGATGGCTATATCAATGTATAACGCTGAGAAGCTCCAGCCTCAGGATCTTCCGGCAGAGACAATAGAGGCATGGAATAAGCGCGATGGAAGGAAATATTATGTGCTAGATGAGAAGTATACGTCCATTGCTTATTTGACACTGGAAGCGGTAACCATCGACTTGAATGTGTCGAAACAATTGCCAGGGTACGTGTTGGATAAGCGAATAACCGGCCCGAATTCAGCCGTCTCCGAATTGCAAATTCCGGGATCGAAAGGGCGGGATCTCTTAGGTCTTACGTTCTTTACACAAGACGGCGTTGAGTACTTTAATCTTGGTGGGTTCATCTTAGTGAACGAGGATGCCGTGAATCCTTTTAGCTTCGCTAAAAAGTCAATCGTTACGATTCCGCCCGACGGATACGCCCAATGGTATACGATAAGCGACAAAGACGGGGGAAAGATCGTTAAGGTGAGCATGTCCCAGAACGCTTCCTTCGCCGTTTTTAATGCGAAGGGAACATGCATCTACTTCAGTGTCATCGGAGGCCAGGATCAGGTCGAACTGCCCGCGGGAGGATCCATAGTTTTCGCCGGAGATGCCGGCACGAAGTTCGAGATTTCTACACAGTAACGCCTGATAAGGCATTTTGTAAATAGAAGGACGGTGATGGCTGTCACCGTCCATTTTTTATTGAATGGTTTATAAAATAACAGATTGTCTAATGACAAGTGATATAAGAGACCAATAGCCATTCTATCGAGATTGTAGCCTAACTTTTCCGCTTCTGCTTTTTCAACTAGAATACTGTTTTTGTCCTTTTACAATCATTGTAAGTACGTTATAATATAATCAATGGATGGATTACATAACAAAAATGTGAAATATTGTAATCAATTCGCGAAGTCTAAGTAATAACTGATATTGATTAACGGAACATAGTGTTGGGTGATGGACACCATATAAATTTAGGTTAGACTATCTCCTTTTCACCGTCATGTAGTCACCCTCGGCTCGTCATAATCTTGAGCCGCTTATTACAAAATAGATATCGGAGGTATGGTTATGGTCAATCGCAATAGAAAGAAAATTTTCTCAGTCCTCAGCGCAGCTTTAATCGCCTCTATGCTGGTTACTGGCGTGATAGTCGCTGACCAAGGTAAAACAACGTTAGAGGTAGCGAAGACAGCAGGGGATAAAAAGGTTGAAGTTATTAAAGCATAAGCGAGCGCATAGTTTGTCATCACTAGACAACTGTCGGGTACAAGAATATGAGCCGATTACCAATTAGATAAGTATCTAACTACTAATCGCTGCTAATTTATTTGGCGTTATCGGACAGGATAGTTCAATAAAAAGAAGAGACGGCTACCTAAATGACTGCAGTGCCGTCTTTTCAACTAACGAGAAAAGCAGTTCCATAATGTTACTGGACAAGAACATAGTCTTTTAAGAAACCACGCCCCGCGTGGTTTTTCTATTTTAAGGGATCAAGTTCTTGTCCTTTGCTCGGGATAAGATCAGACAGTTTCATATCAAGGACTACGGATTTCAGATGAGCGAGCTAATTCACGGGCAATATCAGTCCCAACTCGTCACCGAGGAAGAGTTCTACAAGCACAGTATCTCATTGTTTGTTAAAGGAATTTTGTCTCAGTCATTAGTTTTGTTGATTTATTTAAGAATGCAGCCGATTATCGATCGGATGCTTTTTCGTTATACTAGCGGGCAGGATAATTGCAATTGTTAATTGAAAAATATATGTATACTTAATACCAAAAACGATTAATCTGCAGATGGAAGCCGTCTTGGACTTTGAGAAAAAGCTATTGAGCAATCCCATCACAGCGCTTGCTATCTTTGCATTCATGATGATAATTGTTGTTTCTATTGGAACTGCATTTTGGGAACATTCCTTAAAAATGGGCAGCAGTAGCGAAAGAACTAGGTATTGCGGACATCGGTCTATTGAAGATTTCGAGCGCAATCTCAGTTATATTCCATTTCGGACGACTCAGAAGCTGAAGGGCCTTTTCGATTCGAAATTCCGTTCCGGAAAACACCTTTCCAGCGTGATTTAAGACAGTTCGGAAATATAGCATATAACTTGTTAATCGGGTATTCGCATTATGCTAACGGGAAACGATAACCTAGCGATGGAACTCTTCCAACAAATTGGGCAGACGCATGGGGAACTTCATCGTTATGGGGCCCTTTATGAAGTATATTCATGCTGGCAATAGACAACGCTTAAGGTTAAGTATTATCTTATGTGGGAGGTCATCGCTTCTTGAAATTTGAACTAGGACGTTGTTTACTGAATGAACGATTGATGGAATCCGGAAAGTCAGCGGAATGGCTGGCAAAAGACTTACTTTTTAAACCGGAACGAGTTTACGACTTTATTGAAAACAAAAGAGTGATGCCACTTAAAATTGCCATATCGATCGCCGATTCCATCGGTTGTGATGTTCGTGCCTTGTATGAATTAATTCCGAACGATAATGAAATAAAGGGAGATTAATGGAATAAGTGGTAGGTTGGCATTAAGATTACAAATGTGATCCATTACCTAAGCTAACGGAAAACGATAACTCAATCAAAAAACATCCCTGGCCCGAAATGGGAAAATATGGAGGAGGATTGAGTGCAATTGTCGAAATGTTCCTTAAACATAAATAGTTGAAACTTCGACATTGTATCTGAGGTGAGCAGCCTGTTGTCGGAGGACAAGAACATATACGCTATAAGAGTCGCGGAAATCGTGGCTTTTTTCTGTTTTAACGATATAAGTTCTTGTCCTGTCGAGTGACAAGAAAAGTGTACCGATTGTCGTCCTTTAGATAATAATCATTAAGCTAACGGGCAGGATAGTTTAGTTATAAACGTACTTTCCAAAAAAGTGTGTGATAAACTGTTTGAAGCACAAGCCTAACTATACTGCGGATGACTTTTAAAAAGCTCTTTTCTTTAAAGACGAAAGCCGTTAGCGAATGTAAAGTGCCCCCCTGTCAAGTGTGTGTAAGTTATAATAGGTAAACAAATGAGCAGCGAACAAAATTTGTATTAGGAGGAGTATGCCATGCGCATAGAAACTCAAAATGTTGTTATAAGAACATTGGAAAAAAAAGATGCTAAAAGATTTTATTCAATTGCCAGGGAATCGGCTGTATACCGTTATATGCCAGATTGGGCTGACGGACGCGCACATCCGAAGGATTATTATGGATTGATTGATCAGTATCAAAAGCAATCGGATAATACGGATATTTCCATTGGCCGTTCCTACGCGATTGCCTTGCCAAACACCGATGAGATGATTGGTAGCATAGGGGTGGGGCTTAAAGAGAAGCTAAATGAAATCGAACTGGGATATTTCATGTCGGAAAAACATCAAAGGAACGGATATACCAGAGAAGCGATAAGTGCCTTGGCAGAATGGTGCTTTGAGGTATCTGATGTTAAGTATTTAATCCTGACAATTAATTGTGCCAATGTTCCCTCGAACAAATTGGCTGAAAAATGTGGATTTAAATTGCTTGAAAGACGAACGCCTATAGGGGATAACCAATTTTATATGGAAAATGATAGTTACTTTTATTACAGAAGCTACAGAAAATAAGCATTTGTTTCCGATGGCTCCCAATCAGCCGTAAGCGATTTGTTGTGTCCAATCAAAACTAAAAATGCTTTGATATTTGTAAGACGACAAGAAAAAAAAGACAAGAACGTATATGGTTAACCGTGATTGATATGGATTCTCATTACAGATGTAGTTTTTAGTATTTTATAATACGTGGCTGAGCAGGGTTGAAAGAAGCACCGAGTGCGATAAGCTGATGCCCGCAAAAACGGAGTTACAAAGCTAAACTGGCTTCAGGCATTAAGCTAACGGAGAACGATAGCTTAATAACTAAAGCGGCTGCCTTGAATTATTATTTAAAATAAAAGAAATCTCCCGCAGCTCCACCATACATCTTCACTAACACGCCGATCCTGCGTGTTTTTTTATGCTTCGAACGATAATGTTCGTGAATCAATGTCGTCCGAACAGACAGATTCATTTAAGATCATTTGTTTCCCCCGAGACGTTATGAATTTTTTTGAAATTTTACGAGAAATAATTGAACCGAAATCTGGTTCTTTACGCCTTATATATAGAGAGACAAATGTGAGAGGAGAGACATCATGGAAGTGGAGAACGAACAACGGCTAATGGATGAGATTAGGCAGGGGAATAAAGACGCTTTCCGGACGCTGGTAAATCCGCTGATTCCGAAGGCTTACCGGACCGCATATATGATGCTGCAATCCAAGCCGTTGGCGGAGGAAGCGGTACAGAACGCACTAATTGAATTGTATTCGACGATCGTAAGCGGTAAAGAAATTAACAGACTTTATGGTTGGTTCAGCCGGCTGCTAGCTCACCGGACGGTTGATATCGCGAGGAAAGAGCAGGGATATAAAATTACCGTAGATATCGATGGCATGGAGATTCAAGATGCGGCCTCTACACCGCTTGAAAGTTTGCTCCAGAAGGAACAGTCGGAGCGGCTGTTCGAGGCGATCATTACGCTGGAGCTGAATCAGCGGATCGTTGTCGGGTTGTACTACTTTCAGGAACTAAAAATCGAGGAGATCGCCACTCTTCTGGACATTAAAGAAGGCACGGTCAAGTCCCGGCTATATCATGCCAGACTAAAACTCAGCGCTGCGCTTCAACGGGCGCAAGGGCAGGCAAAGGAGCTGACGATATGAGTAGAGAACGTGATACGGATTTGAAAGCAGGCTTAGAGCAAGCGCTGGAAATGATTTCGGTACCCGAATCGTTGTTTCAATTCGCGGAGGAGCTGCCCGGCAAATTCGATCGAGGCGAGCTAGCGCTGGATGGCAACCCGAAGATCGAATCGCAACCGATTGTATCTATACGGTCCAAGCGGCGGAAGATTCCTGTCGTCTTCAAAGGCACGGCTGTGGCGGTGATCTTAGTGGTAACGTTCTTTGCAGGTGTTACCATATCGCCTGCTTTTGCTTCGCTTTTCAGAGGTGTGCCTGGCATCGATATCGCTATCGATTGGCTAAAGCATATCCGGGAGCAAGACGGTGTCCAGACGGCGATGAACCACGACTATATACCAATCGATCCGGTGACGATGAAGATAGACGGCACGATTATTACGATCAGCGACATCTATCTGACGGAAGAGGAGCTGCTGTTCAAAAGCTTTATTCAGACTGACGCATTCGATATAACCGATGGGAGCAGTCCGGTATCGATCTGGATTTCTCCAACCAATACCTTGGCTGGCCAAGGAACGACGACCTCTTCGTCTGTCATCCCGACTGCCGATAGCAGCGGGAAACCGGTGCTGCAGGAAACGTATAAGTATCAGTTATCTGATGGCGTTGTTAAGCAGTTTTTGGCACAGGGCACCGAACTTGAGCTAGAGGTTACCAAAAGAACTGTTACCGATGAGGGACGTAATTTAGATATCCAGCAAATGGGGACTATTAAAGTGTCGATTCAGCCTGACAAGCTGCTGCACAATAAAGTGCTAGAACCGAAGCAGGCGCTGCCTGTTGGTGATTTTGATCTGAAGGAACTGAGCTTGGAAAAGGTGACGATTCAACCGACGACGATGAATCTGATTTTGAAAGGGCCTGAGGGATGGTACTACGAATTTCCGAGAGACGATGAGACTGCCCCGTATTTGAAGGATGATCAAGGCCGTGAGTATCGGTACGATCCTTCAGGCTCAGGTCTATTGTATTATGAGGGAGGAAAGCTGCAATTGCCGTTCTCATCGTCCGTTTATTTCGAACCGAATGTCCGTTCATTGACGCTTCATATTGGAAGTCTTCAGGTAGGCGAATTCAAGCCAAGTGAGAAGCTGGAATTGCCTTTAAACGGCGAATTTCCGCGTACGATACATTTTAAGAATAAAGAAATCGTTATTGAAGGGGCGGACTACGTTCCCGAAGGGTATCTGCATTTGAAGATCAAAAAAGACAGTCCCAAACAGAAGAGGCTGAAGGGTGTATCTTTTGGTATCGTTGAGGGGGAGAATATTACGGAGAAATTCAATAAAGTAGGAACCGAAACTTACGATGCTTACAGGAAAAAACAAAGGGAGGACATGAAGTCCTTCCATGTGAATGGCTTCGGCATCGCCGAGGATTACAGCAAGTCGGATTATCTGAACGTCTATATTCCAGCGCCCAAGCTAAACCAGTATACGCTCACACTGTCCCGAACCGGAGATTCGATTACGGTGAACCGTGATTATACGGTTTCGTTGATGCCTTGATCAGCAGGGCCTAAATCGGAAACACGCCTTCAATGGCGTGTTTTTTTGTTATCACATATTCAATTTCTGTCGGATGACAAGAATTTGATCCCATCCCGATGGATCTAACCTTTTGTTAAGCTAACGGGTAGGATAATAAAATTTCAATGAGGCACATAATCCAGAAAGGGCTGCGTCACTCTCTGAAGCATTACGAATGATTTATACCTATAACCGACAAAAAAGTACAAAGAAGTGCTGCAGCATTTGATTTCCTTAGCCAATACAATCATTGTGACTGAATTAAAGCACTTAGTCTGCCGAAGAGGAACACAGGAGATATGGATCTTGCAGTTGTAACCGGAACACTTTATTTGAAATCCGATTTGATTCAAGAATTATCTGAAGAGACCGATGTCGTTGGATTAGGTATAACGGAACATATGCCGTGGGATGCTATTAATTTGAAGAATCTGCTTGGAGAAATACCAATTCTAAATAAATGAAGTCATTAAAGAGGAACGCTTGCTCCTTAACGGGAGCGGGCATTCCTCTTTGTTTTGGGGCAGTGAAACCGACCATGACGGGAGAGCGCATCGCTGGCAGCGATGAGGTCAGGGGTTCAATCCCGCTAAGGTTCACCAACACCTAACACACTCGGCAGAGATGCCGTTTTTTTATGAGTATTTGTGTTTCCTTAATCAATACATGTGGAGTGCCTCGGTGAGTCCCGTTTCCATTTAATACGGGTGACAAAGCGTTTAGGTCTTTGTATCGTTTTTTCAAAAAAATCGGGAAGGCATGTCCCAGCAAAGAATGCAGTTCACCAACGATATCCAAGCTATTACCGGCGGACTGTATTATGTGACATTGACGTCTTCGGAGGTTCCTGAGGAGTCTTATGATATTGTATTAAATGCCAAGGATGGCGACGTGTTGAAGATTCTGCGTTCCTACCGGGAAAGCAGAGCTATGCTGCGTTATTCGGAAGAAAAGGTTTTTGATCTTGCCGATCGTTTTTTAGAAGAACATGGAAACTATCCGTTGACTGAGTTAACCCTACAGCTCGATATAACCCGTTGGGGTTCCAATGCGGAGCTGTATTATACGAGCGAGGATAATAAGACCCTGAAGTATTGTGTCGTAGTTAATTTCAGCAGTAATGAAGTCGTAGGCTTCAGCAAGGATGTCATGGCGCTGCTAAGTTATAATTCCAAACGGTAGAGGGATTAAACTTAATCTATATACAAGGTTGGTTCAAAGTCATGAATATGGCTTAGAATCAGCCTTTTTTTGCGTGCTGCCACCCGCACTTCAAACTTTACAACTTCTATACAACTCTATCTCACTTTTGATATTTCCGCTCTCTATACTGTTAAAGTACCTGGCAAAGGGGAGACAAGAACACTATCAAAGAACCGGAAGGAAGTATACGTTATGAAAAAAGTCATGCTGATGATATTGGCAGTGATGTTCGTATTAACCATTTCTGCTTGCAGTGCTGGTACTGGAAATCCTAAGGGGAGTGCCGATGGAAATAACGGGGGAACCAGTACCGGCGGCGCTGGTGAAGTGAAGGCGGGAGGCTTGGGCGCACCTTCCACTACGGAGAAGAAGACCGTGGTGTTTTCTACCTTTTTCCCGAGTGATTACTTTAAAGAAGCTAAGAAAAAATATGAAGCCAAGCATCCTAACATTACAATTGATTTGAGATCGGTTGAGACGGATGATGCGCATTTGGAAGAGAATCTGGAGAAATTTATAAAAACAACGGGCACGGCGATGCTCTCGGGACAAGGGCCCGATTTAATCGAGATGGATCAGTTGCCGTCTGGCGACTATGTGAAGCAAAAAATGCTGGCCAATCTTGGCGACATCATGGACCATGACCCTGAATTTAAAAAAGAACAATATTTCACTAACATTCTGGAAGGGATAAAGGTTAACGGTGGAATGTACGGCTTGCCAATCGGGTTCTTTATCTATGGTCTGATGGGCAATGAAGATGCTATTAAGAAGAGTGGTGTGACATTCGATGACAGCAAGTGGAATTGGGAGCAGTTCATCACGACAGCCCAGGCTATAACTAAAGGAGCCGACAAGGACCACCAGTATGCTTTGGGCAGAAGCACGCCGGAGTATATGACCACGCAATTTGTGAATGAACGATATGCAACCTTCATCAATCTGGAGCAGAGGAGCGCCAATTTTGTATCCAGCGACTTTACCAACCTACTTCAACTGGTAAAAACGTTGTTCGATAAAAAAGTAGTCGATGCAGATGCGCGCTTCCCGTTGTTCCGCACCGCTCAGATCAACTCACCAAAGGTTTATATCGAGGAGTTGCGGAAGAGTGAATTCATTACTGGTGGCAATGCCTATACCTCGAAGCTTTATTTGAGTCCAAATGCCGATCCGCAGCATCCGGGTGGTTCCTTCTCAACCTACCAGACGATTGGGCTGAATGATCGTTCAACTGTAAAAGCCGAGGCGTGGGATTTTGTGAAGTTTCTGCTGTCGGATGAAATGCAGAGTAAACCCGACGGTACCGGATTTCCGCTGAATAAAGCCTCTTATGCGAAAAAAGCGCAAGAGTTGGTTCAAAAAGGGTCCATTCAGTCTGATCAACCGATCGGGCCGATGAAAGGCAAGAGCTTCAAAATCACACAGCAGGATATTGATGATTTGGACAAATTCCTGAACGGGGCGACGTACACGCTACAATTCAAGCCCTCCAAGATTGACGAGATCATCACCGCGGAGGCACAGGCTTTTTTCACCGGTCAGAAGTCGGCTGACGAAGTAGCCAAGCTCATTCAGAACAGAGTAACTACTTATCTGAATGAGTAGCTATCTGAATGAGTAGCAGCAAGGGAAGGAGGTGCGACAGATGACAGGAAAACATGAGGGGATCAAGGGGATAAGAGGAATCAGGCTGCTACGCAAAGATTGGATGGCTGCGGTACTTTTCCTCGCACCTAGCTTGATCGGATTTTCCGTATTTTATCTCATTCCGTTTGCCACGGGGCTGCTCTACTCCTTCCAGGACAGTACCGTCGACGGTACGTTTGTAGGCCTCGACAACTATCAGGCGGTGCTATCCAGTGGCTCGTTCCGCAAGGCGGCTGCAAATACGCTGCTCTTTACGGGAGTAAGCGTTCCGCTCATTATTGCGCTGTCCCTTTGCTTTGCGCAGTTGCTCAACCGTAGATTGTTTATTCGGAACTTGCTCCAGACTGCTTTTGTACTGCCGCTGGTGGTTCCGGTAGCCTCGATCGTGATGATGTGGCAAATCCTGTTCGATTGGAATGGAACCCTGAATGTGTGGCTGCAGCATTTGCACATGGGACGGATTGATTGGATGAAGTCGGAGTGGTCCATGGTGGTATTGGTGGTGGTGTATATATGGAAGAACATCGGCTACAACATTATTTTATTTCTTGCAGGTCTGCAAAGTATTCCGAAGGATTACTATGAGACTGCAGATATAGAAGGCGCGAGTGGGTTGCATAAGTGGCTGCATATCACATGGGTCTATTTGACGCCGACGATGTTCTTTGTGGTTCTGATGTCGATCATTAACTCCTTCAAAGTGTTCCGGGAGACATACCTGATTGCTGGCGATTATCCGAATGATCGCATTTACATGCTTCAGCATTATATGAACAACATGTTCATGTCACTGGATGTGCAAAAGCTGACGGCGGCAGCTACGCTTATGGTAGCCGCTATCCTCCTCTTCGTAAGCGTCATGCTGATGATGGAACGCCGCTTCCGGAGCTTTATGGAATAAGGAAGGACCGTGAGTAAAATGGTTTTGTTTCGCAAAATAGCGTTGACGGTAGTAATGAGTATTTTCGCGTTGGTGATGCTGTTTCCAATCCTAATCACATTCTCGAACTCTTTAATGACGGAGAGCGAAATTGACTATAATTATCATCTTATTGGGAAAATGGTCAACGTTGCAGCAGGTGAGAAGAACGGTTTTATTAACTTGAAGCTGATTCCCGACTGGGTTTCTTTGAGCCAATATGGGGAAGTGCTGGTGCATAAACCTCTCTTCATGCACATGTTCTGGAATTCTGTCTTTATGGTGCTGCCGATCATCATCGGGCAGGTAGTTGTAGCTTCACTGGCAGCCTATGCCTTTGCCAAGCTCCGCTTCTGGGGAAGGGAGAAACTGTTCGTCGTATACTTAATGACGATGCTGATGCCGTTTCAGGTGACGCTTGTTCCTAGTTACATTATTGCAGACAAGCTGGGGCTGATGAACAGCACTGCTGCGATTATTTTGCCGGGAATATTCAGTGCGTTCGGTGTGTTTATGCTGAGGCAGTTCATGCTGCATATTCCGTATTCTTACCTTGAGGCAGCCAAGATGGACGGGGCTGGACAGTTGAGGATTTTCTACTCGATCATGCTTCCGCTTATCAAGCCGGGCATGGCAGCCTTGACGGTACTGCTGTTCGTGGATAACTGGAACATGGTGGAGCAGCCGCTGATCTTTTTAGAGGATGCCTTCAAACAGCCGTTGTCCTTATACTTGTCACGAATTAATGAGGGGGCCCGCGGCGTGGCGTTCGCTGCATCGGCGTTGTATATGGCTCCCATGGTATTGATGTTTTTATATGCGGAGTCGTATTTTATTGAAGGCATTCAATTATCGGGCATTAAAGGGTAATTCATTCACGGGGTGATCACATTGGAAATGGAACATGCAGGGCGCAAGAAGACAATCGTTGTAATCGCAGGCGTGTTTCTCGGGCTGCTGATCTTATTCACCTTGTTCAGCAATACGTTAATGTCGTTAACCTTGCCGAAGGTAGCGCTTTTCACGGTGAGCCGTGGCGTGCTGAGTCACGAATTTCAGAGCACCGGCGTTCTGAAATGGAAAGCAGAGACTGAACTAAGCAATACCTCTAGCTGGAAAGTGAAGGAGGTGGAGGTCAAGAAAGGCGATGTGGTGCAAAAAGGACAGACGCTCATCACTTATGACAGCAAGGACATCAAACAGCAGATTCAGGATGAACAAGGAAGTCTCGCCAAATTAAAGCTGTCCACGGGCAGTTTGCAATATGCCTTAAAGGAGGCCATACAAGGCGGGGATGAAAAAATAATCAATGACGCAACAACCGCCTATAAAAGTCATGAGATTGATATCGAGACCCAGAAGCGGCGCATTCAAAAACTGCAGGACAGCCTAAAGGAGAATTCGAAGCTGGTCGCCCCCTTTGCGGGAATAGTAACCAAAGTTAACGCAATGGAAGGTTTTCCTTCCAGCGGACCGGATGTGATGATTTCTAATCAAAATCTGGGCTTGATGTTAGAGCTATCATTGCCAGCTCCGGCAGTTACCCTGCTCAAGACCGGGGATGAGCTGGATGTGCAAGTGAATGGCATGGAAGCCAGACAAATGAAGGGGCAGATTGAGAGCATTCAGGATGGTGATCCTGTGAATTCAGATATTGGGGAAAGTGCAACTGGGAATTCTACGGTTCCCATGAAGAAGCTCATTCTCTCCATTCAGGACCCTGCTGCTAAGGAAGGTGAAGCAGCCCAGGTTGATTTGACCCAAACGCTGGAGGATGTGGTGCTCGTACCTAATGCGGCTATTCATGATGAAGGTGGCAAGAAATATGTATTTGGCATTGAGCAAAAGGACGGGCCGCTCGGCAATGCCTTTTATGTTCGTAAAGTTTATATCACGGTTGATGATGCCAATTCGTCGCAATCTGCCGTCACCGGCGGACTGTTTGATCAAGAATCTATCATTATAGAGAGCAGTGAACCCTTACAGGAGGGCAACAAGATTCGCATGTAGACATTCGACGTAAAGTGCCAACATTATCTCGGCTAAGCATTAGGGAAGACTAATGATGTATTATAACATCATTGTTGCAAGAACTGTTTTTTGGGTGGAGTATACACCAGTTCCAGCAGATGCAGATGATAGAGAAACGCTTTTTCGATTTAAGAAAACACTGGCTGACTTATATCTTATCGAAATGAACGTTACCCGAGAAATGATACAAGATTACCTATCTGTAATTATTGCCTCTAGAGCGGGTGAATGTCCTAACGAGTACCAGTGAGTTTCATAAGGGAATCGTATCACACAAATAGTGGTAAAGCGGAAATTAGAGCTTAATATTAGTTTAAAAGACTGGAATGTCACAGCATAACGTCTGAGAATATTCAAACTAAAGGAAAACGAGTGGACAAGGGTTGAAATTGAGATTATGAAACAAAGATGTTTACCAAAGGTAGCATTTAAATTGGAATCAACAAATAGTGAAAATAATATAGTTGAGTATTACCATTTAAGTGAAGAAAGAAATTTTGAGATCAAAAAACTATCCTTTAAATGTCCAAATCAGTCGGAGGAAAGCCAAAATTGAATTTCTAAGATGACCACTGAATTTCGGAATCAGTGGTCTTTTTAATTAGGCTATGTTAAATTCTAATGTTGATATTTGACCATAAGAAAACCGCCTTGGTGAAAAGGCGGTTTGTTGAGCTATAGTAATCCGTTAGCTTAATAAACGTTAATTGAACTCTAATTTTTATGCTTATTATGATTAGGCTATATCAAAATGTAATCTTCCGTCTTTTTCACTTATGTAAGGTTGACGTTCTTTTATGTGTGCGTATTCTGGATATCTGCTCATTAAGTTGCGAAGCATACAGATAATGACAGGGTGAATCGTTTTATCGTGTTCGCTATTCATGACCGCACTCTTTGTTGTCAGCCATGGCATTATCTCACCTTTATATTTGTTAATCTCTGATTCAGCAATTTCAAATGGTAGTTCAGAAAGGCAGAGCCAGAAATACCATTTTGCAAACCATGGGCGTTTTCTGTCTCCAACATGACAGTAATAATTATCAAATCTGCCTTTTATCCAATCTGTATCTTCAGGAGATACCGTTGCAAGAAAGCGTAATACAACAAGCGATGTATCAAAGCACTCTCCCACTCCATCATCACAGTTACCAAAGCATGTGGTTTTCAGGCGTGTAAGAGTTTTATCCACTATTTCTTTTACATTAGGGTTATTTGGTGCAAGAAGGTAAAGTAAGCGGATAATTTCAAGTTCATACATATTAGCGGAGAATATATGAGTTTTTGGTGTTTGATTATAAATAGTTTTGAGCTTTACTCCATCGTTATATGGTGGAATAAAGAAAACCGGATACATCTGCCGCCCATAGCCGTCAATGTTATTAGTAAACTTGACAGCCTTATAGAAACTCTTTGCCTTTTCTGGTTTAGTTAGTGCCGAAAATAATTGACCGACAATATTACTTTTTTGTGAGTCAGCTAAGCTTCCACCATTAATTAAGTAGTGATTTGTTTTTATCATAAGCTCATATGCATTCATTTATTTTCACCACCCTCAGCACAAATAATTTTCTCTTCAAAATTACTAATACAAAATTTATAGCTGAAATGAGCTTTCAACTATCCTGCCCGTTTAGCTTAACAAGAATAAGCAGAC
Source organism: Paenibacillus lutimineralis (assembly GCF_003991425.1). Taxonomy (NCBI): domain Bacteria; kingdom Bacillati; phylum Bacillota; class Bacilli; order Caryophanales; family Paenibacillaceae; genus Paenibacillus; species Paenibacillus lutimineralis. Next base: position 3,244,570 of record NZ_CP034346.1, read on the forward strand.
AGCCTAAGTTTTGTATTCGTGTCGGTAACAATAAACAGGCACGATTTGACCAACATATTTTTCTTATTCGATGAGGTAATCTCATATTCCTTGCTGTCAATATAACGAAACCAAGCCAAATAATGTTGCAAATATTTGGTTGCAACACCATTAAAGCGGTTTATCCATTTCTTCAAGCGGCTGTGGTAGCTGTTTACGTTTTGGATATGGTACACGCCTTTTACACGTTGTTTTCCGTCGGACTTGAATCGGTAATGAGCCAGTCCCTTTGAATTCGCATAGGAACTGAATGCTCTCCACGAATCTGTGCATAGCACGTTTGAGTCTGATATATGAACACCAATCGCTTCATCCAATTTTGTAGTCCGAATACGTCCACGCCCAAGTACGCCAGAGTAAGTCATTTTCTGACGATCACGGGCAACGAGCACACATACTTGGTCTTTACTAATACCACGATATTTGGCTTTTCCGCCACGTTTACGTGGCTTACGTTCGGATATATTCCGTTTGCCCTTTTCGGAGAATAAGAAATACGTTTCGTCCATTTCGACGATTCCCTGGAAAGCTTCAGTTGGAATCTGCTTTAGAGCGGCAAGAATCTTATGTCGCCAATAAAACAAGGTGACGTGCGTGACTTCACCATTTAACTGCTCTGCACATTTTCTGAATTTCATCAATCGCTCGAACTGGAACCGCCACACCCTTGGTTCGGGACTGCCAAAAAGTTGATAAGCTCTCGCTTACCGTTATCGTCCAATGTATCAGCAAGCCTTTTCAGTTCCTTTAAATCCATGGGTAAATCATCTCCGAATAGTATATTACCCTAAGCATAGAACGTTAGTTCGTATGTGTCAAATATCAACGGAGGACAAGAACATAGTCCTATTACCGATTAGATAAGAATTAAACTACATTTCACTGCATTAGTTCATTAAGCTAACGGGCAGTTTAGTGGAATAATAATAGTATGGACCGTATCACATGTAATGGAAAAGAAGCATTTTTGGGGAACCCGTAGTAAGGACTTCGAACATAAGTGTCGAAGTTTTTTTATATGCAAATTTTTCTCGGGCGAAGACCGACGGAAACTGAGAGAGTAATGTGTCTACTTAATAAAAGGAGGGTAAACAGTGAGTGACGATATTGAACGGGTGCGAGCGGCTCTACTTGGAGATTGGGAGGCTTTTGGTGCCATCGTCCGTAAATATGCAAATGTCTTGCACGCCGTTGCTTATGAAGTGGTTCGGGATTATCATACTGCGCAAGACTTAGCGCAAGAAACTTTTCTTAAAGCGTACATGAATATGCATTCATTAAAAAATCCAGAGAAACTTGGGAGTTGGCTATATTCTATCGTCAGGAGGTTGAGTCTGAATGCACTAAGAACGGAAGGAAGATATATGTCACTTGAAATTGCTTACGATCTGCAGATTGACCAATCGGTTGAGGAACTTGTATTGCAGCGTGACGTAAGAAGGAAGGTTTTCGATGCTTTCAACTCCCTAAAAGAACCACAACGGCTTGCATCAACACTCCATTATTTAGGTGGCTTTACCATTAAAGAAACCGCAGAAATACTTGATATTTCTATTAACGCGGCGGAGAGTCGAATTAGAAGGTCAAAAGATTCGCTTAAGAAGGAGCTGTTTGTATTGATGGATGATTTAATGAAAGATGATGGCTTTGAACAAAACATCGAACGAGAAGTCCTGCGTGCGATTGTGCCACGCATTGCTACGATTGAAATTCCTGTATTTGATTTGCGCAGGGCAGTTGAATGGTACGGTGAAATGCTCGGTGCGAAACTTCAAGGAGAATGGAACGATGAATGGAAAGCGGCGATGTTGCACTTTCAAGGCGGATCGGGAGCGGTTGGTGTGCCATCCGTATATCTAGTAAAGACAGAAGATACTCGACGATTAATATTTAAGAATACGCGGCATGGTTATATTCAAAGTGTCATTGACCTCTATACGCATGATCTTAAAGGGTACTATCGTTTTCTAAAAGAACGTGGTGTTGATGTAAATGAGATTGATTGGAAGCAGGAACCGAATCGTCAAGGATTTGGTTTCCGGGACTGCGACGGTAATTCGTTTGGGGTTTGTAATGTTGAACTCACTGGTCAAGGAGGAGGTAATCAAGAAATTCCAAAAGCGCATCCGTTCGTATCGCGTGTTGCAGGCGTAGAAATTCCTGTCACGGATTTGAAAAAAGCTGTTGCCTGGTATACCGAGACCTTTGGCATGAAAGTTCTTGGTGAACCAGAGAGAGATTGGGAGGCTGCAATGCTTTATCTTGACGGAGGCGAACGGCTTGGAGTACCAAACTTTTACTTGGTTGAAACACATGATGAACAACGACTTGCATTTGTGAACAGCTACACGAATATAACCCATAGTGTAATCGACTTCTACTCAGCAAATGTTGAGCCTATGCTATCAGGGTTGCATACTCGTAAAGTTAAGATGAATGGAGCAAGTGGATTTTATGACCCAGATGGGAATTCACTAGCCATATGCAGCGCAGTACATCGTGGACAAGTTAGTAAAATGTAGAGTATTGATGATGAAACTTATCGTTATGGACAGAATGGGGTATTATACAAAAAGGTCCGTTAAAGTAACGGGACACGATAGTTCAGAACAACACAACGGCGGCCGATCAAGGATCAGCTGACGTTTTTATTGAAGTAAAGGGCAGGATAGCGAAAAAATTAAGCATCTTTCTGACAGTAATTAGAGGAATATTATGGATAAAAATAGAATAGGAAGGGATAATCACAATTGGGAGTGAGTTAATTGGAGATTGAAATCGTTCAAACTAGCAATATCTCTGCATTTGTTGGGGTAAGAGCAAGTGCTAATATGTCAAATCTAGGGGAAAGCATTGGACGTGCATTTGAAGAGTTGATAAGAAGGCGTAATGAAATTAAGAACATAAAGAACCCCAATGTGACATACGGCATATCACCTCCAAACTACAAAGGAAACACTGGGACAATAGACTTTTATTGCTGTTTTGAAGTTGAACCGCTCGAAAGCTTACCGCATGGAATGCTTCATATCCATCTATTGCCTCGCATTTTTTCAGTCACTCACTATAGGGGGCAAGCAAGCAAGACGGAGACCGCCTATGATTATACGACTAAGTGGATGAATGAAAATGGCTATGTCTACGATGATATATCATATTATTTTGAAAGATACGATGAGAAGACAATGATAGAATCAGATGATGAACGGAATGAAATAAAAATATTCTGTCCAGTAAAGAAGATATGAATTGTATATTACACAAATGGGACACGTAAATAATAAGATGAATTTATACGCCAAATAAAAATATTTTCAATGCAACCGTATGGTTTTCAATATTCTACACGTCTTATATAAAAACAGGAAGGGATGGATGCCATGTCCGAATCTTACGATCCAATTGTTGAAGAGACTCGAGCATTACATAAGAAATTCGAGGAGTTAATCGAACCCCATCGCCCATCTCTCTGGAGATATTGCCGTTATTTAACGGGTTCTCCCTGGGATGGAGAGGACCTATTTCAAGAAACGTTATTAAAAGCTTTCGCAACAATGGCCCAGATCTGGCACCCGCTCTCATTAAAATCTTACTTATTCCGAATTGCTACAAATACGAGAATTGATGGTCTTCGGAAGAAAAAGGTTTCAATGGATACATATTCAGAACTAGACTCCAATGATTTTCACGAAGAAACGGTTAATCCATTGGAAATGATCGAGGCACTGGAAGTATTGGTCCAGTATCTGCCGCAGAGGCAAATCGCTGTTTTCCTGCTGATGGAAGTATACGGCTTTACCGCTTCCGACGTAGCCGGGATGGTACGAATGACGGAAGGTTCGGTCTATGCAACTCTTAGCCGTGCGAGGGCTAATATTCGCAAGCATTGCAACATATTACCGGATCAAATTCATCCAGAAAAAATAGAATCAAACGCTTTGCTGCTCGATACCTTACTTCAGGCAATGAGGAGCGGCGATGTGGACAGTATTCTTGGGATGTTTGAAGAAAGTATTCATAATGATGCAAAACCCGGATTTCAGGAATATTCAAAGAAAGAAATGCTTAATGGTTCTTTCAAACACAGAGGGCTGGTTTTGCATGTTTCGTTGGAGCTTTTGTGGGGCCGAAAAGTATTCGTGGTATTGGCTGAAACCGGGCTAGGGCTTGTTCTTCACGATATACGTGAATTTGATTTCGAAGACAATCGGATTGTGTATCATCGAGGTTATTATTTTTGTAAAGAATTGTTGCTCGAAGCAGGGAAAATACTTGGAGTACCGGTGCAGCTGCAGAAAGCTCCAAACCTGGATTGGCGCGAGAAAAAATAGTCTTTTAAGCTCAAAACAAGGAGGAAGGCGACAATGATTAGACCTGTAGAAAGTAAGAATCCCATTCGGAGTCAGATCAGTTCCGTAATTCTTTGGTCCAGAAATCTTGAAAAGTCGGCAGAGCGATACAGCAGGCTATTTAACCTCCCAAGTGAGCAGCAGGAGCGTTTCGGTCACATGCATATCCTTCATTTGCCGAACGGAACGGACGTTATGATCGATTCCAACGGAATGGACAATGTTCCAATTCCAGATAAAGCTCCACCGCTTTGCTTTGTGCCTGCTGATGATATAGATGAAGCAGCTGTTTTAATAGAAAGTTTGGGATTCCAAATCATTTATGGTGGCATCATCCGGAATGAGTTTGTATCTTTTTTCAACATGCGTGATGATGATTTCAATGTGATTACGGTATGCCAAAACCATAAATGATAAGGGATTAAGGCGGAAGTTGCCAAAAGTCATCCAATATGACGTTTGAGGCACCCTTTTTTTGTATTATCTTGCCGTTACAGACCAGACAGTGTGAATAACCGTATCACAGTGAAATGTTAAGTCATTGCGCTAACGGGACACGTTAGGTCAGCAAAGACAAGAAGGCAGCCGACCAGAAAACGATCGGCTGCCTTTATTCAGCTAACGGGCTACCTTAAACGGGAAGGATGTAAAACTTATTCAAACTCCTGCACTTGCTGGTGATGGTTATTCATGACTACCACTGTCTAAGGGACCAAGTTCCTGTCTTAGAAGGGACTATGTTCTTGTCCTATGACAGTATTGTCGGAGAACAAGAACATATACGCTTAAGGGGTCGCGGAAATCGCGGCTTTTTTGTTTTAACGATATAAGTTCTTGTCCCGAGCTGAGGACAAGAACTTATATCGTTAGCCGAAATGGACAAGAACATGTATTTATAGCCGATTCGAATGATAAACGATCTCGTGACGATAGATATTGCGTGACGACATTCAGGCAGATTCCCCTTAAGAAGTAATACATTAAGCTAACGAAATTACCATCGGGAAGTTACCGATAGTAATGGCCACGGCATATTCAAGAATCTGGATACTTAAGCGATTAATTGAGTATTTAAGCCTGTTATGCTACAAGCAGTTACAAATTAGTTGATGTATTGATATATCGTGAATTGGGAGATACACAATTCATTTATATATCGGTAAACTGATCAAACATTTTTAATACGTCGATTTTTATTTAGATTCATTGGAGTTAACTCGTTTCCATTACCACTATCGTTTATTTCTATCATTTCAAGTAACTCAGCTAATTGGCTCAGTGTTTTAGGCTTGCTTAAAAACACCTTATCAAACGATTTTATAAAGCCAAATACAGCTAAGCATAGAATACAAGCAATGATGCAGAGAAACAATGCAGCGCTAAGCTTAGTATCAATGGCAAGTATGGGGTCACTGAGTATTGCCGAAGCATAACCAGACCATACAGCCAATAACAACACTGAAATTATAGTGACGGGTACTATTCTTGACTTGGAAATGTTACTACTCTGTTTATCTAAATATTGTGAAGTATCACTGATTTTTAAAGTTATGTACTCTGCACTATCCAACTTGGCTCGCAGCATTTTGTAACGGTAGCTTGCCGCTTGGATTAACCTTGCCAAACAAGAGATCAGCGATTGCTCCGCCGGTTGCTTGACCGCCCAAAAAAGCTTCGAGAATCGCTTTGGAATGACCTACCCAAGGCATCTCGACTGGAGATCCGTTCATCAGGATCACGACGACATTGCTCTGCACTTCGGCGATAGCAGTAATAATCTGCTCTTGGTTCGCAGGCATCCGCATATGCTTACGGTCATAGCCTTCGGATTCGTAATGATCCGGAAGTCCGGCGAAAATAACAGCCACATCTGCTTCACTGGCGGCCCTTTTTGCTTCTTCGATCAGCGAATGATCCAGATCGTCATTGTCGATATGGAAGCCTTGTGTATAGACGACGGAGCCCGTGTCACCTGCCAGCTTCTTGATTTCTTCGAACGGTACATCGAGTTTAGTCGCATTAACAAACGAGCTGCCGGCGCCTTGATACCTTGGCTTCTGGGCGAATGGGCCAATGATGGCCAATTTCTGTCCTTGAGACAGAGGGAGCAGTTGATCTTCGTTTCTCAGCAGAACCATCGTTTCACCAGCAACCGTGCGAGCCAGACGATGATGCTCGTCCTTATCGTAAGTGGCATCTGCTTTCTTGTTGTCGACGCTCATGATGATGATACGCAGAAGCCGTTCAACAGCACGATCTAGCGCTTCCTCGGATAGTTGTCCATTTCGAACAGCCTCGATGATTTTACGATCACCCAGGCCAGAGCTTGAAGGCATTTCCAGGTCTTGACCAGCTTCCAAGATGACAGCTTAGCCAAAGATGAGAATAATCCTGATATATTTCAATAAATGGACAGAAGGTGTTCTACAACAAAAAAACTAAAACCTATATCAGCCAAGATATGGGTAGTGGTATGGGGCTGCAAAATGGTGGTGTTTGGAAAATGCGGGAAAGATCATAGAAACACAAGGCCCAGAGTGAAGAGACCGGTGAACTAGATTATAAGCCGGTGGAAGAAACCTATCATCGGGTAACGGAAGAAGCCTATCATATTCAGGTGGAGGATACCGTCATCGTCACGACGGCAGAGCATCCATTTAGGGTGATAGGGAAAGGCTGGATCAAATCCAGGGGTTTGAAAGAAGAAGATCGATTTGTCAACGATGAAGGAAAAATGTATGTCATTGAAAAGATCGAGATCAAGCAAGAAACGATTCGAGTGTACAACTTCAGCGTTGGGGACTACCATACGTATTTCGTAACGGGACTCAAGCTATGGACCAATAACTACGGTGGAAGTGCGGGCCGAGGCGCTGGCGGCGGAGCCGGAGGCGACGAAGGGTTTGTGGCAGGTTACTCTAGATAAGAAAAATGATTTCTGGACAAGAGCAGATAACAACTGTTCAGTCTTTAAACTCAAAGAACTATACAACGAGCACAAGCACTATGTTACTGATCTCATTTTAAAAAACAAAGTCTATAAAGTATCTTGGTTAATTCACTAATTAGATAATTATCTAATAAACTTTGATGATTGAGAAGGGACTCACTATCAAACAGTTCATTGACTCATTAAACAATACACAAATTCATCAAAATTGTGATAAAAGTATGCAAAATCCTAAGAATATAAAGGTGTCTTGTCTCGAATTTACAAATTATGCACTAGATATTAAGAATATAGTTTTTTATTTTTTTCGATGATAAATTCAATAACCTCTGCTACACCATTATCATTATTGCTTGAAGTAACCATACTTACTTCTTTTTTTACAAGTTCCTGCGCATTTAACATCGCAACTCCTAGACCTGCACTTTTTAATAGACTAATATCATTGATACTATCACCAATTGCAACGACTTCTTTCATGCATATATTATGGAGATCGCATAGTTCCTGTATCGCTGCTGCTTTTGAGACACCTTGGGAATTCAACTCTATATTGTTCAAATGCGAGTTAGTGATTTCAAAATAATTTAATGCTCTAATCTTTTTAGTTAATACTACAAGTTCATTCATCTGCTCATTCGATTCAGTTTGAAATAAGAACTTTAACCATCCGAAATGCTCAAGTTTTCCTTCAAAACTAAACTTATGGAAAGTTCCCTCAACTGCAAACCCCCAGTACGGAATACTATGTGATTTAGCGAGTGAATAAACTTCTTTAACCATATCTAAGTCTATTAAACTTCTTTTATAGAGAGTACTACTGTTAGTCCATATCTCGGCTCCATTCAAAGTAACTATAGGTAAATCAAGAGCAAGATACTCCAAATAAGGAGCTACTTTTTCAATCTCTCTACCAGTGGCGAGAACAATCTTTAAGCCTGCCCTAAGGGCAGCATTAATAGCAGTATAATTTTCTATAGAGATTTCTTTGTTGGTATTTAATAGAGTTCCATCTAAATCAATAGCAATTAATTTATACATAAATTCATCTCCTTATTAATTTATAGAATGATAATCAATAAATTCAAATTATTGTGGTTAAATTACTATATATGGTATCACCGGAATTTGATCCTAGGAAGTGGTATTTTCTGATTATTTTTACATTGTGTTTACAATATACAGTAACTCTCTTAATACTTATATCATAATAAATTCTTGTCCTTACATATTTTACATGGTAATATATAGAATATTATCAATATATATCATAAAAAGATCAATATTGATAGTAAATGTCGTCATTAAAAGTTATAAAAAGTAAAAAAGGGGGATGTTATGAAAAAGTATTTAATTGTTAACGCAGATGATTTTGGTTTAACAAAATCAGTATCAGAAGGTATTTTGTATGCTCATCAACAGGGATTGGTGACTTCAACAACAGCAATGATGAATCGAGAAGATATTGATATCGCACTCAAAGAGGCAAAAAAGTTCAAAAAACTAGATATTGGTGTACATTTAGTTTTTAATAAAGGATTCTCATTATCGAAAAAGCAAATGATTAGCTCTTTGGTTGATGAAAATGGACAGTTTTATAAGAATTTATATGAGCTAAAAGAGACAGTAAATTTAGAACACCTAGAAACAGAGTTTTCGGAACAAATAAATAAATATATTAAAATAACAGGAGAAATTCCAAGTCATATCGATTGTCATCATTGGAATGTTTTATACCCACCGTTTTTTAATGTTTATATTCATGTAGCACAAAAATTCAAATTACCACTCAGATCTCCTCTCATTGATAAAAACTCAATGACATTATCACAATTACAAAATCTTCTTGGAACGGTATCAGCAACGGATCTCGAGCGTAATAGATCCACTTTAAGAGTGGTTATAGATAAGTCAGGTCTCTATTATCCAGATCAATTTATTTCTAGTTTTTTTGGACAAAATGTAACCACTAAATCTTTCCAAAATTGTTTACTTAATTTGGAATATGGAATAACCGAGATTATGGTTCATCCTGGATATAATAGTGAGGAACTTGAAAAAGAGAGTTCTTATACAGATATGAGAGAGAAAGAAATTGAAATTTTAACTAGTGAGGAAACAATTAAACTAATCCAGAGTGAAAACATTCAATTAGTGAATTTCAATGAGATTGAAAATATCAAAGAAAGCGAAAAAAGTTTTGTATAAATAAAAAAGAGTCTTTTCTCTTTAAATTATGTCAATACACAAACATTCAAAGAGAGAAACTTTCCTTTGCATCAATTTAATTTAAAGTAGGTGATCTTTATAAATTACTATAACAATATAGTAATTATGTTATCTGATTCTAATGGATCTATTTCAGACAACATAATTAAGTTAACTTATGGAACAACTAGTCTTTTAGATGTATTGATTAAGAGATTATTAAAAATTTCCAACTTTGTAACCTTACTAGGAACCGAACATTCAATAAAGAATCAAGAATTGGAGCTTAATGAAAGAACTCAAGTAATCCATAACTTATCTGAACTGATTTCAAATTCACATACACCGGAATCAGAAAAACTGTTAATTCTTGATATTAATCAATTACTTCTAAAAGAGTACTACTTAAAAGAAATATCATCTTTGATTGAATCGAATTACTCAGTATATATCCCATCACAAACTAACACTCATTTTACTTTAGGTATAACGCTTAAAGATTTAATAGACCTCCAACGTGAACCTCGAACAACACAAGATATATTGGAACAAATAGAAATTATTCATCAATTTGAAATTCCCCCTACCGATCTAACTTTCAGCCACATAACAGACGAGAATTTACCGGAAATAATACTATTACAACAGAAAAGGTATGTAGAAGAATTGAGGCAGCAAGGTATTATTTTTCAGAATCCAGAATCTGTAGAGATTGATTCCTCTGCAATACTTATGCCCGGATGTATCATTGGTTCTTTCTGCGTCATTAAAGGAAGTTCTTTTATTGAGGAAGGAGCAGAAATAGGTTCTTTTACTACTATAGATAATTCTTATGTTGGAAAAAACACTCGGGTTATATCATCCTTAATCGTAAACAGTAAGCTCGAGAACAATACAACCGTAGGCCCTTTTTCATATATCCGTGGAAAATCAACAATAAAGGAAGAAGCTCAAGTAGGTTCATTTTCTGAGATTAACGATACCGTATTGGGTGTCGGTAGTAAGTCTAAACATTTTTCTTATATTGGGCATACTGAGGTAGGCGAATCGGTGAATATTGGAGCAGGAACCATAACATGTACTTATGATGGTAAAAACAAACACAATCTAAAAATTGGGGATAATGCATTCGTAGGTTCAGGAACTTTACTAGTAGCTCCTGTATCGTTAGGCGATTATGCCAAGACTGGTGCTGGAACTGTAGTAACAAAAAACATTCCAGATGAAGTACTTGTATACGGAAATCCAGGCAGAATAATTAAAAAAATTGATAAAGAAATGAATAAAGATGGAGGATAATGTCATGAAAGTTGTAGACTCAGCACATGGTGGAAAAGGATGGGTTGAAAGAGGAATGTACCACCAGTCCGATATAGGATTGATTTGGTCAAATTGTGGCGTTTTCTCTGAGACAGATGAACTAAAGCATGTATTACTCCATAGACCTGGCCAAGAAATAGAAAATATAAGAGATCATAATGAAGTATTGTGGACCGAAATTCTAGATTCAAAAAGAGCGCGGGAGCAACATGACAATATGGCAGAAATCTATAAACAAAATAATGTCATTGTTGATTACATTGATGCCGAAGACTTGTCGAATAACTATCCTAACTTATATTTTTGTAGGGATCTTTTTACAATGACGCCGCAAGGAGCCATTATTTCTAGACTCGCTTCAAAAGTAAGGGCAGGTGAAGAATTACTTGCAGCAAAAAAAATGATGCAACTTGATATTCCAATAATCGCTACTGCTCATGGCGATATGTACTTGGAAGGACCAGATGTTGTTATCGTAAATCAAGATTTGGTTTTTATTGGAATTGGAATAAGAACTAATATTCAAGCAGCATATTTCGTTGAAAAACTCTTGAAAATTCAAGGTTTTAGTGAAATTATATTTATTCAAACGACGTATGGATGCGGGCATTTAGATGGAGTTTTTAATTTAATTAATGCTAAACATGCTGCTATAGTTCCTAAAAGAGCATCTTATGAGATATATTCCAATCTCAAACGACACGGATTTTCAATACTTGACTTAAATAACAAACAAGAAGTAGACGAGGGAATGTCCATAAATTTTGTACCTTTGAACAGTGAAACAATTTTAATAAATAGCTTACCAAGGGAAGCGATTAAGAGTTATGAGTCTCTAGGAATTGAATGTATTCAAGTTGATGTTTCTGAATTGATGAAAGGCGGAGGATCAGTGCATTGCATGACAGGAGTATTGAGGAGGAAAAAGCATTGAATCTAACGATTTTGATTCCTATTAAAACCTCTTCGCTTCAGAACTGTGAAGAATTTTCTGAATATATCGATAACCTGGCATACCAACTGAAAGATGAAAACTGTGAATTTGTAATCGCAAATGAAAGTCCATATCGAATATTTGAGTTCATGAATAGTGTATTTGAAAAGAATAATAATATTATACATTTTGCTCCGGAAGATAGTAAACGTACTGGAGATAATGACAAGCTTAACGGAATATACTGCGGGTTAGAGAAAGCAAGTTACGACAATGTTTTACTGATTGATGATCATTTTAGAGTCACAAAGGATACTTTAAGAAAATGTTTACGTTACTTTGAGAAATATGATTGCTTCAAAATGATGCCCTTATTTAATAAATTTCCGTTCTCGGTACTGATCGATCTTAACGGAATGTTTGTTGTAAATATGCTCGATTATAGAAAACAGTATTGTGGTCATCTTGCGTTTAAAAAAAGCCAGTACAAGAAAGTAGGATTTCCAAATAGAAATGGCTTATTTGATGAACTCACTATGGAAGAGCATCTAAGAGATCATGGATATTCTGTAGGTTTTATTAGAGATGTAGCTCTGGAAGCTATTCAAGATATTAAATTCTCGAAATTTTTGGAACAAAGAGTTCGATATGCCTATGAAAATATAGCATTTCCTATCCGCTTTACTTTTTTTGCAATGATTCTACCTATCCTTTTAATCTTATTTATTCTAAGTCCTGCTATCTTTTCTGCAACATTTATATATATAAACTTAGCTATATTACTTGTCTCGTTTATAGGGCAAATACTGTATGCACGAAATTTCGTTCCACCCTATACTTTCTTATTAAGCCCTATCTGGTTCTGGTTTTATCCTTTTACAACGTGGATTGCAGTATATAAATATTTTACTGGTGGAGTAATGTTTGGTGGGAATAAAATAAAACGAGCAAAATAGGGAGGTTTAATGAAGACTGAAGATCTAAGTTTTAGCACTGTGCGTTTTATTGATGTGAATGGTCAGCGAATTGTTTTAAAGACATCCAATGCTGAAGAGATGGATGTGACAAAAGATCAAATTCATTTTTTAGTTTCATTAGAAAACGAAAAATTGAAATCAAAGTTCCCTAAAGTGATTGATTACAAGGTATCCAATTCTGAAGTCTGGTATACGATGGAATATATTGAGATGATTTCACTTGATGCCGCGCTTGTAAAAAATAAGATTGATGTGAATATCATTGCCAGCACATTAGAAAATGTATTGAAGTTTGTAAGAGATCATCTATATACCAATTATAGAAGTGATTGCGATATACAGTATTTAAAGAAAGTTCATCAGAATCGAGTAATAAAACGCGTTAAACAATTTAAAAATCTTTGTTCTGACATTAAACCTTTAGTTGAGGCGGATCAATTAATAATAAATGATAAAAAATGTCTTGCACCGTATACTATATTGGAGATTCTAGAAAAAAGAAATTTTTTCAATTTACTAAATCCAAAAAAACTAGTAATGACTCACGGAGATTTAGAAGCCAATCATATTTTTTTTAAACCAAATGATCCTAGCAATTTCAAACTTATTGATCCACGTATGCCTACAGAAGGTGGAGATCCTGCCTATGACCTCGCAAAATTAAGACAATCTATCTTTAATCGTTCCCATGATATGTTTGTTGGAAATTATAGTTATCATGAAGATTATTCAAATAAAACACCTCAATTTGGGTACTCTAGTTTTTCAGAACGAAAGAATGGGGAATTCGAAAGATTAAAATCGATTTACAATTACCATCTACAAGATATGGAAGAGCAATTTAATAACATAACTTTAAGAGTGAAGCTTGCTGAAGCGGCACACTTCCTTAGTGCCCCTCCATATTTTGTTTCTTTTAAGCATCCAAAAAACTTAGCAAAGTTACTTTATCTAAAAGGAGTATTATTAATTAATGAATTATATCAAGAGGTGATTGAATGAGTTTAGTAATTAAAGATCAGAGAATTGCACAGATAATAAGTAATATGTCCCTTGAGCAAAAAATAGGGCAACTAATTATCGGACAGGCTGAAGGGCAAGAAATGACACCTTCATTCGAGGACTTCATACGTAAATATCAATTGGGTGGATATCGAATTAAGGGATCTAACATAAAATCCAAAGAACAAGTACGATCTTTTACTGAACAAATTCAAAGTGTATACAAATCAATTGGTCATGAAATTGCTTTATTAGGATCTGATCAAGAAGGAGGAAGTTTAAGTGTATTTGGGGATACAGTTACTGAGTTTCCAGGTAACATGGCACTAGGTGCTACTCATTCTGTCGATTTAGCTTTTGAACAAGGCCAAGCTACAGGGAATGAGCTATCCAAGTTAGGTATTAATTTTGTATTTGCTCCTGTGGCAGACATTAATATTAATGAACTTAATCCTATTATTGGAGTTCGATCATTTGGAGATAAACCTTGGAAGGTAACTGATTTATGTGAATCATTTATTAAAGGTTTAAACAGTGGAGGTATTGCAAGTTGTCTTAAGCATTATCCTGGCCATGGAAACACTGTATCTGATTCTCATGTGGAAATACCATATAATGAATCAGACCTACTGAACCTAAAATCAGGTGAACTAATCCCCTTTGAAATATTATCAAAACAGCAGGTTGATTCAATAATGGTTTCGCATATTATTTTCCCAAAAATAGATATGGAACCCGCAAGTGTTTCCAAAACCTTTATTAATGATATTCTACGAACAGAAATGTCATATGAAGGAGTTATTATGACTGATGACATAGAGATGACTCCAATGTTGAAAACTTATGGCATTGAAAAAACCGCTAGAATGTTTATTGAAGCTGGAGGGGATCTCTTATTAATAAATAAGTCGAAGACAAATCAAATATTAGCTATTGAAAGTTTATTGACTGCAGTAGAAGAAGGCTACATTTCAGAAACAAAAATAAATGAAGCTGTAGAACGTATATTAAACTTGAAAATGAAAACAAAACAGTATCGTATTAACAGAAGAATAAATGATAAAAAATCCAGAGAAATTTCTTATGATATCTCTAAAAAGGCTATTACATTAGTCCAAGACCCTTTGAATTTATTACCGATAGGGAGAGATAGAAGAATATTACTTATACAACCTGAACAATACAATATCTCAGAAGCTGATACATCTGGTGGTAAAGCAATCAAGCTTTTTGAACATTTACAACATTTTAATTCTAACATAACATTAAAAACTGTGGATTTTAATCAAGGAAATATTAATGAACTTGAAATTAATAAAAATGACTATGACTTAATTATTCAAGCTACAATAAATTCAACAATAAACTCAGCTCAACACGAATTCAGTAAATGGCTTTCTTCTTTAAATATCCCTTTAATATCAATTGCTTTGAGGAATCCATACGATATTAAAACATATTCTGAGCAAAATACAATAATATGTACTTATTATACTAATGATCTTACGATGGAGGCTCTAGCTAAATTATTGATAGGGGAAATGGAATTCCGCGGTGAATTGCCAGTAGATATTTCCTATAGGAAGTGTTGATATGCAGCCAATTATCACAACTTCAGTAAACAAGGCGAGAAGTTATTTGAGTTTAATATTTTCCGTAAAACAATTCGTAATCTTATTGTTTATAAACTTTATGATAGGACTATCTGTTTCGTTCTATGTACCCTTTAACTCTCTTTTTAGCTTAGAAGAGGTAGGGATGTCTAATTTATCTTTTGGGTACTATATGGTCATAGGATCTTTATCTAGTGTACTCATTAGTTCTATTATTGGCAGTAGATCAGATAGTTCTACAAGCAGAAAAAAATTGTTAATGCTTGCTTTTTTATTCTCGACAATAGGTTTTATTATTTTTGCATTTTCAAGAAATTATTATGTTTTACTTCTGAATTCTGCAGTAATAATGGGTGTAGCCTCATGTGGAACACCTCAAATCTATGCATACGCTAAAGAAGTCCTTGAAAATAATTCCGTTGATCAAAACAAGATACCTTTTCTAATTAATATTTTTAGAATGAGCTACGCTCTTTCCTGGACTTGTGGGCCTGCATTAGCAGCGCTACTATTAGTTAAGTTTGATTTTAAAGGCGTTTTTCTCATAGTTGCATTATTATATTTCCTAACTCTCATAATTATCATGTTATTTTTAAAACAAAGCAAATTGGTAGTATCTAAGAAGGCGAGAACGAAAGTATTACCCTTAATATTCGGTAATAAGAAAATACTGTTAACTTTTATTGCGTTTATGTTCATAACTGCAGCAGGTTATATTAACACAATGAACATGTCACAGTATGTGATTAAATCCTTAAACGGTTCTGAAAGTCAGGTAGGAATAATTTTCAGTGTCCCACCACTATTCGAAATACCATTCATGGTGTACTTTGGTCTCTTAGCAATAAAAAATAATGTTGTAAAATTAATCAAAATTGGTATGATTATTGCTGTTATCTATTATATGTTACTGATCTTTGTAACTGATGTATGGAATATTTATCCGATCCAAATATTGAGTGCAGCTTATATTTCAATAATAATGGGAGTTTCTATTTCATACTTTCAGGGTTTAATACCGGATGAACCTGGTACAACATCAACATTATATACAAACGCTACTAGATTAGGGTCTCTAGTAGGATATTTGCTTTTTGGTCTTATAACTCAGTTTTTAGATTATAGGAATGCGTATATTTGTTGTGTCATACTAGCTGCTTTGTCACTTGTATTAATTTATTCTAGCAACTTTAAAAAGGAGAGTGTGAGGTTATGAACTCATTGTTCAGTAAATTTATGCTAGATGTTACGATGACAGGTGATATTAAAACGGACTTGTATAACTTTCTTTTAGTAAACGGTCATCAAAAAACGGCAGAGCATTGTTTAAAAGTCGGGGATAAAGCAGAGCAGTTAGCCAATATTTTCGACGTTGATTCATATAAAGCAAAAGTTGCAGGCTATCTTCATGATGTCAGTGCTATTTTTCCCAACTCTGAACGAGTTATTGTAGCTAAGCATTTGGGATTGGAAATATTAAAAGAAGAAGAGACTTTCCCAATGATTATCCACCAAAAAATATCTGGGGTAATAGCTCAGGAGATATTTAATGTACATGATGAAGAGATAATCAGTGCTATAGCATGCCATACAACGCTAAAATCCAATGCATCGAAGATTGATAAGGTTTTATTTGTAGCAGATAAAATCGAGTGGGATCAAAACGGATCTCCACCATATATAAGCAAAATCAAAGAAGCTTTAAAAGAATCATTAGAGTTGGCTTCGTATAGTTATATTAAATACTTGTTTGACAACAAAGATAATCTTAAAGTCGTACATCCCTTTTTAGAGTCAGCTTATAAAGAACTCAAAATAGAATTAAACTTATAATCAATGAATAGCTAATTATTGTCCGACGCAAGAACATGGATACTTGACCGATTAGATTAATTCTTGAATGGAGGGCCCCGCTTCACTGCTGTTCTACAACGAGGTGGTGCAGAAACAAGAAAAGTTTGCGACTTCGGAAATTCGGTATCACCATCGAATAAATACTCTTTAAAGCGTGTCATTTGTGAATGGGTTGCATATAACTGATCTAAATGATCCCCTAAGAAGGTGCTAATCATTAATGATTAGCACTATTTTATTGAATTAACATATGGCCATAGTAAGAGGAGGGATAAATTTTCGTTTAGTTTGTGCTCAATAAAACTTTTAATTACGACTAGCAACTCTTCAGATATGTCTGATAATTTTACTAAATTACGATATTCTTAGGAAAGGGGGCTAACGATATAAGTTCTTGTCCCGAGCTGAGGACAAGAACTTATATCGTTAGCCGAAATGGACAAGAACTTGTATTCATAAGATTAGATAATTGGATCTTGGATCCCAATAGGGACCCTGTACGGAATTACATGATTTCTTTAGGATGTGAGGCACAGTGCAAACTCGAAACAACGCAACAGGAGAGAGAAGTGATCTCCAATTTATTACCTCGAGCATTCTGATCTTCTCCAGAATAAGTCTGATCTTGTACGAAAGGTCCTGCAGGAGGCCAGCTCATCTACATACGGCTTTGCATTCCTTTGAGAATGAAACGGCAGGAGAGGTCGGCTCATTAGAATCTGCTAATTGTAAAGTAATACTGACATTGATTTTGATTATTTTATTAACTGCTTTCAAAGAAAGTAGATATCATGTCGGAGGACAAGAACATATACGCTTAAGGAGTCGCGGAAATCGCGGCTTTTTTGTTTTAACGATACAAGTTCTTGTCCCAAGCTGAGGACAAGAACTTGTATCGTTAGCCGAAATGGACAAGAACATAGTCCTATTACCGATTAGATAAGAATTAAACTACATTTCACTGCATTAGTTCATTAAGCTAACGGGCAGGATAGATGAATTTTGTGAATATACTTCAGGTATGCGAACGATAAAAAAATAAGTTTAACTTTTAAGATTAAAGACGTGCTACAGTCTTCAGAGTTCACTGAATTCGTTAAAGGAAGTACGATCGCAGAAAAAAGAGGTCGAACCAGTAAGTTCTGGTGACCTCAAATCCGATCGGTTAGGTTATGAATTCATGAGAGATATAACCGGGCTAAAGAACAGGGAATCTTGCTAGGCCTGACAGACATCCAATGCAAGTGACGATCTATTCTTTAGTGCTAAGTGACAACAAGTGTTTTAGATTGTCATCAATAAATTGATTATCGGCACTGTTGATTCCACGACCGGCAAAATGGCCCCAGATCGATTGGATTGGTTTCAAGACAGCATTAGGTATACGCTTAGCTTCGTATTCATTATCGTCCGCTGTGCAGAAGAGATCCGTGCTTCCCGGCATGATACAGGCAAGAGCTTTTATACTCTGAAGTGCTTTATCAAAGTCTCCGTTATAGGAGGGGTTTGCACTGATATTTGCATGTTGGCCTGTCCATAACATTGCCAGAACATTATGAGGATCCATATTCATAAAGCTATCTTCCCAGACACCAGCTACAAAATCCTCCAATGTGTCAAATCCCATCTCACGGTAAAGCTCTTCTCTATAAAACGCATGTGATAGTCCCCATCCTGCATACACCCGACCAACGGCACGCATGTCTGTAGAACTTAGTTGGTTTAATTTACTTGAGTCGAAGCCGACTGCAGATAGCAGTGAAGCTTTTACACCTTCCAGCACTACATATGTGTGAGGCCAAGTTTTGGCGATGCCTCCGAAAGGTGCGATTCGTTCGACCATCTCCGGGTAACTTGCCCCCCATTGAAATGCCTGAATGCCGCCCATCGACCACCCGACGACGAGAGCAATCTTTTGAATACCGAATTTTTCGGTCAGCAGTTGGTGCTGGAATCGAACGTTATCATAGATGGTTACCTGTGGAAAGTTAGCCCGATCAAATGGAGGAGGCGTGTTACTGGGAGAGGAAGATAGCCCATTGCCCAGCAAATTGGGAACGATAATAAAATATTTCTCTGGATCGAGTGCCATCCCGCTGCCAATGAGCCATTCATTCTGAACATGCTGATCCCCAAAAGCCGTTGGATAGACAATAACATTATCCTTCTGTTCATTTAATTTTCCGTATGTTTTATAAGCAAGAAAAGCAATTGGTAACGTCACTCCTGATTGTAAGAGTACATCACCCAAATTAAAAATTTCATAGTCCATCGTATAGTCGCTCCCTTCAAAATGAAAAACCACATGTTCACTGTGATCTCTTGTGCTCAGTATAGAGCTGTGATACTCTCAATAAAAGTGAATAGAATTCAAGATAGCATTCAATAAAATTGAAAGATGAAGGGGGAGCATCGGATGGAATTGCGTCAACTGAATACGTTTTGTACGGTTGCAACAACATTGAATTTCACGCGGGCAGCAGAAGTGCTGAGCTACGTTCCTTCCAACGTCACGATGCAAATTAAGCATTGGAAGATGAGCTAGGTGTTCGCCTCTTTGATCGGTTGGGCAAGCAACTCGCGCTCACAACTGCGGGTAAACGCTTTTTAACACACGCCCAAGGCGTTCTTGAAAAAATGGACGAAGCTCGTAGTGCTGTCCATGATAATGAAAAACTAAGTGGTACCTTAACGATAAGTGCGAATGAGGTTATTTGCTCCTACCGGCTTCCACCTGTCTTCCAACGGTTTCGTTCGCAGCATCCGGGAGTTCGTCTAATCTTCCGCTCAGTTCCGAATCAAGAGCTCAAGCAAACGCTCTTTGAGGGAACCACGGATATTGTTTATATGTTGGATGAACCCATTCGCTCGAGTGGACTTTCCGTGGAACCTTTGCTGGAAGAACATTTCCGATTGTTAGCTGCTCCAGATCACCCACTCGCCAAACGAACTGTGCTTCAGTTGGAAGATTTTCACGGAGAAGTATTCCTGACGAATGAAAAGGGTTGTCCTTATCGAACTATGTTTGATCGATCATTTGAGAAAGAGGGCATTGATAGCATTACATATTTAGAGTTTCAAAGTGCTGAAGCCATTAAACAATGTGCAATTTCAGGAATCGGTATTGCCTTTCTTCCTGAGATCGTCGCGGAATCCGAAGTTGAACGCGGAGAACTTGTTGTCCTCCCATGGCAAATTCCGGACTTGCAGGTATATACACAGATGTTGTGGCATAAAGACAAGTGGCTTTCACCAATCATGTTATCTTTCATAGAAGCAACCAGCGCAGTTTTTGGTTCACAGTATGAGAAACTAGTTTTTCCGACCAAGGGCAAGAACTTAACTCCATAGCTGAAAAGGTTAAGAACATGGACCAATGTCGATTAGAATGTTAATCTGTTTCGTTAAGCTAACGGGTAACGATAGTTCAATAACATCGTGGAGGCTGCCGAGGCGTTGAACTAACGGACAGATATGGAAAATTTGGACTAAAAATAACGTGATTGTTATGCTAAGATAAAGCAAGTGTGTTTTGAGAAGGGAATACAATAAATGAAAACGAAAAAAGTTGGAATATTACTGTATGATTTTGTAGATGCTTTAGATTTTACTGGTCCAGCTGAAGTGTTATCACTAACTGCAAACAATAAAGTTGAACAAGCCATGATCCTTTACAGAAAGCATTTGTTACCTACACAACCTTTTGATGTATGTACTATTACAGAAACAGGAAAACAAATAAAAACACATACAGGAATAAAAGTAGAACCTGATTTTAGCATTATGAATTGTCCTAAATTAGATATTCT
The DNA here is from genome assembly GCF_003991425.1 of Paenibacillus lutimineralis. Taxonomy (NCBI): domain Bacteria; kingdom Bacillati; phylum Bacillota; class Bacilli; order Caryophanales; family Paenibacillaceae; genus Paenibacillus; species Paenibacillus lutimineralis. The sequence continues at coordinate 3,265,625 of NZ_CP034346.1, forward strand.
AATAATTCCAGGTGGTCCTTTAAGGGCGGTACAATCTGTTATTAAAAATAAAAAGATACAAGATTGGATTATTAAACATAAAAGTATTGAATTTATATGCTCCGTTTGTACTGGAGCACTTATATTAGGTGAGACTGGGTTGTTAGATGGAAAGCAGGCAACGACACATCATTTAGCATTGAAAATATTAAAAGAAAAGTATCCTAATATTCAAGTAGTATCAGACAGCAAAGTTATACATGATAGTAACCTCATAACTTCAGGTGGGGTTTCTTCAGGAATTAACTTGGCACTATATCTTGTTGAGAAAATCATGGGGAAATCAACAGCGGAACGAACAGCTACAACTATTGAATTTATACTATGAACCTAACAGCTCATGTTCAACTAACGGGACACGTTAGGTCAGCAAAGACAAGAAGGCAGCCGACCAGAAAACGATCGGTTGCCTTTATTCAGCTAACGGGCTACCTTAAACGGGAAGGATGTAAAACTTATTCAAACTCCTGCACTTGCTGGTGATGGTTATCCATGACTACCACTGTCTAAGGGACCATTACTTTGGACGAATCAAGACAGCATACCGTCATCTGTCATGACCTATCTAATGTCTGTACAACCTAAATATGAAAAATCACCGACAGAAGGTCCATATAATCACGCTTGGCTGACCGGGTCAGTTCAATCTATTTCTCTTAAGGTTCAAGGTGAAATTGACTCGATGCTTGAGATCATCTCTAAAACCGGTATGAATCATGGCGGAATGCATTGAATGAATCATTAGAGTACCTTAAGATCTACACAGTTTACGTCAGATCTAAATGCCAATAATAAACCGGAGTAATGAAGTAACTTATTAAACAAAATAGCATGATAAAAAACAGCCTTTAACATATTGCAGGCTGTTTTTTAATATTCATAGAAACCGAAACCTTTCCACAAGAATTCTACATAAAATCTATCTACAATGAAATCGAAAAGGACGTTGTTCCTAAATGAAGGAGGAAAGACTTATGGATTGGACATGGTTATTGTTACTTGCTTGTCCACTAATGATGGTATTTATGATGTTTGGGATGGGTGGGATGTATAAACATGGTTCCCAAAATGAAGATAAGTATCATCAGCACGAGGATCATGTCATTCATCGTGAACTGAGTGAATTAAGAGCTCAAAATGAACAAATGAGACAGGAAATTCAGAATCTTAAACAATCTCATTAAATTATGAAAACAGGAGGGTTCGACACTATGAACTGCTGTGGAAATCATAATCACGACAATAACCCCGGTTCGGGGGATCACACTGCTTCGACCAAAAAACATAATTGGATAATGATATTAGGCTGTGTACTACCAATCGTTATATTTGCAGCTGTTGTACTTTATAATGCATTTATAACTGGATCAGCTGGATCAGGTTCTACGAATAGTTTGCTATTCTTATTATTATTGTTATGCCCGCTTTCACATTTCATTATGATGCCGTTAATGAACAAAAAAAAACAAAAAAATCATCATCATTAATTTTAATGTAATCAAATATTTTTGAGGTGAAAAAGATGGAAAAAAGTATAGCTCTGGGCATAACATTGATTGTCCTCCTTTGTGATCTTACTTGGCATACGCTTTAATTTGGAGGGGATATTAAATTGAGAGTGGTATTATTTGAAATTGGTGACTTTTCAATAAGATCCTATGGTCTTATTGTAGGGTTAGCTATTTTACTTGCGATTGGAGTAGCATATTATCTTGCTAAAGGGACTATTTACCAGAAACATATAATTGATTTAGTTTTTTATATCATAATCGGGGGCATTATTGGGGCTAGAATATGGCATGTATTCTTTTTCCAGTGGGCCTATTATTCAAAAAATCTATCAGAAATTTTCTCTATTTGGAATGGTGGGATCGCCATACAAGGGGGATTGATCGGTGGCTTTGCGGGAGCATTTATCTATACACGAATCAAGAAGATATCCTTTTGGGAACTAGCTGATATCCTAGCCCCAGCTATTATTTTGGGCCAAGCAGTCGGACGAATTGCCTGTTTCTTGAACGGAGATGCTTTTGGAGCACCTACCAATTCTGGATTTGGAATTGTCTATCCTGCAGGGACGATAGCTTATGAACGTTATGGCTCAGAGCCACTTTGGCCGGCAGAAGTTTGGGAAGGACAACTGGATCTCATTGGATTTGGAATTCTTATGGGTATGAAAAACTTAAAACTTCCAAAAGGTGTCTTATTTTTATCGTATAATCTGATATATGCAGTTATTCGTTTTTCAATGGAATTTATGCGCGGGGATTCACCGCGTTATGCTTTACAATGGACGGCTGGGCAGTGGACAAGTGCCTCGATTTTCGCGATTGCTTTTGTATTGATGGTATATTTTGTTGTACGAAAAAATGATGATACGGAACTCTTGATAAGATCGTGATCCAAAAGGAGAGAAATCAACGTTAACTTAAGTAAACACGCTGTCTTTGTCTATCTAGCAGTAAAAGACACTGGGATAGGAATTCCGGAAGATTAGTGCCTTATATATTTGATCGATTTTACAGAGTGGAAACCTAAGCGTGATCAGCAAAGTCGGTATAGGAACTCGATTTAAAATAAAGAATATAACAGAGTAGGGGAGGAGCAAGATGAAGAAGTGTGAATGGTTTCTTGCGATATTCATTATGATAATGGGAATCATGTGCTTAATCGTCTCTTCATCCTCTTTCCAAGGTATCTCTTATTCAACTAGGTCGATTATTAATGACATTTTGCTCTTGGATAGCTATAGTGCTGGCTATGATCGGGCTTATTTACTTTCTTATATAGCGTAAGCGTTAAAGTCTTCAAAATATAAATCTAAAGATTTTCGGGAACAAGTTCAAGCTAAACTCGAAACATAGAATATAGTACGAATTGATATAAGAAGTGGATGGGAGGTAATCCAATGAAAGATGATTTAACGAGCAAGATTCGAAATAGATACAACAGAGTAGCCCCCATATTTCATAAAATGGATAGTAAAATGATGAGAAGTTGGAGGCGCGAGCTTCTGTCTACTTTAAAAGGCAACGTCTTAGAGGTGGGCATCGGAACAGGAGCCAATTTACCTTACTATCCAACTTCAGTAACGTTGACTGGCATAGACTTCAGTCCTAACATGTTGCAATATGCCCGGGAACGTGCGAGCGAGTTGAGGTTGAAGGTAGATTTAAAGGAAATGGACGCGCAGAACATGGATTTCCAGGATAATACCTTTGACTATGTGGTAGCTACCTGTGTTTACTGCTCTGTACCTGATCCTGTTCAGGGAATGAAAGAAATGCTTAGGGTATGTAAACCGGACGGCAGAGTCATTTTATTGGAGCATATGCGAAGTGAAAATCCTGTGATTGGTAAGGTTATGGATATCCTAAATCCCATCACTGTAAGGGTATCTGGAGCGAATATTAACCGAAGAACACTAGATAATATAGGAAACGCGGGATTCACTTTTGAAAAAAATGAGTGCTTATTTTCAACTATATTTCGCAGACTGGTTCTTAACCCTAATAAAGAGCCTAATAATAACGAAGGTCAGAAAAAATAGAACCAGGTTCTATTTTTTCTGACCTTATGAATTTTTACGGATCCAGAGAGTGCTATTTAACTTACTACTGCATCTATTTCATTATCTGATGGAGCAGGCTCTCCATTAACTTCAACAATCATTCGCATAGGTATACAAATAATTACTTCACTCGGATTCTTAATTAATCCAAAGGTGAAGCATATTTTTTCTGGACAGTCTGATTCTACGACTTCAATTCCTTTATCATGGATCTTTAGTATGTCATATCCTCTCTCGGTTCTTATTTCGACGTATTGTGTTTCTTTGGTTAATTCAACTGTTTTATGTACCTTACCGTCTACGTTGATTGTGGCGATGGGGTTCCCCCTTATCCTGTCTTGATTACGATCCTGTAATGATCTGACGCCTAATAAACTCATGGCTAACAAAAAGATTGAAACGATTAGGACAATATCACCCTTTTTAAATTTATCTGACATAATGCCATCCCCATATTCATCACTACGTTATAATCAGATTTTAGAATAATACATAATTGTGTGTTTTCCTTGTGAAAATGAGGTTGTTTCTTGATTCTAGGCGAGGGAACAAAAGTCATTTCTCTAATTTCCTTCATAACTTCTTCATAAGTTGCAAATTCGTTCTTCATAACTCTGTTTTATAGTGTAGCTATAAGGAGGAGATAAAAATGAAGAAATTCTGGATTGGATTTGGGGTACTACTACTGGTTATGGGAATTGGATCAGCTGGTGCTTATGCTGCTTCGGCAAACAATGGTAACAACAGTGGCTTCTTCGAAAATATGCTGCCCTTTGCTAAACAAATACATCCCGACCTGTCAAATGAACAAATTGAACAAATGTACAACAATTGTAATAAGTCAAATGGGGTAGGAATGTCAGGAATCAAGAGAAATTCTCAATTCAGAACAGGCATGATGAACTTCTAATCCGGTCATGATAAGAAAAGACTTTCATAAGATGAGACCTTCAATGAAGAAGGTCTGTCTTTGTAAACAAAAAGAGATAGGTGAGGAAGTTTGTGAAGATACTATTGGTGGATGATGAAGAAAATATCCTGCACGTCATCAAGGCTTACTTGGAGAAAAACAATTATATAGTGTATGAGGCCGATACGGGAAAGGGCGCTCTTCATCTTTTTGAGACATTACATCCTGATCTTATAGTATTGGATTTAATGCTTCCGGATATAACCGGAGAGGAAGTGTGCAGAATAGTACGGAAGACTTCGAACATTCCGATTCTCATGCTGACGGCGAAAAGTAGTGAAGACGATATGATAAATGGACTTATGATTGGAGCAGACGATTATATTACCAAACCTTTCAGCCCAAGAGAGCTCCTCGCTCGCGTAATTAGCTTATTGAGAAGATCTAATCATTCTGAACAGGAGAATAATACGTCATTTATGTCCTTTGCCCAAGGCGGTTTAACCGTGGATTTGGAACGATATGAAGTGAAATTTCAAGATGAGCCCGTTCCTCTTACACCGATGGAGTTCAAACTGCTGGAAATTTTGGCAAAGCATCCGAAGAGAGTGTTCTCGCGGCTTGAACTGGTTAACCTTAGCCAAGGCGATACTTTTGAAGGCTTTGAGCGTACCATTGATGTTCATATCAAGAATATTAGACAAAAAATTGACGATGATCCTAAGCACCCTGAATTTATAGGTACTGTTTTTGGGGTAGGCTATAAATTTTTGGTGAATCCTGATGAAAAATAGAGGTGGATTAAGTAGAAAACTCCTTGTATCCCATACCGGTGTGGCGCTTAGTGCGCTACTGTCTATTGTCTTGCTTGTTAATCTGGTCATGGGCCTTTCGTTCAATCAGTACCAGAAAAATCAACAGGAGGCGGAAATACAAAGTATTCTTGACGATCTAGAAGCCTCTTATAATGAATCTTCTGGTACATGGAATACCGATGTTTGGATGGTTCTTTCTCACCAGGCGATGGCTGGTGATTATGTCGTTCGTGTTTATGACAACGACCACCGCTTGATTTGGGATACCAGCTTAATGGGAATGCAGGGAGAAGCGAAATCCAAGCCCTTTTTAACCTCTATTAAAAAAACAATAGTAAAAGGCAATCAGCAGGTGGGAATATTGGAATTCCAGTCGTTCAACGAAACGTCCCAGAGTCTGAATAAGCAGTTCCTCCACATGTTTAACACGCTATTATGGGCTGCTCTAGGTATCGTTATAATCGGAACGTATCTATTTAGCAGATATATGGCTAAAAGTATAAGCCAACCCCTTTTAGAGATAAAGGATATTGCTTTAAGAATGAAAGAGGGAGACCTTACCTCCCGTGTAGAAGGGAATAATCAAAATACGGAGATTTATGAGGTGGGCCAGGCTCTTAATCACTTAGCTGATGGGTTGGAGAAACAAGATCAGTTAAGGAAAACGTTGACCGCTGATGTAGCTCATGAACTGCGCACGCCTTTAACGACTATCCAAAGCCATTTGGAAGCATTCCAAGATGGCATCTGGGAACCATCACCCGATAAGCTTCAAGTGTGTCATGACCAAGTAATGCGCCTGATTCAACTTATAAGTGATTTGGAAAATCTGGCTGCTGTAGAGAATCCCATGGCTCAGCTTAAGACGGAAATGGTATCTCTTAACGAAATTGTACGTGAGTCGATGAATACTATATCAAGCCAGTATTGGCATAAAGGTCTTTCAGCTGATCTGGTAAACAAGAGTGATGTATGGATTACCGGGGATCGCTCACGGCTGGGGCAGGTATTCTTGAATCTAATAAAAAATGCATATAAATATACGAATTCAGGAAATATTCATATTGAGGTGTTCAGAGATAAAGGTGAAGGTGTCGTCATTATATCTGATACAGGAATGGGAATCACAGAAGAGGAATTGCCTTATATTTTTGAACGTTTTTACCGCGGGGAAAAATCAAGAAACAGGAAGACAGGTGGAGCCGGAATAGGACTTGCTGTTGTAAAAGCAATTGTGGATGCTCATTCCGGATCCATAAATGTGATAAGCAAAATCAATAAGGGGACAACCGTTTGTGTTCGGCTTCCTATAATTCGATGAAAGGATGAGACAAAGTGATGATGGGTTATGGTTTTGGGTTCGGAATGTTTGGCATGATCATCAATTTTCTTTTAATTGTAGGCGTAATTTATTTGGTTATAAGATGGGTAAGGGGAGAAGGAACCAACCGTCACATTGAAAGCACACCAGAGAGAATCTTGGATGAGCGATTTGCAAGAGGGGAAATCTCTGAAGATGAGTATTTTCGAATGAGAAGTATTTTGCGTGACTAATCACGATATAAAATGGAGCCAGGGATTACTTAATGTGGCATTGGGGATTTGATGAACTAGTTAAGGCAACAGGAACAGAGGAGAACATTATAAACAAATTCGGTTCTGTTCTTGATACCATATAAAGAAAGAATAGAGCGTTGGATATGCTTAATAATTTTGGTATTACAATATGCACTAATAAACACGGGACCTTGAGAAGGGTCCCGTGTTCCTTTATAAGAAATCCTTTAGTATTGTCTTTACTTATAAATGCAAAAATGTTAAAGGCTTAAATCGATAAAACAAGCAGCCCCTACAGGATGCTTGTTTTTTTGTTCTCCTTATTTTCGACATTTTTTTAATTACCAAAGGCTAGCTAACAAAGTAACCACTGCGAAGAATGAGTACTACGACGATCACATTGGTAAGTGGGTCTGCCCATCCTCAGCCGAAGAGCATCATCAGCAGAGCGGCAAAATTGCTCCAACAAACCCCAACATATCGCTGAGGGCGTGCAGATAAGCACCACGCATATTCAGGTTGTGCCCTGTAAGCTACCGCGCATCATATTCAAAGCAACGAGTATATTAGTGAACATGCCGATAATGCTGATAACCAGTTTCCTACTGTAGCCACTTCTGGCGGATTTATAAATCTATCGGTCGGACAAGTCATGGAACAGACTGCATCTGCCGCACGTATCCTACTGATCCCAAGTAGCATCACGATTTTCTTATTCATACTGATCGAGTTGTTCCTTTTGCGACTGATTGTCTGGCCACTGAGCTGGATACATGCAATTCCCACGGATAGAGCATGGAGACTTGATCGAGGTACGAACTCATATCCGCAGCTGCGATAAAGAATCGTTATGCGATCGTTCGATGGATAAATATCATTTTGAAATAACTAATAGAATCTTCTGCATTAATGTCCCGTTGTATAGGGGGTGGGAGTATATAGGTGGTGAGGGTATAAAAAAACTTGACTCAATATAGGGTAGGGGGGTATAGTATATATGCAAGCGGCGATGAGCCAAATCACTATTACAATTCCTTGAATTAGGAAAATCTAAACACACAATTCATTCGCAGAAGGGGCGATAATAAATGAAAAGCGTAAAATTAAAAGTTCAAGGTATGAGCTGTCAGCATTGTGTAAATTCCATTGAAGGTGCGCTTAAAGAGATTGGTGCAATTGGGAAAGTCGATCTTAATAGCGAGTCGGTTGATGTAACGTTTGAAGAAAGCCAAGTATCCATGGAGCAGATTAAAGAGGCTATCGAAGAACTGGGATACGTAGTGTTGTAAGTCAATCAAAATAAAAAAGCGAGTTGCTTTTCTTTAAGTAATGATAAAAATTTTTTTGTATTTTAAGGATGTTAAGTTTTAAAAAATTAAATCATGTTCTAAAAATACAAAAAAAAAGTCTAGCGAAAACGAAAGGACGATTAAAAAATGAAAAACATCACATTGAAAGTTCAAGGTATGAGTTGTCAACATTGTGTAAATTCCATTGAAGGTGCGCTTAAAGAGATCGGTGCAATTGGGAAAGTCGATCTTAATAGCGAGTCGGTTGATGTAACGTTTGAAGAAAGCCAAGTATCCATGGAGCTAATTAAAGAAACTATTGAAGATCAGGGATACCATGTTTTGTAAATCACCATTAGATGTTGGAGGAGTGAGTAATAATGGTAGCAACAGCGGCTCAAACTAAGCAATCCAGTTTGCAAATTACGGGTATGACATGTGCTGCTTGTGCAAACAGAATTGAGAAAGGCCTCAGTAAAATGGATGGGGTGACTTCGGCTAATGTAAATTTTGCTCTTGAAAAAGCGAACGTAACGTATGATCCCACTAAGGTGGATCGTAAAAACCTAGAGGTAACAATCCAAAAGCTTGGATACGGCACAGTTTCAGAGGTTGCTCAATTTAACCTTGAAGGCATGACTTGTGCTGCGTGTGCAAACAAAATTGAGAAGGGGCTAAGCAAGCTGCCAGGGGTTACAAGCGCTTCAGTCAACTTTGCTATGGAGACAGCCCGAGTTGAATTTTCGCCAAGCGAAGTATCCATTGAAGATATGCAAAACAAGGTCAAAAAGCTGGGCTATAGTGCGGTTGTCAAACAAGAGTCGAAAAACACAGGTGACCACCGCAGTAAAGAAATCAGCAATCTAAAACGAAAATTGTTGATTTCGGCGATTCTCTCATTGCCGCTGCTGTGGACGATGGTTGCTCACTTTTCATTTACCTCGTGGATTTATGTACCCGACTTCTTGATGAATCCTTGGATTCAACTTATTTTAGCTACCCCGGTGCAATTTTATATTGGCAAACAGTTTTATGTAGGCGCCTATAAAGCCCTTCGCAATGGGAGCGCAAATATGGATGTTCTCGTCTCACTAGGGACATCGGCTGCTTACTTTTATAGTCTGTACCTGACAATTGACTGGTCAACAATGAGTAGCAGTATGCATCACGGGCCATCCCTCTACTTTGAGACCAGTGCAATCCTCATTACCTTGGTGATTATGGGGAAATTGTTCGAAGGGCTCGCAAAAGGCCGGACTTCAGAAGCCATCAAGTCTTTGATGGGACTGCAGGCTAAAACTGCTTTGGTTGTTCGAGATGGCAAAGAGCTCTCGATTCCAGTTGATGAAGTAATCGTAGAGGACATTGTTCTGATCCGTCCAGGAGACAAAGTACCGGTTGATGGAGAAGTACTGGAAGGCGTATCGTCGGTAGATGAGTCGATGCTTACGGGAGAAAGTCTTCCTGTAGAGAAGAAGGTCGGTGATGCAGTAATTGGAGCTACGATCAACAAAAACGGTGTTCTTCGTATTAAGGCCACAAAAGTCGGTAAGGAAACAGCTCTTGCGCAGATTATTAAAGTAGTGGAAGAAGCGCAGGGTTCCAAAGCGCCGATTCAGCGAGTAGCGGATGTCATTTCCGGCATATTTGTTCCTATTGTTGTGGGCATTGCCGTGGTTGCCTTCCTGGTGTGGTATTTCTTCATTGCTCCTGGTGATTTCTCCGGTGCTTTGGAAAAAGCGATTGCTATTCTGGTTATTGCATGCCCATGTGCACTCGGATTGGCCACCCCAACCTCGATTATGGCAGGATCGGGTCGTGCTGCAGAAATAGGCGTATTGTTCAAGGGTGGAGAGCATCTGGAACAAACGCACAAGATCGACGCGATTATTCTGGACAAAACTGGCACGGTAACAAAAGGAAAACCGGAATTAACGGATGTTTTGGCTCAAGGCAGCGAATCGGAATTTCTCAGACTCGTTGGCGCGGCGGAGAAGAATTCGGAGCATCCACTTGCGGAAGCCATTGTTGCCGGTATTCAGTCCCGGAATATTGAAATGCCGGGAACGGAGTCTTTTGAAGCTATTCCGGGATTTGGAATTAGAGCAATTGTAGAAGGAAAACAACTGCTTGTGGGGACTCGAAGACTTATGGAAAAGTACGGAATCGACGCTAAAGCAGCAGCCTACGATTCGATGTCCCATTTGGAAGAGGAAGGTAAAACCGCTATGCTGGTTTCGATTGATGATCGGTATGCAGGAATGGTAGCCGTGGCGGATACGATTAAAGAGACGTCGAAGGCTGCTGTAAGCCGCCTGAAAGATATGGGGATCCAGGTAATTATGATTACTGGTGACAATGAACGGACGGCCAAAGCCATAGCAGCACAGGTAGGGATTGACCATGTTCGAGCTGAAGTTCTCCCTGAAGGAAAAGCAGAAGAAGTGAAAAAATTGCAAAATCAAGGCAAAAAAGTGGCCATGGTCGGTGACGGAATCAATGATGCCCCTGCTCTCGCGACTGCCGACATTGGTATGGCAATCGGTACGGGAACGGATGTTGCCATGGAGGCAGCGGATGTAAGTCTTATGCGTGGGGACCTGTCCAGCATTCCTGATGCGATTTATATGAGCCGTAAGACAATGAGTAATATTAAGCAAAACTTGTTCTGGGCACTCGGTTATAACACGCTGGGCATTCCTATTGCTGCAATAGGTCTGCTGGCGCCTTGGGTAGCGGGTGCTGCAATGGCGATGAGTTCCGTATCCGTGGTTCTCAATGCACTTCGATTGCAGCGAGTGAAAGTAAAACATTAATAAGAGGAAACCACGAATTCAGAAGAACACAGTGGGTCACATCCATCATCATCATGCGGGTCAACAGGGAACTGGCCCGAAGGCTGAATTTATGACTTCCTTTCCGAAAGCTGGTATCTATAAAGTTTGGGGTCAATTCCAACATCAAGGAAAAGTCTTTACTGTTCCTTTTGTAGTCGATATTAAATGAATTTAGTAAAGGGGCTCTAAAATATGGAGGAAACAGTCAAAATCGCCATTAGCCCAGCTATTCAACTAGGAGGGAGTCTGTTCACTCCTAAACAGCTTATAAAAATTGGTGATATTATTGGGCCGGATGCAAAGGTCGAAATGACAGGCTTCAAACAGCTCTATGCAGAAGTAACGATCGACCGTCGGGATTCGATAAAGCAAGAACTTGAGCAAAGCGGTTTAGAAGTGAATCCGGCCGGTTTTGTGACAAAAAGCCTAATTGTGTGCAATTTTTGTAGAGGCTCTAAAGATGCTGGCCTTGAAACCGCAAAAAATTTAAACAAAGCAATATCTGGTATAGAAACACCAACTCCACTAAAGATTGGATACGCCGGATGTGCGTTAGGTACAAGTGAGCCGTTAATTAAAGATATTGGTGTTGTCAAAATGCGAGATAAATTTGATATCTATGTGGGCGGAGAAGCGAAGGGGCTTAAAACCTCCTTCGCCAAGCTGCTCCTGTCCGGAATAACGGAAGATCAACTTATTACCGTCATCACTGCTATCATTGATTTTTATAAAGAGCATGCAAAAGGCAAAGAAAAGTTCAGTAAATTCATTAATCGAATTTCGCTAGAGCAGTTACAAAGCTTTGCGGATATTCACTTTTAACAAAGAGGATGGGGTGTAGAGAAAATGAATAAGTCGATAAAAATTTATACAATTCCGACTTGTAGCGATTGCAGTTACGCAAAACGCTTTTTTAAAGAAAACGATATCCCCTTTAAAGATTTCAATTGTGAAGAAGACATCAAGTATGCAGAGGAAGTTTGGAACTTGACTGGAAAACAAATTGTTCCAACGATTTTGATCGATGATAAGGTTTTTATTGGTTTCGCGGAAAATCTGGGTGAAATCAGAGATTTATTATCAACATAAATAATAGGTAACTCTTTACATGACTATTCAAAGCAGCTCGCCTAGAGCTGCTCTTTTATATTAAGTCGGTACTTTTTCTTGATTAAATTAACTTGAATTAGATTTCATAAGTTAATGATGCATAGAACTAATTTCTTCTTTATTCCGAAATATGTTAAGTGTTATTTTTATATTCATCAATACTTTGCTCACTGTTTAGAAAGGTGGGAAAGGTGATTGACCAAAGGAGATGAGATTATGATCAAAACAACACAAGAGACTGACTCATGTAACCATACATCTTCAACAGAGCGAAAAAGTCATCATTCAGAAAAAACAAAGCTAAGCTTAATTCATCGGTTAAATCGCATTGAAGGGCAAGTACGTGGAGTAAAGGGATTGATTGAACGGGATACCTACTGTGACGATGTGCTAAATCAAATTGCTTCGATTCAATCCGCTTTGAATGGATTGGGAAAACAACTGCTCGAACATCATTTAAAAAGCTGTGTCATTGAACGGATTGAGGAAGGCGATCATGATGTAATAGATGAATTGCTTACCACAGTAAATAAGTTAATGAAATGATGTCGAGGGACAAGAACATGTACCGATTACCGTAATGGACAAGAACATAGTCCGATTACCGATTAGATGAATAATCCCAATGCTACTTCATTAAGCTAACGGGAAGGATGACGTAACTAACGAAGGCAGCCGGCTTTTTATGCGGTTGCCTTTTTCTTAACTAGCGGGGAGGTTAGCGGAACGGTTTAACAATTTATCAAGATCTAATGTTCTTAGGAAAGCGGAGATTAGGAGGTGATGGTATCGCAGTTTCGAAGGAACCAATTGGAGCAGCTAGTCAGCAATAAAAGATGCTACGCAAATAACAACAATTCGAAGTAATTATTATTTGAAATACAAAAAAAGAGCCGCAACCGCGGCTCAAATAAATTAGAAATTAAGATGTAGTAAACGGTGCCCTAATAGGTGCCTACATTCCACGAGGCCCTATAAAAAGCAGCGGGGGCTGGACGATTTGAACATCCTTATGAAATCCATCTAAACCATGAGCACCCTAACAGGCGCGGGGGCGGACCTCGCACCTGCTATTTTTTTCACCGGAAAGGAGGGCTGGCTTTATGGCGACAACCCGGCTGATGCCCCGGCACATCGACGCTGGGCGCAGTATCCTCGCCACCATCGCGGAAAGCATAGACTATGGCAAGAACCCGAACAAGACGCGGGACGGTAAGCTGATTTCCTTCCACGAGTGTGGCACCAGCACAGTGGCAGTGGAGTTCACGCTTATCAGGAGTAATGGACTCAGAGGGAGGTTCTGTTCAAACTGATTTCCCTCGGGTCCCTGGAATATGTACAAACGCACACCACAACTCTCAATATGCCTTGGTTCCGTCAGGAGTTGAACGCTGGCGCCTTATACCGTAGCCCTCTTCCTTATAAATTCCTTAAAAATGGTTGTTACCATAGTAGTAACAAATCAAAAGGAGTGAAGTTATGATGTATGAGTATATAATAAAAACCAATGATGTTTCTAAAAAATTTAAAAAGACATATGCAATAAAAGATTTATCTATGTCTGTAAGAAAAAATTCTGTCTACGGTTTATTAGGACCTAATGGTGCTGGCAAATCAACATTATTGAAGATGATTACAGGAATTATCAGACCAACCTCAGGTGAAATATTATTCAACAATCAGCCTTGGATGCGAAAAGATTTATTGAATATTGGTTCATTAATCGAATCACCACCACTGTATGAGAATTTAACGGCATTTGAAAATTTAAAAGTGCGAGCGACTCTTATGGGGATTTCAACAAATAAATGCAATGAGGTTTTACAAAAAATGGACTTAATGGATGCTAAAAATAAAAAGACATCCGATTTTTCGTTGGGAATGAAACAGAGGTTGGGTATCGCATTGGCGCTGTTGAATAACCCCAAATTATTAGTCTTAGATGAACCTACAAACGGGTTAGACCCTTTTGGTATTGAAGAATTAAGGAAAATGATTCGGAATTTTGCGGAGTCCGGGATATCTGTGATTATATCCAGTCATATTTTAAGCGAAGTAGAGCAAGTTGCCGATGACATAGGGATCATATACAATGGATCACTGTTGTATCAAGATAAAATTGATGCAAATGGAAACCTGGAACAACTGTTTATGGATATCATTAGACAGAAACGTGTTTCCTGATGTTGCAAACTTATTTGAAAGCAGAAAACCTAAAATATAAACGCTCCCTATTCAGAAAACTTATTATATTGATTCCGACAGCTTTAATTATGATATCTATGGGGTTCATATTTATTGGTATTGGTTTAGGCGGTTTTTCAAGTGCTATGGTCAGCAATTGGAGTATGCCGATTGCATCTTTGTCCATAGTGATTTTATGTCATTTAGTAAATAACAAGGATCAAAAACACAAATACCGAACTATTTATAGTTTGCCCATCGACTTGAAGAAGATGTTTATTTCTAAAACAATTTTGATAGCACTTAATCTTTTGATCATATCATTATTCCTATCGCTTATCACTATTATCTCCGAAGGCATATCGTCAGGTGTTTCAGTTGCAATTGGTCATACCGGATATTTTATTTTAGGATACTGCTTATTGTGGATCTCTTTATTATGGCAGATTCTTTTCTGTTTATTTTTGGATCAAAAAATCGGATTTGTTGGTTCTGTGATCATTAATTTGTTTGCTAGTGCGTTAGGTGGTTTGTTTTTTTCCTTGACGCCTTTGTTTTGGTTCTTCCCATATAGCTGGCCTGCAAGGTTTATGGTTACATGTTTTGGAGTCTTGCCAAACGGATTATTGGTCGAAGCCGATTCAAGATACATTTTGAATTTAGGAGAAAGCTCGTTGCTGGTATTGATTTCTGTGCTTGTTATGCTGATTCTTTCCGCCTTGTTTTCGCGCTGGTATAGAAGGCAGGTATGTCGCAATTGACGATGATAAGGGAGTTTTGTTCTAACTTTACCAAAATCAAACGAACTCCAATAATTTTATTGCACTTGTTACTGCCTATAGTCGTTACAACATTATTTTTAATTTATTACGCTTTTGCTGGATACCATATTATTTCTGATGTGAGGTTATTTTTCGTTATATTACAAATAGGCTATCCGATTTTTGTTGGTATTGTTGTGCCAATTTTAATTCAATTAGATCGGAATATAAACAATATTCAAAATGCTCTAGGTTTAGTGGAGTCTCGAAGAAGTGTATATCTGGGGAAATTGTTCTTTCTACTATTTCTTTCAAGCATAAGTATCATAATATATGAGCTTTGTTTCTATATTGGAGTCAATTTGTTTTTAGATATCAGCGTAATGCACTTTGATTCATATCTTGACCTATTTTATATATTTTTATTTAGCAACTTATTTTTATATTTTTTACACTTACCAATTGCTTTTAGGTTTGGTTCAAGTATTTCTGTTTTGTTAGGGATATCTGGTACAATTTTAGCGGGTTTCTTCGAAAATGCGATTGGTGATGAAATTTGGCCGATCATTCCTTGGGAATGGGGTGTTCGGTTTTTAAAAAATGCTTTTGACTTTTCAAGTGCCCCTATTTTTTGGGGGATTATTTCTCTGATTATGATTACTTCGATGATTCTAGTTTTATCAATACTATGGTTCAGTAGGTGGGAAGGTAAAGTTATACAAGAGTAAAACATGGGGGATAGACTATGCCGAAACTGTTAGTGGTCGATGATGACCTTGATATGCTGGCCCTGGTGCGTGCTGCTCTGGTAAAGGACGGACACCAGGTAGACACCGAGGCGGATTCCACTACCGTGCAGCCCGCACGATGCCATCTGTATGACCTGCTGCTGCTCGATGTGATGATGCCCGTCGAGGATGGTTTTTCACTTTGCAGCCGTATTCGTGCCGAGGTGGACTGCCCCATACTGTTCCTGACCGCCAAGGCGGAAGACGCAGCCCTTGTACAGGGCTTTGGCTTGGGCGCCGATGATTACATAAAAAAGCCCTTCAGTATTGCGGAGCTGCGCGCACGGGTAAACGCCCATCTGCGGCGGGAGGCGCGGCAACCGACCCACACCCTGAGTCAAGGCGGTGTGCGCTTTGATCTGCAGGCAAAAGTGGCTATCGCGGGCGAACACACACTGCCCTTTACCAAGGGCGAATACGCCATCTGTGAGCATCTGGTCCTGCACGCCGGGCAGGTGTTTACCAAAGAACAATTATACGTAGCGGTTTTCGGCTTTGACGCCGAGGGCGATTCGTCGGCCGTTGCGGAGCACATCAAAAATATCCGCGCCAAGCTGAAAGAGGGCGGACACAGCCCCATAGAAACCGTTTGGGGGGTAGGCTACAAATGGCGAAAAGACAGCGTTCGGTAAGCCTTTCTTTTGTGCTTTTACGCTTTGCCATCGTTATGCTTTGCTGTATGCTGTTATGTTGCCTGGTATGGTATTTCGTCATGGTGCGGTTTCAAAATACTGGCGTTACTTACCAGGGAGCCGTCTCCAACCAACAGGTGGAGCAAATGCTGGCCGGAGAGCCAACAACCTTCGTTTCTCCTGGTGATGATTTTCTGGCTGAATACGCTTTGTTTGGCCGGAACGGCGAAGTGTTGGAAAGCAACGTAGAGGGAAAGAAGCTGGAAGCCCTGGCCGGGTGTTTACAGGAGGACGCCAGCAGCATAGATGTATTGCGGCACACCTACGCGGATGGAAGCACCGTAATCCTTCGCTGGCATTTCAGGGCGGAGTTTGTCAATCCTGTGCTGCGCGACATGCTTCCCCCCGCAGAATACCTGGGGCTGGCTATGCTTGTTGTGGCATTGTTGCTTTGTCTACTGTTCAACACCCTGTGGCTTCGTCGGCGCCTCGCCGCCAAGCTGAAGCTGTTCAGCGAGGTGAGCAAGAAGGTAGGCGCGCAGGAGCTGGATTTCACAATTCCCCACGCCGGCATACGGGAGTACGATCAGGCGCTCGATGCTATGGAGCATATGCGGGAGGCATTGTACAGATCCCTGTCATCCCAATGGGAGGCACAGCAAGAACGCGAAGCAGAAATGGCAGCACTCGCGCATGATTTAAAAACCCCACTCACCCTGGTGGGAGGCAACGCCGAGCTTCTGCTGGATGAAGAACTGCCTGAGAGCAGCCGCAAAATGGTGGAAACCATTGTGGTAAGCAACGACCGGGCCAAGCAGTATGTTGCCGGCCTGTTAGAAACCTCCACCGGTGCGAATGAGGCATTTGAAAACACCTGCCTGACCACCATGTTTGATGAGCTTTGCCAGAGCACAATAGCTATTGCAGAAGCCAAGAGAGTTTGCCTGCAAACCCAAAACGGCCTGAAGGGTGCTGCGAGCATTCAGAAAGATCATTTACTTCGCGCCCTCGGTAATGTGGTGCAGAATGCCATCGAGCATACACCGGCGGGGGGAAACGTGTATTTGGAAAGCAGCATGATAGATGGCGGCTGGCAAGTTACTGTATGTGATGAAGGCCCCGGTTTTAGCAAGGCGGCGTTACACCATGCGACAGAGCGTCTATGGCGCGGAGATGCAGCGCGTGGCGCCGATGGACACAATGGCCTTGGCCTTTGGTTTGCAGCACAAGTAGCTAAAACGCACGGAGGACAACTAGAACTGCGCAACTGCGATTCTGGTGGGGTGGTTATAATGAAGTTCTGCAAGAACTTGTAACGTTAGCCGAAATGGACAAGAACTTGTATTCATAGCCGATTAGATTATTGTATCACAATATAAGAAGCCAAAACCTGTACGGGAATTAGATGATTGCGTTCTTTTTGGTTTTTTACTGTCTCAGCCAACATTGGAATTTTAACTCATGGATAGCTAAGGGGAACAGCCTATCGACCAGGGAAGAATTGTCACAGGACAAGAACTTAGACAATTATTTAGATTGATTGGCTCAATTATAGGGCTACAATAATCCCTTCCTTGCTTGCTATTCTCATTTATAAACTCTCCAATCATAATTAAACTCCAATTTATTGGAGCAAGGTCCCTATTGTCCATGTTACAAGTTAATAGACTTACCATCAATGTGAAATATCATTATGGGAATTCAGATGTGATGCTGAATGAGAGGTGCTAAATGATCCTCGTTATTCAATGTCGAATCTTTTTATAGTAAAATGGTAACTACTATATAGGATGGAAAACAGGAAAGAGGGAACGAATGCCTACTATACTAGTTGCTGATGACGATGCGAACATTCGCGAACTCGTCTGTTTATTTCTACGCAACGACGGATTCGCAACAGTCGAAGCCGCGGACGGCAAGGAAGCAATGGCCGTCTACGCCGCAACGCATGTCGATCTTGTTGTGCTTGATATTATGATGCCGATTATGGACGGCTGGACGTTATGCAAGGAGCTCCGAAGAGCTAATCCTGATCTTCCCTTACTTATACTGACTGCGAGAGGCGAAACATGGGAGAAAGTGAAAGGTTTCGAACTTGGGACGGACGATTATTTGACGAAACCATTCGATCCGTTGGAGTTGACGGTCCGTGTTCGGGCATTGCTGAAACGATACCGGATTGGCTCCACGCAGACGATTCAGTTCGGCAACGTCACTCTTGATCGACAGACCTATAAGGTGATGAGAGGGAATGAGTCGATCACGTTGCCGCTTAAGGAGTTCGAATTACTGTACAGGCTCGCTGGAACACCCGGACAAGTCTATACGCGCGAGCAGTTGATCGATCAAATTTGGGGGATCGATTACGCTGGAGATGATCGAACGGTAGATGTACATATTAAACGCCTGCGTGAACGGTTCGCAACTACACCCGATTTTCGGATCGAGACGGTGCGTGGGCTTGGGTATCGGCTTGAGGTTTACGAATGATACGAATGATCAGATCCTTATATACACGGGTTGTCCTGATCTATCTAGTCTCCGTGATCGTGGGTACGGTCATTGCTTTTTTTGTATCCGTGTGGGTATTTGAGGAGAAATTGAACGAAAATATGCGAATGCTCTCACTTCACTTCGCCCAGGACGTCATCCGGATTTACGAGACCATTCCGTTACCTGAAGCGGACTCATTCGTAAGTGGGATGAAGCAGCTCGATTCGCATCATATTCGAATTTATGATGAGACGGGTCAATTCAAGTCTTATGGAAATCTTAACGGACAACAACCTGCTACAGTGACGATGGAACAAGTGAATCAGGTACTTGATGGAGAAGAGGTCCAAGTTAATCCGAATGGTGTTGCTTCGGTTCTCATAGGGCTGCCTTTAATAACGGAAATGGGGACGAAGGCCATGTTTGTGGAGCCGCTCACGCCCCCATCAACCTCTTTTAGTAAGAATTGGTTATATTCTTTTTTGATCTATTCGCTGATCACGGGAAGTCTGTTCATTCTAGTTGCCTCCATGTTCCTGGTCCGACCGATCAAAAAGCTGACCAAAGCGACTAGGCGTATTGCAGCTGGTGATTTCAACGTCAAGCTGAATATTAAGCAAACAGGTGAACTCGGTACTCTGGCTCGCAGCTTCGAAGAAATGACGCGTGATCTGCAGCAACTTGAGCAAATGCGCAGGGAATTCGTATCGAACGTGTCGCATGAGGTTCAGTCACCGCTTACCTCCATATCGGGCTATGCTCTAGCACTCAAGCAAGTTGATATTCCAGACCGTGAGCGAAGCCGTTATCTCGACATTATCATCACGGAAGCAGATCGGATGTCCAAGATGAGCGATAGTCTGCTCAAGCTGAGTATGCTTGAATCTCAGTCACAACAACTGCGGCTCGCCACGCTCAGCCTTGATGAACAGATCAGACGGGTCATCGTAGCGCTTCAGCCGCAATGGTCTGCCCGCCACATCCGTTTCGAACTCAAATTGAAGGCTGTTCGCCTAACGGCTGATCATGATCTATTAAACCAGGTATGGACGAACATCATCGGCAATAGCATCAAATTTTCCATGGACGGCGGCATTATTAACGTCAGCATCAAACAAGATATCAAAAACGTGACAGTCCGAATATCCGACACGGGCATTGGTATTTCCTTAGAGGACCAGAAGCGTATATTCGAGCGGTTTTTTAAGGCAGATCGTTCCCACAGTCGTAAGTATGGCGGTAGCGGTATGGGACTTGCCATCGTTAAACAGATCGTATCGCTTCATCAAGGCGACATCGTAGTGGAAAGCGAACCCGGTCAAGGAACGACCTTCATTGTCACCTTGCCAATCACAACGCCAACAGATTAGTTAGATTCACACAGGGTATCATTCAGATTGTCTAAACCGCATTCTCCATGCTACGACTCATGTGCAAGTTTCTTTGCATGTGACGCCGTAGCTTTTTTGTGCTTGTTCATATTCAGTTCATATTGTCGTCATGAAGAGTACATCTTCGTCATATAAGCTGTCATTAACGGTTGGCATAGGTGCCATATAAACAGATAACGACAGGGGAAGATAAGTGTGACACAACAAGAGGACAAGAAACTGAGGAATGGAACGAAACTAAAAAAAGTACGAAACATTTTTCTTAAAACCATTGGAGCAATCGTTCTAGCCATTATTCTTTTTCTAGGTATTGTTTATATCGTTAACGTGATGAGTAGCCATTCGGAGCAACAAAGATTAGAGCCCTACGGTCAGCATGTATCCGTAGACGGGAAGAATATGAATGTTCTGATCCAAGGAACAGGCGAAGAAACCGTCGTACTCCTGCCTGGTCTTGCAACAGCAGCACCCGCACTGGATTTCAAACCGTTAATCGAAGAGCTATCACCCTTCTACAAAGTCGTCGTTGTTGAGCCTTTTGGATATGGATTAAGTGATGTAACCGAAAAGGAACGGACCACAGAGAATATTGTCCGTGAAATTCACGATGCCTTACAAGGTCTTAACATTGAACGTTATATTCTCATGGGACACTCCATTTCAGGCGTGTATGGACTCGATTATGTGAATAAATACGAAAACGAGGTTATAGCATTTGTCGGGCTCGATAGCAGTGTTCCGACGATAACGGAGAAGGTTGAATCGTCTCAACTCGAAATGATGAAGTGGCTCAAAAAATCAGGTCTCTCCAGATTGGCCTTGAAATTGGGTACGGACCCATTAGCTGCACTGCCGTATGATGATGGAACGAAAGAACAAATGAGAATTCTTATGCACAAAAACCTGTTTAATTCGAACATAATAAATGAAGTTCAACATATGTATTCTAATTTTAAAGCAGCTGAAAGTGTATCATTTCCCAAAAATCTTCCTATTATTTTCTTTATCCAAGCGAATCATCCCGTAACGGATCAATGGGTACCTGAGCATGAAGCACAAATAAAAAATTCTGTACATGGAAAAGTAATGCGGTTTGAAGCAGATCATTACATCCATCGTACCAAAGCCAAAGAAATTGTAGACAACTTTAGAGCATTCATGGAAGAAATCAGATAAATTCAGCATCTGCCAGCTCCTACGCCTATGACGTTTTAGAACTTTTGCTGGTGTTCATATTCAGTTCATATTGGGGTCATGGGGAGTACATCTTCATAAGTTAACATCTCATTAATGGCACATGAAGGCAGCTTAATAAACAGAGAAGGACAGGAGTAGATGAGAATGACACAAACAGAGGAAATAAAGCCAAAGAATAGAACGAGGGCAAGTAAAATAGGGCGCCTATTGCTTAAAATATTCGGAGCCATCTTGATACTCATCGTGCTGTTCCTAGCCACCACGTATACAGTGAATATTTTCAAGAACAAATCGGATCTGAAAAAGATGGAGTCCTATGGCCAGTCTGCAACCGTCGACGGGAAGAAGCTCAATGTCTTGATTCGAGGACAAGGCGAAGAAACCATCGTGCTCTTACCGGGATATGGAACAGCAGCACCAGCCCTTGACTTTAAGCCGCTAGTGGATGAGCTGGCTCCATATTACAGAGTCGCCGTGGTTGAGCCTTTGGGTTATGGATTAAGCGACGATACCAAAAAGGAAAGAACCTCAGAGAATATAGTAAGTGAAATTCATGAAGCGCTGCAGCAGCTTAATATTGATCGTTATATCCTCATGGGCCATTCCATTGCAGGTATTTACGGATTGGAGTATGTGAGCAAATTTGAGAACGAGGTAACCGCATTTGTTGGGATCGATAGCAGTGTTCCAACGCAAGGCGGCATGGATACGGAATTCCCAATCAATTTGTTTAAATTCCTCAGACAATCAGGACTAGGCAGACTGGCACTGAATTTATCCGCTGATCCGTATGCAGAAATTGCAGCATATGACGCTGAGACAAAAGAACAATTGGGATTGATTTCGCGCAAAAACATGTATAATTCCAGCATGATGAATGAAATGGAACATTTTAATGATAATTTTATAGCCGCTCGAAGACTGAAATTCCCGGAAAATCTTCCGCTTCTTCTTTTTGTGCAAGCGAATAATGCAGGAGTGGAAGGATGGATACCGTTGCATGAAGCGCAAGCCAACGATTCTGTTCTTGGCAAAATGATACCCTTAGAAGGAGATCATTATTTACACCATACCAGATCCAAAGAAATCGTGCAGGGCTTCAGAGAATATATGAAAGAAGTAAAGTAGTGTACAGAGTAAGCTTCATTCACGATTTTTCAGATATCAATTAGTGATAGGAAAACCGTCCTTTGGGACGGTTTTCCACATTTTGTCCAATTCGTCCGGTTTTTATTGATGAAAGAGAGGGATACAAATGAGATTATTTGAAATACTTTTAGTTCTATCCTGTTTTGCTTTACTACTAGATTTATTGTTTATTAAAAGAAGCGCACAGAAAACAGGAGTGGTATTGAGTATAGGAAGTAGCGTTATATTCACAGTTCAATTGTTGGTTGAGGGATACAGATGGCAGTTGCTTTTGGTATATATAATGACGGCGCTATTCATACTCATCGTTGCATTCAGGCATTCAAGCAAGATGGTGAATATAAAAATAGGGAAGCTGTTGAAATATAGTTTATCTTCCATCATCATCATTCTCATGGTTGTATCTACCGCCTTATCTATATACTTGCCTGTCTTTCATTTGCCGAAGCCTGATGGTCCAGAGAAAGTGGGTACTCAAACATTTCATTTCACGGATCCTAACCGAGATGAAGCCTTAACTGAAGATCAAGGCGATAAGCGGGAGCTAATGGTTCAAGTTTGGTATCCTACTGAAAATAAGAATAACAACAAGCGTGAACCGCTTTTTCCAAAAGACAAAGAAATGTTTAAAAAATATGTGCAGACCTACGCTGATTCTTTAAGCCTTCCCGATTTTGTATTCGATTACTGGAAGTATAGTAGAACCAATTCTTATGAAAATGTAGAAATATTGCCTTCTACAGGTCCTTATCCTTTGGTACTGCTATCTCATGGCCTATGGGACAGCATTTTTTATGTGAAAATATTTGGTTCTTCGTGTTGAAATCACTAAGGAACTTAAGGCGATATTAGGTAGTTTATACATTTACATGCGTTCTCTTATATAAAACGGGTATTGCCGCCGCTATAAGGATCATGCCCATAACAGCGGGTACGGCATATGCTGTCGGAGGACAAGAACATATACGCTTAAGTAGTCGCGGAAATCGCGGCTTTTTTGTTTTAACGATATAAGTTCTTGTCCCAAGCTGAAGACAAGAACTTATATCGTTAGCCGAAATGGACAAGAACTTGTATTCATAGCCGATTAGATAATTGGATCCCAATACAAGAAGCCAGGACCCTGTACGGAATTTTGTAATTTTAAATCTATACTCTGTATGGGCTTACTGGATTGCTATAACGTATCCCTCTGACTCTCTGTGTGTTGACATTAGATATGGAATATTAAATAGAACTTGGCGAAATGTATGAATTGGTCTGTATTCACAACAAAAAATGTTGGATATCGAATATTCGTTGCACTTAGCTCCCTACCTTCTAGCGCTTGCTCTATCGCCCCCTTTTCTATGCACCTCTATAGACTTTATGAAATGGATCATCGGTATGGGCTATAAGAAATGAAGAGAAAATAGTGCCTTACCTGCAACGTTTGTGGATGGAGAATTACTTTGTAAAGGGAAATATCCAACAAATGAGCAATTTTCACATTGGTCAGGACTTTCAGAGGAAGAACTATTACAAAAGCCGAAAGTACGCTTGTCACTAAAAGGAGATGCCTAAAATGGAACGCTTTACAAGAAGTCATTTCCCTGACACCCCGTTCCTGTTTTTTACGGGGAAGGGGGGCGTAGGAAAAACATCTGTTGCTTGTAGCCTATCAATAGCCATCTAAACAATTTAGTGACTACAAAAATAAATTCGTATGTATCTTCCAAAAAAACATATTTGTTTTCTTTTTAAAAATATATGAACCTAGCGTTAAAACACAAGTGAAAAATTGCAAGCCATCCAAAACAGTTTTGGGGTTCAGTTCAACTTTGTTCAAAATGAGATTAATTTTTAGCAGTAAAATCAATTAAAGTATAGCTTTTTTGATCAATTTTTTTATTAAACTAAAAAAAATACTTGCAACACCTTTTATAGTACTGTACAGTACTAATTATGACAAGGGGAAAATTAATGAATCAAAAACGTGTGATTGAAGTAGCTGCAACATTATTTTTAGAAAAAGGGTTTGCTTATACAACCATGGATGAATTAGTTCGTGTAAGCAAAGTTTCAAAGTCTAATGTGTATTATCACTTCTCTAATAAGGAAGAATTGTTGGAAGGGGTCGTTGATTATTGGATTGAAATGTATCAATCTGCAATTGATGGCTTACTATCTCAAAACCAATTATTAGTTGAAGATCGTATCCAACTGTTTTTAAAGCAATTATCACAAGGAGTTCAGACGAGAGAATATAAGGGGAGCTGTCCATTTATTACGCTTTATATTCAAAGCCCTACAAATGCCACAAAAGTAAAAGAAAAAATAGGTCTTTTTTTTGCAGGATTAAAAACGAAAGTTTCTCTATTACTTAAACAAGGGGTAGAGAATGGTGAATTTAGAAAGACAATTAATATTGACGAGGTTGCATCTCTTTTTATTACAAATCTTGAAGGGGCGCTATTTATTTCAGAAACACTGAAGGATGCAACTGTAATCATGAAAACAGCAGATCATTTTTTTAACTTGCTTCGATAAAAGAAGCATTTTTTTTACATTAAATTAGTACTGAATAGTACTAAAAGGAGGATTTATATGAGAACAGTATTTTTAACTGGTGGAACAGGTTTTATTGGAAAGCAATTAGTGAAGGAATTAGCCAAAGAACATGTTACAATTCTTCTATTAGTGAGATCGAAAAGTAAAGCAAGACGCATTTATCAAGAAAGAGGCATCTTAAAAGAGGCAGTTATGCACTTTATTGAAGGTGATTTGACGAAAATAGACTTAGGTCTAAGTGCTGAAGATAAGGAGTGGGTATTGAAAACGGATGTGATTATTCACGCAGGAGGCCCCATGGATATTCAAGCGACAAGCAAAGAGGCAGCTTCCGTATTTTTGAATGGTGCCCAACATATTAGTGAATTCGCTAAAAATATTCATCAATTGAAGGGATTGCAACAATTTATTCATGTTGTAGGCTATATGAGTCCCTTTGATGATAAAAATAGCAAGATTGCGATAGATGTGTTTAAAGAAGGAAACAATTTTTTGAAAATAAAAAATCCATATGAGAGAACAAAGTTTTTAGCAGATCTTTATATCCGTCAGCAGGCATCAACAGTAGGTTATCCGCTTTCAGTAATTAATCCACCAACTGTAGTTGGTAGTAGTAAAACAGGGAGTACGGAGCAAACAGGAGGCTTAGGCTTGCTTGTGATGAGTATGCGAAAAGGGCTCATGCCAGTGATTCCTGGAGGTAAGGAATATAGATTACCACTTATTGCAAACGATGAACTAGCAAAGTTTATTGTGCAGGTTTTCAGATTGGAGCAACCAACTATACAAACATATACACTTGTTGAAGATAAACAACATGATCAGAATATTTCAGAATTATTAGATGCTATGTCAGAAAGTATGAATATGACTGCACCTAAAATCTCTGCCCCACTGCCATTTATGAAAGCACTTATGAATAGTGGCGTAAGCAAAATAACCCAAATTCCTGCTGATGGGCTGAACTTTATTACAAATCGAACATTTTCAAATGGTTCAGCGAAAAAGATTATGGGAGAAGATTGGTTTAAGGAGACAAATGTAATGAAATTTTTCCCAGCCGTAATAGCTGATCTGGATTATCGCATGATGTATCAAAATGGCCAGCACAGTCATTTATTTAAACGAACATTATGTAATAATACTACCATTTACCAATCACAAGGAGAGGGTAAACCGTTTATTTTATTACATGGTTTATTAAGTGATGGAGAGGATTTATTTCCTTTAGGAAAAGAGCTTCATGAAAAAACGGGTCGACCTATTTGGATCATGGACCTTCCAGGTTTGGGACGTTCTCCTTTTAAACGAGAGAAAAACCTTTTAAATATCTATTTGAATGTAGTGAAAAAGTTATTGGAGAAAGCTACTAATGGTGCCCATCTAATTGGCCATTCATTTGGTGCGTATATTCTTTTGGAAGCATTAGTACAAAAGTACATAGATAAGAAGTATACAATTACTTTACTTCAGCCACCTGTTGCTAAAAAAAATGCTAAATCGATAAATGTTCCTCAATTTATGAACAAATGGACATTGAAATTGGCAACTACTAATTTGATAGAGCGCTATTTATTAAGTAATGGTTTATTTGAAAGTACGGAGAACATCCCTGAACATTATATTGAAAAAATAAGTAACAGTTTTACTTCTCCTAGAATTTTAAATACTACGGTTCAGCTTAACAGTTTACTATTGAAAAACGATCAAGGTGATTTCAATGAAGTAACAAAGTATAATCTTCGCATTATTTGGGGGGATTATGACAGAGGCTATTCTGCTCCTTCGCATCTTGGTAAGGTTGATTTTGTTCCATATGGTCATCATTTTCCTCTTAATCATCCGAGTGAAACGGCTAATTTGGTAATAAAAAATAGTAGTACTAGCAGATGAGTGTGTGGGATAAATAAAAAGTGGGTAGTAAGATCGTTGTGTCTTTGAAATAAAGTCGTACTGTTTGAAAAAAAAGATTGGTGTCGGGTGACAAGAACATAGTAACATTAGAAGCCGCTAATTATGCGGCTTTTTATTTTTATGATATCAAGTTCTTGTCAAAACACAATGACAAGAACTTGATATCATTCCCGACTGATGACAAGAACTTTGTTACATTCCCGATAGGTGAATTTCTGTGTAGTTAATACGGTAGCTGTAATGGTTCTAGAATACAAACACATTAGAGACTATGAGCTGCTTCCAAACTGGCAAGACATTCTTCACTCAGATATATAGTGTTAAGAAACCAATCATTCATTTTCTTTATTCAGCAATTGCTCTGCATAGATAATACAACGTTCTGCAAATTCCAGTGATTGATCTGTTATAGGATACAGTCCAGTTGTCTCTGACGGCATTTTTCTTACTTCCCAAAACTTATTCATTAACTCTTCATTTCCATCAAATGTATCATTGGAAACTGCAATCAACTCACAACCAATCTGATAGCCAGCTTCAGATTCAGGTAATATGCTATGCTGCTGACACCATTCAATTCTCCGTAATAGTGAAATATATTGTTGGGTGATTCGGTCGCTTTTACTAAGACTAGGAAGCACTTGTTCTAAAAAATCCTTCTCGTCATCTTCAAAATACTCAATCCATTTTTTCGAATTATGTTTGGCTGTCTGTACTAAATGTGAAATTCGTTTCCACGATAATTCTCCCTCAAGATCAAACATGTTGATGAGCGAGGTCGTATTGGAGATGCTAGTTTGGAGCGAAGAAAGTTGTTCTTGAAGATGATTATAGTGAGCTTTTAGTATTTCTCGGTAGGATAGCTTATCCAATAAATTCTGAATCTCTTCGAGTGGAAGCATGAGAGATTTTAGAAGTGTGATCTTTTCCAAAGTAAACAAGTTTTCTTCGGAATAGCAACGGCGTCCGCTTTCGTCCTTAAAGCTAGGTGTAAGGAGCCCAATTTGATCATAATAGCGAAGTGTTCTTAAAGAAACATTGCTTTGTTTGGATACTTGTCCTGTTGTCCAATGACTCATGATATTCCTCCAAAAAAAATGCTTGCAGGTGACGTAGCGTCACCCAATATATTTGAATTATATCACAGAGACAAAGGGGTAAGGGAATGACTGATCACTTAACGCATTGGAAACAAAGGGATAATTGGACATGGAAAGAGTTTGTAGCTTTGCTGTTGCTAGAGTTTGTATTTGTTATCGGAATTATTAAATTTGTAGTAAAACCCGTATATGCGCAATGGCTTGGAGATGAGCTGTATTCAGGAACATTGACAGGGCTTACAATAGCAATAGTATTAATGCTGGGAGTGTATTTCATAGGGCTACGTCCTAAAAAGCTTTCTTGGAGTGAAGTGGGTTTAAGATCCTTTCCTGCGAAGGATTGGTGGCGAATTCTGTTATGGACGTTCTTGCTGATTATAGGCAGCACCATCGTAATGATCCTTACCAGCTATATCGGCAATACATTTGAAAATTCTAAGACGGAATCAATTCAGCAGAATGTTACGGTCTTCAGTGTATTCATTGCGTTTGCATCAGCAGTGATCATCTCGCCTATATACGAAGAGATATTCTATCGCGGTTTTATCTATCGCTGGCTGCGAACCCGATTAGGCAGTGGTTGGGCAATGTTTTTGAGTGCGAGTCTCTTTACGATAGTCCATATTCCTACCTATAACGCGATGCCTGCGAATTTTCTTGGGGGGATCATATTTGCATGGGCGTATGAACGAACAAATTCTGTTTGGCCTGCAGTATGGGTACATGGCTTAACAAATGGACTATTTTTATTATTGACTCTGGTAATGTAACGGGAGAAAGAAAAAGAGTTACCTAATTCGTAAACAAGCACTTTGAGGCAATGACGACAAATGAGACGGGACTCATCACATGGCTAGTAGAGTTTAGGATTAGAAGAGATGAATTATAAGTGGGGCTGCCATTTGGTAGCCCTTTTTGCTCGGTTTTGAACTTGGATTAAAATGAGTAAGGCAGGATTTCCTTCATTAAAAAAAGCGTTTTATAATCACAAACTTTGTATTTTTATGGAAAAACCTAATATAACTGATAAATATATAAAAGGAGTATTAATTGAACCGGGAGACCAAGGATATTTAAAGGGTAAAAACGAACAAAATACTTTTATAGTTGATTTTTCTAACGATTTGAATTGCATTATAGGGGGGAGAGGTACAGGAAAAAGTACTATATTAAATATATTAGAAGTTATCTTCACATTAGAATCTCATTCCTATGATAATTTGAGATTTTTATGTAAAAATGAATATATTATAGTGAATTTTGTTTGTATAGAATATTTGTTGAAATTTATACCACAAGTAAAAAACATGGTAATTATGAGCGTGAGGATTTTTTTGAAGATAGAGCATTTAAAGAGGTAAACCATAATACAGGTCATTATGTTTTACAAACGCATTGGAATATTATTTATAGAATAGCTCTTTCGGTAAATTATATAGAATAGACTACCGGCGAGTACGAAACTATCTGGATGGATGCCCTTTATACATATGTACAAAATACGAGTTTTGTGAATATGTCTAAAGTAAAGAGGTCCTGAAATTACTAAATCACCAAATGGCTCTTTTTTTACTCCTCTTTGTTTTTTTTGAGTAAACGTCCATCCTTGGATTATAAGATTTCATTTTTTCGAATTTCATTCTTCATTCTCTTAGAACTATTATTACATACCAGACCGATTGGTAGCTCACTTCTGGTATTCTTATAGTAGACTTGAGCTATATCAATCTTCTTTCCTAGATCAGCATCTAACTTGAAGATTATCGATGGCAAACTCAACTCAATCATTTCATCAATCTGTTTCCATTTTGGTGCAACAGCAAGTCTTACCCCTTCTTCTATTATATTTCTTAGAATTTAAGGTGATACCTTTATTTACCAATTTATTAGATGATTTTTTAGAAATGCAAAAATAACCTCTTAAGGGCAAGACCCAAAGAGGTTAAATAAATTTGTTGTCTGTTTTTATTGAGTGTCTTCGTCACCTTCGTACTCCAAAATATCACCTGGCTGACAATCCAAAGTCTTACATATCGCTTCTAATGTTGAAAAACGAACCGCTTTTGCTTTCCCATTTTTCAGAATAGAAAGATTCGCCATAGTAATTCCAACCCTTTCCGAAAGCTCCGTTACGCTCATTTTTCGTTTTGCTAACATCACATCAATATTAATAATAATTGCCATATCATACACCTCAGACCGTCAAATCATTTTCTGATTTTATATTAATCGCTTCTTGTAGAAGTCGTTGGAGGATAGCAGTAAAAACGGCGATAATCAACGAAGCAAAAATGATGATGAGTCCCATTATTCCAAGAGGAGGGTCAACTTTATTTGCTATAAAATGGAAGAGGGGCAAACCTAATACATACAAACCACTGATTATAATCGCACAGTACTTTATGTTCTTTAACCCCTTTACAGATAATTCCGAGAACGCTGTGTTCTCGTCAATGTACCGTAAAAGATTAAAAGCCTGATAGAGAGCAAAGTAAAAAGGCACAGCCGATCCATACATCACGATGAAAATGAGATATTTCATTGGGGAAATATTTGGATACAATTTTGATGCGAAATTCGCCATATGGGGTACTAAAAATATACATAAAGCAAGAACTGCAATTCCAGCCAGAAAAATAATTACCTTTAAGAAAGTTGTTGAACCTCGTTTAACATTCATATGAAGCACCTCACTTATTTAATAACATTATAAATTTAACACGTTATTTATCGTTTTGCAATAAATCTGTATTGTTTTTAATTATATTATTATTGTTATTTATATATCCTTTTAATTTTGACATTCATTAGAATATTCACAATAAAAACTCGACCTATAACTAATGGATCGAGTTATAAATTTGTTTTTATTTATTCGACTTTCATTCATTTATATAGTTGAATTTCAGTACCCGACTTTGTTATCATTCGACAGATTATCTAATCGGCTATGAATACAAGTTCTTGTCCATTTCGGCTAGAGAAACCCTATAACAAAATTTCTATCAGGGACATTTGTAAAAGAGCCGATTTATCTCGTCAGACCTTTTATAATTGTTTCAATGAAAAAGATGATATTCTTCGATTCTGCCTGAAACAGGGTTTTAATGCCCTGTCACAGGAACTGGCTGCTAAAAAAAGCCTCCAAATGAGGGATATCACTGATAGCTTTTCTGCAATTTTTTTGGAAAATGAAGTTTTACTACAACTTATGTTAGAGCATCACCTTGAAAATATCATAGCTGATGAGCTATCTGCTTCTTTATCTACCTTTGCTTCTAAATGCACAACCGACACAAAAAATACATATATACGATTGCTTTTTTTTCTGGTGCTCTAACACACATACTATTTTGCTGGCTTAAAGATCCTCAACGAATTTCCTCAGAAGAATTATCAGAGTTACTACTAGAAATTTTTTCTGGGAATTACTATAAGCTAGACTTAACTTATTCATAAAAAGAAAAATCAAGTGGATACTCGCTTGAGATAAATTCCGCTTGATTTCTTTACCTAAATTTTAATCTCTATTTATTATTGTTTTTCAGTGCTATTATTTGCTATTCGCTTCAATAGTCCCTCAAGCCTCAATACTTTTCTTTATAGAGTATGATTTTCTTTATTGCACCAGGCAACCCAGCAATATTTATATGGTAAGAATAATTTATCGAGATTAATTTTCTACTTTCTATATAATCGTCTTTGGATACAAGTTCTTGTCCATTTCGGCTAACGATATAAGTTCTTGTCCTCAGCCCGGGACAAGAACTTATATCGTTAAAACAAAAAAGCCGCGATTTTCGCGACTCCTTAAGCGTATATGTTCTTGTCCTCCGACATCTTGGCGATAACTCCCGGAAAAAATAGGCTTCAAAAATACCTCGCTCCTTCTCGGTCAAGCAGCGCAGCATTTCGCGGAAGGTTTCAAAAACTTCACTTCTAGCGATAACCTCCGCGGGATCGAGACCGATGTTTCGATGCTTGTAGTCAACCTTTTGACTCAGTCTCGCTAGCAGTTCGTCTACCTGTCCACCCGGCTCCCTCTCTCCCACTATGTTCTTGTCCTGTGATAAGAATAGTGGTCAAAACACAATGGGGTGTGCGCTGCGTAAACTTCTGTTCTAATGGATGCTGGAAGAGGGCTTCACAAAAATAAATATAGTAACAGATGCTTTTGCAGACTGGAATGAAATAGAACTTTATATCATAAAAATAAAAGCTGCATAATACGTGGCCTTAAATGATACTATGTTACTGTCTCCCGACATCGATGCCGGCAGCCGCGTCTTAGTTGTTTATTAAACTATAGTTCTCCGTTAGTTTATTATCCTACACCAGTCATAGATATTAATATTACTTAATTCGTTCTTCTGTTTCTCTAGCTAACATCCATTTTCTATTAATTAATTGCCAATTTTCAATAGTAAATAATCTTGCTATTATTTTTTCATCTTTTTCAATGATTAGTTCATAAAATACGACAGCATTTTGAGTATCCTTTAAGCGAATAACCCTATTTTCGAATTTCTTTTTGGCCCCTAAAAGCTGTGTAACGGATTGTTGCATTCCGGTTACTGCATCATTTTGGTTAAATATCATCGGCTTTTCTTTTATACCATTAAAAAACGCTACATAGTAATCTTCAGTCATTCTTTCTAATGAAGAGGTGTCTCCTGAAATCATCGCCTCATTCCAATCCGTGATGAAATCATCGTGCATTTTTGTAAAATTAATTAATTGATCATCCAACATTTTAATTTTACCCCCTTTATATTAACTCTCAGTGTCCAATTTATTATTCTACATTTTCTTGACTCTTTCCTTCCTGTTGTTGTACATAGCCATTAATTATATTTTCGGAAATTTTATAAGCAATTTAGCAAGACATTTCGAATTAGTC
Source organism: Paenibacillus lutimineralis (assembly GCF_003991425.1). Taxonomy (NCBI): domain Bacteria; kingdom Bacillati; phylum Bacillota; class Bacilli; order Caryophanales; family Paenibacillaceae; genus Paenibacillus; species Paenibacillus lutimineralis. The sequence continues at coordinate 3,298,812 of NZ_CP034346.1, forward strand.
AAATTAATTATATGAGCACTCCTGCCCTTTTAATGGAGTCGATATCCATTTAAATTTAAACTAACCTACCCGTTAGTTTAACAAAAATGGCATCTTTTCAACTTTCCTGCTGCCGATGAGATCATATCGGGAATGTAACAAAGTTCTTGTCATCAGTCGGGAATGATATCAAGTTGTTGTCATCGTGTTTTGACAAGAACTTGATATCATAAAAATAAAAACCGCATAATCAGCGGCTTCTAATGTTACTATGTTTTTGTCACCCGACAACCATAGAACTTTTATTACTATGAAGTTTTCTTATATTACCCTTGAACTAATGCATATTCAAAAGAGAAGTTAGTTTTACTTAGATCCATATGATATAGCTTAGGTACACTGATATTATAAGAAGTCAACAAATCATAATTTTTCTTAAACAAATATGCACTGTTTGATGTAAAAACTTCTTTTGTATGTAAGTTTTTAAAATAACTTAAGGAATCATCCCATATGTATAATACGCATGTGAATTGGTCTGAACACTCTACTCTATAAGTTCCCTTCTGTGCTCCTCCTAGAATCCTTGTAAGAGAATTTATCTGATATTCCTTCTTAAATACCATTTTTAATATCTTTTGCATATCTTTTTTTACTCATTAAACATTGTTCCATAACATATCTCCCATCATCATAATTCTACAGCAATTAAATTATACTTTATCCCCAAAAAAAATATAGACTTTTAATACAGACTGTAGTTTCATGTAGATGAAAGTTTTGGTATGGCCCGAATGCCTTACCAAGACTTTTTATATTTATAGGTAACTTAAAAGTGCCTGTCTGTATGGATTACAGGCACTTTTAAGTTCCATTCTGATGAATTTATCATCTACAACTCGATTGATTTAATACTTTGATATATGCATGCGTAACTCTTGAAGAAATACACATTCTGACAATAAATACTCTGTTGCATCTTGTAATCCTGAGACTCTGCATTTTGCGCGGCATGTTATGTCTCAATGCTCTTGTCAATCGAAACTTATTCTTTACACTTAAAGTAATTCAATGTCTATTCACTTTTTTAAACTACTTTGGCCAATATCATAATACTTGTCTAATTAGGTTTCTGTAGATAAAAAAACTAGCAACCTATACAGATTCAAATTTGTGTATCAACGCCAATGCTTCTTCATGATCAGGTTCAAGTTTTAATAATTCTCGGATGTAATTCAGGGCATCTTCTTCTAATTCTAACTCGAAACAACATATAGCTAGACAATAATATACGGTTGATACGATCTCCTCTTCGTCTTCATGTATCGATATTTCTAAAAACCGTTTGGACTCCTCGTACATTTCCATCTCGAAAAGGACCAATCCAGCATCAAGAGCTAGATCATAACGCTGCTCCATAACGTAGTACGATGACCACATCAAATGTATACCTCTCAAAATATCCTGCAGTTCATCATCGCTTGCATCTGGCAACAGCCTTACGATCTGCTTCGCACTCTGAATAAAAAATTCCGCATCATATCCACCCAAACGCCAAAAGCTTAAAATCTGCTGCAGACCCATACTATCGATCTTATTGTCCATCCATTCCTTAATACTAAAGAATTCGTCTGGACCAAAACGCTCAATAAATCGACGATAGGCTAATCTTGTATTGGAATAGTTGATCGGCGTATCCATATAGAGGATACAACCTACATTAATATTTTTATAATGATGCGGGGGAAATAACGCGATGGCTCCTCTATTTTCAAAAACATGCTGGATGGCATGGTAGTTAGCCGTAAAAGAAAAACTTCCATGTAAAATCAACTCTGGTGGTCCTGAAAACTTCCAGTTATCCAGCAAGTGATCGCCCTTGTCTGCTGTGATTAATAGGAATCCTGCCTGGGACAACTGATTCAAACGCTCTAAACAAGACAATCCCGCAACGGGGAATAAAATATGCGAGTCCTCTAATTGCTCCTGATACATGGTTATGACATTACGGTAAGGATACGCTTCTTGTTCATACTCGGGTGCCTGTCGATACTCATAATTCAATGAAATTTGATGTAATACTTCGGATGGTTGAAGTGAATCCATATGTTCAGGATATTCCACCAACACATCCGCTTCACAAATATGACCATCGCCAACATAAAGTAACTCTTGCGGGATACCATCAAAAAAGTAATTTGCAACAATAATAACAGGTTGTGCCAAATCACCTTCACTAATCGTTGTTCCTGATACGATTAAGTTCAGAACGGTATCATGAACAGCATCAAATTGTGCAAAATCGAGTAGCCCTCCAGCGATAAAGGATTGTAGCGCAGGATGCTCCCTCCAAGCTAGAACATTATTCATCGCCAAATCTGTCATCACATAACGAAACGACGGCAACGGTATCCCAGCATAATCTCTTAACTGACACAACTCATGGATTACATGAGAAGCAAGACGTCCCGCTCCTGCTCCAAGTTCCACAATCAAGACGGGCTCTGAACTATGTCCCTGACTAGCACGATCTTGAAGGAAACCAAATATCATTTCCGCATAGGAAGTAGCAATCATTGGATTACTCGTTATGTATTGAGGAACTTGGTCATTATTCCAAGCCTTCATACCCTTTTGTTCATAGTACGCCCGCTGCAAATCCCATATAGGCGCCTCGCTAAAGCGATAACGTTGTTGTTTAAGATCTGTCATTCCATCTTAGCCTGCTCTCTGTTAGTTACTTACTACATGATTATTACATAAATCAGCTTTGCTTTAAAAATAATCTTATTTGGGTTTAATCTCTAATTAGATTAGGCTCAACTTTTTACTCCTTATATTCCCCACAATAGATTGACCGGATTCCACTCGTATAAGGAACTTGGACCTTCTAGTAAGCGATCCCCGTTACTTATAATACGGTTCACCGCACTGTAAAGGCAAGTTTTTAGAAAAATAGGCTACCCTGACGGATAGCCCCAAATAATTAGGATGCGTTTGCTCGAATTAAATAGTAGAATCCTGTCGTCTTTATTCCCTTTTCACTTGAGTGTTTCTCAAATTGTGAAACGATCCGATTGTAACATTCGTCCCTAACATATTTTCTAAATCCGTCACTTTGCCCAAAGCAAACCATTTCAACCACATCTTCAGGAGTTGGGATCCAAATGATTTCTTTCAAGGCAGACATTTCAATGTTAGTTAGACCACTCGTTTCTAATCTCTCTTGAATCTTATCAAGTATCGGGGTACCCACTGAAGGCGGACCGAATAGCCCCGGAAAGTATGTCCCAAGCTCTCCTCCATCACCGTTGCCGTCACCGGGATGAAACAATAGAATCGTCCCACCTGGCAATCAGATGGGGGCTATTTTACGCTTACGACCAGGGCAGTGTGTGCAATCAGTAGCAGGAATCTTTAGAAAAGCTGATATTCCCTACCTCTCCCTCGGGAATGGGACAGTATTTCTGACCCTTCAAAGTGCTCCTATTAATTACCGAAGGAGATTAATAGGAGCAGCCTATTCTTGATTTCACAACGATGATTTAAGCCTGTACCAAGAAGAAAGCCCGGCAATCCACATCTCGGGTTTGCTGGGCTTCAATCTTAGATTAAGTAGTCAAATTTCGATCATTTCATTCCTTATTATAGGAATGCTCTCGATCCATGCCGGCAGCTGCGTTTTAGTTATTTATTAAGCTATAGTGACTTTAAACGGGATACGTATACCGTGCGCCATCAGCCACCAATTGGAAGGTGCGGTCCTTTTGCTGCAAGATCATGGTGTATGTCCCTTCAGAGCCCCAATTTTCAATGGCAAGGGAATAGCCGCTTTTCGACTTGGTGACGAACAATACGTTGAACCATTCCGGCTTAATCTCGCCACCATCTTCAACCCGCCAGGTCGAATTCGGATCATCATTTCCGACCATGTCCTGGAAGACTAACCCTTTTGGTGTCGACAACACGATGCTTGCAAGCGGCAGCTGGCCTTTGCCTCGTTGGAATTCCACAAGGCCGATCTGTATCTCTTTTGATACCTCGCCAATGAGTCCTTGCTTTTTAATTTTCCGTTTCTTGATGCTCTCAACGGAGCGGAGGGTCGTCTTGGTAAACCCGCCTTTGGTGAGCGCTTTGTACTTCAGAAACGTATGGCCTTGGAAGGCGTCTTTCGTCGTGAGAATAACCGTTTCATTCTCTGTCAGCTTTCCTTTAGCGACCTTAAAGAGTTCGCCTTCGTCGTGGTCAAAATTCCAGGCTGTCTGCCGGCCGTTACTCTTCTCGGACTGCCTCTGATGCTTCACATAGGTGATTGCGGTCTGTAGCCCGGGCGCATAGATGGCTTGAATGAAGCGTTTGGGACGGTCGCTATTGTCACTGAGAAGGCGTGTTCCGGATAGATCGGAATAGGCGAAAGCGAAACTTTCCTCAGATAGCAGATCTGTTGGTTTGCTTTTGACCTCTGCTGCAGTTGCGGAGGCGCTCAGCCCTAAGCTAAGCGAGAGCAGAAGACATAAGAAGGGAAAGATTCCTTTTTTCATGAAATGAGCTCCTTTGTTTAAAAGTTAATAATAACCATATTTTAGCAACGTTTAACTCGAAAGCCAATATTGGAAGAGGTTCTATTTTCTTATGTAAAACATGAGTTAAATCAACTGAGCTAAAGACATAGGCAACAACACATATGACAAATAATTTCGCATATCACGGAGTGCGGTTATCATTATATGCAAAATAAAGTACAAAGACCTTTCTTTTTAACTGACGCAACCTAGAGTTGATGGATATTCATGATGAATTGCACAACTGGCTTCTTCCTCCAACATTCCTAACGCTATTCCGACAGAATGTAGGCACTTAAAAAGCCGCATAATTGGCGGCTTCTAATGTAACTATGTTTTTGTCACCCGACAGTATATGGCACTAGTAAAATAGAAGCTTTGCATAAAGAAATTAATTCAGTTAAGCCATAACATATTCATTTCTTCCGATAAGGGAGATAGTTCGCCTTGAACCAACGCAATGTTATTTTCAAGATCAAAATGAGACAGGACGGAAAAATCGTCAAGGCCGATTCCGTCGTAAAAAGAGCTTATTTCAACTTTATAGCCAAAGTTTTTAGAGCATGGCCATTTAGCGGACATGTTGATCGCAACAGAGCTTGCTCCCCATCTCAACGGCTCTACTTTTTTTATCAAATCCGACATTTCATATTCCATCAAAAACCTTATCGTAACTATTGAGCTTTGTTAACCCTACTTTTAATCAATCGGCAATGAGACTATGTTCTTGTCCTATGACATATTCCTTTTAATGCTTGTCCCCGCATACGAACCCTCATAGATGAACGCCCTTCTTCTTGGATTTCAGAACGTTTGAACAAAATAGGCTATAAACATCTTTTCCATGCGTAAAGTGCGATACTTTGTTCAATTCGCATTTTACTACGATCAGGATACTGATATGTACGATGCCCCGACAAACCATTTATTTACAACGCGGTATACGAAGCTGACAGATGAGCCGTTTTTCTGCGATAATCGGCCGCGATTCCTGCCTGCACATTCAGCAGTTGAATCATGTCCTTCGTGTTTTGGCCCATGGAGTCTTCCTGCTGGCCATGAACCGCCTTATTACCTTCTTGCATCTGAGGAGTTCCATCACTCTGAGGCTCCTTCATCTCGCTGAGCAAAATACGGCTTCCGTCCGCACGGACAATGTATTGCCTGATATAACCGCCCTCCCGGCATGTAACCAGTTTGCCGCTGCTTTCTTTCGATTTCTTCGACTGATCGTCATCCTGTTCTTTGCCAAGCTCAAACGTATATTCCGCTGGACGGCGGATATTCTGTTTAGGCTCCGAAAATTTCAAACTTGCCGTGGTGCCTGATTCAAGCCGCAAGTTACTCAACTCCTTTTCTTTCCATAGGTTCTCATTTATGTATCGGCTTTCAATTGAAATTTGTTTAATATTTCGGCCTCAAGCGCTCGCATTCTGTTACACTCATGCTGTGCCAAAAACGCCACAAGGGGGCCGAGTACCGCCATGCCAGCATTCGGGCACCATGTGGCATGAAGATTTGCAACGTGCATCATTTGTTATGATCCAAAAGACGCTCAAGCTCCACTGTATTATATCGGGCCGGCCCACCGTTTGAGGAGCCGGTAATTCGGATATTCATATCTGGTAAACCAAACAAATTGAAAATCGTCATTCCTTTCGATACAATTAATTTCAAACATCGTATGATTCCAACCGAAGGGGCGATCACTTGCGTAAAGATACCAAAACCATCGGTGAGGTGGCCAAGCTGCTGGGCACAACCGTTAAAACCGTCCGTTATTATGACGACATCGCTCTATTGAAACCATCGAGCCACAGCGAAGGCGGACACCGGTTATATACTCCTGAAGATATTTCCCGTCTGCGGCTGATCACAACGCTTCGCTATCTGGACTTCGGCATTGACGAGATCCGCCAAGTAATGGCCGGAGAGATTCAGCTCACTACAGCACTCGACTGGCAGATTGAAGCGCTGGAGACCCAGGTCAGTACTCTGACCAATATGATATCGATTCTGCGTCAAGCCAAAGAGCATTATTCAGCAGGCACTTCCCTGCATTACATGAATGAGCTGGTCGACTCTTTGTCGATGAATGCCGATAAGCGAAACCGGTTCATATCCAGCAAAATAGAAGAAATACAGGCGCTTGGTCAATTGCCGGCCGAATGGCAGGATACCTTTTTATATTTGTTCAATAAATATATTATCAATGAAGTCAAAGTGACGGCTGGGCAGACCGTAGCTTGGAACGAACTGCAAGCGCTTATGAACGACACGCATTATCTGGAGGATCTTGTCCGTTACGAACTGGCCTTTTTCAATATGGTCAGGCACCCCCGCGTTCCTGCTGCGGCCTGGATCAGAACGCTGGAGAACATCCGGGTCCGGGTGGAAGCGGCTCTGCAACAAAGATTATCGGCAGACAGTGCTGTTGTACAGACTATTGTTGAAGATTTTGTGATGATGTATGCGAATCAGGAACAGTTCCATGATAAAGCCGCCTTTTTCCAACAATATGCTCAATCCATGCCTCATGCTCCTACCGAGCGGATGGAACGCTTCAATAAACTGTGCCTACTCCTCAATCCTAAATGGGACGTCATTGTAAGAGGCAACGCCTTGCTGATGCAAGGATTGCAATGGAAACTCAGGCAGGAGGATCCTCACTCGGCTCCTTGTTGAAGTGTATATTCTGGATGGTCTCCAAGGTTACGGTCCAAATATTGCAAGGGCTGCCCTTTTAGAAAATGGTCAAAAAAATCAAGCGTGTACTCATTAATGAGCTCATGCGTTCCGCGCACGTCTACCCCCTCCATCCATTCAAACAAGGGAGTGAGCAGATACAGGTCCGAGAAACTCATATGTTTGCTGTGCTTAAAAGTCATCCAATAATTCCCTCCGGCGGTTACCGGCTCATACCGTGCAAACAGCTCATCATAGTAGGCTGCGATCTCTTCCCGGTCTGTCCCCAGCGCGGCAATCTCTACATCGCCGGTGTGGTCCACCCCTTTTATCGTGTCATCGGCACTCATGAGCAGAAAAGGCTTCTTCAAGCCGTCTGCAGGAATCCGCTTTTCACCGTAAAGCACACCATCCATATCAATGCCCGCTTGTATTCTGGAATCGTCCAGCAGCATTTGTACCGTCGTAGCTCCCCCAAAGGAATGGCCGAACATGCCCATATGTTCAAGATCGATTCGGCCGGTAAACAGATCGTCAGGGTCATTCGCAGACAATGCTTCGATTTGGTCAAGCACAAACTTTGCATCTTCCACCCAGACTTGATTGCGCCCGTCCATAAAAGAATACTTCATTTGTTCATAGCCCGTCTTGCCTTCCGAATCAAACTTCACCACATGCTGGTCCGGGAATACGGAAACCACGCTGCTATAGGCATGTTCAATTCCTACGACAATATAGCCGTGGCTTGCCAATTGTTCCACTTGAAACGTGTTCTGATTCTTGTAGCCCATAAATCCATGCGAGAACAAAAGCACAGGATATTTAGATTCCGTATCCGCCAGCCTGGCATTCGCAATAGCATGGGTATTGACCTGTTTCAACCCTGAGAATAAAAACTTCGGCAGCTGTAATAATTCATGCAGTCCTTCTACATACGGAGCAGGATCAGATAAATATGGCGCCGCTTTCCCTGTAGCCTTCGGACTTGCCGGATACCAGATTTGAACCATTAATTCGCGGGAATCACCAGACGCTTCAGTAAACTTTTCTTCTCGTGCAGAATCGGTCCAATGGTAGGTCGCTGTTCCTATCGCGTAGGGACCTGTGAGTTCCGCAAAAGAAAATACAGGGAACAGGAGCGGCAGAGCAATGGTCACGGCAGCATAAACCGCCGCAACTCCCCCAAGTAGTACTGTCTTCCACCTCCGCCGTGGCTTGCTTGATGGCCTTGCTGCGGATCGTAAGAAAAGTCTAGCTCCTCCCGCAATCGCCCATAGTGTGATCAGATACACCGGAATCATCGGCCACCGCAACCCTTCCACGAATGCATGGACAAGCAGCAAAACAGCAGAAATGCCGCTGCTTATCAGCCATCCACGCTGTGATTTGGGTCGCCCTAGGGTTAACAGCCCCATTAATAATACATTAAATAAGACAAGCCCGATTTCAATTAATCTCATGATTCTATAATCCTCCTTAAATTTCTCTTCTGGCTGCCGACCTGATTCCAAGTATAAAACCTCCTGTTAGAGGAGAATCAACAGTTATTTATTCGATGAATGAGGAATCAGCAAAGCAGCGGAAGAGAAATTATTTAACTACACAAAACTTCATCTATCGGGAATGTAACAAAGTTCTTGTCATCAGTCGGGAATGATATCAATTTCTTGTCATTGTGTTTTGACAAGAAATTGATATCATAAAAATAAAAAGCCGCTTAATTAGCGGCTTCTAATGTTACTATGTTTTTGTCACCTGACATTTGTTCACAAACGAACGTTTATATTTAGCTCTACTCTTTTTATAATCCTCATTACGGCCCTCTAACCTATTTAAAGTGTCTCTGTGCTTTGTATACACATATACCGCTTAGGCTATCTTATCCCTCGCAACGAGATGTCATCACTGGCTTTAAAGACTCTGTAATCCTCCCTATTGGAAACGGATGCTTCGACGATTATCTTAATAAAAATTCTATATATTTATAGTTTAGTAGGTAAGGAATTTAAAAATTTCACCCGGTTTTCATTCTTACCTGTAGATACATATCCACAGTGTAACCATTGAATGTTTTTCATTCCTACGGCTTTCAATGTCGCTTTAATAAAAGTCTTTTTTATACCATTACCTCCCAAAAATTGAATATACCATTTAGGAGCTTGGCCAGTTGTGATAACTTTTACTGACTGAATATTATTTAGTAACCCCTTCATTGTTCCACTCTTATTTTCAATATAAGCAAAATCTTTAAGAAGTACTTTATCAAGAAATCCCTTTAGAATAGCTGGGATATTATACCACCAGACTGGAAAAATAAATATTACCTCAGTACTCGATTCTAACATTGACTGATATTTACCAACTAATTCATTGCCATACTTCCCCTTTGAATATAGTTTCAATTCATTTGCGTGATAAGTTGGGTCAAAATCATCTTGATATAAATCAATAATTTGAAACAGCTGATTTCTTTCTTTAAATGTATCTACTACTTTAGATAATATTGCATGATTAAAACTTCCATCCCATGGGTGAACATATACTATGGTTTTCATACTTTTTATTCTCCTTTAATAGTTAATTAAGGTGGTGTATTAATATGCAACAGTGCACACACATGCACATAATAACTTAAAAAAATTTAGATCATCAACTATTTAAAAGCTTTTCTAATTGATCAGTTGTTAATTTAAACTTTTCAAATATCGTTTGGCTATTTACTTCGTAATAAGTATTTCTTCCTTTTTTTGTTTTTGAAACAATTTCAAGACTATACATTAAATCTAAATGCCTTGAGATAACTGACCTATCCTGTGGAAGATTTCCAGCAATATCTGTTATGTTTTTCGCCCCATAAACTGCCAAATATCTAATAATTTCAATTCTAACAGGATCAAATAGTGCTTTATAAAAGTCAAAATCAATAGCATTATTAATTTCGTTTGAACATTTAAGCTCTTCTTCTCTATTCATATTTGTCTCACCACCTGTAAGTATGATATATGCATAGGTATGCACATGTCAAGTCTAAAAGATTAAGAAACGCCCTTGAAGAATAACTGCACCTTTAACCTCAATGGTATATCTTTTTATGGCATAACGAACCCGCCGAACAACGTTTTTTCTTTTTCCGCTTGCGCGGCGGGTTTTTTTGCCGTATTTTATTGTGGTATAACTTCGGGCCAACTTGGTCCGAAGTTAATTAAATCGTCTTTGGAACGATTGCGAATCACTTGAACCCGCTCACACAGATGTTTTCTGATTTTCTATCAAGTTAATATCGTTTTAGAATCAAGTCATGTCATCCCGAAGCGCGTCAATAATATTTTCTCTTTTTATCTTGCTAATGGCATACAGCATTGTAACGAACACGACAAAGAGCACGCTGAACACGCTGATTCCGATACTGACCCACGGGAACACAAAACCGATATTGTCCGCCCCGCCGACAACCATCCCTTTGTAAATCAGCCAAGAAGAGATTACCGCTATAGGAAGCCCGAAGAGCAACGTCCTCATGCCATAAAAGGCACACTCGAAATTCATCATCTTTTGGAAATCGCGTTCAGACATCCCTACAGAGCGGAGCATGGCAAGCTCCCGCCGGCGCAGCTTGATATTCGTGGAAATCGTGTTGAACACATTGGCAACCGCGATCAGCGAAATCATAATGATAAAAGTATAAGCGAACACGTTGATGATGAATATGGTATTGCGGTTCTCATCAAGAAATTTATTGAAATTGTACAGGTTGTACTCGGCTGTTGTAATTCCCGCCCCCTGAATCATCGCTTCCATTTTAGCCACCGATTGCGAGGGGGTTTTTGACCGAAAGGTCAAGCCCTTAATATCCAGATGGGTATCGGGGGTTTCAAACTTCTCTTTGAGCGAATAGGGGACCATCATCCTAAAAAAGATCGGATTCTTCGACCCGGAGTCTCCTAGGACCGGGAGTGTATCAGGCGGCACGGTCTCAACAAACGTAACGCTTACGTTTTGCCCCTGTTCCATCTTCGGCATACCATTTGTTTCGGGAGCGATGGTAAAATTCATGGAAGAACTCTTGAACATATCAATAAACTCGTCAACCTCATGCTCCCGATTGGCTTTCATGTGGCTTGTCAGTTTGGCAACGGCGATCATTTTCGCATTTTGCCCGGTATATTCCTCTGCGGGCAAGCCCAAGCCTTTGATAATATTCAGATAGGCGCTGTCCTCAAGAAACTGGATTTCCATTGGCAGATTAACCGTTTCGTCTGGCGAATGTGAACCCGCGTATTCCCAGTAATCGTCTGAAAGATCGCTTGCTTTGGCAGCGAATGAATACTTCATAAGCGCTTGATACGAGCTTTCGTAAACACCGTCGGCAGTTTTTAGTTTGTCGTAAAGCGGCAACATTTCGCTATCGTCCATGTCCTGCGTGGCAAAACCGATGTCATAGGTAGTATACACTGCTGCCCGCTCCGAAAACTGTTGCAAATACGTTACAAAAGCACTAGCCGATATAAATAGCACTACGCTTAAAACAAGGGATAGCACAATGCTGCGATAGCGTCTCTTGTTTCTCTTAAAGTTCTTTAACGCAAGAGTACCTTCCAATCCGTAAATGCGTTCCGCGAACTTTGAAGTTTTCACGGCTTTGGATTCGATTTTGACCTCGTTCGTCTGGCGAATACTCTCCATCACTGGAGTACTTGCGGCTTTCCTGGCCGGGATATAGGCCGAAATCAGAATCGTAACCATGCTGACCGCGGCCGCAACGACAATCGCGGGGGAGGACACCGTCAAGGTTAAAGGTACAGCGCTGTAGGCAATGCTCCCGAAATTCCTGGCGACAACGGAAATCACAAGCCCGGTGCCGCCTATGCCAACGATAATGCCAATCGGTATGCCGACCGCACCGATACAAAGCCCCTCAAACAGCACTGAATTTCGCAGTTGCCTCGCCGTAGCTCCCACCGATGAGAGAATCCCGAACTGGCGTGTGCGCTCGTTCAGCGAGATGGTGAATGCGTTATAAATCAGAAAAATCGAGCCTATCATGATGATGGCGACCACAATGCCGCCAACCGCGTACAGAAGCGTGTTGAACACGTTATTGTCGGAAAGGCCCATGAAGCGCAACACATTATCGTTAAAGACGTAAGCCCCGGTTCCCGCTGTGCTGCTTGCGTAAGCGTGAACCCCACGCGGGTTTTTAAGCGTAACAAATATGCTGAAGTTGTCCGCTTTGTCTTGTGCATCTGCTTTCGTTATTAAGGTATATCCCGGCGCAGAAGATTCCTCAAAGCTGGGGCTTCGGCAGATACCGACAATCGTGTAGGTTCTCTCGGCTTTTGGCACAAGAGTTTCTTTCCCGGAAATGTAAGGGTCGTGTTGACCGAGATTTTTATTTCCGTCCATGCGGCTTCCGACAGCAAGTGTAAGCTTGTCGCCCACCGCGAATTTAACGCCGCCGTTTGTAGCGACGCGTCCCGGAAGAACAATCTCTCCACTATTTTTCGGCAATCTGCCTGCAGCCAGGGCTATGGGCAAGGTATCAAAGGCTTCCTCGCTGTATCCGGCTATAAATAGATACGGCTTTTTTGGGTTTTTCCCGCCGTCAAGTTTTGCGTAGCCGATATTTTCAAATGTTGCGGTGTTAGCGACTCCCTCGTCGTGGGTTCGCTCCTGTACAAAAGAGGAATCAACGTCCAAAAACTCAACGTGCCAATCGCCGTATTTCTGGGCCGCGCCGTTTGCCATATAGTTCAGCAGGGAAACGCCAAAGGTAGCGACTGCCGTAATCATGGCGGCGGACAGGACAACTCCGATAATCGTGACAATCGTTCGGGTACGGCTTTTTTTCATGCTTTGCAGGGTGACTTTGTTAAAAATATTCATAGCCGCACCCTCTCGTCTCTCACTACTTTGCCGTCTGATATGCCGATAATACGGTCTGCTTGCAGGGCGATATTTTCGTCATGGGTGACGAGGAGCAGGGTCTGCCCATATTTTTTATTGCTTTCTTTCAGCAGTTTGATGATTTCATGCCCATTTCGGCTGTCCAAACTGCCCGTGGGTTCGTCGGCAAGCATGACCGCTGGGGCGTTCATCAAAGCGCGTCCAATGGAAACGCGCTATTGCTGACCACCCGAAAGCTGATTGGGTAAATGCGTTTTGCGGTCTTGCAACCCAAGCATTTCGAGCAGGTCATTCAGCCGTTCCTCGTTGACCTTGCGCTTGTCCATCAGGATAGGCAAGGTAATGTTCTCCACCACATTCAGGGTGGGAATGAGGTTGTGAAACTGGTAAATCAGTCCGACCTGCCGCCTGCGGAAAATGGCGAGTTTTTCATTGCTTTGGGCATATATATCCTGCCCCTCCAAATACACTTTTCCGCTTGTCGATACGTCCACGCCGCCGATGATGTGAAGCAATGTGGACTTGCCGGAGCCGGAGGAACCGATGATTGCGGTAAACTCCCCCTTTTCGATTGTAAGCGAAACATGGTCAAGCGCGGCAACTTGGTTTTCGCCCCTGCCGTAGACCTTGCATAGATTTTCAATTTTTAAGAACTCCATTATGTGAGTCTCCTTTTTCATGGTTTACCCATATAATAGAACCTTCAACTTACATCTCTGTGACTTTCAGGTGAGAGATTCGTCACTTTGGGAAACGAATGGCAAATATCGCGCCGCCCTGCAGGTGGTTTTTTGCGGTAATCGTCCCTCCCTGCCGAGTTACTATCATCTTGCAGAGAGCCAATCCAATCCCGTATCCTGTTGCGTTTTCGCTTTTCCCGCGATAAAATCTGTCAAATAGGCGGGATAAATCTTCTTTTTCAAAGCCCGCGCCGCTGTCGTGAATGGCAATCTCGGTAAACAATGGGTTGTCCGTGCAGACAATCTCAATCTTCCCGTTATCGCCTGCGCTTTCCATGCTATTTTTGAGGATGTTTTGAATTGCTTCCGAAAGCCAACCAGAATCGCCCTGAATAATCATCCCTTTCGGCGCGTCTATCCGCACATCAATGTCGTGCAGTTCCATCGGGATTAGGAGCGGGCGAAGCGCGGCGCATACAAGAACGTTTACATCTATCTGCTCGCTTTGGAACACCACAACGCCCGCGTCCAAGCGGGATAATTTTAATAGAGAAGTAATGAGCCAATCCATCCGCACAAGCAATTCCTCTGTTTCCCGTACAAATGCTTTTCGCTCGTTTTCATCAGGGTTATTCGCTAACAATGATAGAATGAGGTTTGCGGATGTGAGAGGGGTCCGGAGTTGGTGGGCTATGTCGGCCAGCGAATCGGCAAGATGTTTTTTTTCTTTTTTCAGCGCGTCGTTTTGCTCCCTAATACGCAGCGTCATTTTGGTTATCTCGCTTTGCAGAATGGAAAGTTCGCCCTCGTCCGATTCACCAATATACAGATGGTCAGCATTATGAAGCACAAGATCGATTTGATTTGAAATCCGCGCAATGCTTTTGTATCGGGCTTTGGTAAACGCGAAAAACGCCGTTCCAAAGGCGGCGGCAGAAGCAATGGCAAGGATTCCCGCCTCCGTATTGATTGCAAATCCTAGCATTACAGCGGCGGCAGTCATTAAGGAGAACAAAATGGAAAACTGCCGAAACTCTCTATTTCGAAGCATACTCGCCCCCCAATCTATACCCCGTCCCGCGAACGGTCAGAATGATTTGCGGGCTTGCTGGGTCGTTCTCGATCTTCTCCCGCAAGCGCTTGATGTACACGGTCAATGTATTATCATTGACAAACTCACCCGCCGCGTCCCACAATTCATCAAGTAGCCTGCCCCTCGTGATAATACTTTTGGGGTTGCTAATAAACACTAGCAACAAGCGGTATTCTAATGCTGAAAGGAAAACCTCGTTGCCGTTTTTTTTCACAACGCCGCTTGCCGTATCGACATAAAGCCCACGGATTTCAAAAGCCGACCCGGAACGCCCGCTTTTTCGTAGGGCGGTTCCAATTCGCGCAATCAATTCACGCGGACGAAAAGGCTTGGTGATATAGTCGTCCGCGCCCATGTTCAGCCCGGTAACAACACTTGCCTCATCGCCAGAAGCCGTCAGAAAAATAACAGGAACATCTTGCGTTTCTTTGATTTCCGTGCAAACCGTAAAGCCATTTCCATCAGGCAAAGAAATATCAATCAACGCCAAGTCAAATTTATTCCCGGCAAGCGCGGCAAGGGCTTCATCCCGCGTAGGGGCGTGGGTGACTGTAAATCCCTCTGAGCGAAGCAAAAGCATAAGGTTTTTAGCGATTGCCTTATCGTCCTCAACCAAAAATATTCGTGGCATTAGTCAGACCTCCGTTTCCTTATCCATTCTTGCAAGTCGTCTAAATCTTCGTCAGTCAATTTCTTGTCTTGATGAAGCGTTGATAGCAGACTGATAAATGAATTTTCATGGTATTGCTTAACAAAATTTCTAGTTTCAAATTGGAGATAATCTTCCTTTGAAACGAGTGGATAATACCGTCTTTCCTTGCCTTTTTTTTCTGAGCGTAAGAACCCCTTTTCTACCAACCTGCTAAGTAATGTGACAATCGACTGTATAGGCCAGCTTTTTTCTCCCGACAAATGCCCCATTACCATAGATGAGGTTACTGGCGGCTCGTAGGCCCAGATAGCTTTCATCACTCGAAACTCTGCTTCGGGAAGCCTTTTCATATAATCACCTTTCTACTAACACAAGCGTGTTAGATTGACTGCATAATACATCTGTATTAAACGGTTGTCAATAGTGTAAACAGTGCATTTTTCGCCTTTCTGCTAAACGGCAAGCAGGGTAACTGTGGCCACAGTTGCACATTTTATAGGTTTTCCCTGGCGGTCAAACCCATAAAACTGCTTGTTGGGGCCAGCCGCCCCAAACCCTGCGACTTCGGGCCAACTTGGCCCGAAGTGACCGCTACCATATAAAAACACCGCCCATATAGTTCATTTGGGCGGTGCCTTGTGTAATGTGATAGCTCTAATATTTTATCCTTCAAATTGACATGCTTCTCGAATATCATCAGTCCGCTTTTTCCCTTCAGATAACCCATAAAAGGTGCTTCGGAATTTCACAGTCATCGGAGCGTAACAGCTTGATCAAGCACCGCTTGCGCTTCGGACCGTACTGTTCCTATTGCTTCATCAAGGGATTTTTGTCCTTTTTCCACAAGTTCTAGTTCTCGACTTAATATCGTGGCAAAATCGTTGAAGAATTGATCAGGCAGCTTGTACCAATCGTCACTACGCCTTAGCCATTTTGATCTTAATTGATAGAACGGCTCTAAACTTGTTCCTTCATAGTCAGTCATAAATCCTGATCGACTTAATAACAGTTGCTGACCTAACAACAATTCATTAGATTTAGAGCTAACACGAGCATAATCTTCACCGCACACATACTTAATAAATTCCCATGCTGCATCTTGATTGACTGATACTATATTAATGGCGAATATATCACCTGGAGTTACATAAGTTGATGTAGGATCAAGGGGATCAACGGGTCCAGCGGCAATACCAAGTTCAAAGGGTACATAATCGTTCATATCATTCTTGAAATGATCCATAAGTGCTAGCGACGTTACAGATCCAATATGCATAGCAGAACGCCCCATGAGAAATTATTGGCTATCATAGAACTCCTCATTCGTTCCACTAGTGAATAATTCATCCATAGAATTAAAAATAGCTCCCGATTGGTCTGCCTTGATAGCGGTCTGAATCACTTTCTTCCACGCATCTGTATCTATGGTCACCTGCATCTTATCTGTATTCACGATCGCCAATCCTTCAGCCTGACTCATCTTATCAATCAGTGTAACTAGATCCATAGGGGCTTCATACACTTCTCCACCGCTATATCCGTAAACGCGTGTCTGTTTATCCCCTTCAGTAGGAAAACGATGGGCAAGATCAATGATGTCGTACCAACTCATTCCATCAGATGGTAACTCTATGTCATTTTTCTTGAACAGGTCTTTGTTATAAAATATCGCCTTGCTTGAGAATGACGGAGTAAGTCCATACAATCCACCACCGCCTAGTTCACGAAACTGATCAACTAAACCAGGAACGAACTCATCCAGATTATAGTTATCTCTAGTACTCAGCGAATCAAGTTCAGTCAGTATTCCATCGTTAATTTGATTTTTAAACTGATGAGCATCCAGAATCAAGATATCCGGCTGTTCTTCACGGATAAACTCTGCATACACCTCTTCCTTCGTCTTGTCCCCCATATCCTTATAAATGTCTGCATCACTTATTAATTCAAATTGAATTTGATTATTGAGCGTGGTGAACAAATCACCATATTGCTTGTAGAATAATTCCGAATCATGATAGATGACCTTAAGCGTAGTCGTCTCTTGATTCTCTTTTGGTTCAATCGGACCCTTAGATTCACTTGTACAACCTACTACTAACAGGCAACTAATAACAAGCATCGTAACTACTTGCAACCATGTTCTGTTCATCATCGTCTCCGATCTCTGCTCAAACATTTATCATTTAAAAGGTACTGTCTTAAAATCATCCCAATGGATTGTCATCTCTGTTGTCATGCCATTGTCCGGCTCTAATCCCCCATTTTCTCCATTAACTTTCTTAGCAAGGGATGCTTCATCAAGGGCAGCTTGTGCATCTCGTTGAATCGTCTGTAGCGCTTCATCAAGGGATTTTCGAGACTCCTCTACTTGGGTCAATTCACGATACATAATCTCCTCATATTTATCTTTGAATTTATCCGGAACAATATTATTATCAGAATCATCATAGTAATTACTTGGCTGTACGGAGGTTAAGTGATAGAATCCATCTAGGTCAATTCCGTAATAACCGCTTGTTTGACCCATGCGTGTAGGTATTCCATTATCAGGTCTTCTCGCCAATTTGCTTGCAACCTCATCACCCTGCATAAACTTCAACAATTCCCATGCAGCATCTACATTGGAGGAATTGGCACGAATCGCATATACATAGTCATTATTCAAGTTCAGATCTCTGGTTATTTCTCGGTTAGACGGATCCACTGGACCAACCACCATACCCACCCTAAATGGCTTAACCCCTGACTTACCACTTTTTATATAGTCAAGCACACTATATGCCCAGCTAGGTTCATCAGCGATCAACATCGCTTGCCTCCCCTTAGCAAAAAGTTGCTGTTCATTGAAGTCTTCATTCGTGTTAAATCCTCCCTTGTGGAGGGCATTCGTTGATAGTGCCGCTTGAGCTTGTTCGTACGCTTGCTTCCAGTTTTCTGTATCCATTGTAACTTGCATTGTATCAAGGTTAACTGCCTTCAATCCCATAGATAAACCGATCCTCACACCTAACTCTCGCAGAGGGCTTTCTTTGTCTAACCCGAAACACGTGAATCCGCCGTATATCCTGGATTGCTCATCTCCATCGGTAGGAAATCGTCCTGCTAAGTCGATAAGTTCTTGCCAAGTCATCCCATCGTGTGGCGGCTCAATTCCATATTGATCGAACAGGTCCATATTGTAATAGATTACTTGTCGCTGGAATGTAGGCGCAATACCATATAACTTTCCACCGCCTTGCTCCCTAAGAAAGCTGGTGATTGAAGGATAAATCGTGTCGATATTGTAGTGATCCCGCACCACTAGCGGTTCAAGATCTAACAAGAACCCTGCTGCGGACAACCGATTATACTCATAAATTCTTAGGTAAAGAACATCGAGTTGTTCTTGTTCGATAGATTGTTGAAGAGCTTCCACATAGTTCGAAGCAGTCTTATCAAGTTTCATACTTTTGGGTCTAACAAGCTCAATCTTAATCGAACCGTTCTGGGCATGGAACATATCACCGTATTTATCATTAAAGTATCTTTTTTCTTTGTCGTAATTCATCACCTTCAATTTTGAAGTGTTAGCTGCTGGCAAGCTCGTACAGCCTGCCAATCCAATCATAAGTAAACCTATAAGCAGCATAGATGTTAACTTGAACTTGCTCAAACTGATTCCCCCCCTTTTTGAAAAAATGATTCAACTTTCCCATAAGGCCAGGCAGCTGTTTATATCATCATTTTCTGTAAAGCTTTCACATCACGCGATCTCGCAATGACAAAGTAGACGGTCTGGGCGACCAGATAAGCCAGTGCTACTGTTAATGTAATTGCATCGGTCTCTGATACGTCTCTTATTCACGAACTTCGTAAATAATTCCATATGTAGGGTATTCGTGAAACTTTTGAACTATCCTACCCGTTAGTTTAACAAAAATGGCATTTTTTCAACTTGCCTGCTGCCTATGAGATCCTATCGGGAATGTTACAAAGTTCTTGTCATCGTGTTTTGACAAGAACTTGATATCATAAAAATAAAAAAGCCGCATAATTAGCGGCTTCTAATGTTACTATGTTTATGTCACCCGACCTCATATCATGACGTCAACTGGTTTCCTAGATATCTGTTACTCCCGTTCTGGCCGCTCGACACTGAATGTAATAAGCCAAGAAACTAAACAAGAACAGTCTGCCTAGATCCTTGGTTCTGTTGAATAGTTATTTCGCTGCTTTTCCCTCGTGTCTTTGAATAATGCCGCTAATAATTCCCAACCCACCGAATACAGCACACCACTTGTTCGTGAATATTACGCTGGCAACTACGAACCCTGCCCCCACAACAAAATTAACAGTGGAAGCAGCTTTTAATGTATTCTTTTTTGGTTCCGGCAATTTGATTGAAACGCCAAGTATATCATTGACTTTTCGGAACATCCGATTAAGTTCATTAACCATTATTCATGCCTCCTAAAGATTGAATAGTAATTTAATTCCGTGATTGGCCATGAGCAATATGCCGACACAAATACTAATCCACGGAATTGTAGTTTTCATTCCCTTTCGTTTACGTAAGAAATGAAAGGTAGCCCCCAAGCAAACAAGGCAGATTCCAACAATCAATAACATAATGGATATTGTCATCATGGTTTCGGTACTCGGAACAGGGACAAAATTCGGGACAGGTAAATTCATGATTATCGCCTCCAATTCTTGCTAATTATATAAATCAGATGTAATCATTTTTCTGATTGCAATCGTTGAAAATATCACACCGATCATGCCAAAGATAACGGCAAGCATCGGTACAGATAGTAACCCCGCCGTACTCCCTTGAGAATTCGAAGCAATGGTAATAATGATGAGGGATGATATAACCGTCGCAATAGTTGATTTCTTCACCATTCCTACGAACAGTGGGAAAAGTCCTAAAAGAATTGTGGATAGGGGCGTAATTATATGAATAAACAGGTTTTCAAAGCTATAAGTGATAAATTCAAATTGTCTACTCAAAAGGAATATACTGAAGTGCTGGAAAATGCTTGAACCCATATGGAAGATCAGCATAATTCCGCATATCAAAAGCAATTTAGCTATAATTAATCGAGTCCGACTAACAGGATATGTAAACAGCAAGTTGATTGTTTTGCTGCGGTATTCCTCTATAATAAACGAGGATATAAAGACAGCCTCCCAAACAATAAGCGCAGCTCTTACAAGCATAGATGCCATAGTTATGGTATCTAATTGCATTAGCGGTAATCCCACCGCCATAGATCCACCAGTCTCGGAAAATAAAAGGGAAGTAGTAAAACCCGCCTCCTGTAACAAATCTTAGAGCCTCTACCAATAACACCTATGGTGTATCCGTTAGAAGATAGTTTTTGGAGTCATTGAAGATGTCTCCTTTACTCAAATAGTCTGTCTACAACACTATCTAACAGGAAATCAAATATTTCAAAATGGTCGTAGTTTAACCGTTCTTTTATAGTCACCGTATACATTAAGGTGCTTGTTAATGCGTATACTTTTTCCTTGTCAACCTTTAGCTTGAGATTAGCAAGTTCAATTACTTCATAAAAAAATGATGTGCTATCAAATTTCAGTTTTTCTAAGCGGTCTTTTGGCAATTTGTTTAGAAAAGACAGAAAGTCAGGTGTGCCCATATCGTATAAAAACGGGGAACTGACATATTGTTCAAATTGCCATTTCATAGTTTTGATAAACCCCGTTTTGCCGCCCTCATGGCAAATAATATCCCGCACTCCATTTATCAATCTGTTTTGCACCCGTTCTAAAGTGTCACAAAACAAATCTTCTTTAGACGCATACAACAAATAAAACGACCCCGTGGATATTCCAATTTTTGCAGTCAATTCACCAATGCTTGTTTTCTTGTAGCCATGCAAAACCCAACTACGTTCACATTCCAAACACAGCTTAGTCCGTAATTCGTCCTTTTCTGTTTCTGAAAAACCTTTCGGCCCCTTTGCCATTTACTGTTGCCCCCCCTTGATTATATTATGAATATTTAAATGTTTTGGTTCATGGTATAATAATGCTGTTTATTATTGATTTGTCAAGAGGACAAAAAGTATTTTTCTGCGGTGAACTGCGTATTAGTATGGTGAGTCATTGCATAGAATCCATTCGATCGAATCAACCATGAAAAATAAGCCCGCCGCTCTTTGCAAGCGGCGGGCTTCCTGCTCTTCTAAAGTCTATGTTTACGGCTGTAGCTGCCAGAGGGCAGGCACGTTGGCTGGCTCCCAACCCGGCAAGGATGTATGGGCCTGGATGCATTTGTACACCTTGCCGTTATAGGATACGAGCGTATTGACCGCATAGGCGGTATTTGACACCCATGGCGTTGCACTCGGACCTTTAGGCGTTGACACCGTCACGGCATTGCTGTCACCAGATTCGTTGTTCGACGGGTCGTAAGCGCGGACCGTAATCGTATATTGCGAATCCGGAGACAATCCGGTAACCTCCTTCTCGGTTGCCGTTCCAGTGACGGTAGCGATCACCGTGTTGCCGTTGTAAATCCGGTAGCCAGCGATGCCGGAAGCATCTGTGGATGCATTCCACATCAACGTGACAGACGTCGACGTCGGGGTGCCCATCACATGCAGGCCGGTCGGATTGGTTGGCGGCGTCACGTCAACCGGAAGCTGCGTAGTCGTAAACTGGACACTATTGCTGAGCGGCGATCGATTGCCGGAACCATCGAACGCCTTCACAGCTAGGTTATAAGTCGTGCCTGCCAATAGATTGGTGAGATTGGCGCTCGTCTGATTGGCAGGTACAGTTGCGATGACATTGACGCCGTTGTACACCTCATAACCCATGACGGCCTTGTTGTCCGTCGAGGCCCCCCAAGTCAGCGTGGCTGTCGTTGTGCCAACATTGCTGACGGACAAATTAGTCGGCGCCGTAGGTGCAATGTTGTCGCCAGGACCGAATTGGGCATCAATGACGATGTACCAGGCATTTTGGGTATCCGCGATATCCCACACGCCGAGGATGACATGGTAACCCTCTCTTTGCGGCACGTTGCAGGTTTGGGTTAACGTGGCCGGCGGCTGCTGGCCATTTCCGTTAATCGTGCAGAACGGAGTCAGATCAAACTGGTCGCGGGTCAACGGTGCATTGGGATTCCAATCCGGCTTGGTGATGAAATAACGGTAGCTTGTCGTGGCATGACGAGCGGTAAAAATCCAAGTAAAGTTGTTGGTGCCGCTCGTCATGTTCACCTTGTTCCAGCGCGTAGCTGATTGCTGGTCAAGCGGAGCGAAGCTGGCAAGGCCGGCGCTAGCGATTTTGCCGTCAGGTGGTCCCGCATTAGGGAAACCTTTCGGCCCCTCCAGGCTCTGAGGCTCATAGACGATCGAGCCGCAGTTGGTATTCAATCCGTTTTTACACTGGATCGCGCGGCTGGCCGGATCATTAATATATCCGTGGGCTGATACGGTCTTCGAGATCGCGAACATACAAGCGAATATGAGCAGCAATCCGCCGCCAATCAGCATTAATCGCAGGATAAAGCGGGAATCTAAACGGGTTTGAAACATCATCACATTACCTCCCATGATTTGGTTTGGTCATGATATGCCTTTTGTTTTTCGACAACATCTTTAACGCGATCTTTTAAGCTGCCTCCTCTCTTGAATATGATACTTCCAACGTTAACGTGCGGGCATCGCTCCTTTTTAAGCCGATTTATACAAACTCCTTAGAGCTTATATACTCGTACAAACTCATGAAAAACAATACCTAATCACATTGTGAGAAGTGTCAACAAGTAGGTTGGAAATATCCATGGGAAGGGGGGTAAGCGCTTTCAAATCTGCTATCCTATATAGAATCAGCTTTGTAATCTGCTGATGAATGCTGACATTCATAGCTCGCATCTATTATGTTGGGAACAAAACCAAGTAAGTAGCCTAAGGGTAAAGCGTAGGGGGGATTGGAATCATGTCTCAATATGAGGGATCTATATAGATAGGCATAATAGAGTTGTGTCACAATTGGAGTCTGTTAGCGAAGTGTCATGAAGCTAAGAGAAGTTGATGTACGGGTCAGAAAGAACAAAAAATATATATAGTAAGTGGATGTATATATTATTAAATAACAACCATTTCTTGTCAAGTTTTATTATAAACTGGCACTCACCTTTAAACGATTTTCCCTCTGAACAATAAGACTTTAATAGTACCATTTTATTTGTTATGCAGGTATCTAATCGGATATAAATACAAGTTCTTGTCCTCCGACAAAAACGGTCGCGCAAGAGCTGAATAATGCGCCGTTTTAATGCCCATCTACTTAAAATCATAAATAAAACCTTTCAGAAGAGCATCTAGTTTTGCTCTTCTGAAAGGTTTTAATCTATTTAACTAACGTCTCCCGTAAGGTTCAATGCAATCCCATTCCGAGAAATGGGATTATTAGGCCCTGTTAGAGCCTCGCGAACGTGATGTAATCGACTTGGACAGGCTCTGCCGATTCTGTCCGAAGGGCCCGGTTGATCTGTCCCCGGTGATATTGCCCATGTAAGAGAACCTGCGACAGGATGTCCCGGACGGACGTTCGGAACGGAACCCCGCTCTGGTTAGAATAGTCGATCATCTCGTCCAACTCGGATTCCTCGAGCCCTTCGATATAGACGCGATATTCCTCGGCGTTTTCTTCGAACATCGTCCGGATCGCCGTCAGGTCTTCCGCTTCCTCCCACAACGAATATTGCGCGCTGCCCTTACCCTGCAATCGGGATAGCCAGACTCGTTCCGCGATCGCGACGTGCCGAACCAGCTTAAGAAGGTCCTTGTTCTTCGTCTTACTCTCCTCGAGCGCATCCAAGATGCGTCCGTCCGCCCAGTACAGGTGGTCCATCATGCACTTGATTGTCTTCATTTCGGTTTCCCCCTCTCCTATTTCCATTTTATCACAACAGCTTATTGAACATAATAACTGCCCGTTAGCTTAATCGAGCGGCGACGGCATTCTATTAGCTTATCCCTGTTCCAGAATATAATCATCGTGCGTGCCAACAGCGCTGTTCATGATCTGCAAAGGCTGCCCTTTTAGATAATGATTGAAGAAATCAAGCGTAAACTCGTTGACGAGCCGATGAGTACCACGTGCGTTGATCCCTTGCACCCACTCTATAATTGGAGTGACCAAAAAGAAATCGGAGAAGCTCATATGAGACGTGTTGGGCAGCTTCAGCCAGTAATTCCCACCAGCCTTTACCGGTACTAGCCGAGCATGCAATTCTTGTTCCTGCAGTTCTTGATTGTATTGTTCAACTTTGCCTAGGGTCATGTCCAAGTTGGCTTGATGATTATCACTTACGGCACCGGATGCCGCCAAATCGTCCTCCTCATCCGCACTGATCATCAGGAACGGCTTGTTTATGCCTGGCGTCGGAATGCGGCGTTCACCGTATAAGGATCCATCCATATTAATGCCAGCCAGAACTCGAGGATCGCTTAGCAGAATCTGAACTGTTGTCGCCCCGCCGAACGAGTGACCGAACATCCCAACCCGTGACATGTCTATTCGTCCCTTAAACCGCTGATCCGGATCATCAGTAGCTAGCTGTTCAAGTTGATCCAGAACAAACCGCGCATCGTTCACCCAAACCTCATTTGTCCTATCCATTTTTTCCAGTGGCTCTATCTCCGATTCTGGATTCTTTACCGAATCGAACAACGCAACCCGGCCATCCGGAAATATGGATGCCATGCTGTCGTAAGTATGATTGATTCCCGCAACAATGTAGCCATGGCTGACCAACTGCTCGACCTGGAACATATTCTGGCCCTCGAATCCACGGAACCCGTGTGAAAAAATAATTACCGGATACGATGCTTCTGCATTGGATAGCGCTGCATGTTGAACCGCATGTGTACGGGCTTGTCCGAGGCTTGTCAAAAATAACTGCGGCAAACCAGACTCCTGCTGAAATGCCTTGGTGTACACTTCGGAATCGGGCACATACGGCGCCCGGGTTCCCTTAGCGTCCTTGCTGGCCGGATACCAGATCCGCACGTTTAGTTCCCGCTTGGCCCCGGCTGCCACCAAAGTGGACGTTTCCTCACGGGTGTTGTCAATCCAGTGATAAGCGACTGTTCCAATTCCATATGGGCCTGTCGGTTCATCAAATGCAAACACCGGGAAGAGCAGCGGCGCAGCAACGGTTACCGTCCCGTAGAAAAAGGCGGATAACAACGCTGCAATTCTGCGTGCGCCGCATCTTTTAACGCCACCTTGATCGGTTCGGACACATCTCCGATGATGCGTGATCAGCGCCAATAAAGGAGCCAGAGCCAATGCATAGGCTGGGATTAGGGGCCAGCGCCATCCCTCAACCCATCCCTGTACAACGAGAAGAACTGCCGAGACGGCCAGTCCTCCCCACAATAACTGTCGCGACTTTTGTTGACCGACAACCAGCCACAGCAACATAACCACATTAAATGTCACCAGTACAACTTCCATGATTCTCAATTGATGATGACCTCCTCAAATAAGTCCGGAGAACGGTACAGATTATTTCATTTCTGTTATGAATTCCGAGTCCGGCGTGCCTGCAAATACGATCGTACCGTTTGTGGGCAACGTCGCTTTGTTGTTACCGCTGACGACGGAATGGTTGAGGCATACTCCTTCCTCATCATACACGGCGAAAGCACCGTTCGCGGGCAGCTTGACTGTCATCGTTTTGCCTGCTGCCGCTGTCGGAATAGTATACCATTTAGCATCCCCGTTCGCTGACACCGTGACCTTGGACTGATATCCAGCAAAGATCGGTTTTACGTTCGCCTCGCCTACAAGTGAGTAGCCGTTTACGTTCAAATATTCGATACCGTCTTTTTTGTAGAACCGAGCTTCCGTCGTATCCCGGCCTGCTATTCCTGGGATTTGGACCTGACTCGTCGCCGTGTCCGGACCTATAATCTTCCTGTCCCCCCAATAACCTTGCATACCGCCCACAAGGCTAATTTCGATTGCCGGATACTCAAAGAAATACTCATCGGAGCTAAATTTCTGGTTTACGACATAGAACTTAGCACCTTCCCGTTTCGCCCAAGCTTCGGCAGTTTCCTTTGGCAGCACGTTGTCTTCCAGCTTCTCGGCCGCATATTCTGATGTTGCGATCTGCCCCAATCCCGGCAACGTCTTGTACTCTCTCAGCCACAAATACGTGCGTCCGTTCCTCTCAGCGACGAAGCTGACCTTGGACGTTCCGTTCTCGTTGATAAAGCTTCCATCCGAAGTATATATATACTTTTTCTCCAAATCTTCTGGAAAGGACAATTCTCCGTCCTTGGAGATCTCTATTCGGAACTGACTTCCACTGCTGGCGTAATAGCCTGCTTGCTTTAATACGTCTTGGGGTATCTTGGCCCTAACTGGTTTGTCGAATGATTTGTCCGGCTTGATGTTCTTGATATCGCCCTTTTGCTTGAGTGCTTGCAGCAGCAATTCGCTTGCCAGCAGTTGACTCGTGCTACTGCTACCACCGGATGATAATACGGCAGCCGCCATCTTTTTCTCGGGAAGCACGACGAGAGAAGCAGAATACTCAGAGATATCCCCGCCTTTGGCCAAACCCTTGATTCCGTAATCATTGAAAGGGTATAGCTTTACGCTGTCCCATCCGAGACCGTAATTGTTACTATCGTCCACATCTTCCGGCCAGATTCCTTTCTTGTATTCCTCCTGTTCCATCGCCCGAATCGACTTGTCGGAAAGGATGTGGTTTGCCTGTCCCATAAATATTTGCGAGAACCGCACCATATCTTCTGCAGTGGAATTAATTCCTCCTTCAGCGATCACATTAACCAACACATTTGGAAGCTGTTTTTGATGATCCTTGACATAGAACCCGGCAAATTTGCTGTCTTTCAATTCATCCTGCGGTGTCTTCGTCTGATTCATCTGCAATGGTTCTGTGAAATATTGATGGAGAAATGCGGTAAAGTTCATACCGCTGACTCTTTCAACGAGGATCTCGGCAAGTGTAAAGCCGCTGTTGCAATATACCGAGAACGCTCCAGGATCCGACTTCAAGGTCTGGTCAGACAAGGTTTGCAATAAGGTATCATGGGCATAGGTGTCATGATCCTCGAACAAAGAATCGTTCATAGATCCGGTACCTCTCAGACCCGAGGAATGGTTCAACAGCATGCGCGGAGTTATGCGCTTATACCGTTCATCCTTCATCTTGAAATCGGGTATGTACTTGAAGACGGGAGTGTCCAGGTCAATTTTTCCTTCGTCAACCAACTTCATAACGGCTGCTGCCCCAAATACTTTGCTGACTGAACCGATTCCGTACAATGTATCCTTGGTTAACGGCTTATCATTCCTGCCGGTCTGGCCAGATACAATGATTTTTCCATTGTCAATCAGCGCATACTGAACGCTATTCGTATCAGTGGAATTGATTAGCAACGCAGCCTTATCTGCAGCACTTTTAGCCAATTCCTGGCTATCTGTTACAACAGGGGCGACACTAGACGCCATTGCTCCGGTTGGTGAAGTCATAGCCAACGCAAGTGCAGCAGACAGCAGCCAAGCAAGCTTTTTTTTCATGTGAGTATCCTCCGTCTATGTTTAAATTGAACAATAACAAACCGATCGGTCAGTATTATTTTAGCCGAAGGCTAACCGATCGGTCAACTGTTTTGTTTTATGTTATAATAACTGAAGAAAAATGAAACAATCATTCTAGGAGGAACAGTAATGACGGATGGCAGAGAACAAAAGGGGAACAAAACAAAAGAAGCTTTATTGCACGCTACAATCGCTTTAATAGCAGAAAATGGTTTAGAGGCATTAAGCGCTAACAGCATTGCAAAGAAAGCAAATATTAGTAAAGCAAGCGTGTTCCATCACTTTGGTTCGATGGAGACCATTCAACAAGAAGCTTTTATTCTTACTGATTCGTTAATGGGTGAAGCACTGGAAGAAATTTATCAAAACGCCAGAGGAACAGATTCTTTTGCAGATATAATGCTCAAATATTTTCTGTTTTTCATCGATGAAAAAAATAACGACTACTTAAATTTAATTAATGTTCAAATGCAATTTGTAATGAAGTCTTCCTATGATACAGAGTTTGAAGAGCTTGTCTTTGGTAAAGACAGCGAAAAAACACCGTTTGATTTCTTTGAGATCTTAGTGAACGATTTTTATGGTGATAAGCTTGACGCGAATGACTTGGAGTTAGTAAATGATTTAATCATCGTTCATATAAATGGATTCGCAGCATTTTTAATCTCTAAGGCAGACCAAGAGTGGCTTGTTTCCATATGGAAAGAAAA
The DNA here is from genome assembly GCF_003991425.1 of Paenibacillus lutimineralis. Lineage (NCBI taxonomy): Bacteria > Bacillati > Bacillota > Bacilli > Caryophanales > Paenibacillaceae > Paenibacillus > Paenibacillus lutimineralis. The sequence continues at coordinate 3,327,686 of NZ_CP034346.1, forward strand.
TATTAAAATGATTGAAAACTATATCGAGTCATTAATTGAATCCAAGTCATAATGCATCATCTAATATACCTCTACCACCGCTCAATAAAACCGCAGGCTGCCGAAATAGGCTGCCTGCGGTGCTTTCGTTTTATAAGATTATTTTGTTTTACTTAGCATCAAAAATATGATCATTCACTAATCTATTAAAATACTGATCCATTTGCACCCAACTCGCCTGATGCGGATTTTTGCGATGCCATTCGCTTAATGCAACCATTGTAGACACATGAAATTCGGCTAACAAATCATCCGGAATATCGATCGTTTTGGCATTTTGAATATACCTTAAGGCATCTTTTTTCAAGAAACGCATTGAGAACGTATGCATACAGTCAAAGAAAAGTTCATCATTTTGCTGAGAACGAATCAACTGATCAGCCTCAGAACCTTCAAAAAATTGATTGGACCAGACAAAGGGATTTAATATCCTTTTCTCTAATGGAATATCCCAATAGGGCTCCATCAGTTGACTTACTCCATACTCCAGCAATTTGAATTTGTCATCGAAGTGCTTATAGAACGTTGAACGATGAACCATTCCTTTCTCACAAATTTGATCTACGGTAATTTTAGAAAATCCTATCTTTTTTTCTGTCATTAGATCAAAAAGGGCTCTCCATAACAACTGCATGGAACGGCGTTTTCTTAAATCCATCCCTATTTCCCCTCCCTCTATCCCTTTCGATTCTCAGACATTTATGTGATTCTGTCTCCTAACTACCCAAAAAAGATATGTTGAATCTATTTTGCCGTGAGAAGGATCATTATAATGGGAAACGATCCAGCACTCAACCTATATTGTACAAAAAGGAGACATTCATATGAATTTGGATTTACAAAAAGTGAAACGAATGCCTATCATGTTTGCCCTCATGATGGGTGCGTTTGTAGCGACATTAAACGAAACATTGCTAGGTAATGCCTTGCCTGTGCTTATGAAGGAGTTCCAAGTCGGCGCCACCACAATTCAGTGGCTAACCTCGGCTTACCTACTAGTTGTCGGCGCACTCATTCCCATAACAGCTGTAATTCAACAATGGCTTACTACAAGACAGCTTTTTTCCATTGCAATGATAACCTTTTTAATAGGCACGATCGTTGCTGCAACGTCACCTTCTTTTATCTTCTTATTAATTGGTCGAGTCATTCAAGCCATTGGAACGGGACTAATTATACCGCTGCTGATGAATACGTTGTTAAATATTTATCCCGCGGAAAAACGAGGTTCGGTTATGGGGGTGCTATTCTTAATATTTACATTTGCCCCCGCTATCGGGCCTACACTTTCAGGTCTTATTATTGATGTTATGGATTGGCGCTGGTTGTTCTATTCAACGATTCCCATAACTATCATTTCCATCATCATCGGGTATTACTATCTTATAAATGTAACCACAATTACAAAACCCAAAATTGATGTGCTATCTATTATTTTATCGACATTAGGTTTTGGCGGTGTTGTATATGGATTCAGTGCTTCAGGAACCGGAGGCTGGTCAGATCCGCAAGTCTATTGGTCAATAATTATTGGCGGCCTGTCCTTGATATTATTCGCAGTACGGCAACTGCGTATTTCAAACCCAATTTTGGAATTGCGCACCTTCCGATTTCCGTTGTTCTCTCTCTCGATTATATTATTGATTATTGTTATGATGGCGATGTTCTCAACAATCACTTTATTACCTATGTTTATGCAAAGCGTGCTGCTAGTGACCGCATTTCAATCAGGACTCATTATGCTGCCCGGAAGTGTACTTAATGGACTGATGTCTCCTGTTACAGGAAAACTATTTGATCGATTCGGAGCCAAAGTCGTTATTATTCCAGGTTTATTGATCGTCAGCATTGCTATGTATCTCTTTACCGGATTTACACTAGAGTCGACGAGCCTGCAAATCATCTTAACGCACTGTCTATTAATGCTAGGTGTGGCGCTCGTTCTTGTTCCCGTCCAAACCTATGGACTGAACCAAATTACACCTGAATATTATGCACATGGATCTGCTATTTTCAGTACGTTGCAGCAAGTTTCCGGTGCGATTGGCTCAGCATTGTTCATAGCGACCATGTCCGCACGCTCTCATAGTCATTTGGCGCAGTCATCAAACCCGGATGATGTAACTGAACAATTATCGGCATCTGTTGCAGGCTACAGTGACACGTTCATGCTTGGTTTCATCATTTCGATCATTGCCGTGATAGTAGCTCTCTTTCTAAGAAAAAACACAAAAGAAAAACAAGCGGCTTAACCTCTTGCGCTGCTTCCAGGACTGCTCTGCTGCAAATAAGCTGAGCAGTCTCTTCTCTATTACAAAGTAAAGGACGTGAGAAAGGTACCCTTCTCCTGCAGGAGGAACAATATATAATTCAACAACCTAGCGCCATGAGTTGCTGGCACCAGGTTGTCTTGGAAGATATGCTTAAATTGGATCATTCGACATTTGGGCTCTTAAGTTAATCTTCAAGTAGAATTTCTACTCTTATCAAGCCCCTTTCTCTCTCCACCAACTTCACTTATCCATGTCGAGCCTAATAGCAAGACAGTGCCAAGCAATTGCTGCAAAGTCATCTTCTCTCCTACGACCAGAGCTGAAATCAATAATGAGGTTAGTGGATCGATATAACTCAATACGGCGATGCTTTGGCCTTGTAGCCCTTTCATTCCTGAAAAGAATAGATAAAATCCAATCCCACCATGAAGGATACCCAGCATGAGCATCAATATAACTGAGTTGCCGATGGTCGAAAAGATATTGAAGCCACTCGTGATTAGAACAAATGGGAGCAGCATTGCTACCGACAAGCCTAGCTGTAGAATCGTATTTGTCATCCCGTCCAGGTCCCGAATAAACTTGTTGACCAGCGTCAAAACGGCATAGAAACACGCCGCGACGAGTCCATAGCCGATGCCAAGCAGATGATAACCCGTTGTTTCCATCCTGCCATTTCGCAAAATGAAGAACAGGCCGAGCAAAGCAATGCCGACACATACCGCCTTTTTGAGCGACAGCTTTTCTTTCAGAACGAAGGGTGAGAGCATAATAACTAGAACAGGTGCAAAATAATAGCTCAACGCCGCATTGGCAATCGTTGTTACCTTATATGCCTGAAACAGAAAGATCCAGTTGCCGCTCAAAGCCGCGCTAGCAATGAACAATGCGGCGGCATTCTTCTTCACCTTCCGCCACGGCACTTTCTGCTTCGTCCACACAAAGATTACAAGCAGAAACAGGCTACCGATCAAGCTCAAGAACAATGCAATTTCATTGGAAGACAAGTCGATATATTTGGCAAACACGCCAACTGCGCCGAAGATGATCATCGATAGCACGAAAAACAGTTTTTCCTTCACGTTATATTCCCGCTTTCTACTAATATGATGGAGAGACCAATGAGATAGTCTGCCCTCGCATACAGTAGAATCTATGGAAGGACCAGTAAAAATCATGTAGTTACCTTGACAGTAGATTCTACTGTTGGGGTACTACTGGCGGCGAAATAAAATTATACATCTACAACCCTCCTCTTAATGTAATTTTAAGTTGAAGTGAGAATGGCGGGCATCCGGTCTGCTGCGCCCAATTTAAGTTTAGTTTGATTTTTTATTTCTAAAATAGTTTCGACTGTCACTTCGTACTTTCTCAGGCAAAACATGATCCAGCTCCCGATTTAACCAAGCAAGAGTTTTATTGCGTAAAGCTCCGCGCATATGCTCTTCTGCTTCTAGCATTACTAAGTTAATTGTACATATTGGATTGCTTTGAGTGCATGACGTACATTCTTCATTATCTCTATACATTAAATTCGTTTTTAATATATTTTTACATTGAAAAATAGGTTTCTTTCCTTCAACTGCTTCAATTACATCCCAAAACGAAATTTCCTCAGGAAGTTTAGCTAATTTATATCCCCCCTTTACTCCAGGTGTTGAACTCACAATACCAGCCCTAGACAATTTACCGAAAACTTTCGAGAGATACGTCTCCGAAAGCCCTTGAAATTCTGAAAGGTCTTTTATTCCTATAGTTTCTTCATCTGGAATGTCTATCAAATAAACAAGGCTATGCAAAGCATATTCAACCATTACACTGTATTGCATATATCATATCACCTGCTTTCATGTTAAGAGGCACACAAAAATATAGTATAGCATCCATATCATTTTGTAAATTTACATAGATTAAATGACTGTATTCTTGACATACGACGGTGTATATTATAATATGGATCAAGTTAATCGACGATTAAATCGGTCGACAATAAACAATTAATATAGATACTTTTCATTCAAGGAGGAAAATACTCATGAGTAAATTACTTATCATCAATGCACATCCAGATTTTGATTCTAATACCTCTGCCAGTCTGAATGTGTTGAATTACTTTCTAAAGGTATACAAAGAAAATCATTCAAAAGACGAAGTGATTGAAAAAATTAATCTGTACGAAGACGAAGTACCCCTATTAGATAAAAATGTACTCAGCGCATGGAGGAAACAAGCAGAAGGAAAAGAATTAACAAACCAAGAAAAAGAAATAACAAACCGCATGAATGAGATATTAAAACAATTCAAAAGTGCTGATAAGTACGTAATTGTTTATCCACTGCATAACTTTAATATCCCCTCAAAACTAAAGGATTATATGGATAATATTATGATTTCAAGGGAAACGTTTAAATATACCGAGACTGCATCGGACAATGGAAGAAGATCCGTCGGTCTTCTCAATGATGGAAGAAGTATGGTTGTCATTCAAGCCAGTGGATCAATATACACCAATAATGACTACTATACCGAAGTGGAGTACTCACATAAATTTTTGAAGTCCATGTTTCATTTGATTGGAATCGAAGATTTTGAAACTATTCGAGTACAAGGAATAGATGTTCTGGACAAGAATGAAGTATTACAAAAAGGGTATAAAGAAGCTGAAGAGCAAGCTTTAAAATTAGCAACTAAATAGGAAAATTGAAGCAGCCGATCTGAATGATCGGCTGCTTGCTTGACGATATCATCTTCAAGCATTTAAGAACTGCCGAAGCACATCAATTGTTCACCATTCTCGCCCACGATTGGTTTTCCAGTCATAGGGCAAAATATCTTTCAATAAAACAAATGTATTATTTTCCACCTCGACAACCGCTTCTAAATTTTCTTTTGACAGCTGACTAATGAGCTCACGGCACCGTCCGCACGGCGGAACGGCATTCCCTTCCGAATCAGCGGCTACAAAGGCTTTTACTCGTATTCACCATGTTTCAGCATTTCCGCCACCGCTGCATGTTCCGCGCAAAATCCCATGGAACAAGCGGTGTCTATACTTATACCAGTATAGATATTGCCGTCTACCGTTTCGATGGCCGCCCCCACGCTTCCGTATGCTACATAGTCATTTAGTTCCTTTGGTGAAGCTGCTGCAGTCGCTACCTTTTTCAATTCCTTACTATTCATATGTGTCCTCCTATGTAAAAACTGGGATTCCCCGATCGTATTATTCATGCATGCTCTTTGCTCATCATATACGGCGAAAGCTCCGTGCGTTGGCAGTTTGACCGTTATCGTTCTGCCTATCGCTGCCACTGTGATCTTATACCATTTGGCTTGCCTGCGCTATATTTCTCGTTCACAGCATAGAACTTGACGCCTTCCCGCTTCGCCCAGGACAGCTTGTTTTTCATTCCACTCTCCTCCACATATAGCTCCATTCTTTCTCATTGAACAACCAATGCCACACCAGACTGTTCTCATGCGACCGGACAGTATATCCCAACTGCTCGTACAGTTTTCGGGCGCGCTGGTTTTTGCCGGAGACATAGAGACTTAAGCGGTCCACTCCTGGCTCTTGTTGTGCAAACTGTTCCGCCCAGCGAAGCAGCAGCTTGCCAAATCCCTGGCCGCGATAATCGGGGTGAACCGCCACGTCTGCAATATAGCACTCGCCGACCTGCGGCTTATAGTCGAATAGCGATAACCCCATCCGCATTTTGAACAAATTCCATCTTCCGAAGCGGCGAAAGCTTTGCCAGGAAGCTGGCGTTTTCTGTGGTTTTGACGCGCTGCCACTGGATTGGGGCGGCCACTTGATCGCGATGGTGCCGATGACCTTCCCCTCTTGCAAAGCGACCATCCGTCGATTTCCCGGCACATCGGGAACGTGTTCAAGCCATTGTTCGAAAAAAAGAGCCAGCTCGTCGCCGTCCATACTTGTAAGGTTCTGGAATTTTCCATGCAATAAGTGAGCCAGCAATGGGCCGACCTGTCGGTGGTAAATCGGTTGCATCGGCTCAAGTGTGATCGGTTCCGTCATCTTCATTCCCTTCTATCTCTGTTGGTTGTTGTGGGGGCACGCAATCCCAGTATAAACTCTCACACGATGTGAAACTCAAGAGGGAAGAACAACTTAACCGTAGGAGGAAACGTCGTATGCTACTTGGCACCGATCGATACGCACACTTCCGTCACGAACGCTTCCTCATTGGATATCACCCATCCGTCTGTATGGTAAATTTCTATAAAAGGTCCCTGAATCGGGTACCCGCCTGCGGTTGCCCAATCATGTAAAGCGCGATAAGCGTAGCTGATACTGTCGTAACTTCCTCGATGCAAGGTGCTAATACAAGGCGATTCCCTGAAAAATCGGATTCGTGAATCGTCCGTTCCCTTCTTCCAATCAATGGGTTGACAGATTTCCACATCGTAGAGCTCCGTATCCGCTTCCTGAACCGTATGAAAAATCGCAAAATGTTGACCACAGAGCACCGGGTTCATTTGCTTGACGGACTGCTGAAGATGATCCATGAATAGCTCTAGACCGTCTTCATTCACCGTTTCGCGAAAGCATATCGCATGAAAAGATGGGCTTGTTCCCTGAAAAACTGGATATGTTTGTACTCGGTTTATCGTCTTTTCAGCCTCGACGGCACGCTTCATTTCTTCAATCGCATTGGCATACCCCTGGGCGATTTCCTGCAATTCGGTGATCTTCTGTTGAAAAAAGGCATTGACTACTTCCCCATCCGATTCCAGCATAAGTTTGATGTCCTCTATGGAAAAATGGTATCTGCGGAGCTTTTTGATCGTGTTTAGGATCTGAATATCGTCAGCGGAGTAGTATCGATATCCGTTTGCCTCATCTTTTTTAGGCGTCAACAACCCTTTTTCGTCATAGTATCTCAGCATCCGTTGCGATATTTTGTTCATTATAGAGAATTCGCCGATTTTATAGCCCAAATTCTCGCCTCCTTCCATTCCCAATTGAAACGGTATGGCATTTCCCGCAAAGCATTGGCCTATAGGTCCAATGAAGTAACCACTCAAGCAATTGTTAAATCCGTATAGAAATAATAATTAATAGGTATGCTCACTTCGCAAGAAGAATTGCATTACTAGATGTTTTGAATCCATTTTTAATATAAAATTTTTCAGAGGGGAATCCCTTGGTAGTTGTTAAAACGATAGTGTTTATACCCTGCTTTTTAATGTCAGATTCGATAAGCTCTAGAAACTTGCTGCCCGCTCCTTGTCCTTGGAATTTTTCACTTACACAAAATTGATCAATGAAATATTCCATTCCTTTCAGATATGGCTTTTTTGCGCCTAGGCTCAATCCAACAAGTTCATCGCCTATTTTTAGAACGTAACCCATAAAATAATTGTTGTTCATGTGATTCTCAAAAAAATCTACAACTTGTTTTCTTGACTCATAGACATCATTCCAAGGTTCTTTTGAGAAAGTATCAATAAATAAATCAACACAGTCATCAAGCATGTCGTATGTTAACGAATATAGATCAACCTTTAATCCCATATATATACCTCCATCAAATTTAGCGTTTTTTGATATCTTTTGGTGCATGTTGAATTAGAACAATAATATCATATATGTACGATCCCCCTCATTCCTTTGGATTTAATGCCATGAGACTAGATAGTTAGTTCCCATTAAGCTCCTTTCTCTCTCCGCCAACCTTATAATAGATAATTTCACATTGCCGAAAATAAAAGGCAGATAGAAACGCCCGATTTCAGCTACGTTTCTTTGTTGCTGAAATCGGTGTTCTACCTGCATTAATATTGACGGAAAAACTATATAGCCTGTTGTACTTCAAACTGGCTGTTATACAGGTCCGCGTAGAATCCGCCTTTTTCTAGAAGCTCGACGTGATTGCCGCTTTCTATAATATCGCCATCCTTCATGACAAGAATCATATCAGCGTTGCGTATGGTCGAAAGTCTGTGTGCAATAACAAATGATGTTCTACCAACCATTAGCTTATCCATCGCTTCCTGAACTTTACGTTCCGTGCGTGTATCGACCGAGCTTGTCGCCTCATCTAGAATCAAGAGCGGTGCATTTTGGATCATGGCTCGCGCGATAGTAAGAAGCTGTTTTTGTCCTGCCGATAAGCTTGCTTGGTCATTCAATACGGTATTGTACCCATCGGGAAGCGTTCGTATAAAATGATGCAATCCCACTGCCTTACATGCGGTAATGACTTCCTCATCTGTGACGCCTTGCTTGCTGTATTTGATGTTTTCTTTGATCGTTCCCTCAAAAAGCCATGTGTCTTGCAGTACCATGCAAAATTGTTCATGTACGTTTTCTCTGGTGGTTTGATGCGTAGGTATACCGTCCATCAATATCTCGCCGCCATCCAGCTCGTAGAAACGCATTAAAAGGTTAATCATCGTCGTTTTTCCTGCGCCTGTCGGGCCGACGATTGCGACTTTTTGCCCTGCTCTGACCATTGCTGAGAAGTCGTGGATTATCGTTTTATCCTTATCGTAGCCGAATTTAACGTGTTTAAATTCTACATCGCCTTTGACATTAGCAAGTTTTTTTGCTTTTTCACTTTCATCTGCCATTTCTTCTTCTTCGAAAAATTCAAAGACGCGCTCGCTTGCGGCAGCGGTTCTTAACATCGTTTGAGCTGCTTGGGCTAACTGCGCAAGCGGCTGCGTGAACAGGCGTATATACAACATAAACGCAACGATTACACCAAAGGAAATAGTCCCGTTCATGGCAAGTACTGCTCCGACTACGCACACGGCTAGATAACCTAAGTTTCCAATAAAGCTCATAATAGGCATCATTAATCCCGACAGAAATTGAGACTTCCAGCCGCTGTCATAAAGCGTTTTATTAATTCCCTCGAATATCTCTTTTGCCGCCTTGCCACCGTTATAGGCCTTAACAACATTATGTCCCGAATAAACCTCTTCAATATGGCCATTAATTTCACCAAGGCCTTCTTGTTGTGCTGTAAAATGTTTCTTTGAATTTGACATGATCACCGTCATTAACACAAAACCGATAATGGTAGAACCGATTGCGGTCAACGCCAGAATCCAGTTCGTGTAGAACATCATAATCAGAGAGCCAACAAACATGGTTACTGCGCTGACCATTGTACCGATACTTTGATTTAACGTTTGTCCTATAGTGTCCACGTCATTCGTCGCGCGACTGAGTACGTCGCCATAGCTTGTTTTATCAAAGTATTTAAGCGGTAATTTATTGATTTTTTGAGAAATGCCGGTCCGCATATTTTTTGATATTTTGGCTGTTACTGTTGCCATAATGTAGTTTTGAACAAAGCTTAACAGCGCAGAGGACGCGTAGAAGAATACGAGTAAAATGGCTATATTCACAACGGCATCCATATCAATTGCACCTACGACAGGTTGCCCGTTGATTAGCGCGGGAAGCCCTTTGGTAATTTCATTGGTCATGTCTTTTAATTTATCCGGCCCTATGATTTGTAATACAGTACCAACAGCCGCGATGATGAGTGCAATCACAATGACAGGCATATAATTTTTACAATATAGAATCAATTTGCCCCATGTATTTTTGAAATCTTTTGGCTTTTCGGCTGGACCATGCATACCGGGAGGTCCCCCCATTGGTCCTCTGGCGGGTCTTCTACTTTCCATTTTCTCACTCATGATATCAATTCCTCCTCACTCAATTGTGACATAGCGATTTCCCTGTATACATCACAGTCGCGGAGCAGCTCCTTGTGAGTTCCATTTCCCACCACTTTGCCTTCATCTAATACAATGATTTGATCGGCGTCCATGATGGTACCAATCCGCTGAGCTACAATCATACTTGTCACACCAGCCGTTTCCTTTTTCAGCACGCTGCGTAATACACGATCTGTTTTATAGTCAAGGGCCGAAAACGAATCATCGAAGATATATATTTCAGGTTTACGGCAGACTGCTCGAGCAATCGCGAGACGTTGTTTCTGACCACCCGATACATTTGTGCCACCTTGTGAAATCAGCGCATTGTAACCATCGTCCATCTTTTCCACAAAGTCCGCGCCCTGTGCTATCTGTACGGCTCTTTTAACTTCATCTTCATTGTAACCGGCGCTTCCATTATCTCCATAGGCTACGTTGGAACTCACCGTTCCTTTGAACATGACTGCCTTTTGCGGCACATAGCCGATTTTATTATTAAGCGATTCAATGCTATATTCTTTTACATTCACGCCGTCAATCAGTACTTCGCCTTCAGTCACATCAAAAAAACGGGGTACAAGGTTGATAAGGGTTGATTTCCCGCTCCCGGTTGAGCCGATAAACGCGATCGTTTCACCTTGTTTTACTGTAAAACTGACATCCTCTATAACATAATCAGCCGCATCCGGGTACTTAAAGCTGACATGATTGAATGTGACCTCGCCTTTTAATCCCTGTAAGCCCTCAGTAACATGACCGTCTTTTATAGTCGGCTGCGTATCCAGCACCTCATTGACACGTTTTGCGGAAACGCTGGCTCTCGGAAGCATAATGAATATCATGACTAGCATCAAGAAGGCCATAATGACTTGCATCGCGTAGGATGAGAAAACAACCATATTGGAGAAAAGCGTCAATCGGTCCGTTGCTTCAGCCGCATTGATTAGATAGGCACCAATCCAATAAATTGCAAGGCTAAGTCCGCTCATAATCATACTCATAACCGGCATCATTACCGACATGGCACGGTTAGTGAACAAATTGGTGTAGGTAAGTTCTTCGTTAGCCTTTTCAAACTTTTGTTCCTGATAATCCTCGGCGTTATAAGCTCGAACTACGCGCAAGCCTGTAAGGTTTTCCCTAGCCACACGAGTCAAGTTGTCGGTGAGCGTCTGCATTTTTCTGAATTTCGGTAGGACGAATACCATAATAAACGCGACCAAGACCAGCAAAATCAAAACAGCTACACCCGTCGCAAGTGTCCATTCAAATCCTTTTCCAGCAATCTTTGTAACGGCCCAGACCGCCATGATCGGTGCTTTGATGATGATTTGTAATCCCATGGTGACAAGCATCTGAATCTGCGTAATATCGTTGGTGGAACGGGTAATCAGACTCGAAGTAGAAAAGCGGTTTATTTCCTCCATTGAAAAGGATTCGACCTTGTTAAATAGCAGACTACGAAGCCTTTGCGAGAAAGACGATGCAATCCGTGCTGCAAAAAAGCCAACCAGGATAGCGGACACAAGACTCCCAAGTGCACACAGGAGCATATAACCTCCGGCTTTCCAGATTTCACTCATCTCACTATCTGACGTTTGGACAAGCTGAGTAATTTCAGCCATGTAATCCGGTAATTTCAAATCAAGCCATACTTGCACGACAATGAATACAAGACTGATAACCGCTTGTATCCATTCCTTGGGCTTGAGATACTTGAAAATTCTTATCATGTACAATCCTCCTGTTTGTTAATACTGCTAAAATTAAATAGTGTTAGCTTTAAGAAGAATAAAAACGGTTACGTTCGGGGTAACCGTTGTTTATTTCCAATCTGTATCCTTAGATAATTCTGCAAATTTACTTGTAATACGGACAAATTCTACTGCGTCATCTTCACCTAAAAGACTGAGCAAAGTGGCCGTATCCTCCATAAGGAATTCATGGTGTTTTTCAGCCATATCTTTTCCAGCCTGAGTAAGCCCTATTATAATCCTTCTACGGTCGTTCAAGTCAATCTGACGGGTGATTAGCCCTTTTTTCTCTAAACTGTTTAGGGTAGCAGCTATCCTTGCGGAACTAATACCCATTATTTTGCTAATTTCACTAGGTACTATTTCACCTTCATGTTGGTAGACGGATTGAAGGACAAATAACTCACCCTGCATAGATTCGGTAATTCTTTTCTGCGGTCTTAACTTGTGAAACAAAAACATACTTTGAAGGTACTTTTCAGCTAGCTCCATGTAATTCATCATCTCACCATCTTTCTGCGCTAAATACTAACACTGTTAATAATATATGGGTGTTAGGCAGCGTGTCAAGAGATGTTCAAGGCAAGCTTTTATAACGGAAATACAACGGTAAATATGCTGCCTTTACCGGATTGACTTTGAACGCTAACGCTACCACCACAAAGTTCCACTATGCGTTTTACAAGTGGAAGTCCAAGTCCGTAGCCTGTTTTGGAATGAGAAGTATCACCCTGATAAAATTTATCGAAAATATGAGCTTTAGTCTGATCGTCCATGCCAGATCCGTCATCCCGAATAACAAACCGAATCTTGTCATTTTCATATGCAAGGGTAATATCTATAAAGCCACCTTTATTGGTAAATTTAATGGCGTTATCTAAAAGATTAAGCCATATCTGTTGTGTCAAATCTTCATTTCCGCTATAAATCACCTTATCTAAGTCCACATTTACGGTAATCTCTTTTGCAGACCATTTGGGCTCCATTAAAACGATTGACTTTCTAATTTGTTCATCCAGCCTGAACGGGGTTTTATCCACAACAATTCCAAGATTCTCGTATTTTGAAAGAGTAAGAACATTGGTGGACAGTGCTGCTAAACGCTCTGATTCCGTTATGATAATGTCAAGATACTCCCGTCGTTCTTCGTCTGAAAGATTATTTTCTTTGAGCAGTTTTGCAAAGCCACGTAAAGAGACGATAGGAGTTTTAAATTCATGGGAAAAGTTGTTGACAAAATCGCTTCTCAGTGTTTCAATGCTCGAAAGTTCTTGTGTCATTTTATTAAAGCTCTGTGACAATTCTTCCAATTCTCCAATGCCTTTTAGATCTACCTTAACGCTAAAGTCACCTCCAGCCACCTTATGTGTGGCATCAATTACCTTGCGGATGGGATTCAGCGCTTTTTTGCTGAGAAAGGCCGTAAGTGCAGTTCCAAGCAAAATGCAGAGACCAAAGAGTATAAATAACGGAATAATGTGATTTCCATTGCTCCCTCTCGTTTCCGGTGCAAAATGATCCGAAAGAGAAATAACTCCAATATGCTGCAATAGGACAACACTCCCTCCGATCAGCAGAAATGTTGACACCATAACACCGAACACAAACATCACCAATGTTATAGCAAGACTCAAGCGCTTCTTAAAAAATTCTTTCATGTTTTTTTAACCGCCTTATAGCCAAGACCCCGAACTGTAACAATCTCAAACTCTGACCAATCCCGAAATCTGTCCCTCAAGCGGTTTATATGAACATTAAGTGTGTGGTCATCGGTCTCAGACTCCACTCCCCAAATCTCATCCATAAGTTGAAGACGGGTAAAAATCATATTCGGATAAGAAAGCAGCTTAAATAATAGATAGAACTCTTTTTGTGGCAGTGTAATAACCTTATCTTCACGGGATACGGTCAGCGCATCATAATCAAGTACGACCTTGTCGACTGTTAACTTGTGTTCACTGGCAATCTTTGCTCTGCGAAGAAGTGCCTTAATACGAAGTATCATCTCCTGCTCATCTACAGGTTTTGTCATATAATCATCCGTACCAACAAGAAAACCCTTCCTTTTGTCCTTTGGCTCCTGCTTAGCTGTAACCATCAAGATGGGCAGATTCTCCCATGAAAGCCGGAGTTGCCGTGTTAACTCATAGCCGTCCATATTCGGCATCATTAAATCAAGTACTACTAAATCAAAGTGCTGCTGTTCCATTAAATGAAGTGCGATGATGCCGTCCTCCGCCCCGTATGTTTCAAAACCGTTCTGTTTTAAAACGGCGCACATTAACTTTCTAGTGTTAGTATCATCCTCTACGACTAATATTTTCAGCATATTCAATGCCTCCATTTACCCCTTATTATTGCCAATTTAAATTTTATCTTCAAAAAGTAAACTGAATATCAATTGCATCGATCCACCCAATTGATTTTCAGTTTACTTTACACTGCTACCCTATTGGTGCGCACAAAAAAATGGAGGAATGTTTATGCAGAAACTCAAACTGGAGAAAATAAAAAAAACATATAACAGTGGCGAAGTCGTTACAGCCTTAAAAGGTATATCACTTGGATTTCGTGAAAACGAACTTGTTTCCATACTCGGTCCATCAGGCTGCGGTAAAACCACACTTCTTAATATTATTGGCGGTTTAGACCGTTATGATAGTGGCGATTTAGTTATAAACGGCTTGTCCACAAAAGAATTCAAGAACAGTGACTGGGATGCTTACCGTAACCGTTCTATAGGCTTTGTATTTCAAAGCTATAATCTAATCGGACATCAAACGGTATTGCAAAATGTTGAAATCGCTATGACTCTATCTGGCGTATCCACTTCGGAAAGAAAACAACGGGCGAAGCAGGCTTTAACAGAAGTCGGGCTTGCAGAGCATTTGAACAAGAAGCCGAATCAATTGTCTGGCGGTCAAATGCAGCGTGTTGCCATAGCAAGGGCGCTTGTGAACGACCCCGATATTATCCTTGCGGATGAGCCGACCGGAGCACTTGACAGTCATACCAGTATTCAAGTCATGGATATTTTAAAGGAGGTAGCCAAAACCCGTCTTGTGATCATGGTGACACATAACGGTGAACTAGCAGAGGAATATTCAGACAGAATTATCCGTTTTTTAGACGGTGAAGTTCAGTCGGACAGTAATCCAATTGCGGAAGCTGAAACAGAAAAAGCATCCCAACAAACAGCCAAGGAACAGAAGTTTAAGAAAACCTCCATGTCACTGATAACAGCAACGGCGCTTTCCTTTAAAAATCTACTGACAAAACGCGGCAGAACGCTTATTACGGCATTTGCAGGAAGCATTGGCATTATCGGTGTTGCGCTTGTCTTGGCTCTTTCTAACGGACTGTCTACCTATATGAACAGTATGCAGTCTGATACACTGAGCAGCTTTCCCATCACCATCGGCACAGGCGAGCAAATCATAGATTTGACCGAACGTGGTCCTGGTGGTCTTGAAGGAAATAATGATGCTGCAGGATATACAGAATATCCGAAGGATAACGTTATGTACTCCTATGACAGTGAGAAAAACAGTACAAAGCATAGCAATATCATTACCGAAGATTACCTTAATTATATCGGAAAACTGGAAACTGAATTACCTAATGCAGTCAACAACATTTCCTATAGGCACGGAGTAAACATCAATTTATTGGCAAAAGGACAAGGCACAGCCGTAAAGTTTGAAACAACTTCAGCTCCAAGCGGTATGGGAATGATGATGGGTAACAACAGCACCTACTTGCAGGAGCTTCCTGAAAATAATGACTTTGTTTTATCTCAATATGATTTAATTGGTGAAGGAGGCAGGATGCCTGCAGGAAAAAACGAAGTCGTTTTAGTTGTTGATAAATATAACCGCATTGACAAAGCGTTTTTTGAGAAACTTGGTATTACTGAGGATACCGAAAATTATAAGCTGACCGATTTTATTGGCAAAACAATTTTAAAAGTAATACCGAATGATGATTACTATACTAGGAATGGCGATTTATTCACTGCGGCTGCGCCTACAGATTATGAAAAACTGTATGACAGTGATACCGGAACAAAACTCACAATTACCGGCATTCTGCGTTCCAAAGAAGATGTGTCAAGCAGCTATTTGTCACCGGGGATTGCATATACCACGGCTCTCACCGCAGATGTAGTTGAAGATGCGCAAAAGAGCGAAATTGCAACTGTCCAAAAAGATTCGGATAAGGATGTTATGCTTGGCACTCCTTTAGACAATAAGGCGAAGGATAATGCATTGATAATGCTTGGAGCTGATACCACTCCAACGGGTATCAATATTTATCCAAAAGTTTACGATAGCAAAGACAAGGTAAAGGAATACCTTGATCAATACAATGATGATAAATCAGACGATAATAAACTGATTTATTCTGATATGGCGGAAATGATTTCTTCCATAACAGGAACACTACTTGATACCGTAACTTATGTTTTGACCGGATTTGCTGCTATTTCTCTCTTGGTTTCCACAATTATGATCGGTATCATAACGTATGTTTCGGTAATTGAGCGCACCAAAGAAATCGGCATCCTTCGCAGTGTGGGTGCACGTAAAAAAGACATTTCAAGGCTATTTAATGCGGAAACGCTAATTATAGGATTCACGGCAGGAATGATTGGGGTAGGTCTTTCATATCTGCTTGAAATACCGATCAATACCATTATATCTAATCTGGCAGGAATCTCTGGAGTTGCAAACCTTAACCCGCTTCATGCAGCAGTGCTGGTTGCGGGAAGTATGATACTGACCTTAATTGCAGGATTTATTCCATCAAGAATGGCTGCAAAGAAAGATCCAGTTGTTGCACTTCGAAGCGAATAGCATTCTTTAAAGGCCGCTTACCTAGCACAAATAAAGGAGGACACATATTTTGACTATATGTGTCCTCCTTTTATTCAACTAAAGCGCCCAATAATGATGTTTGAGTTATTTGAACTCTACTCTTACCTTTGCTTAATCGGCATATAAAAATCAAGTATCAGTACTTTTTGTCCACGTTTTTGGGGGATTCCAAATCTTTGATCAGTATAAACTTCACATGAAAAGTAATTTTGCCAATCTACTTCATATCCATTTCGATGAATGGCTTCCATCATCAGTTGATGTGCATTTGGGTAAATATCATGCTCTTCGCCCTCAATCCATGTTTTTGCAATGGTGCAAGCTGGTATATCATATGCTGCATACCCATCGGGAACAGGTGTATTAGCTTTCATTAAAAAGCCGGCAACGTAAGTAAAGGTTTCATCCTCTTTATTGAAATCTCTTATGTACCCCTCATAACCATTCGGCGTTTCGGCAGGACAATATTCAGTCATGTTTTCAAGAATATCAAATGTGCCGTTGGAAAAGCATTGTTTCCACAACGATGGAATTGTTGGATATTTTGATGGGTAAATAGGATTAAAGTTTTCAATCTTGGTTCTAATTTCTTTTCCAACCATCTTGTACGGACCAAAATCAACAAATTCAATTTTTTTCAATTTGGCCATTGTCATCTTCCTTTCGAAGTAATAGGAATCCATAGTTCATTTTGAGGATGGTGTCCTGGAGGATAATAGCATTCAACTGCTGGTAAGTCTGCCAGTACATAATCTGATGTAGGAACCCAATCCGTATACAGACGCTTCCAAGCGCTTATGAGATCGGCAGGATTTTGGGCTTCAAATATGACCCATTGACTTTTAGGGAAATTCAGCTTTTCCATATCCGCAGGAGTTTCTTTTTCATATGGAACAGCCAAGTAATAGAAGAAAGCATCATTTTTACCCCAGTCACCTCCGGATAAAATACCCAGTATGCCTTTAGGTACTTTTTCAGAGTTTTCACCCATTAAACCAAGTAGTTTGTCACCAATGCCATTCTGTCGTGCTTCTTGCCAGATCTTAGGTATGGAATTGAACGCATGATCATTATTCACGCAATTTTTGAAACCTGCAGTTGAAAACCCAGGTTTTTTTTCAATTCTGTAGTTCATTTCTGTTCTCCCCGCAATCGAAATGTGGAAAGACATACGTGGATAAGCCTTCAGTTTTACACCTGATTTACGAGTTGATGTTGGTGAAATCCCGTGAAGTTCACGAAATGCTCGCGTAAATGAAGCATGGGATTTATAACCATATGTTTATGCAATTTCAATTACGCTTTTGTTGCTTTGCTGCAGCTCAAAAGCAGCAAGTGTCAGCCGTCTTCTTCTGATGTATTCAGAAAGCGTCACCTCTGAAATAAACGCAAACATTCGTTGGAAATGAGAATCCGGGCAACAAGCTGCTTTTGCAGCTAGCTTATAATCAATTTCACCAGTCAGGTTGTCCTCGATATAGTTAATTGCTGCATTCATTCGATCAAGCCAATCCATTAATGGTCCTCCTTCCATATAAAGTCTAGCAGAAAAATAAACTGCTGCTTTGCAGTTGTTGTACAAAATATGCAAAAGAAAGTTTACGCTTGCACTTATCTGTTTCGCAAATTGGAAATCGTCATTCCTTTCAGTACAATTAATTTCAAACATCGTATGATTCCAACCGAAGGGGCGATCACTTGCGTAAAGATACCAAAACCATCGGCGAAGTGGCCAAGCTGCTGGGCACAACCGTTAAAACCGTTCGTTATTATGACGACATCGCTCTATTGAAACCATCGAGCCACAGCGAAGGCGGGCATCGGTTATATACACCTGAAGATATTTCCCGTCTGCGGCTGATCACAACGCTGCGCTATCTGGATTTCGGCATTGACGAGATCCGCCAAGTAATGGCTGGAGAGATTCAGCTCTCTACAGCACTCGACTGGCAGATTGAAGCGCTGGAGACTCAGGTCAGTACTCTAACCAATATGATTTCAATCCTGCGCCAAGCCAAAGAGCATGATTCAACAGGAACTTCCCTGCATTACATGAATGAACTGGTCGACTCTTTATCCATGAATGCCGATAAGCGAAACCGGTTTATATCCAGTAAAATAGAAGAAATACAGGCGCTCGGTCAGTTGCCGGTCGAATGGCAGGATACCTTTTTATATTTGTTCAATAAATATATTATCAATGAAGTCAAAGTAACGGCTGGGCAGACCGTAGCTTGGAACGAACTGCAAGTGCTTATGAACGACACGCAGTACCTGGAGGAGCTTGTCCATTACGAGGAACGAAAAAGGCAGCTGTTTCTGCTGAACAGCTGCCTTACTTGGGTTGTCAGAATGGAACTGTCATATCCGCCTGACCTTATATGTTAATCACAGCGTTTATAGTTACACCAGGAACATTCGTTTACGGCGGTAGTGTTTCATCCCCCATGCTATATTCAGCGAGCATACCTAGATTTCCTCCTGCAAAACCCCCCACTACATTTATTTTTCGAGTATCTATCTTGTAGGTTGAATTGATCAAAACTAGACTTTCCAGAGTGATGATTTTATCGCAAATCTTAACGGGATTTTCCAAACCACATTTAATCCATCTGCTGAGTTTTGCTATTAAGATTTTAAGCCTTTATTCCATTGCTGTTAATTCGATGAAGCATTTCTGTTCGGCTATGCACTTCTAGTTTGTTATAAATATGATCTAAATGAGCTTTTACAGTATGAAAACTGATGTTATTTTGTTTAGCAATTTCTCGGTTCGTCAATCCTTTTTCTACAAGAGAAACAATTTCCCTCTCCGTCAATGTCAGTTTTAAAAGAAGGTTTTCTTTCTGACATCTTTTCGCCAATCGCCCTCGGTCAGAATTAAATTCTTGAGCTTTTAACGAATTGTGATAACTTAAGGCCAGATGTCGGGAGAATAGGCTAACTATCTCCTTATCACGCGGTGTAAAATCCCCCTCTTTTTTCTCTCTAAAGAGACCAAGGCCCCCAACAAGCCTATTATTGTAGCAAAGTGGAACTGCCAACTCGTAATAAAGGTTTTCTTTACGGAGAAAATCATTATAGTAAGTGGTTTGCTCATACTCATGCAAACTCATAATATCTTCAATCGACATTACTCCGGTAGTCCTCTTCCCGGGTTTACATACATCGCTAAATATATCAAAACGATCGTATACATTGGTATAACTATCACACAAGCTCTGTACTTTATTAATTCCAACAGGATCTCCTAGTTTATCGTGCTGATCAAGCGTAAGGAATGTAAGATGGTGATACCCTGAGCCTAATCGTCCGGCCAGAATTTCCAGTATGCTCTGGCGATACTGTTCGTTATAGTGATTCATCATAAAACACAAATCAAGGATCATCTGATAGTCTTCGATTGTAATATGTTCCATTATGCACCCACATCTCCTTTATCGCTTGTGAATAATATAACATAATATAGGTAATATTTCCGATGATGCTTCTTAGTCTTTAATCTATGCTAGAAGCAATTTAATGAAAGGTAGGTTAATAGAATGATTGAGATTAATATGAATAATAAAGTAGCTATTGTAACTGGCTCAGCAAGCGGTCTTGGAAAAGCCATCGCTCTAAGATTTGCACAAGCAGGAGCAGACGTGGTTGTCGCCGATCTTAATATAGAAAACGCATTAAAAACTGCTGAGGAAATTAAGAGCATGGGCCGTAAATCCATTGCGTTCCCGATTGACACTCGGGATTCAGAATCCTTCACCAAACTTATCGAAACTACAACTAAAGAGTTGGGCAAACTTGATTTCATGATCAATAACGCAGGTATTGGTATCATGAAACCGATCCAAGAGTTTACTACCAACGAAATAGATCTTGTCGTTGACATCGACTTGAAAGGTACTATTCATGGCTGTAAGGCAGCTCTTGCTTATATGGTGCCACGTAAATCAGGAAAAATTGTAAATCTCTCTTCCATTGCTGCAAAAATGGCTACTCCAGCATCAAGTATTTATGCTTCTGCAAAGGCTGGTGTAATGGCTCTGACTGCCGCATTAGCCAGAGAAGTCGCAGAATCAAATATTAATATTAATGCCATTCTCCCTGGCGTTGTTAGAACCGAAATGTGGGAGAAACAGCTTGATGCAATGGCTGGAGATGACGAAGAGACAAGAACAAAGGTATTTGCAAGTTTTACCGACATGATTCCACTCAAGCGCCCACAAGAACCAGTAGATATTGCAAACATGGCTCTTTTCTTATGTAGTGATCTTGCCAATAATATTACTGCACAGTCATTTGCCGTTGATGGTGGCGCTACCATTTAAGTAAAACACCGTGTTTTCCATCGCTATATTTAATAACATCATACGATGCCAAACACCCGATTCGTTAGAGGCTCAAGGAATTACACCGCCATATAAAAACCAGCCAAGCAAACAAGTATGCTTGACTGGTTTTGGCTTATTTCAAAAAAATAAATGATTAAATTGAGTTGGCTCCCGGCTCCAATCGTTGCACCCGCATCAAGTATGCAGTGACGTTTCTGTCATCATCGTACGGGTAATAGTAATTCAACCGTTCCGCAACCTCTTTGGACGTGCTGCGAAATAAATCCAGCAAGGCAAACAAGGCACGCCACACACCTTCATATGTCCCCTCCGGATAAGTGGACATTAATGCCAGCCAGTTCTGCTTTGACAGGTACTTTTCCAAGTACTTTCCATTTTTCCCGGTGCTGAGAGAGAAATTGGTGTCGATGCCAACCTTCCACTCAAGCATCTTGATCAGCATCGGTCTTAAATTCATGTTCAAGTGGTCCATTGCGTAAGTAATTTCTTGTCTCCACAAGCCTTTAGCCACATAGGTCGAAATCCACCAAAACTCGTTGCAGCAATCTGCGTAAAAAGCGGCTGACGGACGCCTCAACCAATAATCTTCATCAGATGGCGCCGGGAGATTCGGTAGAGATTGATCTTTATCCAACAGTACAATGGAAAGTTTGTCGCTGTTATTCCAGTTATCTTTTTTCTCGATTGGACAAAGGGTAAGGTCTATACGGTTGCCATCAGAAAACAACATTAGATAAGAGAAGTTGCCATCCAACTCGGGCGGGAACAAATCCATGTCTTCCGGCGTTTGCATAATGATCCGGCCTCCGAAGCAGTCCATCCAATTTTTGTCCATAATCAAAGAATCCATGTCTGTAACCATAAACACAATATCATAATCCTTAAACATATCTTTCGGAACGTTCGGATTCGTTCGTGATCCGTTCATCCCGACCGCCCGGACTCGCTCGTCATTACCTGCAAAGTCCAATATCAAATCCATCATTTCTTGTTCGCTTCTCATCTTGTTCCAACCTCCAATATTTTTATTTCATTAGTCCAATTAAGGAAGGTGGTCCGCGAATTCGAATGAAACAAGACTCTATTCTGGGAAATCGTTATAATTTATCGAACAGCGTCTTCATCAATTATTGTCCTCCTTCTCCATAACTAATAAGTTGTATTTTATCACAAAATAGATAGTGATTCAGTCTTACGTCTGGATAAGCCTTTCACTAAAAACAGAAAGAATTAAACTGCCCGTTAGTTTAACAAAATAGCATCTCTTCAACTTGCCTGCTGCCAATGAGATCATATCGGGAATGTAACAAAGTTCTTGTCATCGTTTTTGACAAGAACTTGATATCATAAAAAATAAAAAGCCGCATGATTAGCGGCTTCTAATGTTATTATGTTTTTGTCACCCGACATCTTGTCCTTCGACATTGCCGTTTGACTAAAGACACAAATGCTTTATTGTAATAGCATTAGGTCTCCCTCGTTTAAGTTTCTTTTTTGATGAAATCACCTTTACCTATCAATATCGCTTAGATTTGATGCTGTGATGATCTCCCTTTGGACTCTCATTTGCTTTTCGCTCGGGCGGTTAATTCGCGTCGACTTCAATCGATCCGACGTTGGTGGATGCGTTCAGGCGAGGCCCTTTCGAGCCGATCGCGCCCGTTTTTTTGTTTGACGCATTCGCGTCAAACTGAATATCGTCTAAATCGGCCCTGACGTTGCCGATTTCGCTTTTCAAACTGATTTCGGCGTTCCTGGGCGACTCTCTCAAATGAATAGCGATTTCCCCGACATCTGTCTTTGCCGTCAAATCTTTCTCGAGCCTAATGCCATCCACGAAGATTGCACCTGATTTCGCCTCCAGGTTCATAGTTCCCAAAACTCGGCTCATTCGAATTTCTCCCGCGTCCAAATCGATTTTCACACCGTTCGCATTCAGATCGGCCGCCTCGATGCGTCCGAAATTGTTTTTGATCGTCACTTGCTCATATAATTTGTCCGGCAAGGAGATTAGCAGTTTTCTCTCTCCTCTTTGATCATCCGATAGATTAAATTTCTTTCCATTTTCTTCAACTTTAACATTCAAAACCTTCGCCTTCACGGAAGCGTCAAAAGTAAACTGGCTACTGATCGCTTTATCCGCGAGAAGCTCTACCTCGGCATTGTTGCCGGAGCTTCTCGTCACGACAATCGCCATCGCCTGCGCGCTAATATGTACGCTGTCAAATGCAGTTGCCTCGAACGTCTTTTGCTCCTTAGAGACAAGTTCTCCCGCACCTGAGCCTTCTCCAATGACGGATTTTTCCAGGCTACCCGTCAGTGACGTAACCGGATTCGCGCAGCCGGTCAACCCTACAACCGCTATGACAAGTGCCAATATACCTACCCATTTTTTATTCGTTTTCATTTTATCTCCACCTGTTCCGTAACTTATTCTTTCTATAGTTTACCTATCGTTCGTATTCGCTAATACAGTCCAGCGGCTGATCTTCGACCTGGACCAAAGTCAAGGAACTGTTGTTTCGATAAGGGTATGGGCCTAATTTCATTCTAACAGACCGAACTTTTCGTACACTTTCAGAGTAACGACGCCATTCGGGATAAGACCGTTCTGACGTTGAAATTTTTTAAGCGCTATTGTCGTGGAAGATCTGAACCTTCCATCACATTGACCGTGAAAATATCCTGCGTTTTGCAATCTGTTTTGAACGAGCTGAACGTCAGCACCGACGTCCCCTTCACTTATCAATCTCGGTTCTTGATTTGCTTCGCCAAGCACATGGCCGAATATGGTTACTTTCGTTCCGACAGGAATCAATTCGTATAATTTCTCGACATCCCGATTTCTCATTCGAATACAGCCATGGCTGGCATGTTGGCCGATGGAGTAAGGCTTGTTGGTGCCGTGGATTCCATATGTCCCCCAAGGCACGTTCAAGCCAATCCAACGGGAACCAAATGACGGGCCCCAATTTTTTCCTTTATAAGTAACAATATATTCTCCGACGGGAGTTGGCGTGGAAGGATTGCCGACTGCTACCGGGAAGGTTTTGTAAGGAATTTGGTCTAAATAAACGACAAGCTGATGTCGTTGCGGGTATACTTCAATCGTAATAGGACCGTTATCTTTGACGATCGGAAGCGACGGATTCGCATGGATATGTATCGGCATGAATGTTTGGATGAAAAATAAAATGACCAGCATGCTCAAAACTTGAGATCGGTATTTAATCATTGCCATTCTCCTATGTAATTTTTCCGTTAGCTTGACCAGAAGTCTGGAATTCATGTAAACATTTAGATTAACAAATAGGTTTTGAAAAGTCCTCAGTAACATGTATTTGCCTACATAAAATAAAAAAAGCCTGTTTTATCAGGCATAATATGTCCATAATTAATTTGTCTATAGATTTCAATTATTGTTCAGCAACTGCCGCTTCCGTACCGCCTACGAGAATGAAGCCTCTTTCCATTGCCTCCACCTTGCTTATGATGGCGAAATATTGCAGCCGAAACAATATGACTTTCGTGTCGGCCTGCTGCCGCAGATAGCTGGATTGATTCAGATCATGGTACGGCACGATCCCCAATTGAAAGCGGCGCTGCAATGCATCATAATCGGCGGCTGTATCTTTCGCCTCCAATTGCGCAGTCTTATACTGCTTATAGGCATTATCTGCCTCGGCGTAAGTAGCGTTAATATGTTTGGTCAACTGCGCATTGGCCTGTTCTGTCTGCTTGGTCGCAAGCTGCACATTTGTACTCAGATAGCTTTTTCCATGGGAAGTGGATGTACTCGTGTTGCCATGCTCCCATGAAGCCTGTTTTAACTCATTCCACTTCCGCTTCATTTCGTATGATCTAGCCAATATTTCCTCGGTAGCTTTGCGGTTGGGTGACGTAACTTTATCCAGCGCAACATCCTCCAAAATAATATCCGGATCGTAGCGGATACCTAAATCGAAGCAGAGCTGGAACAAGGCCAGGCGATAGTTGGTACGCTGAATCTCCAATTCTCCCATCTGCTTGGATATTTCCAACTGCAGCCCCCGGCTATCGTCCGCCGTAGCTACCCCCTGCTCTTGCAGCGCCTGCAGACGGTGTTGCTCTTTATTCAACAGTTGCAGCGCTTCTTCATGCAGCTTCATCTGTTCTTGCAAGGATAGCAAGTGCACGTATTGGCCAGTCATCTGCAGCTTAATTCCTTCCTTGGCCTCTTCGAGATCAAGCTCCGTATTCCATCCATCCATCTCCAACTGTTTGACGGCGATTTCCAATTCATCCCGTTGGGATTTCATTAGATCGTTCATCCCGTTAATGATTTCTTTTACGCCACTCATCAAGCCATTTATAACGCTATTCGACTCTATGATCGGACCGAGCCAAAACAAATCCTCCGGAGCAGCGTCCGGTGGAATTTGATAATTCACATTCTCCAATATCTTCTCTGGTGTGTCCGGCAGCGTATAAGAATCTATCGTCTGATTTGTACTAATCCTGTTAGCCTGAGTCTTGAGATCAGATCGCTTGAACTCTAGAGCATGAAGCTTTATTTGCAGCAATGCCAAATTAAATGAATCATTTACGGCCCTCGACTGCACTTCAGACAGATTCAGGCGCGTGATCGCAGCTAACTGACGTGACGCCACAAAAGAAGCAGGTAAACTTTTACCCGTAGTTGCCTGCTCCCCTGGCGACATCACAGGTTGAGATGGAATGCTGTTTGTCGATGCTTTATCCTGAGCTGAACTACCATCCGTTACTACTTCGCCTTGCACCGCGTTGTTGCTGGATGATATTGTGCCCTGAATCGTGCCGCTGTCAGCCCACACCGTTGCAGTCGAACTTGCAAGCAGTACGAGCACTAATGACGCAATAACTGCATTTTTGTACATCAAACTGTCCTCCTCGACGTAACAAAGTTAATATATGAAAATAAGGCGAGGGACAGACGAATGATGACCACCCCCGCCCTGCAAACTTGTTTATACTGAAAAATTTTGCTGGCTGCTGTCTTCTTTCCTGAATAGCCGTTCCTGTTTACGCTGCAGCCGCTTCACCTTATAGCGCGCCGTGACCAGATACAAGGATGGAACGACGAACAAGGTCAGTATGGTAGAGAAAATAAGACCAAAAATAATCGTATTCGCCATCGGACGGAAAAGAATATCGCCGATGAGCGCGATCGGAATCATGCCTACAATTGCTGTCAATGAAGTGAGCAGAATAGGGCGGAAGCGTGCTGCGGTAGCATGAATGACCGCCTCCTCCAACTCGATCCCTTCATGCCGTGCGTCTTCAATGAACTCTATCAGTACAATTCCGTTGCGCACTACGATACCTGCCAAAGCAATAATCCCCATCACACTCATAAAGCCCATCGGTACTCCCGTAATAAAGATACCGATAATTCCTCCTGCCGCTGCCAAATAAACAGTAGTCATTATGATGATCGGAATTGAGATCGAGTAAAATTGCATCGTAATCAACATCAGAATGAGAAAAACAACGATGACAGCCAATCCGCCCAACTCTGTAAATATTTTATCCTGTTCTGATGTTTCACCGCCAATAGCCCAGCTGTAACCTTCCGGAAAAGAAATACCATTAAGCTTCCCGGTAATTTCCTCCATCACTTCTGTCGCTGTGCGCCCTTTCACATCGGCATCCACCGTAATCGTACGCGCCAAATTATAATGTTTAATTTGCTGAACCGAGAAGGCCGGCTTGAGCTCAGCCAGCTGTGACAACGGAATTTGCTGTCCTGCTGCGTTCGTCACATTGAGGTGATGGAAGAGCTCGTTCGGATCTTGAACTCCTTTTTCTACAAACAACCTGATACTTATAAGATTTTTCCCTGTATTGTATTGACTGGTTGTAATACCGTCACTTGCAAGCAGTAATGTACGTGTTAGATTCGCATACGACACCATATATTGATTCATAGCCTGCTTGTTGATATCTAACTCCAGTCCGTATTGTTCGATACCCATATCGTCTTTCACATTGTGGGTCCCGCTCGTGTTCACGATCATCCCTTTCACTTGCTGCGCCAGTTTCTGCAATTGTTCCATGTTCTCTCCCGCAATACGTATGGAAACCGGCTTGCCTACAGCGATACCCAACGAAGGTGTTTTGACCGTTATGGATGCTCCAGGATACTCTTTTTTAAATTTTTCATCCCATTCCCGAATTGTTGTGCCGAGATCAGTTCCTTCTTTTTTCAATCTCACCATTAAATGTCCTGTTGTCGGCGAGAAATGTCCGGTAGAATCCTCATCTATATCATAAAACAATTGCGGAGCATCGCCGCCAGCACTGTATGAAAATACATCTACTTCCTTCTGCTTTCCTACCCAAACAGCCACCTGGCTGACCATCCGATCCGTTTCTTGCAGCGAAGTTCCTGTCGGCGTTCTGACACTAATTGTAAACTCCGGACGTTCAGATTCCGGGAACAGCTCAACGGGAACGAACAACACTAAGAAATAGGCTGCTGTCCCGATCAATAAGCCGGACAAACCTATGATTAACGGACGTTTTATCACTCTACTCATCAATTTTCCGGAATATATACGCCCCAACGCTTCGATTTGATTACTTAATAAACCAGGCTTGGAACGGGTCGAGGTCGCTCGGTGTTGTCTACGGTTCTCATACCATTCTCGGAAAATCGGAATGATCGTCAATGACATCACCATTGATGCCAGCATCGTCAAGGAGATGACGATAGGAATTGGTTTAATAAATGCGCCGATGTCTCCCTTCAAAAATATCAATGGAGCAAAGGCAGAAATTGTCGCCAACGTGGCCGTCAATATGGAAATCGCAACTTCCTTCGTCCCTTGAACCGCCGCCGTGCGCGGATCTTCCCCCAGATCTGTCAGCCGCCGTTCAATATTGTCATTGACGACGACTGCATCATCAACCAATATTCCGAGCACGATAATCAGCCCAATTACAGAAATTTCATTAAGCGTAACATTTAGAGCTGGCAAAAAAATTAAACCGATTGCTATCGAAATCGGAATAGCAAGGGCTACAAAGGAGGCTGTAAGCAAACTCATTCCGAGCATGCATATCACAATAACAGCCGCGATAGCGATAAGTGTTTCCTTCGTAAGGCTGGTAAATATTTCATCGACCCGATCTTTTTGTGCAAACAGGGTAATAAACTTGGCATGGGACGGAAGACTTTTCTTCAACTGTTCGAGCTTTTCATTGACGAGCTTGTTCATCGTCGGCACGTCGCTGCCCGTTTCAGCACCGATCCCGATCGTCACAACGGGTTTGCCATTATAATAGGGAAAATACTCCGACTTGGCGTGAGTGAACTCTATCATGGCGATATCCTTCAAATAGACAGGAGCCCCGGCTTGTGACCTCGTCACAAGCAGTTTGTTCAAAATGTCAAGATGATCGACATCCTCGACAATCAACTGATAGCTCCTCTTATTGAAGTTAATACCTCCCGTAGGAACCCGCTCTTTCTCTCCCTCTACCGCCATTAATACTTGTTCCCAGCTAATTTGATACTGCTGCAGTTTACTGCTATCGATGCTAACATGAATTTCTTGCTTCGGAATTCCTTTCAGATCTACCTTGGCTACGCCAGGAATCGCCCGCAGCTGATCTCTCCAATCCATTATCAGCTCATTGAGTTTGTATAGGTCTTCCTTGCTCTCGGCAGTGACGGCATATGAACCAATAAAGGAACTCGCCAGGTCGTCATTAACTACCGGTGTTTGTGCTCCTTCCGGCAATTCCCCTCTCACATCCTGCACGTTTTTGCGCAATTTGTCCCATACGTCTTTCGTATTCGCCTCATCTTTCGCTTTGATGACGATAGAAGAATAGCCTTCGGATGAAGTGGAAACAATCTCCTTAATTCCTTGAATTTCCTTCACTTTCTGCTCGACGATTTTTGTTACCGTCTGCTCTATTTTTTGGGCGGAAGCTCCAGGGTAGATCGTTGTAATCGTCGCATATTTGATAACGATATCAGGCATTTCCTGCTGAGGGAGTCCAGCAAAGCTGAAAGCCCCGACTATCATGGCCATGATAAAAAATAAAAGTGTAATTTTTCGTTTCTTAACCAAGTATTCGATCATTGGGCTGCTCCTTCAGCGGCTTGAATTTTATCGCCGTCAAACAGCATGTCGGCGCCTTGGGTAACAATTTGCTCGCCTACTTTCAGGCCGCCGCTTATTTCCAACTGATTGTTCACCATGTTCCCTCCTAATTGAACAATCGTTTTTACCGCTATCCCTTTTTCTAGCTTATAAACAAAAGGCTTATCGCCATCACTGATTACGGCCTCCACTGGAACCAGAATGACTTCCCGGCCAGATTGATGCAGTCCAACCTTGACTACTTGCCCAGGAGACCAGCCCAGCTTCACGTTATTTATGACAATTTCACCGTTAATCGTTCCAGTTGCCGCATTCGTAAGCGGATAAATTTTCTCGACGGTTCCTTTCGTTACCTGATCATACAGACTGATATCGACTACGGAGCCTTTCTCCCACTGCTTCGCCTCATTATCTGGCAAAGGAAGCAGCACCTTCAATTCATCCACTTTACCTAACGTATACACAGGCTGGCCTTCCGCAGCCAATTCTCCATTATTGAATGCCTTCGCCAATACGACCCCGTCAAATCGTGATATTAGTGTAGTCTTGGACAAGGCCAATTCAGCTTGCCGCTGCGCAGCAAGCGCAGCGTTATAGGCAGCAGACGCCTGCTTCTTGGCCGCAATGCTCACCAATTTGCCTGAATTCGCTTCATCCAACACTCCGGATGCCGCCTGAATCTGCTCTTTCGTTGCGCCTTCTTGCATTTCGGATACAGCAGATTCCGCATCTTCGACTGCATTCTGGGCGCTCGTCAGCGCTAATTGAGCATTCTCGTTATCACTTTGGGACACCAATCCTTGCTCATACAGACTTTGTGAGCGTTCAGCATCAATTTGAGCTTTCTCGTATGCGGCCTGGGCCAAAGTCAGCGCGTTCTTCATTCTCTCTCGCTGCTGCTTCCGTGCGCCTTTCTTTATTTCTAGCAAATTCGCTTCAGCACTTTTTACTTGCGCAGTAGACGCACGGATGGATGCTTCGGCGCTATCCAGCGCGGCCTTGGCCTGCTCAACACCCTGAATTGCCTCATCCAATTGAAGACGATATTGATAAGTATCCAGCTTGGCAAGCACATCCCCCTTCTTAACGACGTCCCCGATCTGAACATTGGACTCCACGATTCGTCCGGGAACCTCGAAGGCCGCAGACATCTCGCTCACAGGCGCCAATGTGCCTGACAGCGTATAATTCGTCGTCAGCGGCTGCTTGCTTATCGTGTCAACGCCTACCACTCTTCCTTGCGTGGCCTGTTCTTCTACGTTGCCCTGTGTCTTTGTATTCGAGCATGCTACAGCTGCCACACTACATAAAATTAATAGCATCGCTGCTATCCCCCGTCTACGCACGCCTCTACCCTCTCCTCTATACATTCTATTTATTTAACATCCAACTCAACTTTCGTGCCTCTAAATACCAAGTAAATGCTTAGTACTAAACCTCGCCCGAACTGTTTGCACCGAAAGTTGAATTATAGATGTGTTCATATTAGTCCTTAGGCCAGACCTAGAGTCAAGCGAAATGATCTATCCGATTGTCCAACTGATTCATATTGATAAATAGATCAACACAAGACCCTATTAAAATGGAATTATTCCTATTTAACCGAGCACAGCTAAACGTATGCAAGCAACAAAGAGAATCCCCCCATGTCCGTTAGCTAGGCGAACATGGGGGGATCCCTTTTATCCACGTTATTTATTCCCTTCCGAGCATAATAGGCGGAAAAACCGAGAAATAAAAAAACCTCCATCGCCACCGTTAGGAGCAAAGTGGCTTTGGAGGTTTTAACGTTTAATTGTAGCCCAGATAGGCAACGACGGTGAAATCACCCGGCGAGTCTAAGACAAGTCTATACTGTCCGTCGGGTTGATTCGAAGCCAAAGCAACCTTGAGACGTGCATATTGACCGGCCGCAATAGTACCCGTCGAATTACTCCCTACCAGCACATCTCCAGTCGGGGTAACCCGATACAGTTTAAAATTAACCCCGAGGCTAATCTGCCCGTAGTTTATGAAGTTGCCTTCGATATAAATATTGCCATGGGCTTGGACTGGCGCCCAAGTATCGTTCCCTGAACCCGGTCCGCTCGAGGCCGCCAAACTAGTGGAAGCAAAACTGAACAACAGGACAAGCAAGAAAGCGAAAGACACGATTTTTCTTTTCATACCATCTCAAGCTCCTTTTTTCATAGAGTGAACTCGACAAACACTTTCTTTGTACCAGGCGGATGGTCTTTACGTTCCAAATTCGCTTTCCATTTGAATGTCGTCGGTTGCCGAACACCTCCCAATATTAGAGTCATTGGGATATTCTGGCTGTTGTTATAAATATACATTACTTTTTCTGCCATAGTCTATAAAAATTTCCTTAATTTTATCTGAGTTTTTTATGAAAACTCTTTTCCAATTGGCTGTTGATCAATGAAATATTCAAACGTAACCAATAAAATAATTGTTTTTCATGTAATGTTCAAAGAAATCTACAACTTGTTTTCTTGACTCATAGGCATCTTTCCAAGGCTCTTTGGAGAAAGTACTGCAAATCAACAAATTATATTACTTTCTCCAGAAAAGAAACAATATTCTCCACACTCGACAAGTTATCCAGTGTTAGATCTTCATCATCAATGCTGATTTCAAACGTCTGCTCCAACTGAACGATAAGCGCGACAGCGGTGACCGAATCAAGTATGCCTCGCTGCCCAAGTAGGATTGTTTCCATGGACACCTGTTTGCTTCCTAATAGAGTTTGCACGATTTGAGCAACCTTGTGCTCCAATTCTCGGCGGTCCCCTTGTTCAATCATTTAATGACACTCCTTTTCCATTTCCAAATGAATCCAATCCGGCCCCGAATAAGTATAGGGAAACGTCAACGTATAGATCGATTCCTCTACCGCCTTCAAACGGCGTTTAAAACCTAACAGTCGCAGCAATAGTAGAGCAGGCCAATTCCGTTTCTGTGACCGATAACGACAGACTACTTCAGTCAACCATGGCCAATCCTGATGAATCCGGGACAAAACAGCTCCCAAAAAAGCAGTACCGATACCTCGCCCCTCCATACGGCAGGAAATACAAAAAAGCTCGATTTCTGCAGCCAAATCATGAACATGCACCATCGCCATCGCCACGATCCCATGATCTCCAAAACGGTCCTTCATCTGTCCGACATAGATGTACTTTCCTTCCGAATCTAAATAAGACTGGATGACAGACGTCGATGGAGCCTGAACAAGATTATTGAATTGGGTCGTACGCGACGCCAGTTCGAACATTCGCAATAAATCTCCGTTTCGTGCGTCTCGTACGGATAATCTCATATCGCATGAGTGCAGAAATTCCTCTCTCGTACCACTAAACCGCTGCTCAGCTGTGTTCCGTTCCCATCGCGACATCATTTGTTGACGGCGGTTGGAGCTTTCCTCCGAGATGGCAAACTGAAATTCGGGAAGTTCGGGAAGTTCCGCCGCGGCACCGGCTTCGTACACATAAACGTCAGGCAGGAAAGTACTTACTTCATACCTTTCATACGGATTGTCGTCAATAAATGCAAGCGAATCGGTGCTGATGTTCATCTCTTGGGCGATTTTTCGAACGCTGTCCGTTTTTGACCCCCAGCCGAATTGCGGGTATAGGAAAAAGTGATCGATTCCAAGCTCCGCCAGCTTTTGTGATGCCCGATACGGATCGTTTCGACTGGCAATACTCTGCAGAATCCCACGATGATCAAGCGTACGCAAGACCTCTCTGATGCCCGAACGCAACTTAACATCCCCGTCTTCAGACAATGTTCCCTGCCATAATGTATCATCAAGATCCCATATCAAGCATTTAATCATGTTCTTTCTCCCCCGCTATACCGCATTCGCTATATTCCATCGTCAAATGTGTCGGCATAAAGCCATATTTTTTATACAGGGTTCGCATCGGCAGATTATGAACATGGACATGTCCCACGATTCTTTGGACTCCTTTTTGTTTTGCGAATGAAATACCCGCTTCAAATAGCTTGTCTACGCCTGCAGTACCGCGAAAAGGCTCGCTAATGTAAAAACTCCTGAACTGCATATAAGTCTCCTGTGTAACGGAATTCACCCTGAATCCCATCCACATCCATCCCGCGGCGCAGCCGTCAATGTCCAACACCAGCATTCCAGACCGTTCGCGAATCATGGCTTTCTCCAGCTTGTGCAAGTGAAAAGACAAGTCCGTAATGGCTTCCTCGCCAAAAGAGATCTTGGAAATCTCCCGTTCCCATTTCGCTATCTCAGTCAAATCATGAGCTTCAATCTGCCGTATGATCACGCTTGTCATTCCTTTCTGGAGATACCCATTTTTTGGCCACCAACTCAAACGTATCATGACCGCAGCCCGTGCATCCTTCATTCTTAAGCTGCTCTATGGTCGCAAATTCCCCGTTAATTCCAACATACACATCTCTTGAGCACTGCTTGCAACGGTAAGTTCGAAGCGTTTGTTTCACCTCGCCTGTATACAAGGCGTCCGTAAATACCTCCGGATATTCCGGTTTTGACTGATCTGTTGTCCGCAGAATGAACATCTGGCTCCGGTTGGCGATCATTTCCGCGCCTTCATAGGCGTTGAATTGCGGGAAATTAGCACTGACCGTAAGCCCCATGCGAACAAATTCCCGTTGCATGGCAAGCATAAACGCAGGCGATTTATGGGCAAAAGACAGAAAAATCGGCAGCCCTCTCTCCCTCTTTAATGCCTGCATGCCGCGTGATACGAACAACCCCATTCCCTGAAGCGTATAGGGCGGATCTGTAAAGAAACAATCATACTGACCGTGCAGGTTTTCCGGCAGCGGCTCCCTCAAATCCATCCGATGGCACCGAATCGGCAGTCCTCGCTCCTTTGCAATCGTTTCAATGTACGTTAAGAATCTTTCGTCAATATCCAGAACATCCACATGCGTAACGGTGTGTCCGCCATCTGGAAACAAACGCTGCAGCAGCAGACCAATAGACACACTCACCAGGTCATCATCGCCGACACATAAAATTTTCTTTCCAATCAATGCATGCTGCTTCAAACAAAGGATAGCCCGGCGCAGGCTCGTTTCCGGCGTGCATTTGGACTGATCAATCTGAACGTCCACGGAAGGCCGCAGCGACAAGAGTTCCTCCAATATAGCCAGCGTATCTTTCAGACTCTCGATCCATTTTGTCTCATCAAGCAGCTCGTGATAAAGGGAATGATTCAAGCCTCGGTATCCCCATTCCTGTTCAATCGATGCGAGTCCGTCCGTTGTACAACGGACGCCGCGTTCCTGCACGAGCGCCCCTGCTTTAATCAATTCCCGTTTAATTGCCGCAGCCACAGGGGTTGGAAGCAGCGTTTTACGTGCCAACTCTTTCGTTGAAATCCCCGGGTTCAAGTAGCATTCGAGTAGTAGCTGCTCGATCACCTGCGTCCCTTCCTGCAGCCGGGTATTCTGACTTGCTTGTTCAATGTACGTCTTCACACAAACCCTCCTAAAAATTGTTATTTTACCATTATGAAAATACAAAAAGGGCAGGAATGAACATACGTCATCCCTGCCCTTTTTGAACACTGCCTAAATAAACACCGTAAAAAAACAAAAAACCGCGCTGAAAACAGCACGGATTGTAGGTGCATAACAATAGGCAGCACTAAGGCTTTGATTATTATCCGCTGTTCTTAACTAATTCCGAAGCCTTCAAAAATCCCATCACAAAAAAACCATGCTATATCAGCAATTGGTCCCAAGGACTGTTGAAAACTTCAAGTATGGAATTTGGTTAGTTAAGAACTACCGCCGACATCAACATCTCTCCTTAGTAAATATAACTTTATGTTACTATACACGATTACTAGAGTCAAATTGATCAGTGCGGGCTTTAACTTACATCGAAATTCGCACTTGACTTGACCTCCGCTAAAATGAATAAATTTTGTAATTATAACAACTCTATAATGATGGATTCCCATGGTCCACGTTCATTTCTATTCGCAATGACAAGATCGTTGCCACCTTGATTGAAGCATACATAATGTCCGCTGCTTGCCTGCAGAGAAATGAGATTATTCGCAAAATTATCAATCCTAAATAGTTCCCAGGGGCCGACCTGATGTCGATTAGCCACGATAAGGTCACCACCGCCATTTTCAGCGGTCAGAACATACTGATTATCAAATGTTTTGAAGTACACAATATCGCTCCAGAGGTCAGCAAAATGCAACCAGAATGTCTCCCATGGACCTACACTTCTTCGATTGGCCACAATCTCTCTTCCACCCCCTCCTTCTGCACTCATGTAATACAGTCCATCCACAGAACGCAATGAAACTTTAATAGCCATACATACCCCTCCCCTATTCACAACTTACAACTTTGAGATATAAAATAATTGATTTAACCCGACTTCAGTCGCATTGGGCAGAAGCGTGCACGGTCCCTCAGATTCTACCGTTACAAATTTATCGTTAGCTATAGATTTTAAGGCAGAGCGACCTTCACCATAATCCAAGAGTTGGAAGGTTTCCCATGAGCCGATATGATCACGATTCGCGATGAGCTCGCCCTCTCCCCCATGTTCTGCAGTGACATATTTATGATTGGCAAGAGACTGAAGAGCGATTCTGTCCCCATCCAAATGGATCAGCCTAAAATTCTCCCATGGACCAACATGATACCGGTTCGCACTTAATGGAAGGTTACCTCCGTTCTCTGCGGCAACCCACAACTGGTTGACAAGCGCCTGTAGGCCGAATACGTCATCTGATAATAGACTGTGATGCGATCCCTTGAAAGGATCCGGCAATTTGAAGGCAAGTCCGGGGTTTGACCTCACCTGGTTCCTGATTGACTCAACCGTTCCTCCATGATCAAAATAATTATAACTCCATGGTGTCTTGCTTATCGCATACTGGCCCAGTTCAATCGATTCGAGCAAATAGGCGGAAACCATTTGATAGAGAGGCGATCCCGGATCCGGGCTGCCCTCCAAGTAATTTTGAATCCATGAGTTTGAATAATGAAAAAAGCAAACAGGCAATCCATTAGTAAGGTACCTTCCATCCTGATATTCAAGGTTGCGCTCATGGATATTCCAAAAGGCCATATTATAACCGGGGTGCTGAAAAGAACACACATCAAAGAAACCGGGTGCAAGATCCAACCACTTTTGATTGGCAAAATGGATGTAATCCACAAAACCTAGATCATAACTTCGTTCCCCCCACCAATGAACAAACCGCTTGGCTTCACCCGAACGTCTTATGGCTGAGAAACCCGCGTTATATACACCGTAACGTGTAGTGGTGAAATTGAAATAATCACTGTTAATAAAATGAGGTGTAAGTACAATCGGTTTCTCATCCAGCGCTCGGATCAAGTCATCAAAGCGATTCATGACCTGGACGTCAGAATCCAGATGGATAAAGTATTTTTCTGAAGGAAAACGATTCAACAAGAAGGAGTAAAATAGGGTGACGACCGCGCAAATGGCTTCGAGGACATTATATTTAAGCATAAGCTGCGGAAAATGTGGAATGCCAAGATCCTTCGCTAAAACAATTTCATCAAACCACGGCACATTCACCGCATCCTGAATCATATCCTTCTCTACAAGACAAACCACAACTTTAGCGTCAG
This sequence comes from Paenibacillus lutimineralis, assembly GCF_003991425.1. Classification (NCBI taxonomy): domain Bacteria; kingdom Bacillati; phylum Bacillota; class Bacilli; order Caryophanales; family Paenibacillaceae; genus Paenibacillus; species Paenibacillus lutimineralis. The sequence continues at coordinate 3,364,458 of NZ_CP034346.1, forward strand.
GCATATGCCGCTTGACTGAGCGAGCCATAACCTTTGCCCTGTGGAGATAGTTGGCTGCCGTTACTGTCGAGATAATCATCCTGCCACCTTCCTTTCTGACCAGAGCAATCAACCGGACTTCAATTGTTGTAAGGCATTTGAATACTGTGCCCACAATTGATAAATGGACGCATTATGAGAGAAAAGAGCTTCCATTGCATTCGTCAAGCTGGAGTAATAGTTATTAAAATTGAAGCAGCGGAGACTTTCTGATCCTACAGTATATCTCCATCTATTCAATATAAATCGCTCCTGTTCGTGAATGTTCCAGAATCCGACATTGTAGCCGGGATGTCTGAGAATGGCCGCCTGAAACAAGGATGGGATCAAATTCAAATATTTCTGATCGGGCTGATTTCCACCATAATCATCCTGACCACTAAACTCCCGAATCACCCGAATCCACCAGTTCAATAGGCGACCCAACTCTTGTGTCCTTGTTATGCCTATCATTCCCGCATGAAAAGTGCCTTCCTCCAACACCTGAACCTCCCGTGAGCAATTTGTACGGGGAAAAGGTGCTAGAAAGTGCGGGGTCAATACAATCGTAGATGAAGACAACATTGACCTTAATTCTAGTAAAGGACTGACTACCAGCATCCGAGCATCCAGATAGATGAATTCATTCTCTTCGCTATACACATCCGCCAAAAAACGAAATAAATACCCCTTAAGCGCCGATACATGCTGAAATCCCTGAAATTGGGACATATATGCATCAAAATCGGGTATCCCCAAATCTCTTGCCAATACAAAGTGATGGATCCATGGATATCTTGCAGATTCAGGTAGAGAATTCTCTGCCAGACATACAATGACTGAAGCGTCGGGATGATGCTCTTTTACTGATTTCGCTAAGAGCAGGGCTTCTGCGAATTCATTCCATGTCGCTATCGTTGTCACAAGCATGAGTGTCATTCCCTTCCTTGTAGTCTCTCTTTTATATAAAGTATGCCAATTCTAAAAGAATGAAATAAGTATTTTACCTAATTCTTGAAATTTCTATGGTAATCAAGCCGGAAAAATATACATTTCTTCTGGTGCAAATAACGGTGTCCCCATATTCCATTTTAGAATCTGATACAAAAAAGGAACGTAAAATTGGAGGCGAGTAACATCAATGTCTAAAGAGGATAAGCCGTTTCTCTCATTCGGTGCTCCTGATATTCAGAAAGAGGAAATACAGGAAGTCATTCGGTCTCTTGAGTCCGGATGGATTGGTACTGGTGGCAAGGTCGCGACTTTTGTGGATGCTTTTAAAAAATATAAGGGTGTGGAACATGCAGCTGCTTTGAATTCCTGTACAGCCGCGCTCCACCTCTCCCTTCTTACTGCAGGGATTGGGCCAGGAGACGAAGTTATCACAACACCCATGACCTTTTGTGCTACGATCAACACGATCATTCACTGCGGTGCCACCCCTGTTTTAGCCGATATCGACCCGGTTACTATGAATATTGATCCACAGCGGATCAAAGAGAAAATAACAGAACACACCAAAGCAATCTTGCCGGTACATTTTGCGGGAAGACCTTGTGAAATGGATGAAATCATAACCATTTCTCTTAAGTACGGACTAAAGGTAATCGAGGACTGCGCACATGCGGTAGAGACCGAATACCACGGTCAGAAGGCAGGAACTATTGGCGACTTTGGTTGTTTCAGCTTTTATGTCACCAAGAATATCACCACCGGAGAAGGCGGAATGGTTCTTGCTAGAACCGAAGAAGATATTCGAAAAATTCAAGTGCTAGGGTTGCATGGTCTATCCAAGGATGCGTGGAAACGTTTCTCGGATTCAGGCTTTCAGCACTATTCCGTTCTAGCACCAGGATATAAATATAATATGATAGACCTTCAAGCGGCCTTGGGTATCCATCAACTTGCTCGGGTGGAGGAGAGTTGGCTAAAGCGCCAGCACATCTGGAACAGATATAACCAGGAATTGGGTGACCTACCGGTTATCCTCCCAGCCTCAACAACTCCTGGTACCCGTCATTCGTATCATCTGTACACCCTGCTGATCGATAAAAACCAGTGCGGTCTAGGGAGGGATGAATTTCTGGAGCAAATGAATGCTCTTGGAATCGGCACAGGAGTTCATTACCTGAGCCTGCCCGAACATCCCTTTTATCAAACTGCTTTTGGCTGGAGGCCCGAAGATTATCCACACGCACAGCGAGTCGGACAACAAACCGTCAGCCTCCCCTTGTCCTCCAAATTGACAGATAAGGATATTGATCGTGTCGTCCAATCGACACGTCAAGTCCTTCGCGCAAAACATGGATAAGAATACAGCCTTGCTCTGGTATCCATCCAGAACAAGGCTGTTTTTCGTTTGTAAGATTTACATAAAAAGTTGATTCAACAAATCGTAGAAACCTAACTGGTGCAATAGCTGCCGCCAGCGATAAACATGCTCCCATTCCGTTAATTTGGGTTCATATCCAAGCTTCAAATACATTTTAATAGCCGATATACGGTGATCATCCGTCTGCAATACCGCTCTTGTTTTGTTCTCTGCAACCATTTGCTGCATCGCAGCCAAAGTCACAGCGTAACCAAGCCCCATTCCCCTGTAATCGGGATAAGTCGCCACCATATGAAGATAACCCGTGTCAACTCCCCAATTCTCCTGCCAGAATGCAGATGAAGTCGATACTGGGACGCCTTCAGGCGAAATCACAAAGAAAATTCGATTTGGTTGAAAGGAAGGATCATTCGTCATCATAGAAAAATCAAAGAATTGTCCAAACGACTGCTGAATGATATTCTCCCAATCTTTCTCATAACCCGGTTGATAGCTTTGCAAAGTAAACCCAGTAGGAAGCTCAATATTACTTAAATTCAAGAGATGCTTTCTTTCCATCACAAGTTGTGTACTCATCCGAGGATCCCGCCTTTATTCATTTTTAGAACACAGAATACACATGATGAACTTGTCTAGTTCCGGCCAATTGACATGGTCAAACGCCAATTATACTGAGATATAGGCGTGTAACATATGCTCTTCTCTTGCTTGTGCATATGATGGCTATAAAATTGGAGGTGTAAAGTTGAACAGACAACGCCTGCGAATCCATTTATACCGTAAAGGTATTAAAAAACGTCATGCGAAAAAACGTCATAGGCGAAAGAAAGGCACCGTTCGTAAATACCAAGGTTTTACACCCAAACGAAAAAAAAAAGATTTTTGAGAAATAAAATTCCGCGACAACCAATCAAGAAAAGGAAGGTTTTGAGCCGCCTCAATCCTCATCGTACTAGCGGGAAACACCCGATGATGCAGGCCGTTGAACTGCACAGCGGTCCACCGAAAGGCCTATATAAAACGACGGCGGAATGGGTTGAACATAGCCGCCAACGTGGAGAGGATCATATCTTTTTAGAATTCCATACGAACGAGACCTTCCATTTCACAGCGTCAAAGGGTCTTGAGTCACCCTTGTTCCCGGAGCGCGTGAAACAGCTGCCGTCAGCCTTTGTTGCTGTAATCCCGGAAGGACGGGTGCTGGGAGAAGAAGGATCAGTGATTACACCTGATAATCACCTTTTATGGGACGTCTCATTGCAGCTGATGCCTGAAGACCAGCATCCCGCATTTACAACAACCTCTCCGCGATCTTTAATTGAGATTGCCGATACGGTGGCAGTCCTCAGCTTTTTCAGCAGTGAAACCTATTTCCACTGGTTATACGACGTTCTTGCACGTATCCATCTGCTGCGCTTAAGCGGAATTAAGATCGACAAATATGTCATTAATCAAAATATTCGTTCCCCATTCCAATACGAGACCCTTGCCATGCTCGGGATTTCCCGTGACCAGATTTTGTTCACCTATCCAAATATGAATCTGAAAGCCAAGCAGTTAGTTGTTCCGTCGATTTCCATGCACGCTTTTCTAGAATACGGAAGCTGGCCCTTTCAATTCATGAGACAGGAATTGTACGAGAAACATAACTTTAGGCATACAGGCGCTGACAGAATTTATATTAGCCGTTCTAAATCCAACAAGCGTAAAATTTTAAATGAGGATCAAGTCACTGGTCTGCTGGATGATTACGGATTTACCGCAGTAGTGCTTGAAGATCTGACGGTTGCACAGCAGATTGAGGCCTTTTCTTCCGCTTCTGCAATTGTTGCACCACACGGTTCAGGGTTAGCTAATCTTTCCTTCTGTCATCCGGGAACCAAAATAATAGAAATATTCGCACGTGACTATACGCCGGTATGTTACTGGGAAATGAGTAATTATCTGCAGCTAGACTACTATAGCATGGTGGAAAATGGATATCTTGATCCGCAACAACAGCATTTATTTGAACAGAACATCTATGTGCCTGTCGACGGTTTGGAACAGCTACTTAGGCTTGCAGGCATTGAATCAAATCGATCCAAGGAGGAAAAAGGATGAGCATCCGATTGAAACGGAAGAGCGCTACAATTGAAGAAAAAAAAAACCGAGCCAAAAGCGCTAAAAAGAAAAAAACGAAATCAAAAAAGAAATTGAAAAAAATAAAGAAGATTAGACTGGAACGAAAGCTCCGACTGAAGAGAAAACTCCGACTGAAGAGAAAACAGCGCCTCAGACGGAGAAAGAGATTAAGACACACAAGAGCAACGGTTAATCATCCCGTTCATTCTCTTGAGCAAGAAATGGATCATCAGCCGCCCAACGAAAATCGAAACTCACCCTTGCCTCATTGGATCGGCGAAGAAGGCGATATCACAATAGCTCCCTCCCGTTTTGATAACACCCCGGCTTGGATCAGCCAGTCCGCTGAACAGGGGAGACTGATTGCTCCAGTATACAAAGAGCTTTATCCTGGCTTTTCCGATTTTTATCTCGAAGCTCGAGATATGGATGGCAGTATCCGATTTAATGAAGCTCGAGTGTCCTCGCCTAGTAGCTTCGCTGCCGTTATTCCATCAGGGAGAATTTGGGGCATCAACGGATCTGTCATTACACCTGACAACGTCCTGCTTGAAGATGTGTCGATGGAGTTTTCCATTGGCCAAAACTTTGGGATTCACCCAGCTTTCAGCAGATGGGCTCCACATCCGTTATTATATACACCAGATACTGTTGCCTCCCTGGGGTTTTCAGACAGCCAAAATTACTTCCATTGGTTGTATGATGTTTTGGGTAGGCTGCATATACTTCAGCTTAGTGGTATTAAAGTGGATAAATACGTGATTAACCCGAGAAGCAAAATTTTTTGGGATAGTGATGCCGATGGCCCGAGACCATTTCAGGAAGAGTCTTTGCGAATGCTGGGCATTGATCCAGAACAGATTATTGAGACTCATGAAAATTTCCACTTGAAAGCTGGCAATGTAGTCGTGATGTCACATACCGAACGGCGCGGTTATCCAAAATGGTCGTCAGAGTTCTTAAGGAAGGTCTTTTTGTTTGACCGCGGTTTGGATGTCAAGGGTCAAGGAAGTGAGTATATTTATATCAGCCGTTTGAAAGCGACACGTCGCAGAACCTTAAATGAAACGGATGTTATTGATCTGTTGACATCTCACGGATTCAAAATCTATACACTGGAAAAAATGAGTATGGATGAGCAAATCCGTCTATTTAACAACGCCAAAGTCGTTGTTGCACCTCACGGCGCAGGACTGTCGAATATCACTTTCTGTAAACCAGGGACATCCATTATTGAAATCTTCACACCTAATTGGATAAAGGATTGCTATTGGAGAATCAGCAACCATTGCAATCTAGATTATCATTCATTGGTAGGTGAAGGCGTAACCTGGGATGGGATGAGATGGGATGGTGAAGAGGATCTGATTGTTGATTTGGATCAATTAAAACAAAAGCTGACCCAAATTCTAATATAAGGATCCTGGGAATAAGGAAAAGTCCCCTCTTGTTAACTACAAAGGTCCATCTAAATGGATGGGCCTACTTGTTGTCGACCAGGAGGGGACCTTAACAAAACTTATGAAGTGCCAAGTCCCTCCACTTGAAATCCCATATGGTTTAATTCAGAACGAGGGAGCACATTTCTAGTATCCAATATATATGGATTACTCATTCGGCTATACAATTCAGACCAATCCAACTGCAGATACTGGTCCCAGTGAGTCAAGAGAACAATTGCGTCGGCATATTGAGCTGTCTCCTCTGGCTTCTCGCAGTAAATAATCGGAAATTCCATGTTGAATTTCCGGAACATTTCCATCCCTTTTGGATCATGGACCTTTATATTAGCCCCTAGCTCAAGAAGCTTAGCAATAATGACTTGAGCTTGGCTTTTCCTAACATCGTCTGTGTTTGGTTTAAACGTGAGCCCCAGAATCCCTATAGTTTTACCATTTAGGGATTTGAGTCGACTTTTGATCTTATCTACGCAATATTCATGCATTGTGAGATTCGAATCGATCGCAGCTTTGACTACTGTAAGTTCTCTTCCGTATTTTTGGCTTGTTGACAGAAGTTCTATTGTATCTTTTGGAAAGCAACTCCCTCCCCAACCGCTGGAAACCTGAAGAAATTTGTTACCGATCCGATCATCAAGTCCCATGCCTTTTGCAACATGCTGTACCTGAGCTCCCAAAGCATCGCATAGACGAGCAACTTCATTGATATAACTGATTTTTACAGATAAAAAGGCGTTGGAGGCATACTTGATCATCTCAGCGCTCTTCGAGTCTGTCTCAAAGTATATAGCTGGCGGTTTATCAGGTTGGTTCAGACATGAAAAGGTCTCACTCCATTGTTCATAATCGTGACGTTTCAAAAGTCGGTCGTATAGCTCCCGCATTACAATTTTTGCTTGTTCGCTCTCCGTGCCGATGACGATACGATCTGGAAAGAATACATCTTCCAAGGCAGATCCTTCCCTCAAAAATTCGGGATTACTGACAACGGAAAAGTGTATTCCCGCCTGTAGTCCTGATATTTGCTTTACTATAGCTGTAACTCTTTCGGCCGTCCCTACAGGGACCGTCGATTTGTTAACAATCACGGTGAATGAATCCGGATTTAGGCGTGGGGCAATTTGCTCAGCAACCTGTGTCACGTAAGTCAAATCCACCGTTCCATCCGCTTTAGAAGGTGTGCCCACACAGATAAAAATGATATCTGCCTGGTTTACACTGTCATATCCGGTCTCCGCATGAAGAGTTTTTTCAATTGTCATGGAAATAAGCCGATCCAATTCCGGCTCATAAATGGGACTGTTCCCTGACTGAATCATCCTAATTTTATTCGGATCAATATCAATTACCGTCGTATCATGGCCCAAAAATGCAAAAGCAGCTGCTGTTACAGATCCCACGTACCCAGATCCCACGCAAACAACCCTCATCATAGTTCCTCCCCTCTGTTCATTGACGATATTCCCGAATCATCCGCCGCAAGCCTTCTTTCAGATCGATAACTGGCTCCCATCCGAGAAGATTATTGGCTTTCTCAATGTTTGGGCGGCGCTGCTTGGGATCATCAATCGGCAAGGGGTGGAAGGTAATCCGGCAATTTCCACCAGTAAGCTGATCAATATATTCCGCTAGTTCTAAAATAGTGTGCTCGGTAGGATTGCCAATATTAATAATCTCTCCACTAGCCGCCTCTTTCTCCATCATTAATTTCAAGCCCCGGATTGTATCGTCTGCATAACAAAAAGAACGGGTTTGCATTCCATCCCCATAAACAGTTAGATCCTTGCCCGTAAGAGCCTGATCAACAAAGTTAGAAATCACCCTGCCATCGTCGCTTCTCAGACCTGCTGAATAGGTATTGAAGATTCGGGCCACTCTTATATCCACTTGGAACTTGTGGAAATACTCGTAGCAGAACACCTCGCCGAGCCGTTTAGATTCATCATAACAGGCCCGGGGCCCCCAGGTATTAACATTCCCTCTGTAATGCTCCGGCTGCGGATGAACGTCGGGATCTCCGTATGCTTCACTTGTACTTGTATACAGCATTTTGGCTCCAGTCCGTCTTGCTAGTTCAAGCATATGCATAGTACCAACAGTGTTGATGGAAATAGTTTCGAGAGAAGCGGATTGATAATATTTAGGTGAAGCAGGCGACGCCAGGTGATAAATCTCCCTCACATCAGATAGCGAATCTAGTAGCAACCATTTTTCTGAGGAAGCATCCGCCTGGATGAAAACAAAGTTATCATTCTTCAACAGGGTATCGATGTTAGACATTTTACCTGTAGATAAATTATCTACACCAATAACCCGGTTTCCTTCCGCGACCAGATCTTTTGCTAAATGACTCCCCAGGAATCCTGCTACCCCGGTTATTAGAATGGTCTTCACGCATTTTCACCCTTTTTCTCTGAATTGAGGATACCTCGCAAGTATCCTTGCATTTCTTTTTTTAGAAGTTCATGATGCAGAGCATACTCCACATTGGCCTTTATCAGCCCCATTTGATCGCCTATGTCGTATGAGTTGCCTTCACATTCCAAAGCATAGCATGTTGTCTTCTGTGATAGGTTCCGCAAAGCGTCCGTAAGTTGTACTTCTTCTCCAAGTTTCGGAGGAGGCAGAGTCGAAAGTTCATCAAAAATTTGTGGCTCAAGGATATACCTGCCTATAATCGCCAGATTCGAGGGAGGATCGCTTTTAGGTTTTTCCACCAGTGACTTAATTCGGTAAAGCTTGTCGCTTACTTTCTCTCCATCCAGAATTCCGAACTTTTTAATATCTTGGGGAATTACGGACTGGACACCAATCACAGTCGCAGGCTGCTTATGGTAGCTCTCTAACAATTGCTGCAGACAAGGCTTCTGACTATGAAATATCATGTCTGCTAACAAAACAGCGAAAGTCTCTTGCCCCACCGCCTTGCGGGCGGTCCAAATGGCATGCCCAAGCCCAAGGGGATCGTTTTGTCTGATGTATTGAAAATTTGCCATATTCGGGATTTCGTCCATCCATTGGAGTACCCGAATATCCCCCCTTTTTTTCAACACTTGCTCGATCTGGGGATGATGGTCAAAATAGTCTTCAATAGCACGTTTATTTCGACCAGTAATAATGATGACATCTTCAATGCCGGATGCAACAGCCTCTTCGACGATGTAATGAATAGCAGGTTTATTTATAACTGGCAGTAGTTCCTTAGGAATTGCCTTTGTAATCGGCAAAAAACGTGTACCTAAGCCGGCAGCAGGGATTATGGCCTTTCGAACCATCTGCATGCGATACCTCCTTCACGATAACTCCATATCAATGTATGTCCAGTGTGATATAGTGCCTTAGTCGTATCGTCTATTTTTGGTGAAAATAGACGAGAATACAAGGCGTTGATGTTTTATTGAAAACACAAACTAATGGATAATTTTCAAAGAGGGTAAAATTGAGATATCATCAGGGAATTTTCTATCGAAACTTCAAATTCGTATCCAGTAAAGTATATTGTGGTACGAGTAGGCCCTAATGATTCAATAGAATAAACCTTCCATTTGAACAAATGCCCACAAAAAAACCAACTCCGATGAGTTGGCTATTTTTTATTCATTTTCGAATGAGTTGGCTTATGTAAGGCTAGGATATCTCGAGTATTCTGGCCCACTCACTATTTCACCATACCATCTACCTCCAATTCTTTGAGTTGTGAACTCAATGTTTTATGAGTAGTAGCTACTATCTGTCTTTTTAGCTCATTAAAGCGAACCGGTTGGTTTTCTGCTAGGAGGTAAGGAAAGAAAAAAATGACTAATGTATAGAACTACAATCACGATCTTTGGGATCACGGGATCACCAAGGTTACTCCGTAAACGGAACAAACGGACTAACTAGGCTACCGTGGTCGGCCCAGCAAGGGTGGTAGGGCTTTGGATAGGCGCGGTTCCTCGGCTTGTTATTCGATAAAAAATGGTCTTGGGCTCATACCTTGGTTCAAGGCCATCATGGAGACTCGCTCTACTATTTGGCATAAACTAAACAAAAAAACAAGGGGTGAGTCTCTTAACAATGAAATATAAAAGCACCACCATCAAGAGTAAATGGACGAAAACCCAGTGGTTACTTAAAGATCCCTATTTCCAAAAATACGTACCACGCACATTACCTTTTAACAAAAAAAATCTGTCCTCTATGCTGGACGACTATAACAATTTCTTCTTTAAGCCGACCAATGGATCAGGCGGAAAAAATATTATCCGTATTCGTAAAACAGAGAAGGGCTGCCAAAGCCAGCTGAATACTACTAAAACATCGTACTCAAGTACAACTCAATTGTATCGTGATCTGAAACGCTTTGCAGGGAGCAGATCTTATCTGCTGCAAAAAGGAATTCGCTTAGCCAAAAGCAATGGTAAGCCATTCGATATCCGGGTTATGGTCCAGAAAACCAGACTGGGGAATTGGGTCAGCACCGCCCTATTCACCAAAGTCGGCAACCCCAACAAAGTAGCCACCAATTATAATCAAGGAGGCACCATTAGAACATTCGGCAAGACGATGAATGGTGCCGATTTCAGCTCCACCTACACCCCACAGCTAGAGTTAGAACTCAAAAGACTTGGTGTTGCCGTTGGCAAAAACTTTGATCGCCATCACAAAGGATTCCAAGAACTCGGCTTGGATGTAGCTGTTGACTCAAAAAGGAAACCCTGGATTCTGGAATTGAATACTCGGCCGCAAATATATCCACTTAAAGCATTAAAAGATCAGAGCTTATATAATAAGATTCTGTCTTATGGGAAGCATTATGGACGTTTTAAATAACATAAAGTTAAACGAATCGACCTTATTAACCCTGAACGGATTTTTAATAAAAAAAGTATAACAAGTCGAATAATGATCCTTTGAATCAGCAATAAATGAGAAAAAAACCATCCCAAAGATAATTTCACTAGTGAGGAAGGTCATGAATCTAAAAATCGAAGTCTGAGGCGATTATCACTGTCAATTACACTTCATCCTCCGTATAATGCCCCAGGGAGGTGACGTGACATGGCGAAAACAGTCCAGCCGGTAACTATTGGAGCGAATAGTATTGCAAAGATCGGTAACCAATTTTTCCTAATTGTTGAAGTGGAGGCTAAAGCACCTGGGGTCGAAATTGACCCAGTATTTGCTGTCCGAACGACTGCCAAACAAGCTGCGAGCCTCATTCGTGCAGGCGTGATGCGGACTATCTTTCGAGATACGCCTCCAAAACCAAGTAATGGAAAAAAAGTTGAGTTGAAAGGCGTATTGTTTGCTAATGATCGGATTTTTTCGGTCTTTGACGTTGAAAACTCGACAGACATTTCTGTTCTAGTAAGAATAAACCGTAACGAAGCAAATAAGCTTATCCGAGGTGGTGCTCGCATCATCAAAGTAATAAGAAAGCCATTCTAAATCTCCAATGAAAAGCGATCATTTTTGATCTAATCATCCATTGTTACAAATATTTGCGAAAGCACCTCGAAATAAGAGGTGCTGTTTTTTATGGTTGATTTCGCCTTGTTTAATCACGATCCAATTCTCTATACTGATAATATTTCTGAAAAATATTCTCCGACGCACAAATATTCCCCTAACTTTGACGCGAAGAACAAGAGAGAGTCTCAGCATAAACAATAACACTGATGGCTGGACAGTTCGTCACCCTATATTCGATAGGCTCGCTCGTGGCAGCCATTCCATTCGCCATGTTTACCGGCGTCCGCTGCTGCTCTCTATTATTGCGGGTTTCCTGGATTCAACACCATTACTGCTTTGTCGGCCGGCTATGCCTTGACGCTTGTTGCTCGATTGTTCGCCGGTGTAGCCGCCGGCGCGGCTTAGGGAATGATCGCTGGTTACGCGCGCCGTATGGTGCCGGGTACCTTAAAAGGACGCTCCTTGGCGGTCGCGGTGGTAGGAGTGCCGATTGCCCTAACCTTCGGCGTGTCAATCGGTACCTTACTCGGCGACCTGATCGGCTAGCGTGCCGTATTCGGTGTCATGTCTCTTCTCGCTCTTTTTTTTATCGGTTGGGTTGTGGGAAGTGCTGGATTATCCCAGGCGACTAGCAAATAAAAGAATGACCGTAGGGCAGGTGTTTGTTATGCCCGGCTTGCGCACGATTCTCATGGTTGTGCTCACCTGGATGTTGGTACATAATATTTTATATACGTATATTGCGCCGTTTCTCGAGCCTTCCGGACTCGGAGGACGTGTTGATCTTGTCTTGCTAGTCTTTGGCTTAGCCGCCCATGTCTCCATCTGGGTCGTTGGCCTGCTCATCGACCGCATGTTGCGCCTGCTGGTATTGATCAGTCTAGTCGGTTTTGTACTTACGTCCGCTACCCTATGGGGAGGCGACACATCGCACCGGTTGTCTATTCGGCCGTGGCGTTGCGAGGACTTACCTTCGGGGGCGCCGCCACCCTGCTGCAAGCCGCGTAAGCCATTGCAAGCGGTGAAGAAGGCGTAGATATCGCAATGCCAATTAATACCACGGTATGGAATCTGGCCATCGCTGGTGGAGGAATCGTAGGCGGTACTTTGCTGGAGCTTGTGGGTGCACAGTCGTTTCCAGTAGTGCTATTGATTCTGCTGCTTGTGGCTTTGATTATTGCGTGGAGTGCGAAGAGACACGGCTTCCCCCGATAACAGGGATACCAAGCGTAACCTACGAACCAGGTTATTTAAAACACAATAAAAAGCGGCAGCCAGTCACCATGAACCGGCTGCCGCTTTCTCACTAAAGGACAGTTTACAACCAATTGTACTGATATATTGATAATGTTGTTCTCTATCGCTCTACGAATGATCGTACTCTACTAGAGATACGAGATGATTAACGTAAGGGATTGGCCAAAGAGCCATCGATTGCCCGTTCCTTCTCCCGTTTGGAACGAATTATACAAACAAATGGTAGAGCCAGAACTACAATAAGCGTTGATAAAATGTTCAAATCGTTGATGCCCATCGTTGTGGACAGGTGAGCTAAGTTCGATCCATAGCAGGTTTAACCATCCATTCACTCATATTGTTTACTAGTTAACAAAACATCCATTCGGACACATCAGCGGCAATTTCATTCCAAGCTTAGCCCGGAAGCACTGGAACGCCATGGGTGATCGGCTAGTGGTTTGTCATGGTCAACAATACCGCATAGCGCAACTTATATTTGTCTGGATCGGTAACCTGCTTGATCTTGCTCTTGTAAATACTTCTAGCTCTTCAAGGCAATAAACTCCCTATGGAATGTAATTGATCATTAAGGAAGGTAAGCTATATCCCTGGCTACCCTATACTGCCTTCCATCTCCAGCTTGATAAGCCTGTTCATTTCCACCGCATATTCCATGGGCAGCTCTTTCGTGAACGGCTCGATGAAACCCATCACGATCATCTGGGTCGCTTCTTCTTCGGACAGGCCGCGGCTCATCAAGTAGAAGAGCTGGTCCTCGGATACCTTGGAAACGGTCGCTTCGTGTTCCAGCGTGATATTGTCGTTCATGATTTCGTTATAAGGTATCGTATCTGACGTGGATTCATTATCGAGAATAAGCGTGTCGCATTTGATGTTAGACTTGGCGCCAAAAGCTTTTCGTCCAAAAGAAGCCAGACCACGATACGTAACTTTACCACCGTGTTTGCTGATCGATTTTGATATGATGGTCGATGTCGTATCCGGAGCCAGATGAATCATTTTGGCCCCAGCATCTTGATGCTGTCCTTTGCCAGCGACCGCAATCGAGAGCATGTTCCCCTTCGAACCGCGTCCTTTTAACACTACGGAAGGGTATTTCATCGTCAGCCGCGAGCCAATATTGCCATCCACCCATTCCATAGTTGCGTTTTCTTCGGCTATCGCCCGCTTTGTCACCATGTTGTAAATATTGGGCGCCCAATTTTGAATAGTTGTATATCGCGCACGGGAATTTCGCTTACAGATGATCTCTACAACGGCACTATGAAGCGAGTTCGTGCTGTAAATCGGTGCCGTGCAGCCCTCTACATAATGGACAAAGCTATCCTCTTCCATAATAATGAGCGTTCTTTCGAATTGTCCCATGTTCTCCGAATTGATGCGGAAGTAAGCTTGCAAAGGGACCTCGCATTTTACCCCTTTCGGAACATAGACAAAGCTTCCTCCGGACCATACCGCGCTGTTCAGTGCGGCAAATTTGTTATCGCTCGGCGGAATAATGGTGCCAAAATGTTGACGCAGCAGATCCGGATGCTCGCGCAGCGCTGTGTCGGTATCTGTGAATATAACCCCTTGTTCCTCCAGCTCTTTCTGGATGCTGTGATAGACGACTTCGGATTCATACTGGGCCGACACCCCGGCAAGAAACTTCTGTTCCGCTTCCGGTATACCAAGCTTGTCAAAGGTTTGCTTAATCTCGATCGGCACTTCCTCCCAAGTTTTGCCCTGCTTCTCGGAAGGCTTGACGTAATATTGGATATCATTGAAATCCAGGGCTCCCAAATCGCCACCCCATGCAGGCACCGGCATACTTTGGAACACTTCCAGCGACTTTAGCCGAAAGTCGAGCATCCAGTCGGGTTCCCCCTTCATCTCCGAGATGGTGGCAACAATCTCACGAGTCAGTCCTTTGCCAGATTGGAACACCGCTTGATGCGCATCTTTGAAGCCGTACTGATATTCCCCCAGCTCCACCATTTCCTTGGCCATATGTTGTCATCCTCCTTATTCAGATATGCTTGCTTGATCCAATTCCTTGATTTGTCCCAACTTCTGCTCCACGAGCGCTTGCAGCTGAGTGGCTACACCCTCCAGCGGTACTTCGGCCACGACGGGAGCAAGGAACCCATACACGATTAGCTGCTCGGCCTCTACTCGGCTAATTCCTCTGGACATCAAATAATACAGCTGTTCCGGATTAACTTGCCCGACGCTGGCAGCATGTCCGGCTTTCACATCGTCTTCATCAATCAACAGGATCGGATTGGCGTCGCCGCGCGCCTCGGGATGCAGCATCAATATTTTTTCTGTCTGCTGACCGTTCGCGCCTGTTGCCCCCTTCTCAATTTTGGTGATTCCATTCAATATAGCGGTTGACTGCTCTCTCATCACCGCTCTGATTACCATATCGCTTGGCGAATTCTTGCCGATATGGACCGTCCGGGCTGTGATATTCATCGTCTGACGACCGGATCCCACCAAGATTGACTTTATATCCGAACCGGCCCCTTCGCCTTTGAGGACAGATACCGTATCGCTCATCGTCTTGCCCCAATTCATTTCGCCAATCAACCAGTTGACTTGTCCGTCGTGTTCAACGATGGCGCGCCGATAAGTCAGGTCGATCAAGTCTCTTTCCAGTTGATGCAATGACACGACATTGACCTTTGCCCCTTCGCCTACGAATACTTCCATAACGGCTTGATTCACCGCCACAATCTTATTTAAGGAGGACATGGTATTCTCCACCAGTGTTACGGAGCTGCGCTTCTCGGCTACCACCAATACATGCGGCATAAAGAGCGTATCGGATTCGTCTACAAAAAATAGCGTCTGCAGCGGGGCCTCCACATGAACCCCCTCAGGGATGTAAATAAAAGCTCCGCCTCTCCAGTGCGCGGCATGCTGCGCGGTAAGCAGATTCTCTTCAGTCTCGACTGCTTGCATCAAATAGGGCTTTACAAGTTCCGGATATTGACGTGCCGCTGTTTCCAAATCGGTTAAAATAACGCCTTGCTCCCGCAGCCCTTCCGTCAGGTGCTTGATTAATGGGCCCGAATTCCGCTGTACCAGCACATTGTCAGAGTACACCCATTTCCTGATGGATTCCGGTAATTCATCGAGAGACATCACTAACTCTGGCTTACGGTAAATGCCTTGCTGAGGTATAGGCCAGCGCTGCAGATTCGTCTTTTCCAGCTTGGGCAA